>JAFNXN010000014.1 GCA_017379015.1 Alistipes sp.
CAGAAAATACAGAATTTGTTATTTCCTAACGGAATTTTGTGGGACAAGGAAATTGGTAATTATCGAACTATAGATGAAAACAAGGCTCTTGCTATAATACTAAGGTTATCAGATAGTTGCAAAAATAAAAAAGAGGAAAATCCTTTCGGAAATTCCTCTTTGGTAAATTTGTGCCCAGGATAGGACTCGAACCTACATGCCGTTAAGCACTCGCACCTGAAACGAGCGCGTCTACCATTTCGCCACCTGGGCAACGAAACGTTGTCGCAAAAGTAGTATATTTTTTTTAATTTTCGTATATTTGTGCAAAATTAATTTATATGTCGACAGGTGGCCGATGGCTATCTGCGGCGATTTATATGATATAACATTGTAAACTATGGGGTTAGCTAAATTATCTACAGGACATAAGATTGCTATTTGGACTATTTTGCTCGTTGCTCTTGACCAGCTTGTCAAGCTGATGGTGCATGCGCATCTTGAGGTAGGTGACCATATTCAGGTCTTCCCATGGTTTAACCTCTGCTATGTCGAGAATCCCGGCTTTGCCTTCGGCATGCAGCTTGGCAGTGGCGGCGGTAGCTTCGACTGGGGAAAGATCGTGCTGAGCCTATTCCGACTAGTGATGATCGGAGCTCTCATCTACGGCATTCGCTATCTGCTGAAGAAGGGCAGCGAGGTGCCTAAGGGTGTTATTGTGGGTGCTGTGCTCATCCTTGCAGGTGCTATCGGCAACATGGTTGATAGCATGTTCTACGGACTATTTATCGAGGAGCAGGGCACTGGTTTCCTCACTGGCAAGGTCATCGATATGATACATCTTCCGTTGTTCAAGTGGGAGAGTTGCCCGTCGTTCCTTAGTTTCCTTGTTGGTGGCGATGGCTACTTCTTTGGTGCTGTCTTTAATGTCGCCGATGCGTATATCTCGTGTGCGGTTGTCTACCTTGCAATATTCCAGTATAAGTTCTTCAAATAGAGCTTGTTATGCGATATGTTGTTTGCATACTGTTGAGCCTTACTGTGGCCCTCGTTGCTCAGGCGCAAACACCATGGTCGAGGCTTCCTGCCGATGTTCAGCAGTCGGTCGTGGCATCTCGACGAACCCCTGAGCTGGTTCGTAGGGTGATGCTTGGTGACCCTTCGTTGGCGCATGTCGAGGGGTCGTCGCGTGAGGAGCTGCTGCGCTGTGTTACGTCGAAGTGCGGCGATGAGGGCGTTGCCTCGCTTAACATCCATCTCTACAACCTGTTGCGTATGCCTGATGGGGCTATGGCTGAGGAGGATATGCGTATGTTGTCGCTATATCCCGAGGCGTTGCTGGAGCTATTTACCCAAAGCGATGACCTTCTAGCCAGCTATGCCTACTCGCTGGGGCGTGCCAAGGCCCACTCTGATGCTAAGAGGTGTGGTAGGGTGATTCGTAAGCTCAGCAAGCGACGTTATACGGAGCGTTATGGTCGTACCGTTGCGCGCCTTAGTCAGGCGGTAGATGTCGTCTATCGTTCGGAGAGTGCCTCGCAAGCCACCTTTGAGGATGTTACCCCAGCAGCTCGTTCGCCGCGATACGTGGAGCTATCCTCCGAAGAGGAGTACCTCTCGCAGCATGATCAGGTTGGTCGTCTTGTATGCGAAAATGTGGTGTCTGGAGGCAGCATAGAGCATCTGATGCGGGAAGAGTGCATGACATGGGGTAGGGGCTATCACACTCTGTTTAAGTGCGATATGGCACGAAATGTCAGCCTCGTTCACTCGGCATGCAGCGATGGTGACTTTATCACCCTCATCGACTCCGATGGTGTGTCGTTTACCTTTGCCGACGAGCTATACATCACTAAGTCGCGTGCTATCATCGCCGTAGATCGTCGCTCTGAGTACCCATCCATCACTATTGGCACTCTCTCGCCACGTGGCGTTTTGCATATCGAGGGCAGGGTTATCATCGACCTCGGAAGGGAGATTGAGGAGGTGAGGTGCACCGAGGATTACCTCTACATAAAGGCTTCGCGTGACTCAGCGATGCAATATCTGAAGGTCTATTTGGGTAAGTAAATGTTAGCCCCCTCGCTGCTTATGACTATTATCGATGAGTTTATCTATTGGCTTGAGGCTGAGCGTCGTTACTCGCCGCTTACGGTGCGTAACTATCGTCGCGATGCGGATGACTTTCTCAGATTTATAGGCAAGGACCGTGCGTCGTTCGTCCCCTCTGAGATCACTCGCTCGGATGTCGAGGAGTGGATCATATACCTTGCTGAGGAGCGTTCGTTGGCTGCTTCGTCGGTAAACCGCAGTGTGGCTTCGTTGCGCACGCTGTGGCACTGGATGCTTGAGCGTGGCTATGCAACGCATGATGTTGTTAGTGGCATACGCTCGCAGAGGTCTCGGCGCCGTCTTCCGGTCTTTGTTGCCGATAGCCGTATGGCGGATGTTGTGGAGCGTGTGAGGGAGGCTCTTAGGTCGGACGACTACGATGTGCGGCGTGATGCGTTGGTCGTCATTCTCTTCTACACCACGGGGCTTCGTCTCTCGGAGCTTGCATCGCTCACCCATGAGGATATATCTGCGGATTTCAGCTGCGTACGTGTGCTCGGCAAGGGACGCAAGGAGCGCATTGTGCCCCTCTTGGGATCGGTGGCTGAGATACTAAAAAAGTATTTTAGTCATAATTATTCGCAAAATATTTGCATAGATCAAAAAAAAGCGTTAATTTTATCAAAGAAAGGAGAGCCTTTGAGTCATCGCACCATGCAACGCATTGTTGATAGGGTGCTTAAGGCAGCTGGTGTTCCTGGCAAGACCTCGCCGCACGTGTTGCGCCATACGTTTGCCACCCACCTGCTAAACTTTGGGGCTGATCTCCGCGATATCCAAGAGCTCTTGGGTCACAGCTCTTTGAAGGCTACACAGGTCTACACGCACAACAACATCGAGCGTCTGCGCGACATCTATCTTGTGGCGCATCCTCGTGAGCGGGATGTGTAGTGGGCGTTGTGGCTTACGTTGGCGGACAGCGGAACGGCATGCGTTCGTTCTGCACTATATATAAACTTAATACTTTTGAGCTATGAACGTACAGATTCAGTCAGTGAAATTCGATGCAGGCCAGCAGTTGCTTGACTTTATTCAGAAGAAGATGGATAGATTGGATCGCTTTGTCGATGAGAGGGCGGGTGATGTAGAGGTTGTTTTGCGCCTCGACCCCGACTCAGAGAAGGGCAACAAAGTAGTAGTTGTTTCGCTCCATGTCCCTGGTGGCGACATCCGTGTCGAGGAGCGCGCATTCACTTTCGAGGAGGCTATCGATAACTCTATGGATGTTATCAAGCGTCAGTTGGAAAAGGCAAAGGCTAAGTTTGAGAGATAATATCCTAACCATATTACTAACCTAGATTGATCTACGACGGCTGCCCTCGGGTGGCCGTCTTTCGTATCGTGTGGAGGCTTTGCTAATTTCCTATTTTTTTTATACCTTTGCGCCGTGTTTAACTATATCGTAACGTTATGGCTGGAAGTAACTTTGTTGATTATGTAAAGATATTCGCTCGCTCGGGTCATGGTGGTGCTGGTTCGTGCCACTTCCGACGTGAGAAGTTTGTTGCCTTTGGTGGTCCCGATGGTGGCGATGGAGGTAAGGGTGGCAGCATCATTCTTCAGGGTGATAGCCAGTACTGGACATTGATCCACCTCAAGTATAAGCGTCACCAGTTTGCCGAGGATGGCGAGAATGGTCATGGCGCACGCTCTACGGGTGCCGATGCCAAGGATATTATCATCCCCGTACCCCTAGGTACTGTAGCGCGTCAGGTCTTCACCGACGAGGAGACGGGTGAGACCTATACGGAGTATGTTGGCGAGGTTACGGAGCATGGCGAGCAGCTAGTGTTGCTCAAGGGTGGTCGCGGTGGCTTGGGCAACTGGCACTTCCGCACAGCTACCAACCAGACACCACGCTATGCGCAGCCTGGCGAGGAGGGTAGCGAGGGTGCTTTCATCCTCGAGCTTAAGGTGTTGGCAGATGTGGGCCTTGTGGGCTTCCCCAATGCTGGTAAGTCGACGTTGCTCTCTGTGGTCTCGGCGGCTAAGCCTAAGATTGCTAACTACGCCTTCACGACGCTTGAGCCTAACCTCGGCATCGTCTCGGTGCGCGACGACCACTCGTTTGTTATGGCGGACATCCCTGGTATTATCGAGGGTGCGCACGAGGGTCGCGGACTGGGTACTCGCTTCTTGCGACATATCGAGCGTAACTCGGTGTTGCTCTTTATGATACCTGCTGATAGCGATGATATTGCCGCCGACTATGAGGTGCTGCTTGGCGAGCTCACGCAGTATAACCCCGAGCTCCTCGACAAGCAACGCTTGTTGGCTATCACCAAGTGCGATATGCTCGATGACGAGCTTATCGAAGAGATGCGCTCACACCTTCCCGAGGGCGTCGAGTCGATATTTATCTCGTCGGTGGCGAATATGAATATCACGCAGCTTAAGGATATGCTCTGGCGAGCATTGCAGCAGTAGGAAGCTGCATCAAAAGAGAGCTATTGCATAAAATAATTAGGGGCTGTCCACCGAGGACAACCCCTAAACTTTTTGATGTACTCTATTTACTTTAGTGCCAAATAAATACTACTGGTAGCGTATAGCTTACGGCTACTGGCTCGCCCTTCTGCTTGCCTGGCTCCCAGCGTGGTGATGAGAGCAACACACGTCGCACCTCGTCGTTAAAGGCCTTAACGCTACCTCGCAAGAATTCGATGCTGCTTGGTACGATATATCCGTGCTTGCCAATTGTAAATTTCACAACAATCCTCACTTGGCTGGCTTTCTGGTTCTTCATCTCCTCGGGGTAGCGAAGATTCTCGGCAACCCATCGCTGGAATGTCTCAATATTTCCACCCATAAACTCGCCAGGAGTCTCAGGGGCAATAAAGACGTGCTCCTCCTTTAGGGTGACGAGTATCACACCATTAGAGGTGTCGCCAAACCTCTCATACTCCTTCAGCTCGTCGGCATCACGTACCACGGTGAGAACATCAATATGACCCTGGCTTGTGAGCTCTTGTACCTCGCTGGCTGATACCACACATTCGTTAATGATATAGAGAGGATCTTTCTGCTGTGCATAGGCAGTAAGTGCTGCAAGGGCAAATGTCGCAATTAAAAATAGTCGTTTCATAGTTCCTTAGATTTTTAGGTTAAACACTGGGCAGCTGCATTTTTTTGTTAGTGCAAAGGTAGTGCGAGGTGGGCGAATTCTCCAAATATTTTCTGTTAAAGAGTGTTAATGCGAATGTTAAATAGTGTTAAATCTCGGGCGGATGTGTGAGAGGTTTATCGATTTTTCATAACTTTGTGGTATGAAACGTAGCCGATTTATATCTCTGTTTGTCCTCGCCATTCTCTCTATGGCACTCCTCGCTGTGGTCGAGGTGGTGTGGAGTGTACGCTCCTATCGCGAGATGAGAGATAGCTATAACAATCAGATTGTCAGCATATTTGATGAGTCTATATGGCGATATGCTGGTAATATCGAGGGCACAAGAAATATAACCTTAGGACCTCTTGAAGGTCTCTATGCTATAGTCTCTGAGCAGCTACGCACGTCGGGAATTGAGACTCGCTACAGTGTCGAAATGTTGTTGCTTGTCGGTGGTGAGCCTACTATTGTGTCGCGCCACGGCGATGATACAGAGTCACTACGCACGTTTTGTGTCGAGGCGCAAATATCATCAATCATCATACGCCTTGTGGTTGAGGACCCGCACACCAAGATTTTGGCAAGTATGCGTGGTATGATCATTATCTCGATTATCGCCACGTTGCTGCTCATACTTACATTAATATATCTACTTGTAACACTCTTTCGTGCCAAGACCTTGGAGCGTATTCGTCGAGACCTTACACACAACATAACGCACGAGCTACGCACACCAATTGCTGCGGCACGTGCTGCCACAGATACCCTGTTCTCGACACCCGAGATTGCCCAGAGCGAGACGTTGCGTGAGGAGTACCTGGCTATGACTCGCTCCGAGCTTGACCGTCTTAGTGTTATGGTTGACTCGATCCTTCGGAGCTCGCTTGATGATGAGTCGCCCGTGGTGCTACGCGGAGAGAGTGTCGATTTGCAGGGTGTTGTCGATGAGGTTGTCGCCTCGCTAAGACTAAAGTATAGCTCCTTGCAGATAGATTTCAGCTCGACAATTGCCGAGTGTACAAGCGTATGGGTAGATAGGGCAAGCCTTCGCACCATCGTGCTTAATCTTGTAGATAACAGCATTAAGTATAGCGATGGTGTGCCAAATATCCATGTCGAGGCAGTGTCGACAGACGAGAAAGTCTCTTTTAGCATTGCTGACAAGGGTATAGGTATCCCCTCTTCCGAGCAGCGGCGTGTGTTTGAAAAGTTCTATCGTGTAGGGAGTGCCTATCGTCTTGATAGCCAGGGCTATGGACTTGGTCTATATCACGTTCGTACACTTGTGGAGCGCAGTGGTGGAGATATTTCCCTTGTGTCGAAGGTGGGACGTGGCACTCGCGTAACAATAACACTTCCAAAGTATGGCTAAGAGGAGTATAATGGTTGTAGAGGACGATGCTACACTGCGTCGTATACTTCGTGATGTGTTTACGATCAAAGGCTACGAGGTGCTTGTGGCGTCAGATGGTGAGGAGGGTTGTCGACTCTTCTCGGAGCACGATGTGGACCTTGTCATTGCCGATGTTATGATGCCACGTATGGATGGCTTTGAGATGGTGCGTAGGATGCGCGAGAGTGGTGCGAATACACAGTTTATCTTCCTCTCGGCGCTCGATAGTGCCGAAGATGTTGTCGAGGGCTTCCGATCGGGCGGTCACGACTATCTGCGTAAACCTTTCGATATTAGCGAGTTGATGGTGCGTGTTGAGTCGCTGCTATGCCGCCTTGAGGTGCGCATTCAGCACTCAGAACATCGCATTGGAGAGTGCCTATTTGATACTGAGACGGGTGAGCTTCGCAAGGGCGATAGGGTGGAGCACCTCTCATCGCGTGAGGCGCAGATACTTCGGATGCTGCTCGATAATCGTGGCGAGGTGGTGACCTACGAGCAGCTGCTTCTTGAAATTTGGGGCGACGATAGCTACTATAACCTGCGTTCGATGAATGTCTTTGTGTCGCACCTACGCACAAAACTCGCACGCTTAGGCTCGGTGCAGATAGCCTCGGTAAGAGGTGTGGGATACAAATTAGGCTGCAAGGGGTAACCATGCAGCCTAACGTTGTTGTTAACGCTTTCGATTAGAGCGTCTTAAGATACTCTGACACGTTGTCAAAGATGCGCTTCTCGACGTCGTCTGCCTCGGCGCGCACGAACTTCTCGCCCGTAACTGCCTCGTAGAGCTCGATATATCGCTCGGTGATGCCCTTGACAACCTCCTCGGTCATCTCGGGAACCTGCTGACCCTCCTGACCCTGGAAGCCATTCTCCATCAACCACTCGCGCACAAACTCCTTAGATAGCTGCTTCTGCTTCTCGCCACGCGCAAGACGCTCCTCGTAGCCCTCCTTGTAGAAGTAGCGTGATGAGTCGGGGGTGTGAATCTCGTCCATAAGGTAGATGGTGCCATTCTTCTTGCCGAACTCATACTTGGTGTCTACCAAGATAAGACCCATCTTCTCGGCGATCTCAGTACCGCGCTGGAAGATAGCACGTGTGTATGCCTCGAGCTGCTCGTACTCCTCGCGTGACACAAGACCCTGACGGATGATCTCCTCCTTCGAGATGTCCTCGTCGTGACCCTCGTCAGCCTTGGTTGTAGGGGTGATGATAGGCTCTGGGAACTTCTGGTTCTCGACCATGCCCTCGGGCATCGCTACACCACATATTGTGCGCTTGCCAGCCTTGTACTCTCTCCATGCGTGACCCGATAGGTAGCCACGGATGACCATCTCCACCTTGTAGGGCTCGCAGCGGTGACCCACTGTAACCATAGGGTCGGGCACGCCGATCTTCCAGTTGGGGAGGATGTCGGTTGTGGCATCGAGGAACTTAGCGGCAATCTGGTTCAGCACCTGACCCTTGAATGGGATACCCTTAGGCAGCACCACGTCGAAAGCCGAGATACGGTCCGACACCACCATAACAAGGTAGTCGTCGTTGATGTTATAGACGTCACGTACCTTACCTACGTAGTGACCCTTCTGACCCTCAAACTGAAAATCGTTCTTTACAATAGCGTTCATATAGTTAATTTTTAGATTATCTTCTGCTCCACACTCTGCCCTGCACGGGCATTATACGTGCAAAGGTAGCAAAAAAAATCTACATTATATCTTAAATCTTTAGAAACAGATGATTTTAGCAACAAAGGAGGTCGTCAAACCCCCTTTGCTTAGATCCGTGATCGTTTTAGAACATCGCGATAAGCTCCTCATTCGTATAGGCATCTGCGCCGTAGCACGTCTTGAGATATGCCAGACCACTGGTGTAGTCCTCCTCGGTGAATGAGTCGGTAGCCTCCTTAGCCACCACAACATCGTAGCCCAGCGAGAAGGCATCTGCCGAGGTGTGACGCACGCACATGTGCGTATGTAGACCAGTCATGACAACGGTCTGCACGCCAAGCTCCTTAAGCAGAATGTCGAGGTCGGTCTGGAAGAAGCCGCTGTAGCGACGCTTTGGCACAACGTAGTCGCCCTCAGCCTTGTTTAGCTCGGGGATCACCTGAGCACCCTCAGTGCCGGCAATGGCATGGTCGCCCCAGATGCTCAGCTCGCGGTCGATACCCTTAAGATGTGCATCATTGCAGAAGATAACAGGCACATTAGCTTTGCGTGCCGCGTCGAGAAGATGCGCCGTTGCAGGAACAATAGCCTTGCCACGCTCACAGGTAAGCGCACCATAAACAAAATCGTTGAGCATGTCAACAACTAAGATAGCTGGTTTGTTTAACTTTTGCATAGTCTATAATTCGATAGTTAGTGATATGTGCTACGTGTTGGTATAACACTAATCCAAAGTTCGGAACTATTCTAAAATAAAACAATAGCTTGTCGACCAACGGGACAATAAATACGAAAAAGAGGCAAGAATATTACTTCTTACCTCTCGTATAATAGCTTTCAGTACGTGGATATGCTATCCTACCATGTTGTGTAACGCTCAAACTTATCGCGATAGATAGAATCTACAGGAACAAGAATACAGGTCTCGTAGACATCGCCAAGCTCGGGGTTGTAGACCGAGTCAAAGACCTTCATCGAGCCGGTGAGGTTGATATATGCGTTGAACATTGGGGGTATGATCTCCTCATGCTCGCGTATGCGGCTGCGCAAGATTTTGTAGTCCTCTGCAAAGTCCTCGCCCGTGAATACCTCGGCGTAGTGGGCGTTGTCGATATTCATCTCAAGAGGCGTAATGCCCTCGATAAGATGCTCAGTGTCAGGGTAGTACTTGCGTAGGAAGTAGAAGAACATGTTGCGTGCCTCGATGTTGTACGACGAGTACATCGTAACCTTGCCAAGGAGATACTTCACCTCAGGGTTGGTCTTGAGCAGTGCTCCGATGCCATCCCAGATGTTGTCCAGGGCATAGATGCTCTTCAGTGCGTCGCCCGAGCTCTTCACAAAGGCGCGTCCAAGCTCTAGGGTGTGGGGCATATACCTCTCACGGAAGAGGTCGCTGAAGCGGAAGTAGTGCTCTGTGGAGAGGTGCTTGGGGTGCGTCTCGTGGCTGATGATAAAGCGGTAGCCGCCGATGATCTCCTCTGACTCAGGATTCCACGCTATGAGCTGCTGGTATCCATCTGTTGCCAAGTCGTCGCTGTCGATGTCTAGTTCATTGCCGCTGCCTCCGCCACCCTCGCGGAAAGCCTCCTCGCGAAGACGTCCTACTTCGCGCATGAGGTTGGGCGAGCTCTCTGCTCTAAAGATATATATCACATTGCCACCATGGCGTGTTGTGCGTAGTGGCTCAAGCTGTGCGAGCTCTTCGCGGAGAAGTGCTCTATCTACTGCGGGGATAATCTCTTGCATGGTTACTTCATTTCTAGGTTATAGGCGCATTTGCGTATGTAGTTACATTTCTCTGAACGATTGCCCTCGAGTTGCTCTACGTCGATAGGTGCTCCAATGCGGATCTTGATGTGGTTACCGCGCTGGCGGAACATCTCGTCGACGAGCAGCACAAGCTCGATGTTTACGTTGATGTGGAGAAAGCGTCTTAAGCGGTAGATGCGGTAGAAACGCTTCGAGAGTGTGCCCTCGACAAATACGGGGACCACCTTGCGGTTGTAGCGTTGAGCATCCTTGATAAAGTGGCTCTTCCACTCGGTATCCTGTACGCGTCCGTCGATGTAGCGCGAGCAGAAGCCTGCGGGGAAGGTTAGTATCTGCTTTGTTGGGGAGCTGAGGGCGTTGTCGTAGCGCATGCTCTTCTCGGCACTCTGCTTACCATATTTATTTATTGGTATCCATAGTGGCGCGAGGTAGGTCACGTTCATGAGCAGGTCGTTGACAATAGCTCCAGCATCGCCAAACTCCTCGATGAGAGTGTCGACAAGCAACATGCCATCAAGACCACCAAAGGGGTGGTTCGAGGCGAAGATATATCTCTCGTTCTTGTCTAGTGGGGTGGTGAACTCCACCTCGTGTGTGACGTTGAAAAATTCGAATGTTCGCTTCAGGAACTCCTCGGGTGTTGCACCCTTCGACGCTGCGAGGAGCGTGTTCATCTCATCTTGGTGGATGATCTTCTCAAGCGGGCGTGTGATAAACTTGGGGAGTCGACGCCCCATGCGCTTGCCCAATATTTCACGAATATCTATGTACATAGTTAGTAGTGTAATTAACTGCAAAAGTACAAATAATATTGCATACGGCTCATCGGTATATATACCTAATTTTGCACGTGAGTCGTTCGCTATATTATATATAGTAGTACAAATGTAGCGAAAAAAGGTGAAATATACACCATGAAAGCCCAATTATTTTCATTAGAAAGTAGCTCGGAGAGAGTTTTCAAGGAGGGCGCAGACGACGTTGCCTCTCTCAGAGACGAAAGAGACGCAGAGACAACAGAGACAACAGAGAGAAAAAAACAACAAAAAAATATGATGCTCGACTTCGTTCTCGTCTCTCTCGTCTCTCTCGTCTTTCTCCTCTCTCTGCTATCTCTGTTCGTCATTGCGAGAGCCGCAAGGCTCGTGGCAATCTCATCCTAAGCACGCTAACGAGGAGATTCCCACGGTCGCTAAAGCTCCCTCGGAATGAACTAATTAAGTTTCTCTCTCTCTGTTGTCTCTGCGTCTCGGCCCTCTCTCCTGGTGCTCTTAGCTCTTGGCACCTGCTATGGAGTCGTAGTCGCGCATCAGTTGCTCCTTGAGGTCGCCTATCGATGCAAAGCGTTTCTCGTCGCGCAGCTTCTCGAGGAGTCTTACGCTGAGACGTCTGCCGTAAAGGTCGCCCTGAAAGCCTATCACGTGGGTCTCCAATAGTAGCTCCTTGCCACCTACCGAGGGACGTATGCCCACGTTCGACATTGCTCGGTATGTCGTGCCGTCAATCGCCACCTCGGAGCGATAGACGCCGCGCTCAATATCGTAGCCGTCGAGCGACATGTTTGCCGTCGGGAAGCCCAGTGCTCGACCTATCTTTTTACCATGAATAACCTCTGCTTCGATATCTATCATAATGTAATGTACACTCTAAAGTTTGCTCGTTAGACGGCGTACCACGCCATACTCTGAGAAGAACTCGCGTGCTATGACGCGTGCCACGGTGTAGAGAGGTATGGCAAGCAGCATACCCCATACTCCACCCACATGTCCTGAGATCAGGATGACGATGAAGATCTCGAGCGGGTGAGCATTCACTCTCTCGGAGTATATCGTGGGCTGGATTATAAAGTCATCTATTATCTTAACCACACCTATTGTTGCGCCAATGACTATGGCGGTGTAGGCTATGTTGCCCTCTATGGGCGAGATGATGCCCATAGCCATCGAGATGCAGCAACCTATAACAGGACCTGCGTAGGGTATTAGGTTCATCGTGCCCATGATGAGGCCCGTGATAAGGGCATTGCTAATGCTCATGCCAAAGAGCATCATCGCTACCGAGATCACCAGCATGAGGATCATGCTCTCAACCATCAAGCCTCCGAAGTAGCGTGTTAGGAGTGATTGAATGGAGTCTAGGGCGTGGTAGATGTTGTCCTTGTACTTGTCGGGGAAGAAGAGAGCTACAATCTTATGAAATAGTCCCTCGTCGCGAAGAAAGAAGAAGGTGATGAACGTCACGGAGAAGAGCCCAATGCCGATAGATAGCATCGACGAGGCGACATTTGTAAATGTCGATACGAAGTCGGTGTCGATGAATTTAGATAGCATCTCCTCGAGGAGCTTTACAATGTCTATAATAGGCTTTGAGAAGTGACCATTTATTGACTCCTCAAAGGCTGCCACGGGGGCCTTTATCGACTCGGCAAGGCTATTCCAGTCGAGTGTTAGCAGCTCGTCTACCTTGCTGGCGATAAGCGGGATGAAGAGTATGCCAAGAGCTCCGATGACGATCCACATCACGACGAGCGTTATGCTTGCGGCGAGTGTGCGTGATGGGTGCCACGTGCCCACCTGCAGCCTGTTTATGCGGCTCACGAGTGGTCGTCCGACGATGGCGAGCACTGCGGCAAGGAGCATGTAGACTACGATGCTCGATAGATACCATACCACCGCCAGCACGGCTGCCACCATGCCGATGGTTATAACCCCCTTTATTACCTTGTCTAGCTCCATCTTCGTTTTCGCGTAACTCTTTTATGCTCTGCGCTTAAGGCGTGCTATTGGGGTCTGCGAGCCAATCACAGGATCGCCAATCTCAACGAATAGCTCCGAATCCTTAGGAATGAGAATGTCTACGCGCGAGCCAAACTTGATAAAGCCCATCACGCTATTCTGCTCCACGTCGTTGCCTGGCTTCATGTATGATACTATGCGTCGTGCCACGAAGCCTGCGATCTGGCGTATCAATACTTTGCGGTCATCCTTCATGCGAATTACGGTCGTTGTGCGCTCGTTCTCGGTCGACGACTTAGGGTGCCATGCTACGAGGAAGCGTCCGTGGTGGTGCTTGAAATACTCCACCGAGCCACCCACAGGGAGCCAGTTGATGTGCACGTTCGTTACCGACATAAAGATCGAGATCTGCATCATCTCCTCCTTGAGATATTCATCGTCGGTGACTACCTCGGTGACCACCACACGACCATCGCAGGGCGAGAATATAAGCTCCGAGTCGTGAATCTGCACACGGCGTGGCTCGCGAAAGAAGGCTGCTACAAAGAACCAGAAGATGAGCAGGAAGCCTGCCATGAACCACATGATGGCAATGTGCGTATCGATGAGTAGATAGACCATCAACCATATCGACAAGCAAATAAGTCCGGTGATGCCGATTATCCAGTAACCCTCTTTGTTGATCTTCATAAGTTTATAGATTTTGTAGTTTGTGTTAGCTTATAAAAAGAGCAAGAATATAAATGCGAATGGTGCAGAGATAAGCAACGCATCAAATCTGTCGAGCACACCGCCGTGACCAGGCATGATGTTGCCCGAGTCCTTGATGCCCGCCTCGCGCTTGAACATCGACTCCACAAGGTCGCCGAGCACTCCAGTGATGGCGATGATTGCTGCAAGACCTATCCATATCTCGTATCGACCATCAAGGAAGTATGCGCCGAGCGCACCTACGCCGATAGCTCCGATTATGCCACCAAAGAATCCCTCCCACGACTTCTTGGGCGATATGCGCTCACACAGGCGATGCTTGCCCATGGTGATGCCCACCAAATAGGCGAACACGTCGTTGGCCCAGACGATGAAGAGATAGAATAGGAAGTACCATGGCTGCCACGTATTTCCACCGAGGAATAGGGGAATATACATCATTAGCGACAGTGGTAGCGTAACATACACTATGCCAAGAATGGTCGTGGCGATATTGCTCATAGGTGTCTGCGAAACCTTGAATAGCTCAATAACCATACATATTGGAATGACTAGCGAGATGGAGATGATTGTCATCGCCATCAATATTTCAATGCCCTCAAAGCTTTTATTCTGGACTCCGATGGCTGGTAGTGCTAAACCAATAAAGAGGATGATGCCTGTGGCGATGCCTGTGATAAACTGAGGCTTAGAGCCGTTGTGACGAGCCATCTTATAGAACTCCACAAGGCCAATGACCATAATGGCGAATAGCAGCAGGGCATAGGAGTAAATACTCAACGATGCGCCAGCTACAATGGCTAGTAGCACTGCACCACTTGCGGTGCGAACCAATAAGTTTTTCAGCTTGTCACTCATACGATTATAATGTTCTTCGATTTATTCTGTTTTCTCCTTTTCGCCCCTCTCTGTTGTAGGCTCCACGATATAGGTTATGCTAGCCTCCTCGCTCTCAACAACTTCTGCCTCGCGCACCTTCGACTCCTCCTCTTTGTTTGTTGGCTCCTGCTTTTCCTTCTCTATCTGCTGGGCACTCTTGCCAAGGATCTTCTCAACATCTTCCGAGAAGATTGTCTCCTTGTCGAGAAGAAGATCTGCAAGGCGTTCGATACTCTCTCTCTCGTCCAAGATGATCTTGCGCGTAAGCTCCACAGCCTCGTCGACAATGCGGCGTACCTCCTCGTCGATGAGTATCGCCGTCTGCTCCGAGAATGGCTTTGTGAACATGTCGCGCTGACCGGTGGCATCATAGAAGCTTATGTTGCCCACCTTTGGGCTCATGCCATAGTAGGCTACCATGGCGTATGCTGTCTTTGTCGTGCGCTCAAGGTCGTTGATAGCTCCTGTGCTTGTGATGTTGAGAAGCATCTGCTCGGCGATACGTCCTCCAAGAAGCCCTGCGAGCTTGTGCATGAAGTGCTCGACATTGTGGTTTACGCGCTCCTCAGGCAAGTACCATGTAGCACCAAGCGAGCGACCACGAGGGATGATCGTGATCTTAAGCACTGGGTCGCAGTTCTTTAATCGCCACATCACCGTAGCATGTCCCGCCTCATGGATAGCTGTCGAGCGACGCTCGCGCTCAGTCATCGGCATGTTGCGACGCTCCAAACCACCCACAATACGGTCGATGGCAGCTAAGAAGTCCTCCTGTGTTACGCAATCCTTGTTGTTGCGGGCAGCGATGAGTGCCGCCTCGTTACATACATTTGCTATGTCAGCACCCGCAAATCCTGGTGTCTGCTTAGCTAGGAACTCGCGATCGAGGTTTGCGTCTAGCTTAAGACGCTTGAGGTGTACGTCAAAGATCTCCTTGCGCTCCTTTACGTCGGGAAGACCCACCTCGATCTGGCGGTCGAAGCGTCCAGCACGCATGAGTGCCTTGTCGAGGATGTCTACGCGGTTGGTTGCCGCAAGCACGATGACACCTGCATTTGTCTGGAAGCCATCCATCTCGGTGAGTAGCTGGTTGAGGGTGTTCTCACGCTCGTCGTTGCCCGAGAAACCCGAGTTCTTGCCGCGGGCACGTCCTATAGCATCGATCTCGTCGATGAAGACGATACATGGTGCCACCTTCTTAGCCTGCTCGAAGAGGTCGCGGACGCGTGAAGCACCAACACCCACGAACATCTCCACAAAGTCAGAGCCCGAGATCGAGAGGAATGGAACGTTAGCCTCGCCAGCAACGGCCTTTGCAAGAAGTGTTTTACCTGTTCCTGGAGGGCCTGCAAGCAGCGCACCCTTAGGTATCTTTGCTCCAAGTGCGCGATATTTGTCCGCCTTGCGTAGGAAGTCGACGATCTCCATGATCTCAACCTTTGCCTCCTCAAGACCTGCCACATCCTTGAATGTTATGCGCTCCTTGTTGTTCTTGTCTGCCATCTGAGCACGCGCCTTGCCAACATTCATGATCCCGCCGCCAGCACCTCCGCCGCCAGCACTGCGCATCATACCGCGCATGAATATCAGCCATACGGCGATGATGAGTATCCATGGTAGGAAGTCGAAAAGATACTCAACCCAGCCCCTCTCCGAACGGAGATACTTGATCTTAACCTTCGCTGCCTCAATGCCATTCTCCTTGGCACGTGCCTCGGCACGCTCAATCTGCTCGCGGAAGTCCTGAACGTCACCTCCGGTGTTGAACTCTATTTGAGCACCCGTGGTGGGCATATTCTTGAAACGGTCGTCCTTGATAAGTGAGTCGACCATCTCCTGAGTGAGATAGACGCTTGCATTCTCGCGATCTTTGACCTCGATGCGTGCCACGCAACCATTCTCCACAAGACCGTTGATCATGTCCCAGTCACCCTCGATGGGACGTGTCTCAGGTTCGCCAAATAGCGATACGCCAATAATGCCAATTGCTACTAATGCCCAGAACCACATGAAGTTAAACTTCGGCTGCATGGGCATCTTTGCTCTGTTTTCTGCCATACTAAATCCTAATTATCACACAAATCACTTTCACAAAATCCACTATTCATTAGTCGCCAAACTCGTAGCGCTTCATTGGGGCATCTGCCCAAAGCTCCTCAAGACGGTAGTAGTCGCGAAGGTCGCTCTGGAAGATGTGAACGATCACATCCGAGTAGTCCATAGCAATCCAAAACGAGTTCTGACGACCCTCTACTCGCATAGGCCACTCGTGCATAACCTCGAACACCTTCTCCTCGATGCTCTGTGATATTGCATCCACCTGAGTTGTTGAATCGGCGTTGCAGACCACAAAGTGCGAGCATATAGCTCCATCGAAGCCTGAGAGATCGAGTGAGACGATGCCCTGACCCTTCTTGTCGTCGATTGCCTCTACTATCGTATCAATGAGTTTTTGCAAATTTTCCATAGTCTTATTCTCTGATTTTTAGTTATTTACTTCTTGTTTTGTTCTTCTTGTCATCGCCGATGTGAGGGATCTTTCCTCGCACGCACGCGTTTAATTCTTGCAAATATAAGCAAAAAATGTGAAATATCAAAGCCTTCGTCAAAGATAGCGCAATAGAAAGAGTTGAGGCCGACCCGTAGGATCGACCTCAATAGGCTCTAGAATATTAATAATATCGCTTTTTTGCCTCGTTGTTTTAAACCTTATATTTTCTCCTGATCTACGCACTTGAGTATCGTTGAGCGCAGTGCCTCGACGATAGATTGTTTTACGTATGTTCGGCTTACGGCAAGTGCTACACGGCGCGATGTTGCACCCTTGGCAATGCTCTTCACGCGGTTGCGTCGAGCCTGTGGTATAAACTCGAGTGCCATCTCGGGGATGATGGTCATGCACGATGTGCAGTCAACCATTCGCATGAGCGTGTCGAGTGATCCCGACTCAAAGTAGAAGTGCGATGGGATGTCGTTTGCAGCTTGACAGAGCTCGAAGATCTGATCACGCATACAGTTGCCTCGGCTAAGTAGTATAAGATCCTTAAAATCAATATCCTCGATGCGTATGTTTGAACGCTCGAAGAGTGGGTGCGAGGGCGATAGATAGGCGTAGAAATGGTCGCTGAACAGGTCGTGTTCGGTGATGCCTTCGCCACACGTTCCTGATGCTACGAGGGCTGCATCGATGCGGTCATGCTTGAGTGCCTCTATGATGTCGGCAGTCACCATCTCGTGAATCTCGAGCTCAACCTTGGGGTACTCTTTGATGAAGGTTGGTATGAACTTGTGGAGCAGGTATGGTGCGATGGTGGGGATGACACCTAGACGCATGCGACCAGCACACTCGCCGCGAAGCTCTGCCACAGACTCACGAATATAGTTATATGAGCGAAGTGTCTCGCGAGCCTTTTCGAGTACAACCTCTCCTACAGCAGTAGGGATAATTGGTTTTTTTGTGCGGTCGAGAAGTACTGCGCCAAGCTCCTCTTCGAGGGCCTTGATCTGCATCGAGAGTGAGGGCTGCGTTACGAAGCAGTGTTCTGCGGCAAGTGAGAAACTGCCACAGTTGGCTACCGCCATCAGATATTCAAGTTGGATAATAGTCATGTCTAGTAGATGTTTTGGTTATAAGGTTGTCTGTTTGTCTGCTACAAAGTTATAAAAAAAATCTATATTTCAACAATTTTAGTAGGAATCTCACCAAATTTTTGCTATTTTTGTCGCTTGCGAGAGTATATATATAATATGCTCGCTATGTATTGAAAAATTTTAGATCTATGAAAAAGATAATTCTTACTGGTGATCGCCCTACGGGCAAGCTTCATTTGGGCCATTTTGTTGGCTCGCTCAGCCGCCGCGTAGAGTTGCAAAACTCTGGCGAGTATGATGATATTTATATTATGATTGCTGATGCTCAGGCACTTACAGATAATGCGGACAATCCTGATAAGGTTCGCGAGAACATTATTGAGGTTGCACTCGACTATTTGTCGTGTGGCATCGACCCTGAGCGTTCGACGATATTTATCCAGTCCTATGTTGCTGAGCTTACCGAGTTGGCATTCTACTACATGAACCTTGTTACGGTGCAGCGTCTACAGCGCAACCCAACGGTGAAGGCGGAGATCCAGCTACGAGGCTTTGCCGAGAATGGCGAGTCGGAGGAGAACCTTCAGCGCAAGGGTACTCCTGTGGGCTTCTTCACCTATCCTATTTCGCAGGCATCCGACATCACCGCTTTCCGCGCTACTACCGTTCCCGTTGGTGCCGATCAGGAGCCTATGTTGGAGCAGACACGTGAGATAGTTCATAAGTTCAACTCGGTCTATGGACCTACGCTCGTCGAGCCTGAGATAATGTTGCCTACAAACTCGGCGTGCATGCGTCTGCCAGGTACTGATGGCAAGGCAAAGATGTCGAAGTCGTTGGGCAATTGCATCTATCTTTCGGACTCGGCAGCCGATGTCAAGAAGAAGGTTATGAGCATGTACACTGATCCCGACCATCTTCGCGTTGAGGATCCTGGTAAGGTTGAGGGCAACTGCGTCTTTACCTATCTTGATGCCTTCTCGCGCCCTGAGCACTTTGCTAAGTATTGCCCCGACTATGAGAACCTTGATGCTATGAAGGAGCACTATCGTCGTGGTGGTCTTGGCGATGTGAAGTGCAAGAAGCTGCTCATCGCCGTGCTCGAGGAGCTATTGGCACCTATTCGTGAGCGTCGTAGCTACTACGAGCAGCATATCGAGGATGTCTACGAGATTCTTAAGCGAGGATCGGAGCGTGCTCGTGCTACTGCTGCCTCTACACTCGAGGATGTGCGTCGTGCTATGCGCATCAACTATTTCGAGGATTCGGAGCTTATTGCGCGTCAGGCTGAGCAGTATAGAAAGTAATCAAGCCACCGATTGATTTATGATTCAGCTAGAGCAAAAGATCAAAGATCGCATTTTTGAGGTCTTCCAAGGTCTTACCAGAGGCTTGAGGGATTCGCATGTGATGGCAATACTCGCCATCATGGTGGGTCTTTGTGCCGGTCTTGGAGCCTTTATCTTCAACACGCTGCTTCACACGATTACGGAGCTTCTCACCTCGTGGACGCCCGAGGATCAGGCTCAGTGGCTCTACTTGGTATATCCCGGTATCGGTATCATCCTCGCTACGCTCTTTGTCAAGTACGTTGTCAAGGATGGTATCTCGGAGGGTGTCACCCGAGTGTTGTATGCCATGTCGCGTGGCGGCTCGCGAATCAAGGGACACAATACGTGGACATCGATTGTGGGTGGTGCTACAACCATCGGTTTTGGTGGTTCGGTAGGTCCTGAGGCGCCTATTGTGCTCACGGGAGCTGCCATCGGCTCGAACATCGGTAAGCTTGCTCGCCTAAACTACAAGAATATCACGCTGCTGCTCTGTTGTGGCGCGGGTGCTGCCGTGGCTGCGATCTTCAAAGCACCAATCACTGGTGTGGTCTTCGTGCTGGAGATCTTGATGCTCGACATCACCTCGAAGTCGATTATCCCGCTGCTCATGGCGTCGATGACGGCAACCATAACGTCGCTTGTGCTGCATGGCTTCTCGCCAATCATCGCCGTGTCGCTCTCGGCAGATGATATGTTTAAGGTGGCGCAAGTGCCTCTCTTTGTGTTGCTTGGCTGCTTCTGTGGCGTTATGGCATACTACTTCACGTCGGTTAACTCGAAGGTGGGAGGCTTCTACAACGCGATGCAGAGTCAGTGGCGCAAGTGGATCTATGCTGGTGTCTCGTTGGGTCTGTTGATCTTCCTCTTCCCACCACTCTATGGTGAGGGTCACGGCAGTTTCGGTTCGCTCATGTCGGGAAGTACCGAGGAGCTGTTCAACAACTCGATCTTCTACTCGTTCAGCGAGTCGGACTGGTTTATCATAATCTATCTGATCGCCATCATGTTGTTTAAGGTGGTGGCTATGGCTACGACAAATGCGGCTGGAGGTGTTGGTGGTACGTTCGCTCCATCGCTCTTTGTAGGTGCTTTTGCTGGTGCAACCATCGCGGTTATCTGTCGTTCGGTCTTTGGCTGGGATATATCTATCACCTCGTTTACGCTTGCTGGTATGGCGGGTGTTATGTCGGGCGTTATGAAGGCACCACTCACGGCTATCTTCCTTATCGCCGAGCTCTCGAATGGCTATGGATTGTTCATTCCGCTGATGATCGTGTCGTGCATCTCGTTTGCCGTCAACTATGGTCTTGACCGCGACTCGATCTATACCAAGCAGTTGCGTATGCGTGGCGAGCTTCTTACCCATGATAAGGACTCCTCGGCGTTTGTATTCTTGCGCCTCGACCAGCTTATGGAGACCGACTTTATCCGTATTCGCGAGTCGTTGACGCTGGGAGATATTGTAAATATCATCTCGAGTGCTCGCCGTAACATCTTCCCTGTGATAGATAACTATGGCAAGCTCCTAGGCGTGGTGCAGCTCGACGACCTGCGTCACGACATGTTTAATCGCGATAAGTGGAATACGTCGATCATTCACTATATGATCCAGCCACCAGATAAGATCCTAGAGCATGAGATGATCCAGAGCATCATGCCCCGTTTCGAGCAGAGCAACACCTGGATGCTTCCCGTTGTCGACAAGGGTGGTCACTACCTGGGATTTATCTCTAAGTCACGCATCTTGAACGCCTATCGCGAGGCACTGGTGAATGTGTCACAAGTAGATTAATGAAAATGATAAAAAACTAAAATATTATGGCTTTACAATGTGGAATTGTCGGACTGCCTAACGTGGGTAAGTCGACACTGTTTAACTGTTTGTCGAATGCGCGTGCGCAGGCTGCAAACTTTCCGTTCTGTACTATCGAGCCCAATGTGGGCGTGATTACTGTGCCCGATGAGCGTCTTACGAAGCTCGTTGAGATCGATAACCCTAAGCGTGTTGTGCCCACAACAATCGAGATCGTCGACATCGCTGGCTTGGTTAAGGGTGCTTCAAAGGGCGAGGGCTTGGGTAATAAGTTCTTGGCAAATATCCGAAATACCAACGCCATCATCCATGTGTTGCGTTGCTTCGAGAATGAGAATATCACCCATGTAGATGGTACTGTAGACCCTGTGCGCGATAAGGGTATTATCGACACCGAGTTGCAGCTCAAGGATCTTGAGACCATTGAGAATCGTATCGGTAAGTGCCAGAAGCAGGCTACTGCGGGCGATAAGATTGCAAAGCGTCAGTACGACATCTTGTGTCGCTATAAGGAGGCTTTGGAGCAGGGTCTTTCGGCGCGTACCGTGGAGCTTACCGCTGAGGAGCGCAAGACGGTGTGGGATCTAAACCTTCTTACCGATAAGCCAGTGTTGTATGTATGTAATGTTGACGAGGGTGCTGCCGTAAAGGGTAACGTACACACCGAGGCTGTGCGTGCTGCCATCGCTTCGGAGCATGCCGAGATGCTTATTGTTGCAGCCTCTGCTGAGGCCGATATTGCCGAGCTTGAGACTTTCGAGGAGCGTCAGATGTTCCTTCAGGATATGGGTCTTGAGGAGTCGGGCGTGAGCCGTTTGATCAAGGCTGCCTACCGTCTTCTTGATCTTCAGACCTTCTTCACTACGGGTGCTGATGAGAGCCGTGCTTGGACCTTCCGTCGCGGTATGAAGGCCCCCGAGACTGCTGGTATCATCCACACCGACTTTGAGCGTGGCTTCATTCGTGCCGAGGTTATCAAGTATGCTGACTATGTTGAGCTTGGCTCGGAGCGTGCATGCCGCGATGTGGGTAAGATTGGTATTGAGGGTAAGGAGTATGTCGTTGAGGATGGCGATATTATGCACTTCCTATTCAATGTATAACTTGGAATAGATGTCTAACCTGATAAATATTTGAGCTTTATGGAAAAATTGTGGAAATATATCATCTGCTCATCGGCCTTTGTTCTTGCCGCTATGGTTCTTGCAGCAGCCTACACCTCTAGTTCGCGTAGCGAGGGTACAATCTCGGTTACAGGTCTTGGCGAGACGCAGTTTGCCTCAGACATGATCGTTGTCGAGGGTGAGTTTAGTGTTAAGAATGATGCTGCTGCTGATGGCTATATCGAGTTGGAGAATCAGCGCAAGAGAGTTCTCAGCCACCTTGTGAGCAATGGCGTATCTGAGGAGTCTATCTCGTTCAACATGCCTACGGCACGTGAGGTGTTTGAGAGCGTCTATGTTGATGGCAAGTATATCGGCGAGACCTCTAATGGTTTTATCCTCCGACAGTCGTTTATCGTTGAGTCTATGGAGGTTGATGCTGTTGAGGCTGCGTCGCGTAAGCTGCCATCACTCATGGCTGAGGGTATCATGGTTGAGGTCTACGAGCCTATGTACTATTTCACCAAGCTTGAGAGCGTTAAGCACGATCTTATCGGTGCTGCGGCTGCCGATGCCCGTGCCCGTGCCGAGCTTATGGCTACAAATGCTGGCTCGAGCCTTGGCAAGCTCATCAGCTCACGTGCTGGTGTGTTCCAGATCACGGCGGCTACTGGCGATGAGGAGTTCTCGGCAGGAGGTTCATTCAACCTCTCGTCACGCGTTAAGAAGGCACGTGTTACGGTACGTGCTGAGTTTAAGGTTAAAAACAATTAATATTTAGGATACAATGAGAGAAGTAAGAGTAAGATTTGCACCCAGCCCAACTGGTCCGTTGCACATTGGTGGTGTTCGCACAGCACTATATAACTACCTTTTTGCACGTCGTCATGGCGGCAAGATGATTCTCCGTATCGAGGATACCGACTCGCAGCGTTTCGTGCCCGGTGCTGAGGAGTATATTATTGAGTCGCTCAAGTGGTGCGGCATCGAGATTGATGAGGGTGTGGGCGTTGGTGGTCCACATGCCCCATACCGCCAGAGCGAGCGTCGTGAGATCTATTTGAAGTATGCTAAGCAGCTTGTTGATGCCGACTGGGCATACTACGCTTTCGATACTCCTGAGGAGTTAGATGTTCTCCGTAAGGAGGCCGAGGAGGCTGGCAAGACCTTTGCCTACAACTATGAGGTGCGCGAGAAGCTCCCTACCTCACTAAGCCTATCGAAGGAGGAGGTCGAGGCACGTATTGCACGTGGCGATCAGTGGGTTGTGCGCTTTAAGATGCCTGAGAACGAGATAGTTAAGATGGATGACTTGATCCGTGGTCATGTTGAGGTTAACACCTCGACACTCGACGACAAGGTGTTGTATAAGTCGGTTGACGCACTTCCTACTTACCACCTAGCAAACATCGTTGATGACCATCTTATGGAGGTGTCGCACGTTATTCGTGGCGAGGAGTGGTTGCCATCGTTGCCACTGCACTATCTCCTATATCGCGCCTTCGGTTGGACCGATACACAGCCTGAGTTCGCTCACTTGCCACTTCTGCTAAAGCCTACGGGTAGCGGAAAGCTCTCGAAGCGTGATGGCGACAAGATGGGCTTCCCTGTCTTCCCACTATTCTGGACTGCGCCCACAGGCGAGACTTCGCGCGGCTATCGCGAGGATGGCTACCTCGCTGAGGCATTCATCAACATGCTCTCGTTGCTTGGCTGGAACCCTGGTACTGAGCAGGAGATCTTCTCTATGCAGGAGCTCATCGACTCATTCTCGCTCGACCGTGTCTCTAAGGCTGGTGCTCGCTTCCAGCCCGATAAGGCTAAGTGGTTCAACGCTCAGTATATGCACTCGCTCTCGGATGAGCAGCTTGCACCTTTTATGCAGCCTATCTTGCGTGAGCACGGCATTGAGGTTACGGACGAGGTTGCGGGCAAGGCGGCTGGTATCATGAAGGAGCGCATGACGCTTGTTACTGATATGTGGGATCTCACATCGTTCTTCTTCGTTGCTCCTACAGAGTATGAGGAGAAGCTTGTGAAGAAGCAGTGGAAGGGCGATAACCCAGCTATGCTCAAGGCTTTGCGTGGTGTGCTCGAGGCTATCGAGGACTTCTCGAAGGAGAACACCGAGGCGGTGGTACGTGCTTGGATCGAGGCTGAGGGCTACTCGCTTGGTCAGGTTATGAACACGTTGCGTCTAGCGTTGGTTGGTGCTGGTAAGGGTCCCGGCATGTTCGATGTTACGGAGTTTATCGGCAAGGCAGAGTGCTTGAAGCGTATCGACTCACTTGTTAACAATGTCACACCTGTTGAGTAATGGAGATCTTACAGCATATTTGGGGCTCTACGCCTGAGGGTGAGGGTATCATCCTCTACACGATGCGTAACGAGCGTGGCTCGGAGGTGCAGTTGTGTAATATCGGTGCCTCGATCGTGAGTGTCAAGTTTGCCGATCGCAATGGCAAGATCGATGATGTGGCACTGGGCTATGCAGACCCCGCGAGCTATATCGGTGATGGTGCAGCGAGTGGTAAGAGCGTAGGTCGCGTTGCTGGTCGCATTGCTCGCGGTCACATGGTTGTTGACGGTGTGGAGTATCGTCTTGAGGTTAACAACGGACCTAACCACCTTCATGGTGGCTCTAAGGGATTTGCTAATCGCTACTGGGAGGGTCGTGTTGAGACCAACCGTGTGGTGTTCAGCTACATCTCTGAGGATATGGAGCAGGGCTATCCTGGCGAACTTATTGTCGAGGCGGTCTACGACTTTGACGATGAGGACAACCTCGAGATTACCTACCTCGCCAAGTCGAACAAGACTACCGTAGTGAACCTCACTAACCACCTCTATTGGAATCTTCATGGCGAGGGCTCGGGTAAGAGCATCCTCGACCATGAGTTGCATCTCAACTGCTCGAAGGTGCTTGAGATGGATACGGTGCAGATACCTACGGGCAAGCTCCTTGATGTCAAGGGCACGGCTCTCGACTTTACTCAGTGGCGTAGGTTTGGCGATGATATAGACTCTGAGTTCAACAATATACGCACCTATCGTGGTTATGATCACTGCTTTGCGGTGGATGGCTTTGAGAGAAACATCCTTAAGGAGGTTGGCGAGTTGCGTTGCGAGGCTACGGGACGTAGCGTAACGATACTCTCGTCGCAGCCTGCGGCGGTGCTCTATACGGGCAACTGGCTCTCGGGTGGCTGCCCAAAGACCAAGTCGCAGAGCTACTACGATGACTATGCAGGTGTTGCCATCGAGTGTCAGGGATTTAGCGATGCCGTGAACCATCCCGAGTTCCCATCTATTGAGCTCGCGGCCGGAGAGCTGTATTGTCAGAAGATAGTCTTCAAGCTAGGCACGTTCTAGAGCGCGTTGAGTGACGAAGATAGAAGATAAGTAGAATGGGGAGTTTAATATTGAGAGTGGGTCGACGGGTCATACTTTGTTAAACTCCCTTTAATGTGTCCATGAACCTATAACTTTAAAATGAATAGATTTGTTTTTCTTTCCCTTCTGACACTCGCCCTAACAGCCTGTGTGCAGAGTGAAATTGACAATATTAACCATGAGGTTGGGTATCAAGATAAGATTTATGGCTGGAGCGAGTCTGCCGCACGCGGAGTGCTTATGGTGCGTGTTGATGATCCCCAGTCGACGCTTGAGCTTGATGGTCTGAGCCTCGATGTTGAGCCTATGTTCCCAGCTGTTGAGAGCGAAAGTCTTGAGTGTTGGATGTTGGTGCGTTTCGACCGAGAGCTCGATCTAAGGGCTGTTGCCGAGAAGATCGCTAGGCTCGATGAGGTGGAGCGCGTGGAGTACTCACTTAAGATGAAGCGCATCTCGAGCGAGGCACTGCCCATGCCTACATCGCGTCCCGAGCCAACGCGCTCTGTGACGATGCCTTTTAACGATCCTGAGTTGCCATGGCAGTGGCACTACTACAACGATGGCTCTGTTGGCGACTATTGTGTTGCGGGTGCTGATATCAATCTTCTCAATGCGTGGAGATATACGGCTGGCGATCGTCGTGTTGTGGTGGCAGTGATGGATGGTGGCGTTATGACGGATCATCCCGATCTTAAGGATAATATGTGGGTTAATGAGGCTGAGAAGAGTGGCGTTGCGGGTGTCGATGATGATGGTAATGGCTATGTTGACGATATTCACGGTTATAACTTTGTTAGCGATTGTGGACAAATCACGGCAGATGCCCATGGTACTCACGTGGCTGGAACTATCGGTGCGGTGAATAACAATGGCTATGCGGTATGTGGTATAGCTGGTGGTACTGGTAACAATGATGGCGTGAGGATTATGTCTGTTCAGATCTTTGAGGATGAGGATGGTTGCTATCAGCATCAGTTGGCACGAGGCTTCCGCTATGCGGCTGACAACGGTGCGGTGTTGATCAACAACTCGTGGGGCTATGAGCCAGATGCCTATGTCTCGGATCGCGACTTTATAGCTTACGATGGTGTGCTTAAGCAGGCTATCGACTACTTCCAGGAAAATGCACGCCTTGAGGGTGTCATGGAGGGTGGTGTGGCAATCTTTGCTGCGGGCAACGAGACCCATTCGACAGCCATCTATCCAGGTGCCTATCACGACTACATCTGTGTCTCGGCAATCGCCTCGGACTATACTGCAGCCTACTATACTAACTATGGCCCTGGATGTAATCTCTGTGCCCCTGGTGGCGATATGAACTATGGTACGGTAAACTGTATATCGTCAACCTCGACTGACCTTAAGTGGGGTTATGAGTATATGCAGGGCACGTCGATGGCTACGCCTCACGTTACGGGTTGCGCAGCTCTCGCACTGTCGTATGCTCTGAAGCAGGGCTATACGCTTACGCCAGAGTATCTGCGAGCTCTTATCCAGACTTCGGTTCACGATATTAATCAGTATCAGAGTGGCACGAAGAGCTTCTTCGACTATGCGTCAGGCTCATATTACAACTTGCAACTCTCTAGATATGTTGATAAACTTGGCTCAGGATATATCGATGCCCACCTGCTGCTCATGCAGCTCGACTTGACACCTTGTCTCTATCTTAAGGCAGGTGAGGCGGCGCATCTTTCGCTTGACGAATATTTTGGTGGTGGCTCAGAGTCGCTTGCCTATAAGGGTTGTGAGCTCTCAGATGAGGTGTGCGATGCACTTGGTATCTCTCAGCGTCCTCGTATCGAGAATGGACAGCTCTCTATAAAGTGTACAAAGCCTGGCTCGGGACGCATCAAGGTGACTGCCATTATCGGAGATAAGATTGTCGGTGGCGATGTTATGGGTGGCATGCTTGTCGAGCGAGAGTTCGAGTTGGTGGTTCGCAACGCTAAGGCCGACAATGGCGGATGGTTGTAACTTAAAAAATGAGTGAAGATGAATAGATACCTATATATATTATTAGGCGCGTTGTTGTTTGCGGCGTGTGAGCCGACAACCCCTAAGCAGCCAGATGTGGCATTTTGCTTTGGTCCGGTAGAGGTCACTACAACTGAGAGTAGTGCTTCGATAGATCTTCTTAAGCCCTATATCACACTCGATGGAGTGAAGTATGATGATGCAGTGATCTTTTTGGAGTATTTCGCTGATGGCAACCAGGCAAGCCTAACGAGGGTTACGCAGTACTCGGCATCTAACATCGAGGGACATATCCTCTTCGAGATTGAGGGTCTTGAGCCTAATACTCGCTATGAGGGTTGTATCTGTATTGAAGATAGTAAGTATGGTAGCCAGCGTGGTGATCGTTTCCCATTTACTACTCAGGAGCATATATCTACGTGTGCAGTTAGGTGTGATACGGAGGTTGTGGCAAAGGGTATCGTGGCAACCATCACGCTCAATAGTGTCGCATACTTGGTCGATGGTGAGGAGCAAGAGATTGAGAGTGTCGCGTTGGAGTATGCTCGCCGAGGTGCTACCATCGAGTGGACCATGCTAGATGTTACTGGTAAGCAGCTTATTGAGCTTCCTTCAAATGGCGATGACTACCTTTATGAGAAGAGCAAATACCTCTATCGAGTGACCGTAACCCCCAAGAGTGCCGATCTTGAGCCTTTAACCTCCGAGCAAGAGGAGTTTGAAACCGAGTATGCCGAGGTTACTGTCAACATCTCGCAGCCAGTGGTTACGCTGCAGGGGGATATGCTTAGTGTTGTGGTCGATAGTGTTGAGGTCCTATTCGACGGTGTTAAGCTTGACGATTATCACTATCTCGACTACTATATCTACTATCGTGAGTCTGGTGGTGAGGGCTTCGTCTGGGATTCGGAGCTAGATGTCGAGAAGGAGGATGGTGGCTTGTCGCTTAAGCTCGATGCTGATGTCTTTGCTAGTGGTAAGGAGTATGAGTTTGCTGCCGTTGTAGTAGCGGGTGCGGAGCGCAAGGTGCGCATGTCGGAGATAACTACGTTTGCTATTCCTGAGCAGGGTGGCAATACACCCCCTACACCTCCGGTGAGTGGCGATGCCGATACCTCAGATTTGGTGGGTACGTGGCATCTTGCCCAGTGGCGAGGTGCTGAGCCTTCGTTCGATGTCTATATGTCGATTACAGAGGATGGCGTAGTGACGCTCTATCAGCGTATCGAGAGTCGCGCTTGGGAGCTATTCTATAGTACTGTCGAGTTTGAAGATGGTATAATCTCGGGTACTTATACCGATGGGGTAGAGTGGGGTGCGTCGTATAGCGTTGCGCTTGATGGCGATACGATGGTATGGACGGATACGCTCGATGCGACTGATATATCTATTTATACACGTGCGGAGTTACCCGCTGGTCTGCCTCAGAGTCAATCTGCGGTAACACGTTCCTCTGTTGAACGATTCTTATAAAAACCATAAAACTATATAATCGGCGTAGATTGTCTTTGTGATATCTACGCCGATTGTTTTGTGTATCAGCAAAAAGTGTGTGGTATTGTGTAGATTTATAAAAAATATATCTATATTTGCATTACATATTTTGGACACACATTAATAACATTAACCTTTTTATTATGAAAAATTTTAAACTATTGTTGCTGGCAATAGCCTTTGTTGTGGGTTTTGCATCGTGCGAGGATAAGGCACCAGTGACACCTTCAGAGGAACTTAATAAGCCTGTGCTTAAGTTCGATGCTTTGGAGGTAATCCTAGAGTCGCGAGGCTCTACCTTCGAGCTAGCCTACTCGGTAGAGAATGTGCTCCCCGAGGAGTTGCTTCCGTTGACGTTTGACTATGATGCTGACTGGCTTGAGGTTGAGGCAACCTCTTCGTGCGTTAAGTTTACAGCACCAAAGAACAACGGTACAATCGGACGTATTGCCAATGTCGTTGTTGGCTACCAGGGTGCCGAGAGTGTTACTATCGTTGTTAAGCAGAGCCGATTTGAGGCCCCTACCGAGAACCTATCGATCGATGTTGTTGTTACTGGCGTAGGTCCTACATCAATAACCTTTGATGTCGAGGCGTCGCATCCCGATATGACTTGGATCCCGATGGTGACCTACAAGGAGTATTGGGATAAGAAGACAAGCGACGAGGAGATATACATCTCGGATCTTGCATACTTCGAGTATCTTGCCGAAAACTATGGCATAAGCCTTGAGGAGTTCCTCGAGGAGATGGTGGGTACAGGCTCGCAGCAGGGTATCGAGATTTCGGAGCTAACACCCGAAACCTCTTTTGTGGTTTACGTATATGGTATCACACTAGATGGAAAACGTACTACGGATATAGTTGCTGTCGAGGCGACTACCGAGAAGCCATACGAGGGTGACATCACCTTCGAGTTTGACATCAAGGAGGAGGACTACATCATGGAGTTTGTTGTAACACCATCTCACAAGGGTGTTAACTACTACTATGGCGTGGCTACCGAGGCGGAGATCAATGAGTGGAAGCGTCTAGCGGGTAGCGATAATCTTCGCGATGCAATTCAGATCGGCGACATCGAGTCAGGTATCGAGATGTATATGTACTACGAGTTCATCGACTCGCGCAAGGAGTACTTCGATATGTGCAATGTGCTCGATACGGTGGATGATGGCTGGGAGCAGGTGAAGGCTGGCACTAAGTATATCCTCTATGCTGCTAAGTGGAACGAGAACTGCGAGCTTATGGGCGAGGTATCGTTTGCCGAGTATACTACACCTACTGCGGTGATGTCGGATAATCAGTTTACAGTAGAGATTCGCGAGGTTAACCAGTCACAGGTTACCGTGTCGGTTAAGACCACAAATTACGATCCATACGTTGTTATCCCTGTCAAGAGCGAGGAGATTGAGGGTATGACCGATGCCGAGATCTACAACCTGCTGATGACCAAGTATGACTATCTTGTATCGGAGTATATCGCTACGGGTGATATGATCCGCACATTCTCGCGCATGCGTCCCGAGACAGACTATACAATCCTTGTGTTTGGTAGCAAGGCGGGTACTCAGACTACAGATATGGTCAAGGTTGAGGTGACAACTACAGCCTCGGGCGATCCTAAGGATTGTACCTTTAAGTTCAACGTAGTGCCAGGGGCAGACAATGCTTGGCTCGAGATTGATCCTTCGGATAAGGGTCACTTCTACAACTGGATGGTCTATCCAGCAAACTACACTGCCGACGATGCTAAGGCCTATATCAACACTATCCTTAATAACTATTATGATGGTGATATACCAGCCTTCTCATCGTGGGAGCTTACTCAGGGATATATTACCACCACGGCGTGGGATCTTCGTCCTTTGACCGACTATAAGATTGGTGTTGTAATCATGGATTACGATAGCGCGGAGTTCCTCACCGATGTCTACTTTAGCGATGTCTTCACAACCACCGATATGGAGTATGCCGATATCAATATCTCGGTGGAGTGGAGCGAGTATTGGGATGGCGAGGCACTCTTTGAGTATGGCTACTCGCAGTTCGAGGGTTGCGATAATGAGGCTGTCGTACCTCTTCAGGTGAATATCGAGGGTGACTACGATGAGTTCTACTTTGCAATCTACAACCGCGACCTTACGGATGAGACCCAGTTCCCCGATGATATGTTCTACGAGGATCTAAATTATGGTTACTCTATGAAGAACATTATCATCTCGGTGCCAATGGATACGGAGATGACCGTCGTTGCTGTGGCTTACGACAGTATGTTTATGCCAAGCCGACTCTTCCGCAAGATCATCAACCTCTCGAAGGAGGGTGCTTCTGCTCCTGAGACCTTTAAGGCTTATGGTGGCGAGCCATCAGCCTTGGTAGCACGATCTCTAGTTATGCCAGATGTTGAGGTGGTAAGTGCTAGCGTTAAGCGTGAGCAGAGTGTCGAGATCGAAGTTAGCGATGCCGACCGTAGGGCGATTGAGCTTGAGCGCAAGGGTGCTATTAAGGCAGATCTCGAGCGTCGTAGCAACTCGCGCAAAGATGATGTTCGTCGCATAGCGCGCTAGATGACATAGATGTCGTGCGGGAGCTTAGGGAGTGATCTCTAAGCTCCTGTTCGTTTGTGGCTAGTCGTGGGGATGCGATAAGCATATTTCTGATTATTTCTGCGTTGAACAGTTAGAAAAAATCGGGGTCAAAAATATGTTAACATGCTAAATATTAGGTGTTTAACGTTTCTGTGAAAAAAAAGAGTGTGCCAAGTAGTTGCATCTTTGGAAAAATTAGTATCTTTGCAAGCCCGAAATAGTGCTTTCGGGTATTGGATTACAATATTTTAAGTATTAATTAAACGTAAACAAAAGTGGATTCAAGAAGCTACAAGACAATCTCGGTCAAGGCAGAGGACGCTCAGAAGGAGTGGTTCGTGATTGACGCTACGAACGAGATTTTGGGACGCCTTGCTTCGCAGGTGGCTAAGATCCTCCGCGGCAAGAACAAGCCTAGCTACACCCCACACACTAATTGCGGTGACTTCGTTATCGTAATTAATGCTGATAAGGTGAAGCTTACAGGCGCAAAGATGACCAATAAGGTCTACACACGTTACACCGGCTTCCCCGGTGGTCAGCGTTTCGCTACTCCTGAGGATTTCCTTACAACAGACAAGAAGCCTCAGTTCGTTGTTGAGCACGCTGTTCGTGGCATGTTGCCTAAGACCCGCCTTGGTGAGGCAATCATGAAGAATTTGAAGGTTTATGCAGGTGCTGAGCATCCTCACGCTGCACAGAACCCAAAGGAGATTAAGTTAAACGAGATTAAGTAAGAATTATGGAAGTTGTAAACACCGTAGGTCGCCGTAAGGCAGCTGTTGCTCGCGTATTCGTGAAGCCAGGTACTGGTAAGATTACAATCAACCACAAGGAGCTTGAGGTTTACTTCCCCTTGCACATTCTCCAGTATGAGGTCAAGCAGCCTTTGATGGTTACTAACACCTTGGAGAACTACGACGTTACTATCAACCTCGTAGGTGGTGGTATCAAGGGTCAGGCTGAGGCTGCACGTATGGGTATCGCTCGTGCACTTTGCCAGATCGATGCAGAGATGCGTCCTGTATTGAAGAAGAATGGCTTCCTTATGCGTGACTCACGTGAGGTTGAGCGTAAGAAGCCAGGTCAGCCAGGCGCACGTCGTAAGTTCCAGTTCAGTAAGCGTTAATCCTTACCGTCCTACTTTCGGCAAAAGCACAATCGAGGTTCCGAAATCCTGCGGACTACACCTTGGCTGCTTGAGTGCGGCTAGATATGGTTGCCCGAGCGTAGCATAAATATGTTGAGGTGTGCTGCCACAGCGATTGCCCGATTGCGATTAAACCTTCGAGAACCTTACCCCTTGGGGGTGTTACTCGTGGGTTGATAAAAGAGTTAAAAAAATAAAAAAAAGAGAAAACAATGCGTACAGATTTTAATACTTTGTTGGAGGCTGGCGTACACTTCGGTCACTTGAAGCGTAAGTGGAACCCTAAAATGGCTCCCTATATCTTCATGGAGAAGAACGGCATCCACATCATCGACCTTCACAAGACTGCAATTAAGCTCGACGAGGCAGCTGCTGCACTTAAGCAGATCGTAAAGAGCGGTCGTCGTGTATTGTTCGTAGCAACTAAGAAGCAGGCTAAGGAGATCGTTGCCGAAAAGGTAGCAGCCGTAGGTATGCCTTACGTTACAGAGCGTTGGGCAGGCGGTATGCTTACAAACTTCCCAACTATACGTAAGTCCGTTAAGAAGATGGCTACCATCGACAAGATGACCAACGACGGTACTTATGACAATTTCTCAAAGCGTGAGAAGCTTCAGATCGCTCGTCAGCGTGCTAAGCTCGAGAAGAACCTCGGCTCTATCGCTGATCTTAACCGTCTTCCTGCTGCCCTCTTCGTTATCGACGTTCAGAAGGAGCAGAACGCTGTTAAGGAGGCTAAGCGTTTGAGCATCCCCGTATTTGCTATGGTAGATACTTGTTGTGATCCAACCGACATTGATTACGTTATTCCAGCAAATGACGACGCTGCAAAGTCAATCGCTACTATCCTTGATGTAGTTTGCGGTGCTATTGCAGAGGGTGCTGAGGAGCGCAAGCTTGAGAAGGAGAAGGAGGCTCAGGAGGCTGAGGTAGCTGAGAACGCAAAGCAGGCAAAGCCACGTATCAAGAAGGCAGTTAAGGCTGCTGTTGATGCTGAGGAGGCTATCGTTGCTGAGGTTGTTGCTGCTACCGAGGAGTAATCCACCCCACAACTCACTGCCGCGAGGCAAAACTTTACCGAGAGCGGGTAGGCATCGTAGTCCGCTCGCCTCGGTTTTTTAGAATTATTTAACCGAAAAAAATATTTACAGATATGGAAATCAAAGCAGCTGATGTAATGAAGCTCCGCAAGATGACCGGCGCAGGTATGATGGATTGCAAGAAGGCTCTTCAGGAGGCAGAGGGCGATTTCGAGCGCGCTAAGGATATCATCCGCGAGAAGGGTAAGCTCGTAGTAGCTAAGCGTTCTGATCGTACCGCTACTGAGGGTGTTGTTGTAACTAAGATCGTTGACCAGAAGGGCTATATCCTTTGCCTTGCTTGCGAGACTGACTTCGTTGCTCAGAACGTTGAGTTTGTTGCTTCTGCAGAGGCAATCCTTGCTATCGCTGTTGCTGCTGATGCAGCTGACCGTGATGCTCTCTTGGCAGCTAAGAATGCTGAGGGTAACACAGTTGAGGAGATGGTAACTGAGAAGTCTGGTCAGACTGGTGAGAAGGTTGAGCTTGCTTACTACGCTCGTATCGAGGCTCCTTACTGCGTATCATACGTTCACTTCAACAAGAAGCTCGGTAGCGTTCTTGGCTTCAACAAGGCTATCGACGAGGAGACTGCTAAGAAGGTAGCTATGCAGGCAACTGCTATGGCTCCACTCTCAATCGACGAGAACGACTGCCCAGCAGAGATTGTTGAGAAGGAGAAGGCTATCCAGATGGAGATGATGAAGCAGGATCCTAAGAACGCTAACAAGCCTGACGCTATCCTTGAGAAGATCGCTGAGGGTAAGATGCGTAAGTTCTTCGAGGAGAACACTCTTCTTAACCAGTGCGTAGTTGGTGAGAAGGAGTCTATCCGTGAGTTCATCCAGAAGGCTGATAAGGAGGCTACTGTTGTAGCTTACAAGCGTTTTGCTCTCGAGGCATAATTTCTTGTGATTAGGGGTCATCTGCGACCTCTCAATCCAAAGGGCGAATGGGAAATACGTTAAGTATGTCCCATCCGCCCTTTCTCTTTACATCTAACCCCCTCTTACAAGAAATAGGTCGAGGGGATAATGACGGTTGTGATTAGTGAGAATACGCCACTCTCCTAAAATTTTCTATACGTGATGACGCTCTCGAGGTCCGAAGAGCTTAATATCTTGAAGCTCTTAACTCTATTAGTGCACCTTTATAGTTTAGTCATCTATGCCCTTGTGCTCTACGTTTGCTGCGCCTGATGAGCTAATATTCTTTGTTGCTGGGTTGCCCGCATAGTATACGTCAGCACTGCCCGAGGCCACGACAGTAAGGTTATTTGAGGCGTACACATTAACATCGGCACCTCCCGAGGCTGATACCTCCACCTGCTCGGCAACGAGCATCTTAGCATTTAGGTCTGCACCTCCCGAGGCTAATACGTATAGCTGCTGGCTTTTGCCTCTTAGCTCTACGTCCGCTCCTCCCGAGGCAGATACTTTTAGTCGCTGACTTTCACCCTCTAGCACCACGTCTGATCCTCCCGAGGCTGAGAGCTCTATGCTCTCGCTCTGGGTGGTTATCGCTACGTCGGCACCACCTGATGCGGCTATTGCGAGATCTTGTGACGTGCAGTTGTGCCACTTTAGGTCGGCACCTCCCGATATTGCCACGTTGCTATAGTCGAATGCTGGGATTCTCACCGAGAGGGTCTCAGCTCTAAGTTCTCTGTTTTTAAGCTTGATGTTGAGGGTCGTATCATCTATGTATATCTCTACGCTCTCCATTAGGTCGCTGTGTGTAACAACTTCTATCTCATCGAGTGGCATTGTGGGATCTACCGTTACGTCAAATCCATGAGATATGGCTAGGGCTTTAGGTTCGCCACTTATTGCTAGTCTCTGCTTGATGATCTCTCCCTTTGCCATCTCTCGAACTACTACGGCGCATGATGTTAGCGATAGGGTAACAGCTAAGATTGTAATAAGTCGTTTCATATCGTTATGGGTATTTACTTGATTAATAACAGTTTATAGTTTGTGTATTAGTTGTTGCCACCAAGACGGCTGCGATCCTCCGCCGAGCCACTCTCGACGCTCTTTGCCTGGAACTTTTTACCTGAGTTGAAGTTGTACGATATTGAGAAGTTTACTGCGGGGCGCATCCATGGCTGGTCGACGGTCATTGTGCGCTTGAATGTAGGCTCCTCCATTGTTATGGTCTGCTTCACCGGTATAACGTTGTCCACACCCAGCTTTAGTGTAAGTCTCTTTCCTATGAGGTGTTTCTTTACAGAGATGTCTAGGTTTCCGAAATCCTTGATCTTGGTGTTACCCGCCACCATGCCGTGTGCATATCTGCCGCTAGCCTCGATGATAAAGTCCATGGGTAGGGTGAATGCCATCTGGCAATTACCAGTAGCCATAAAGTTGCGTCGCAATGGCTCTTCAGGGTAGATGCGCTGACCCATATACATTCCCGTGATATTTATGTTTGCCGACCACCACTTTGTGATCTGGAATGGTAGGTTTGCCGAGACGAAGAAGTTGTTGAGCGTAGGGTAGTTTATTGTCTGCAAGATTAGCAACTCAGGGTTCTTCTTATCCACGATTGTTGTCTGCTGGATAGCATTCTGCATTATCTGCATACCGATGGTTATGGTGTACTTATACTTTAGCACGCCAGTTAGCGATAGCGAGTTGTTGTACGAGGGCTTAAGGTTGGGGTTTCCACGCTGTATCATATACTCCGAGATCTTTGTCTCGTTTGGCGATAGTGCCCAGAACGAGGGTCGAGATATGGTGCGTGAGTACTGCGCTATGAGTGAGTATGCTCCATCCTGGGTTAGGGCATACGATACGTTGGCATTTGGAAATAGGTCTAGGTAGTTCTGCTTCACCTCTCCATCTGCCGAACGAAACCATGTGTACTCTCCGCGCAGACCACCCACAAGGCTTAGGCGACCCATGCGTGATGTGGCTATAATATATGCTGCAGCGATATTCTCCGTGTAGCCTATGTTGTAGCTGTTCTCCTCGTTTTTGAGCCATGACTCTCCATTTAGGTACTCGTACAATCCGTCGTTGCTGTTGGTGTTATAGGTGTACTTTGCGCCCGCTTTAAGTATTAGCTTTGGTGATATGATCTTCTCTAGGGCAAGTGTTGCAGTGCCTAGTTGGTAGTGGCTATAGGTGTTGCTACGGTAGGTCGAGTCGCGTCTAAATGGCTGCTCGATGATTGTTGTGGTGTCAAAATAGTTGTTCCTGTTTGGCGTGCGCGAGTCTGTGTAGTCGCCGATAAACTTAATCACCGAGCCCATGTTGTCGAGCTTGTAGATGTAGTTTGCCGTGGCTGTTGTCATCTGGCTATGGTATTTGTTTGTGTAGTTGCCATCAGTACGTGTTGTCATGCCACCCATGTGGTGCTCTGTCCATGTATCTGTCTGGCTACCACCGCCATAGTAGTTGTATTGCACCTCCAGACCTACGGAGTGCTTTAAGTTGATGTCGTAGACCATGCCTATGTTAGCACCTCCCCAATGTGTCTTATCTGTCTGGTTTGAGGCTGCGTCTATCTTGGTTAGTGATGCGTAGTCGGTATGTTCGCCCATTATGTAGTCCTGATTGTTTAGTCCCGTCCACGCACGACCATAGGCATTTAGCTTGTCGCGGTTGTAGTTGAGCGATACCGAAGGCATTAGGTGGTGGTTGCCCTTGGTTGCGCGTAATGATAGCGATGCTGAGCCCATCAGACCAGTGTCGACGCGTCGCTTAGTGGTGATCTTGATGATACCACCCGACGATGATGCGTCGTAGTCTGCACCCGATTGGGGCACTACCTCAATACGCTGAATATCGTTTGCCGTGAGCGAGCGAAGGTATGCCATGAGCTGCGCATCGTCGAGCTTCACCTCGCGATCGTTTAGGTAGACCTTTGAGCCCGATGCACCGTTTATCGAGATCTTATCATCCTGAATCCATACTCCTGGGGCACTCTTAAGCAGCTCCTCACCATCCTTACCCATGGCAATGGGGGAGTTGGCAACGTCGACCACGAAGCGGTCTGCCTCGCGACGTATGAGCTGAGCTGTTACCACTACCTCGTCGATCTGCTCAGAGTCGCTCTTAAGAGTGATGTCGCCGAGCGATGTGTTCTTCGTAAGTTCTAATTGCTGGGTATGTGTGGTGTAACCTATGTAGCTGATTGTTAGTGTGTACTCACCCTCTGGAGCGTAGAGAGCAAAGCCTCCACTCTCCGATGTGGCTCCACCGGCTGCCTGCCCCGCGGGTGTGGTGAGCACCACGGTTGCGTATGGGATGTTTTGCGCATTCTCGTCAATGACACGTCCTGTAAGTTCTAATTTTTGGGCCGATAGTGTGGCAACGCTCATCACTGCAACAAGTGTTGCGACTATTGTTCTTAAGTCTTTCATAGCTTATCTCTGTTTTATATTCTCATGTCTTGATGTTACTGTCTACAAAGTTAACACTTTCCCCCCCCCATCCAAATTTTTCACTCTCTTTTTGATGGTTAAGTATAGTTTTTTCTTTATAAGACGTTTTTGACCTCTGTTTGTAACGTAAATCGGCTATTATATCAGCCTAGTGTATTACTTAACTAATACACTGCAAATGTATGCTCTTATTTTCTAAATTCCAAATTTTAGGCTGATTATTTTAGTGAGAATTTGCAACACTTACATAATAGTTGCGCGCGCTCGCGAGTAGAAAAAATAGATTTTTTTGTTCTCTAATTTTTCGATTAATTTCGTAAATTTTCGTATCTTTGCAAAATTGAAGATATAGTCGTTTAAAACGAAGTTTATTATGTTAAGTTTACTCTATTACCTTATTGTTTTGGTTGTTGCATTGGTGCTCTATGTAGCATCTTTCGTGGCTCTTGTTGTGTGCTATCCGTTTGATCGTAAGCGTGTTGTGGTACACACATTATCAAAGTGGATCACAGATGTTATCTTTGGCTTGTCACCTCGAATGGAGCGAGTTGTTATAGGAGCTGAGAATATTGATCCATCGAAGGCATACGTCATGGTGCTCAACCACAACTCTATGGCAGATATTATCACCATCTACAACCTGCCTCTAGTCTTTAAGTGGGTGTCGAAGAAGGAGGTATACCGCATCCCTATCGTTGGTCGTCTGTTGTTTGCCCATGGCGACATTGTGATCAACCGTGCTAGCACCAAGGAGGCTATGCATTTGGTGCATACCCGAGGCATGGAGTGGCTTAAGAAGGGTGCTTCGGTATCTATCTTCCCTGAGGGCACACGCTCGAAGGATCGTGAGATTCACAACTTCAAGGCTGGAGCATTTCTTCTTGCCAAGGATGCAGGTGTTCCGATCCTGCCTGTGGTGCTCGATGGAACCGATCGCATGATGCGTAAGGGTATCTTCATGAATTGGTCTAATAAGATAACAATCAAGATATTGCCAGAGATCTCTAGGGAGGAGATCGAGGCTAAAGCTACTAAAGAGATTATTGCCGAGGTGCACGATATGATGGTGGATGCTTTGGCTGAGATTCGTGCAAACAATAGCAAGTAAGTGAGGTAAGATATGGCTGAACAGAATTTGATGAACCAACCAGCGCAGTACGACAAGGACTCGATTAAGACGCTCTCGCCCCGAGAGCATATACGCTTGCGCCCTGGTATGTATATCGGCAAGCTTGGTGATGGTACTCAGGCAGATGATGGTATCTACGTGCTCCTTAAGGAGGTCGTTGATAACTCTATCGATGAGTTTATCATGGGTGCCGGTAAGCGCATCGAGATTCGCATTGAGGAGGATAGGGTGTCGGTGCGTGACTACGGACGTGGTATTCCACTTGAGGCACTCTCGGATGCGGTGAGCAAGATGAACACTGGTGGTAAGTATGGTGGCGACGCTTTCAAGAAGACCGTTGGTCTTAATGGTGTGGGTGTCAAGGCTGTAAATATGCTGTCGAGCCACTTCCTTGCGCGCTCGGTGCGTAATGGCGAGGCTCGCACCGTGACATTCTCGCAGGGTATCGAGCTCTCGGATCGCTCGGAGAGTGGCTTGAGCGAGGCTAATGGTACGTATGTGGAGTTCGTCGTCGACCGTGAGGTGTTTGGCGAGTATAGCTACAACCTCGAGTATGTCGAGCAGATGGTCAAGAACTACACCTACCTAAACCTCGGTCTTACCGTACAGCTTAATGGTCAGTCGTACGTATCGAAGAATGGTCTGTTGGATCTTGTCAACGACAATATGTCGAGCGACCCACTCTACACCCCTATCCATATCTCGGGCGAGGATATAGAGGTGGTTATCACCCATGGTAATAGCTATGGCGAGGCGTACTACTCGTTCGTAAATGGTCAGTATACTCCTCAGGGAGGTACCCATCAGGCGGCATTCCGTGAGGCTATAGCTAAGACTATCAAGGAGTTCTATCATAAAGATTACGAGCCAGCCGACATTCGTACCTCGATCATTGCAGCTATCTCGGTGCGTGTGAACGACCCAATATTCGAGTCGCAGACCAAGACTAAGCTCGGCTCGAAGGATAAGGAGGAGGGCGTTACGATGCGCCAGTTTGTGGGCGACTTCCTCGCTACAAACCTCGATAACTATCTGCATAAGCACCCCGAGGTGGCGCAGACTCTGCAACGTAAGATCGTTGAGAATGAGAAGGAGCGCAAGGCTATTTCGGGTGTGCAGAAGAAGGCGCGTGAGGCGGCAAAGAAGGTGTCGCTCAACAATAAGAAGCTGCGCGACTGTAAGATACACTATACCGACAAGTCGGAGCTTGCCGATAAGACTATGATATTCATCACCGAGGGTAACTCTGCTTCGGGATCTATCACCTCGAGCCGCGATCCACGTACTCAGGCGGTCTTCTCGTTGCGCGGTAAGCCTATGAATAGCCATGGACTCTCGAAGCGCGTAGTATATGAGAATGAGGAGTTTAACCTCCTTCAGGCTGCGCTCAACATCGAGGAGGATATGGATAACCTGCGTTACAACAAGGTGATCATCGCTACCGATGCCGATGTCGACGGTATGCACATTCGTCTGTTGCTGTCAACCTTCTTCTTGCAGTACTTCCCCGACCTCATTCGCTTAGGTCACCTCTACATCTTGCAGACACCACTCTTCCGTGTGCGTAACAAGAAGGAGACGCACTACTGCTATAACGACGAGGAGCGTCAGGTGGCTATTAAGAAGTGCGGTGCTCAGGCTGAGATCACCCGATTTAAGGGTCTAGGTGAGATCTCGGCTGCCGAGTTTAAGGAGTTTATCGGCGAGGGCATGCGCCTCGATAAGGTGCGCCTTACGAAGGATGATCCGATACACGATATGTTGGAGTTCTACATGGGCAAGAATACGCCCGACCGTAAGGATTTCATCGTAGACAATCTGCGTGTTGAGGAGGATATTATTGAAAACCTGAAAATGCTTAACTAATGGAGGATAACAGAGATATTATGGAGAAGGAGGAGCTTGTTACGCTTGACGAAGAGGCTCAGGATGTCGACACGGCTGACGACGTGCCTAAGGGCAAGTATGGTCAGATCACCTCGGCAGAAGATAACATGCGCCGCCTTACGGGAATGTTCAAGAACTGGTTCTTGGACTACGCCTCGTATGTTATCCTCGAGCGTGCTGTGCCCCACTTGGAGGATGGTTTGAAGCCTGTGCAACGTCGTATTTTGCACGCCATGAAGTGTGTTGAGGATGGTCGCTACAATAAGGTGGCAAACGTCGTAGGTCAGGCTATGCAGTACCACCCACACGGCGATGCCTCGATCAAGGATGCTCTGGTGCAGCTCGGACAGAAGGGCCTGCTCATCGATATGCAGGGTAACTGGGGTAATATCCTCACGGGTGACGAGGCTGCTGCAGCACGATATATTGAGGCACGCCTCTCGAAGTTCGCACTCGAGGTGGTCTACAACAAGAAGACTACGGAGTGGATGTTGGCATACGACGGCCGTAAGGAGGAGCCTGTGACTCTGCCAGTTAAGTTCCCGTTGCTACTTGCGCAGGGTGCCGATGGTATCGCTGTGGGTCTTGCATCTAAGATCCTACCTCACAACTTTGTAGAGCTTATCAACGCCTCGATAGCCTATCTTCGTGGCGAGGAGTTCCAACTATTGCCCGACTTCCAGACTGGTGGTGTGATGGATGCCAGCAACTATAACGATGGTCTGCGTGGTGGCTCGGTGCGTGTGCGTGCCCGCATCTCGAAGATCGACAAGCGTACGTTGGCAATTACCGAGATACCATTTACCACAACCTCGGAGAGCATCAAGGACTCCATCATCAAGGCCAACGACAAGGGTAAGATAAAGATTAAGAAGGTCGATGATAACACTGCCGAGAAGGTGGAGATCATCATTCAGGTGGCTGCCGATGAGTCGTCGGATAAGACCATCGACGCGCTATATGCCTTTACCGATTGCGAGGTGTCAATATCGCCAAACTCATGTGTCATTGTCGACAACAAGCCTGTGTTTATGGGCGTAAGCGACATCCTTCGCTACTCGACAGATCATACACGAGGGCTGCTGGGCAAGGAGCTTCAAATTAGACTCGACGAGCTTAATGAGGCTTGGCACGCAGCATCGCTCGAGCGCATCTTCATCGAGAATAAGCTCTATCAGCTAATCGAGGGTTGCCGTACGCGCGAGGCGGCCTACGAGGCTGTGGATAAGGGTCTTGAGCCATTCAAGAAGCAACTACGACGCGAGGTTACGTTGGAGGATGTGCAGCGTCTTACGGAGCTTAAGTTCATCCGTATCTCGCGCTATGACTCCGAGAAGGCCGATAACGAGATTAAGCAGATCGAGAAGGATATCAAGCAGACTAAGTATGACCTTGAGCACCTTACCGACTACACCATTGCCTACTTCGAGCGCATCTTGCAGAAGTATGGCGAGGGGCGTGAGCGTCGCACCGAGATCCGTGAGTTCGACACTATCGAGGCGTGGAAGGTTGCCTCGTCGAATGCTAAACTCTATGTTGACCGCGAGGAGGGCTTCTTCGGCTATGGCAAGAGCATGAAGGACTCGGAGTTTGTCTGCGACTGCTCGAACCTCGACGATGTGATAATCATCCTCAAGGATGGTCGTTATAAGATCACCAAGATCTCGGATAAGGCATTCTTCGACAAGGGTATCTACTATATTGGCATCTACAAGCGTAATGACGAGCGCACGATCTATAATATGCTCTATCGCGATGGTCGTGGTGGCGCAATCATGATGAAGCGTTGTGCTATTAAGTCGGTTACGCGCGACAAGGAGTACGACCTTACGAAGGGTACGCCCAAGAGCGAGCTCTTGTATCTGTCGGTAAATCCCAATGGCGAGGCAGAGGTGCTTAAGATCTACCTACGCCCACGTGCCCGTCTTAAGAAGTGCATCATCGACCTCGACCTCTCGACGCTTGCCATCAAGGGTCGTCAGAGTGTGGGTAACCTCGTTACGCGCTACTCGATAAACAAGATTGTCCTTAAGGAGCGTGGTGCTTCGACACTTGGAGGGCAGAATATATGGTACGACGACGATGTGCGTAGGCTCAATGCCGATGGTCGTGGTCAGCTACTCGGTGAGTTCAAGGGTGACGATAAGATTGTGGTGTGGACCTCGAAGAACCAGTACTACATTACGGGTTACGACCTCCAGCAACACTTCCCCGACGATACCATCCGTGTGGAGCGTTATCGCGAGGATCGCATATATGCCTTGTGCTACTACGATGGTGAGCAGGAGTACTACTATCTGAAACGTTTCCAGCTCGAGAAGGGCGACAAGACGCAATACTTCCTCGACGAGGGTGCTCCGATGCGCTTTGTGGCTATAACCGATAGGGCGGGAGCAAAGCTTGCCGTTGAGTTTGGTGGTCAGCATGAGCAACGACCACTCGAGCTTATTGATGTTGATGAGTTTATCGGTCTTAAGAGCCATCGTGCTAAGGGTAAGCGTATTACAACTTACGAGGTGGCTAAGCTAACCTTTATAGAGCCTGAAGAGCCTGAGCTAGAGGAGGATGTTGAGGCTGGACTTATGGAGGACGATATGGTGGATGAGGGTGAGGAGCTCTCGATTGATGCTCAGGAGCTCATGGGCGATGACATCAAGGCTGATCCCAATGTCAACTATCGCGCTAAGAGCGAGATAGATGATGATGCAATGGTTGCGCAGTTGGACCTCTTTTAATCGGTTGTTATGCGACTCTTTATCATAGGATATGCTGGCTCGGGCAAGAGCACTATAGCGCGTCGTCTTACGCATGATACGGGTATTCGATCGGTAGATACCGATAAGCTCGTCGAGCAGCGTGTTGGGGCCTCCATTGCCGACATCTTTCTCTATGAGAGTGAGGAGTATTTCCGCGAAGCAGAGCGCAGCGCAATTGAGAGTATTACTGCCGAGGGTGACGTTATCGTTGCTACGGGTGGAGGACTACCCACGTGGCGCGATAATATGGAGTGGATGAATGACGAGGGTGTGACGATATATCTTCGACGAACGGCAGAGCAGATACTTAAGCGTCTGTCGGATTATGGTCGGCAGAAGCGTCCCATGTTTCGTGGCAAGAGCGACGAGGAGTTGCTTGAGTTTATGACTCAGCAGATGGTAGATAGGGAGCGTTACTATGCTAAGGCTCAGTATATTATTGATTGTTCGGTGATGTCGGACGACGATATTGTTAATTACATTAGACAACTTATAACTAGACTCTAATGAGTGGTGCGAAGATAGGTGTTTACGATTCAGGTTTTGGAGGGTTGTCGGTGTGGCGTGAGCTGCGTCGACTGCTCCCTAGTGAGTCGCTTATCTATCTGGGTGATGGCAAGAACTGCCCCTATGGTGGTCGCTCGCGCGAGGAGATCACGCGCTTTGCCGAGGAGGCTGTTGAGCGTCTTGTTGCTGAGGGTGTTAAGATGGTTGTTGTAGGTTGTAACACAGCGACTACGGCTGCTATCGAACATCTTAGGGCTAGGTGGACGAGCTTGCCTATTGTGGGTCTTGAGCCAGCTGTTAAGCCAGCATGTCTTACTACGCAGACACGTCGTATAGCGGTGCTTGCCACGGAGCATAGCCTGCGTAGCGACATGTTTCTGCGTACGGCAAATCGATATGCCTCTGATGTCGAGGTTGTTAAGGTCGTAGGGCGCGATTTTGTGGAGATTGTTGAGGCTAACGAGGAGCATACCGAGCGCGGCATGAGGGCTGTGCGAAGTGTTGTTGAGCCTCTTGTTCGACAGCGTGTTGATAAGATAGTCTTGGGGTGTACCCATTACCCCTTCCTACGTCACTTGATTGAGGAGGTTGTGGCGGGTTATGGCATCGAGGTTATCGACTCGGGCGAGGCTGTGGCACGTAGGGTGAAGTGGCTCTTAGAGCGTTACGATATAGCTGCCAAAGAGGGTGCAGTGCCCGAATTTAGCTTTATCACGTTTGCCGATGAAGAGTATCGCAGACGATTGGAACTTAAGGCATTGGCTATCGAGGAGGAGCTGCAAAGAGAGAGTGTGCATCAAATATAGTGACATTTGATTATGACAAAGAAAACTACTAAAAAGAGTGCAAAGGTAACTACTGAGGCTAGTGCTCAGATAGCTACTCGACGTGAAAATATACGCTGGATGTCGGGCTTTATGGTCCTCGTTATGGGACTCTTCATGGTCTGCTCCATAGTCTCGTTCTTCTTCTACTGGCGCGAAGATATGAGTGCTATGGACTTCAGCAGTAATCCGCAGTATAACCCCATCTACAACAACGTATGCGGCTATCTCGGTGCTAAGGTGTCAATGCTCATGGTGGGTCGTGGCTTTGGTGTTTTCGCACTCATCATCCCGCTCTATCTGCTTATCATCGGCTGGCGTCTGTTTCGTAGCCATAGGTTGCGTCTAGTCTATATCACCGTGAGCTCAAGCCTGATACTGATCCTCGGCTCGTTGACCCTTGCCTACATCTTCGATACACGTTGGGAGCTCTATGGCTCGGGACTCGGTGGTGGCTTTGGCTTGGAGCTCTGTCACTACCTTGAGGGACTTATTGGTAGTATAGGTACACTGTTGAGTATCATTGCCTTATGGATACTCACAGGACTCTTCATCAACCGTAACTTCTTGCGCGCTGTCGATAGTGCTGGCGAGCATGTGGCTGGTGGCATCACGGGTGCTGCCTCGTGGGTTTGGGGCAAGGTGCGTCGTGAGAGGGTAGTGGGTGAGGAGCCTGAGCTAGATGAGAGGGTTGAGAGTAGCCCCCTTGTGGAGACTTCGGATCTGCATAATGGTGCTCCCCAGCAGCCTGTAACTCCTGTTGAGCAACCTCTTGTTAGCCCTGCCAGCCCCTTTGCAGCTGTGGAGCGCACGGCGAAGGTTGAGGTTGACGCTGAGGGCAATGTGCGTCTTGCGGGCAATCAACCATCACAACCAGCCAACGACGCAAGGGTCGATGACTACCCATTTAAGGAGCCTACAGCACCTATCGAGGAGCCTAGTGCTATGGGCTATGTCCAGCCTAATGAGCCTCAGAGTGAGCCTAGCGAGGAGCTTGATCCTCAGAATACTAGCGTATTCACTACCGTGCCACTTACACCGCAGCCTAGCGAGCCAAAGGAGGAGTTTAAGGATGAGGGTATCATAATCACCGTTGAGCAGCCTAAGCCCAAGATTATCGACGATGAGAAGATCGAGATTGAGCTTTACGATCCGTTGCGCGACCTCTATAGCTACGAGCCTCCCATGCCTTCGCTGCTTAAGGAGTACAAGAACGTTGAGTCTAACAACGAGCACGAGATATTCGAGAATAAGGAGCGCATCCGCGAGACGTTGCTCAACTTCGGTATTCCTATTCGCAGTATGCACGCTACGGTAGGTCCTACCGTGACCCTCTATGAGATTGTGCAGGAGCAGGGCGTTAAGATCTCTAAGATCCAAAATCTTGAGAATGATATTGCTCAGAGCCTTAAGGCTTTAGGTATTCGTATCATAGCCCCTATACCTGGTCGCGGTACTATCGGTATCGAGGTGCCCAACATCACCAAGCAGACCGTGTCGATGCACTCGGCAATCTGTTCGCGTGAGTTCCAGGAGTCTAAGGCGCAGCTTCCGGTGGTCATCGGACGCACAATCCAAAATCAGAACTACACCTTCGACCTTGCCAAGATGCCGCACTTGCTCGTTGCCGGTGCTACGGGACAGGGTAAGTCGGTGGGTCTTAATGCGATCATCACCTCGTTGCTCTATCGTAAGCATCCTGCCGAGCTTAAGTTTGTGCTTATCGACCCTAAGATGGTGGAGTTCTCGCTCTTTAACAAGCTTGAGAAGCACTTCTTGGCTAAGATGGAGTCCGAGGATGAGGCTATTGTGACTGATCCACGCAAGGCGGTATATACGCTCAACTCGTTGTGTGCCGAGATGGAGAACCGTCTGGAGCTCTGCAAGCAGGCGCATGCTCGTAATATTGTCGAGTACAACGATAAGTTCACGCAGCGTAGCCTTAACCCCGAGCACGGACATCGCTTCATGCCATATATCGTTGTTGTAATCGACGAGTTTGCCGACCTCATCATGACCGCTAAGGAGGTAGAGGCACCCGTTATGCGTCTTGCACAGAAGGCACGTGCCGTAGGTATCCACCTCATTGTGGCTACGCAGCGTCCCGATGTGCGAGTGATCACGGGAGGTATCAAGGCCAACTTCCCAGCACGTATCGCCTTCCGCGTGATGCAGATGACCGACTCGCGTACGATTATCGACCAGCCAGGAGCTAACCAGCTCATTGGTCGTGGTGATATGCTGCTCTCGAACGGTGGCGAGCTAACACGTATCCAATGTGCCTTTGTCGACACCCCCGAGGTGGAGCGCATCGTCGACCATATTGGTCGCCAGCAGGGCTATCCCGCAGCATACGCACTTCCCGACTATACCCCTGAGCAGGGTGCGGGCGAGGCATCTGTGTCGTTTGGCTCGGAGGAGAGTGGCGCACCGCAGAAGTACGACCCTAAGTTTGGTGAGATTGCCCGCGAGGCAGTTACTAGCGGCGTGATCTCTACGTCGATGATACAGCGTAACTTCGAGGTGGGCTTCAACCGTGCGGGTCGCATCATGTTGCAGCTCGAGAGGGCTGGCATCGTAGGACCTCAGATAGGCTCGAAGCCACGCGAGATAAAGTACTACGATCTGCAAAGTCTTGAGGCTCGCCTACAAGAATTGGGCATCTTCTAGCGTTAGTATAAAAACGAAGAACTATGAAATATCTAGTATCACTACTCTTTAGCCTGCTCCTCACCGTGTCGAGTCTCTCGGCACAGAGCACGGCAACTGGCTGGCTCTCGGCTCTTAACGCGTCGCTCGGAAGTCGCTATGCGTTGGACTTTTCGGTAGCTGTTGACGGAGAGCAGCTTTCGGGCTACTATATGGTTGATGGCGATGGTTACTACATGTCGCTAGGTGTGATGGAGGTATATAGCGATGGCAAGCTGCGTTACGAGATCAACAACGAGCGTCGCGAGGTCACCGAGGACCGTGTAAACCTTAAGGCGCAGGACCTGTTGACAAACCCTACGCGTGCCTTCTATTTCGTTGAGAGTGAGTATGAGGTTAGCATCGTAAGTGAGAGTGCTTCGGATGTGGTGCTCAGCCTTGTTCCTCGTGGCTCTGAGCTCGACTTTAGCCATATTGTCCTTACGCTGGGGCGTAGCAACGCTCGGGTGTTGCCCCGTAAGATTGTCTATAGCTACGAGGGCGATACGATGACTATTGTGCTCCTTGAGCGAGCAACTGCTGGCGCGAAGCTTCCACGCTGGGATAAGACGAAGTATGGTGATTATGATATTGTGTCATTTTTGTAACTTGTTAAATATTAAGTAGATGAAGAAAATTATTGTGCTGTTGGCTATTTTGACCTTCGTTGCTTGTGGCAAGGAGTGGGTCGACGATGTTAAGCCTCGTCTATATGTTGAGAGCTTTGAGCAGCCTATCGATGAAGACTTTCAGTATGGATATGAGAGCGACCACTTCCGTTTTGAACACTTTTATAACGAGGAGTTTGGCTACTGGGGTGGCTTTGCATGGACGAAAATGTTTGATAACGATGCTACGCATGGACTCTACGAGAATCAGTTTGCAGTATATAATGAGACGGCATCTCATGGCAGTGGGGCACTAGTCTACTACTACGATAGCTATAATGCACCTTGCGACATCCGTCTTATGCGCGATGTTACGCTTGTTAGCGTGCGCCTTAACCTAACCACATACACCTACGCCTCTATCACTGATGAGGAGATCAACTCCTTTGCTCGTAAGTTTGAGGATGGCGACTACTTTAAGGTGGTCTTTACCTCGCTTCAAGGCGATAAGGAGGTTGGCAAGGTGGAGTGCTACGTTGTCGACTATCGCGATGGCAAACGCCTTATGGCTACCCACTGGGATCTCTTCGATCTCACAGCCCTTGGTAAAGATTACCAGCGTGTTAGGGTTACTATCGAGACTACCGATGTGGGCGATTGGGGTGCTAACACACCTCTCTACATCGCCCTCGATGAGTTGTCGTTTATGTAGTGTGTGAAATCAGAGCGAAGATAGATCATAGATAACAGATAATAGAGCGACGGCGCGGACAAAAGACTGGGTAGTACTAGTCAATGATGTCCGCGTCGTCGTTTTGTCATAATGTGACTGTGTCGCTCTCTTAGCTCTCATCACTATCCTTTATAATCTAAAATTGTGCCGTTTGGTTGAAATGTTTTTGAGGTCAAGGAAAAAGAGATTACTTTTGCCGCACCTCTTCCCCCTTCATGCGCGTGCGCGTAATGTGCGCTCGCGAGTTGTGGTGTCGAGAATAACCCTTGAAAAATTAATACTAAATAATACCAAAAGATGAAAAAGAATTTTTATGTTTCCCCCGAGATTGAGGTGGTGGAGTTTGCTGTTGAGGCGGGTTTCTCGCTCAGCGGTATTGTAGGTGGTGAGGACTATGGCGATGGTGGCGAAGGCTCCGAGATGGATTAATCACTTAAAACAATTCACAGTTATGAGAAAGATTTTTATTGCTTTGGCAGCTATTGCTGCTGCGGTGGGTTGTTCTAAGGAGAATGCCCCTATGGAGGTTGTCGAGCACGATAGCTTTATGATGAATGCCTCAATCGTGCTTGACGACACACGTGTTACGGTTGAGGGTGAGAAGTTTACCGATGTTAAGTGGGTCAAGGGTGACAACGTAGCTCTTAGCTCAGCGGCTGGTGCTTCAGCAACCCTTGTTGCTGAGGCTGCGGGCGACACATCTGTTCGCTTTGTGGGCGAGGGTGTTGCTGTGGCTGATGCAGATACCTACTTTGCGATCTATCCTAAGATGGAGATCGTTGATGGCATTGCCATGGTTGACCTTATGGCGCAGTCGGGCGATGATGCAGCTGTGCTAGTCTCTAAGGCTCAGGGTAATAGAGGCGAGGCTATCGATATGACATTCCGTCCAGCTAATGCGCTGTTGCACGTTGCGGTAAGTGGTGTGGAGTCGCTTGCTAAGGCTGAGTTCATGGCCTTTAACGAGGCGTCACTCCCTCAGGGCTTTGCCTACCTGTTCGAGTCGGAAATGACTCAGAGCTATGGCGAGGTAGCATCATACACTATCGAAAACCCATCTCTCGATGGTTTCTTCTTCTCGTTGCCTGCCGACCTCGATATGTCAGCTGGTTACGTAGTGCGCCTTACTGATGCTCAGGGCAACATCTGCTCAAAGGCATATAACGGAAAGATCTTCACAAAGGCTACAACCACACGCGTAGCTATCGAGTGGTCGACCCCATCGGTAACTCTCGGCGCAAAGACTTCGTATAGCTACTATCTGCTTAACCAGCCAGCGACGGCTAATAGCTCGGCAAATGACGTTATCTACTTCTCGGGTGACTGCGCCTCTAGCTATGCAGGTATTCAGAATGCCTATATCTCGGAGGTTGGCTTCAAGGTAGATGGCACAACATATAGCTCAGCAAGTGGCAATGTTACGTGGAATAAGTCTGAGAAGAGCTTCTCGATGGACAATCTAGCTGTGTCGGAGAAGCGTGGCTACGCTGTTGAAGCATACATCGTAACCAAGGAGCACGGCACAATCACATCTTCTAATACTCTCTATATCACTGGCTTGCCATATACACTTAATACGTCAGCAAATGACGGTACTTGGACCGAGAAGGAAAATGTAGCTTGGAACGGCAATTCTGGTGTGAAATTGGGATCTTATCAGTGGGGTGGTGAAGCCTCTATTCAAAAGTCGGACTTTGTTTTGCCTGCTAACGTAAATATTCAGCTTGTGGGTAGTGGTAAAGTAAACGGAACGGGTTCATGGATTAAGGTTAAAAATACCGCATCGTATATTGTGTCTGGTAGCACATTGTTTAGCAAGACGGCTAATGGTAATAGTCCTCAGTCGTACAATATCAATGTAACAGGTACTATGAGCACATCTAATCCATCAGTAAAGATTAATAGCTCATACAATCTTGAGCAGGCATATGTTATTACCTATTCGTTGAGTATTAACTATAGCAGCAGATAATTGTTTGCAAACGATTTCTTTTCTACTGCTCGGCTCTTGAGAGTCGGGCAGTTTTTGTTTATAATATTTTGCGGTTTACATAATTTTTTCTTACCTTTGATACGTTGTATATATATCTATATCGGTCAAAAGTATGATTAAGCACATTGAGGATAGAGTATCGCGTCTTTCGGCTCTTGTGAAGGGCTGGAAGCAACTAGCCAACGTACCACGCATCGAGCGTGATCTGGCTCTTGACGAGCTTCGCAAAATATATGATGCTCTGCTTACTATCGAGTCGGGCAACGCCCCAACGAAGAGCGTCGATGAGGTTAAGCCACGAGAGCGTGCAGTTGAGAGGCGTGAGACAGAAGAGCTTAAGGCAAAGCCTGCGAAGGCGTTGCCCAAGGAGCATGTTGAGGAGCGCGTTGCCGACCCTATGGCTGACTTCGATGATGCTCTCGACATTGATGCTCTACTAGGCATTACAGATGAAGATGCCGAGCCTCAGGTGCTGTCTACGCAGGAGCCGATAGCCCCTTCAGAGCCAGAGGCAGAGGTGACACCCGCAGCTGGAGGTGGCCTCTTTGCCATCGAGGATATTCCTGTGCGAGGCAAGACGGGTCGCAAGATGATCAACCTCTACAACTCGCAGCAGGGTGTCTCTGAGCCTAAGGTGCAAGAGCCTGTGTCAGCAGCAGCTCAACCCTCTATGCCTACTGCGCCTCAGGCGACACATGCCGTGGCCGATGTCCCAGCACCTCAGCGTCTGGGCGATGTGCTTGGTAGCGGTGTGAAGGTTGTGGGCGATGTAGATCCTCAGGAGGGTGTGCCCATAGCACCGATGAACAAGATCGACGATATACGCAAGGCGATAGGACTAAACGATAAGTTCCTACTCTTGCGCGACCTCTTTGCTGGCGACGTGGCACTCTACGAGCGTACGATAGATCGACTCAATAGCTTCGAGGATCTCGACGAGTGTATGATATATATAGTGGAGAATTTCCGCTGGAACCCCGACTCTGAGGGCGCGCGAATGCTCGTGTCGCTCATCGAGCGTAAGTTGGCTTAATCTTGTAATCATGGCAAAGCTCTATATTGTCCCAACCCCCATTGGCAACCTCGAGGACATAACACTTCGAGCGATCAATACGTTGCGCGATGTCGACTTTATCCTCGCCGAGGATACTCGCACAACATCGCACCTCTTGCGACACTTGGGCATCGACAAGCCTATGTACTCGCACCATAAGTTCAACGAGCACGCCACCGTAGGTCGTGTGGCAGAGGCTATTGCGGCGGGTCGCGATGTGGCGTTAGTCTCCGATGCTGGTACTCCAGGTATCTCAGACCCTGGCTTCCTCCTTGTGCGTAAGTGTGTCGAGGAGGGTATCGACGTGGTGACACTTCCAGGTGCTACGGCACTTATCCCTGCAGTAGTGCAGAGTGGCTTCCCTTGCGATAAGTTCTGCTTCGAGGGCTTCCTGCCCCAGAAGAAGGGTCGCCAGAAGCGTATTGCGGAGCTTAGCTCGGAGCCTCGTACCATAATCCTCTATGAGTCGCCCTACCGTGTGGTGAAGTGTCTTGAGCAGCTTGCCGAGGCATTTGGCGCGGAGCGTCGTGTGGCTGTGGTGCGCGAGATCACCAAGAAGTTCGAGGAGACGGTGCGTGGAACACTCGCTGAGGCGATAGCCCACTTCAAGGCTCACGAGCCTAAGGGCGAGTTTGTGATTGTTGTGGCGGGCTACGATGCTAAGGCTGAGCGTGCCACAGAGGAGGAAGAGGAGGATAACGACGAGTAGCATGGCACGACTGAGCGTAGTCATACTCAACTGGAATGGTCGTCGCCACCTCGAGCGATACCTGCCAAGTGTCGTTGCGCACACCTCGGGCGATGCTGAGCTTATCGTTGCCGACAATGGATCTACGGATGACTCGCTCGAGTATCTGCGCTTAAACTATCCCGATATTCGTGTTATACGCCTTGACCGAAACTATGGCTTTGCCGAGGGGTATAACCGTGCACTTAGCGAGGTAGAGTCGGAATATGTGCTACTGCTCAACTCCGATGTGGAGGTTACCGAAGGGTGGTGGCAACCCCTTGTTGAGGTGCTCGATACTCAGAGCGATGTTGCTGCCGTAGCTCCTAAGCTCCTTGCCGCAAGTGAGCGCGATAGGTTTGAGTATGCCGGGGCGTCGGGAGGCTTTATCGACTACCTAGGCTACCCCTTCTGCCGTGGTCGCATACTCTCCACGGTTGAGCGTGATGAGGGTCAGTATGACGATCGTAGAGATATATTTTGGGCGAGTGGTGCTGCGCTGTGCTGCCGTCGTAAGCTCTTTGTTGAGCTGGGAGGCTTCGATACCGACTTCTTTGCCCACATGGAGGAGATCGACCTTCAGTGGCGCATGCAGCTTGCTGGGTGGCGTATCGTCGTTGAGCCTTGCTCGCATGTCTACCACCTCGGTGGTGGCACACTTCCCGCCTCGTCACGCAAGCTCTTTCTCAACCATCGCAACAACCTTGCGATGTTGTATAAGTGCTCCTCTACTCACCAGCGCATTGTTGTTGCTGTGGTTCGCCCCTTTACCGACCTAGCTGAGGCGTTGGCTTACCTAGTTACGTTGCACCCACATCGTGCGTGGGCTGTGGTGCGTGCCTGGGGCGAGTTTATCGCGTGGCATGCGAGGCTTAGTGCTAAGCGTAAGGCTATAGTACGACGCAAGGAGGTGCGTAATATATACCATTTCTCGATCATCGTGCGTTACCTCTTTGGAGGTCGCAAGTTTAATAATATGATGTGATGAAACGACTGATTATCATACCTACATACAACGAACGTGAGAATGTCGTGCGTATGATCCGTCGCCTTATGGCTATGGACGAGTGCTTCGACCTGCTCATTGTCGACGATGGGTCGCCCGATGGCACTGCTGAGCTGGTGCGTGGCGAGCAGCAGCACTATGCCCAGCGTCTGCATCTTATCGAACGTGAGGGAAAGCTCGGTCTTGGCACCGCCTATATCTGCGGCTTTAAGTTCGCCCTGGAGCGTGGCTACGACAGAGTCTTCGAGATGGACTGCGACTTCTCGCACAACCCCGATGACCTAAGTCGCCTCGATGCTATGCTCTCAGATAGGGATGTGGCTATAGGCTCGCGCTATTCGCAGGGGGTGAATGTTGTCAACTGGCCAATGGGTAGACTGCTCATGTCTTACTTTGCATCGAAGTATGTGCGTATAGTGACACGTATGCCTGTGTGTGATGCTACGGCGGGCTTTGTTGCCTATCGCCGCGAGGTGCTCGAAGCTATCGACTTCGATCGTGTGAAGATGAATGGCTATGGCTTCCAGATCGAGATGAAGTACACCGCGTGGCGTCTTGGCTTTAAGCTGGGCGAGGTGTCGATAATCTTTATAGATAGGGTAGAGGGCACGTCTAAGATGTCGTCGGGAATCTTCGGCGAGGCATTCTTTGGAGTCATGCAACTACCATTTAGAAGTATAAAACGTAAATAAATATATATATGGAGAGAAGAGAGGCAGAGATGGCAACAACACGTCTGCTAGATGTGATGGATAAGCTCCGTGCGGAGTGCCCCTGGGACCGTGAGCAGACATTCGACTCACTGCGAAATAATACTATTGAGGAGACCTATGAGCTTGCCGATGCCATCACCGATAAGAATATGGAGGGCATCAAGGAGGAGCTTGGCGACTTGCTACTCCACGTGGTGTTCTACTCGAAGCTGGGTGATGAGGCTGGTGCATTTAACTTTACCGACGTGGCTAATGGCGTGTGCGACAAGCTAATATATCGCCATCCACATGTGTATGGCGACATTCATGCCGACACCCCCGAGGAGGTTAAGCAGAACTGGGAGGCACTAAAGCTGCGTAAGAAGAAGCGCAAGAGTGGCACGCTGGGAGGTGTTCCTGTGTCGCTTCCCGCTATGGTCAAGGCCTATCGTATTGGCGAGAAGGCTGCGGCTACGGGCTTCGACTGGCAGAGGCGCGAGGATGTATGGGGCAAGGTGCGCGAGGAGCTTAAGGAGGTAGATGCCGAGCTTGAGGCTAAGGACCACGAGCGACTCACCGACGAGATGGGCGACCTCTTCTTTGCGCTCATCAACGCCTGTCGCCTCTATGGTATCGACCCTGAGGGCGCGTTGGAGCGTACCAACAAGAAGTTTATCCGCCGTTTTAACCATCTCGAGAGCCGTGCCGAGGAGCAGGGACGCTCGCTGCACGATATGACACTCGAGGAGATGGACGGCTACTGGGATGAGGCAAAAAGACTTGAATAACAAAAACTTAATACGTATATGGCATTGATTAGAAGTGTTCGTGGCCACGAGCCCGAGATTGGTAATGATACATGGTTGGCTGAGAATGCCACCATCATCGGTAATGTTAAGATTGGCGAGAACTGCTCGATATGGTATAACGCTGTGTTGCGTGGCGATGTGAATGCTATCACCATCGGTAACAACTCGAACATCCAGGATGGCGTGGTTATCCACACCCTCTTCGATGGCTCGAAGCACCCCTCACAGACACACATCGGCGACTATGTGTCGGTAGGACATAATGCTGTGATCCACGGTGCTGTCATCGAGAACGACTGCCTTATTGGCATGGGAGCTACCATTCTCGACAACGCTGTGGTGGGCACTGGATGTATCGTTGCAGCCAACGCCCTTGTGCTCTCTAACCAGAAGCTCGAGCCCTACTCGGTCTATGCTGGTGTGCCAGCCAAGAAGGTTAAGGATGTAACCCCCGAGCAGCGCGACGAGATCATTAAGCGTACGGCACGCGACTATCGTATGTATGCGTCGTGGTACGAGCAAGAGTAGTTAAAAATGAAGAAGTTTAAGTCAAGCATAGGAGTACATCTGATTGTCGCTGTGGCACTTAGCCTCGTGATCAATTTCTCGTATCTGCTCGTGCCGATAATCACCGATCAGGGTGTGCGTCAGCGTGGTACGCATCAGGACGAGAGTGAGCACAGCGTTGGTGTGTTGCACATATCGCCCGACTTGCATGGCTACATCATCTGCGAGTGCGAGCAGCGCGATAGTACCTATGTCTCGGGGTGGCAGGTGCGCACCTTCAAGCTTCAGGAGGGCGACACACTTAAGTTTACCACCAAGCAGCCGCAGATGAATGCTGGTAGTGGGCTTCGCGGAGTCCATCCTCGACTCGATGATGTGGTGATGCGCAATGGCGAGAAGTTTAGCCTAGATGTGATATACGACAGCCCTAGCCGCACGGTGGAGTTTATCTGGCAGATAGCCTACTACGCCGTGATCGCCTTTGTGCTGATCTATATCTTTATCTCGGGACGTCGTCGCGAGGGTGTATCTATCTGGGTATCACTAATGTATCTCCTTGTTGCCGTTGGCGTAGCTTCTCTTGCACTCTACTGCGCTCCTGTTGTCGCATTTAAGGATGGCATGATGCGCATTGTCTTCTTCTTCGAGAGCCAGCCACATGATAATGTCTACTTTGTGGTGCTTACGAAGATACTATTTATGCTCGTGGTGTCGGCTCTATACGCCTTTGTCTACACACTTATGCAGCAGCGACAGAGGTTTGTGCTTGAGAACGAACGACTCAAGAACGAGAACCTATCGACGCGCTACAACATGCTTATGGGTCAGATAAATCCGCACTTCTTCTTCAACTCGCTCAACTCCTTGGCGATGCTCATTCGCGAGAAGGATGATGAGCGTGCGTTGGAGTATATCGACCAGCTATCGTACACCTTCCGCTACATCATTCAGAATGGTCAGAGCGAGGTGACAACGCTAAAGAGCGAGCTTGAGTTTGCCGAGGCATACGCCTATCTCTTTAAGATTAGATATGCCGACAAGCTCTTCTTCGATTTCGATATTGAGCCGAGATACCATAAGTGGACCTTGCCCGCTTTGTCGCTTCAGCCACTCATTGGCAATGCCGTGAAGCACAATAGCATAACCACGAAGAATCCCCTGCACGTCTCAATTCGTGTTCGTGAGGGTGTGCTCGAGATTGAGAATCCGAAGCATCCGAAGCTCGATGTTGAGCCCTCGACAGGAATTGGACTTGTCAACCTTAGCAGTCGCTGGGAGATTATCACCGGACGTAAGATCGAGGTTGTCGATGAAGACGACCGCTTTATTGTGCGTCTACCCCTAGAACAGCCTAAAGCATAACAGAGTATGAGGAGAGTTATAATTGTTGAGGATGAGACGGCAGCTGCCGTAAACCTGCGTAATATGCTTAAGACCATAGCCCCCGACCTAGAGGTTGTCGAGGTGCTTGAGTCTGTCGAGGAGTCTGTTGAGTTCTTCTCCAATGAGGTGGATGCCGACGTGGTGTTCATGGATATTCACTTGGCAGATGGCGACTCGTTTCGCATATTTCGCAGCGTAGATATTAACTTGCCTATAATCTTCACTACGGCGTATGACGAGTATGCCCTTGAGGCATTTAAGGTCAATAGCATCGACTATCTGCTCAAGCCATTCAAGGAGGAGGATCTACGTCGTGCCCTCGATAAGCTGCACCGCCTTACCGCCTCGGAGCGCAACGTGGAGCGTGAGCGTCGCGAGAGCTTTGTGGAGAGTGTTGCGAGTGAGACCATGCATACGCTGCTTGTGCGCTATAAGGATAAGATCATCCCGGTGAAAAATGATGAGGTGGCATTCTTCTACACCTCCGATGATCATGTGGCACTCACCACGCTTGATGGTCGTAGCTACCCCTTCGAGAAGACCCTCGAGGCTCTGACGCAGCAGCTACCCTCGGATAGGTTCTACCGCGCAAATCGTCAGTTTATTGTGTCGCGTAGTGCCGTGAAGGATATTGCTGTATGGTTCGGAAGCCGTCTTGCGCTCAACCTTACGGTCGATACCCCCGAGCGAATAATCATCTCCAAGGCTCGAGTCCCCGATTTCAAGCAGTGGCTACAGTCGGTTCACCTCGTCTAATGGGTGGTTGGGCGTTGCGATTGGACGTTTGACCACGTCGTGAGGTCGAAATAGTGGTTTAGGGTTGTAATTTTGTTCCAAGAGAAGTGAACAAATTTTCAACCCTTAAATTTTTACTACTATGAAAAAGATGCTATTTTTGACCCTCGTGCTATCGGCGATGGCTGTGGGTAGTGCAAGTGCAACTAACCTCTCATCGTGCGAGGAGCGTGGCCCAAAGAGGGTGGACGTAAATATCGTGGTGCCATCACCTCTAACTCCATGCTATGGTCCTGTGGCAGCCCATCCGCACCATAGACATATATGCTCGAAGCCACACCCTGCAAAGCGTCATGGCTCGGCGTTTAGCCACAAGCCTACACGCAAGCCAGAACATGGTGATACGAGCTATCGTCCAGGGCGTAAGCCTCATAAGTCGCCAGCCTCAAGGGGTGATTTTAGGGGTGAGCGTGGCAAGCGTAGAGGTGCAGATCGTAGGTAAAAGCACTAAAAACGTGGGGTGATCAGGCGACTGACACCCCTTTTTGGGCGTTTCGCCTATTTTGGGGTTGATAATTGCAAAAAAAATATTACTTTCGCGATGCGAAAGGTTGTGAACGATAACGCAATTAGTCGTGCTAATTCAGAAAATAATAACTAAAGATTGATAATGAAGAGGTTTTTAACACTTGTTTTGATGTTGTGCGTGGCACTGCCAGCCATGGCGCAGTCGGGGCGTGTCGTGGCAAAGGTCATCGATATGGAGACTAAGGATGGTATCATCGGTGCTATTGTGGAGGTTACGTCAAAGAAGAATGCTAACTATCGTAAGCACAATACCACGGGTGCTGGTGGTAGTGTTACCATTTCGGGTCTTCCCGCTGGCGACTACACTATGACGATCTCATTTATCGGATACACTTCGATTAATAGAGACGTAACAGTGTCGGGTACCACAGACCTTGGTACTATTGAGCTGGCTCCGGGTGTGGCAATCGAGGCGGTCGTAAAGGAGGTTCAGGCGTTGCGTACCTCGCAGAATGGCGATACGCTGGCCTATAACGCTGCGGCGTTTAAGGTGGCTGCCGATGCCGATGTCGAGGGCCTTCTAAAGAAGATGCCCGGTATCACCATTACAAATGGATCGGTAGAGGCTCAGGGTGAGCAGGTTAAGAAGATCTTCGTCGATGGCAAGGAGTTCTTCGGTGAGGATGTCTCTACGGCACTCAACTCGCTACCAGCGCAGGCTGTCGAGCGCATCGAGGTCTTCAATAAACTCTCAGATAATGCTGAGTTCTCGGGTATGGACGATGGCGAGGGCTACAAGGCTATCAACATCATCACTCGCTCAAATATGCGTCAGGGTGTCTTCGGTAAGCTCTATGCTGGTTATGGCTATCAGCCAGACATCGATGGTGGTGCGCCTACCGATATGGAGTTTCAAAATGGAGCGATATACATCCCTGTAGTAGGTGATGTTACATCGCACCACAAGTATAATCTAGGTGGTAATGTAAATATCTTCCATGGCAATCACCGAGTATCTGTCATCGGACTTCTCAACAACGTCAACCAGCAAAACTTCTCGTTCGAGGATATCATCGGTGTCTCTGGTGGCGGCGGTGGAGGTCATCGTGGCCGTGGCGTAGGTCAGTATATGGTGCGTCCACAGAGTGGTGTTGCAAACGTTGGGTCTATCGGTACTCAGTACACTGGTACGTGGGGTGAGAAGGATGCTATAAAGCTCAATGGCTCATACTTCTTCAACGACACTCGCACACGCAACAAGAGCCTTGTGAAGAAGTGGTATGAGATCCCATCGCCCGATGACGACCTCGTGCAGGAGGGCGAGTCTGAGTCGCATAACTTTAACCACCGTTTCAATGTTCGTTTCGACTGGAATATCAACGAGAATATGTCGCTCATGTCACGCACGAACTTTAGCTTGCAGGGCAATGACTCATATAGCCAGCAGTATGGCGAGCTCACGGGCGAGACTCCTCAGAGCAAGGGTCTGCCCTACGAGACTCTACATAATGGTTCAGATGGTCTGTCGCGTGCCTTCCGCTTCTCGGAGTTCTTGCAGTATCGCCTCAAGCTTGGTAAGCCTGGTCGTACAATCACTCTCGATGGCCGCTACTCGGTGCGTAACACACCACGCTCATGGACTCATAGCTACTCTACGCTATCTACACTCTACGATGCCGAGAGCGCAATGTGTCTCCCTGATTTGCGCTATGTGTCGTCGCTAGCACCTCAGGGCGAGACCGACATTCGTGCAAACTTCACCTATACTGAGCCCGTCTCGAAAAATTCGCAGGTTAGCTTCCAGTATCGCTTCGACTATGAGGATCAGTTTATCGAGAAGAGTGCCTATGTTACTGGTAACGACTACAATATCACGGGTCTTGTTCCCGATCCAGACCTATCGTCGTTCACCAATAGCCTCAGCATGGAGCACCGCGTAGGTCCTGGCTTCCGCTATGCTAAGGGACGTAACACCTTTATTACCAATATCTACTACCAGTACTCTACGCTCAATGGTATGATTAATGGCAAGGATGTGAAGCGCGACTTTAACGATCTAACGTACTTTGTGATGGGTAACGTGGCGTTCAACCCACAGAACTCTATCCGTGTGTTTATCAACTCATACACTCACAACCCAGATGTGCGTAACCTTCAGGATATCTACGATGTGTCGAACGCACAGTATATCTCAAAGGGTAATCCAGAGCTTAGATCGTCGTATAACCACCGCATCAACTTCCACTACGTGCGCTCAAATATCGAGAAGGGTCGCACCTTCATGTGGATGTTCTCGGGACAGATTACTCAGCGATATATCGGTCAGAAGATAACCTATAACCCTGAGAGCATCACAGTAGGTGATAAGGTCTATAACCCATTGCAGTTTACCGAGTACGCAAATATGAATGGCTCAAGCTCGTTGCGTACACACCTTAGCTACGGCTTCCCTATTGCGCCTATCAAGTGTAACCTCAATGTAATGGTTGGCTATAACTGGAATCGCACCCCATCTATGATCAACGATGAGCTTAACATTACAAGCAACATGGGTTACGATGCCACCGTGTCGCTGGGTAGTAACATCTCGGAGAATATAGACTTTACACTGCAGTGGAACGGTGCTTACAACAACGCTACGCAGTCATTGGCTCAGCGCAACGGTCGTAACGAGTACTTCAACCACACCGCATCGGGAACGTTGAAGTGGGTATTCTGGAGGGGCTTCACATTCACAGCTGCCGTAACCTACAACCAGTATATTGGCTTTACCAACGACTATAACGAGGATTACCTCCTCTGTAATGTCTATCTCGGCAAGAAGCTCTTCAAGAATAAGCAGGGCGAGCTACTTATCGGCGTGAACGACCTCCTAAACCAGAACACAGCCTTTGCTCGTACCGTGGGTAGTGGCTTTACTCAGAACTCATGGAATAGTGTTATAGGTCGTTACTTCACCGTCCAGTTCAACTACAACCTCCGTTACTTTGGTAAGCGAGGCTCAACCAACATTGATGACTACGAGGGAATGGGTGGATCAGGTGGTAAGCGTCCTGCCTTTGGGCCTCCTATGCACCACTAATTTTTGATGATAAGGCCGCATCTGTGGCACATCCCAAAAAGTAAGAGACCTCGGGCTGTACGTCTTGTACTATCCCGAGGCATCTTCTTTTGCGATGCACCACATCTACGACCCTCTAATCAAAAATTTTCGATGATAAGGTCGCATCTGCTTTCCTCTTAAAAATTGGGCTGAATGGGATATAGATGTGCCCCATTCAGCCCAATGGTTGAGAGTCCGAGAATGACCCCTTATCGCAAGAATTTACTCGGCGAAGTACTTGTAGAAGTAAGGCAAAGTCTCCAAGCCCTTGTCGAACTGATCAAGACCATAGCTCTCATTAGGCGAGTGGATAGCATCCTTCGAGAGACCGAAGCCTAGCAAGATAGACTTGATGCCGAGGATGTTCTCGAAGCCCGAGATGATTGGAATCGAACCGCCCGAGTAGAATGGTAGTGGCTTGATGCCGAATGTTGTCTCAACGGCCTTCTCGGCAGCCTTGTATGCTGGTAGGTCGGTAGGCGATACGTATGGAGCACCACCGTGCAAGAATTCAACCTTAACCTTTACGCTCTTAGGTGCGATGCGGCGGAAGTGCTTCTCGAAGAGCTTTGCGATCTTCTTGAAGTCCTGGTTAGGAACAAGTCGCATAGAGATCTTTGCTGAGGCCTTTGATGGGATCACAGTCTTAGTACCCTCGCCAGTGTAGCCACTCCAGATGCCATTTACGTCAAGCGATGGACGGATACCTGTGCGCTCCATTGTGGTATAGTCAATCTCGCCAGCTACGTCGCCAAGGTCGAGAGCCTTCTTGTACTCATCGAGTGAGAAAGGAGCCTTGTTCAGTGCCTTGCGCTCTGCCTCGCTGAGGATGCGAACGTCATCGTAGAAGCCAGGGATGGTAACGCGACCAAACTCGTCGGTGAGCGATGCTACGAGCTTTGCAAGCACGTTTGCTGGGTTAGCCACAGCACCACCGAACAAGCCTGAGTGAAGATCCTTGTCAGGACCTGTTACCTCCACCTGCATGTAGGTAAGACCACGCAAGCCAGCAGTGATAGTAGGGCAGTCGAGGCCAATCATCGAGGTGTCCGACACAAGGATAATATCGGCCTTGAGCATCTTCTTATTATCGGCACAGAACTTATAGAGGCTTGGCGAGCCAATCTCCTCCTCGCCCTCAAGCATAAACTTAACGTTGCAAGGGAGGGTGTTGGTAGCCACCATTGCCTCGAATGCCTTGGCGTGCATGAAGAGCTGACCCTTGTCGTCGTCAGCACCACGACACCAGATGCGACCATCCTTGATCTCTGGCTCAAATGGATTTGTCTTCCACTCGTCGATAGGATCCTCTGGCATCACGTCGTAGTGGCCATATACCAATACTGTCTTAGCCTTAGGGTCGATGATCTTCTCGGCATATACCACTGGGTTACCCTCGGTTGGCATCACCTCGGCACGGTCGGCACCAGCCTTAACGAGCGATTGAGCAAGCCACTCGGCACAACGCACCATATCCTGCTTGTGAAGCGATGGCTGTGCGCTGATCGATGGAATGCGAAGAAGGTCGAAAAGCTCCTCTAGGAAACGCTCTCTGTTTTGCTTGATGTACTCTGTTGCAAGTTTCATAATAGTATAGTTTTAAGGTAAAATTTACTCTTTGCAAATTTGTTCTATTTCGGAAATAAATCGCTTTGCCAATGTGTCGGCCTCAGCCTTTGTCTTTGCCTCTGTATAGATGCGGATAATAGGCTCGGTATTCGACTTGCGAAGGTGTACCCAGTTCTCGGCAAAGTCGATCTTGACACCGTCAATATCGTTAATCCTTTCGCCTGAGTATCTTTGCTTTATGGTTGCAAGAATCTTGTCAACGTCGATCTCGGGCGTAAGCTCGATCTTGTTCTTCGAGGCGTAGTATGCTGGATATGTCTTGCGAAGCTCCGACATGGTCATATTGAGTCCTGCAAAATAGGTCAAAAACAGACCTACGCCAACAAGCGCATCGCGACCGTAGTGGAGCTCTGGGTAGATCACTCCGCCGTTACCCTCGCCACCGATTACTGCACCCGTCTCCTTCATCTTTTTGACCACATTAACCTCGCCTACAGCAGCTGCCGAGTATGAGCAATCTGCGTAGCGTGACGTAACGTCGCTAAGTGCTCGTGACGATGATAGGTTAGATACGGTGTTACCCTTGGTATGACGAAGCACATAGTCGGCAACAGCCACCAGTGTGTACTCCTCGACAAACATCTCGCCATTCTCCATCACAAATGCCAGACGATCAACATCTGGGTCAACAACGATGCCAAGGTCGGCACCCTCTTTGCGTATAACCTCCGAGATCTCGGTAAGGTTCTCGGGCAGAGGCTCGGGGTTGTGGGCGAACTCTCCTGTGGGCTCGCAGTTAAGCTCCGTAACCTCGCAGCCGAGCTGGCGAAGAAGCTCAGGGATAACCACGCCACCGACAGAGTTTACGGCATCTACCACAACCTTAAACTTGCGCTTGCGTACTGCCTCAGTATCGACAAGAGGGAGTGCGAGTACCTGCTCGATATGTTTTTTATTGAACTCCTCGCGAAGGATGACCTTGCCAATATTGTCGATTGTGGGGTAGTCGTACTCGCCATCCTCAGCCATTGCTAGCACCTGCTTGCCCTCGTCGTCATCCAAGAACTCGCCACGCTCGTTGAGGAGTTTGAGGGCGTTCCACTGCTTTGGGTTGTGCGAGGCGGTGATGATGATACCACCGTCTGCCTTGTGAGTGATCACTGCCATCTCCGTGCCAGGTGTTGTGCAGAGTCCCACGTTGATGACATCAACGCCGCAGCCAAGCAGTGTGCCCTCGACCAGAGAGTCGACCATCGAGCCTGAGATGCGGGCGTCGCGACCAACCACGACGGTGATGCGCTTACCTGGATTCTTATCTTTGATAAGACGTGAGTAGGCGGTGGTGAACTTGACTACATCGATAGGTGTGAGGTTATCTGCGGGGCGACCTCCGATGGTGCCACGAATACCTGAGATAGATTTTATAAGTGTCATAAGTCAAACTGTAATTGTCCAAATGTTCAAAAAAAAGGTTAAAAGATTTTGCTATTTCTCACAAAATTATTAATTTTACGCAAATATTAAAAATAAAAAGAGTAAATTTTATTTCGATATATGAGAACTATCCCCTCTTCTGAGCTGATAATCAATGCAGATGGCTCTATTTTTCATCTGCATCTGAAGCCCGAGCAACTTGCCGATGTTGTTATCCTGGTGGGTGATCCTGGTCGTGTAGCTATGATTGCCGACTATTTCGATAGCAAGGAGTGCGAGGTCTCTAATCGTGAATTTCTAACCGTCACTGGAACATATAAGGGTAAGCGAATGACCGTGATGTCTACAGGTATTGGCATCGGTAATATCGACATCTGTGTGACGGAGCTCGATGCCCTTGCCAATATCGACTTCGCAACGCGCCAAGTGAAGGAGTCGTTCCGTCAGCTTACGCTTGTTCGTCTTGGCACTTCGGGAGCTATTCAGCCTGATATTGAGGTGGGTGAGGTGGTCTTCTCGCGTACGTCACTCGGCTTCGATGGTCTTTTGTCGTACTACGAGGGTCGTGACTCGGTGTGTGACCTTGAGCTTGAGCGCGCCTTTGAGGAGCATACGGGGTGGTATAAGAAGCTTCCTGCGCCATACTTTGTTGATGCCCATGCCGACCTCTTCGAGCTATTCAAGGACTCAACGCGTGAGGGTATCACCATCGCTGCACCGGGATTTTATGCCCCACAGGGTCGCTGGGTGCGCCTAGCCCCACACGATAAGGAGCTCAATGCCAAGATTGAGTCGTTCCGCTTTGGCGAGCGTCGCATCACCAACTTCGAGATGGAGGGTTCGGCACTTGCGGGTCTTGGTGCGCTGCTTGGTCATCGTGCAGCGACAATATGTACGATCATAGCTCAGCGTGTGGCGAAGGATGCTTGCACCGACTACAAACCCTTTGTGCGTCGCATGATCGAGATGGCTCTCGACAAACTTGCAACGTTGTGATAAGGGAGCATCTTTGACCTCTCAATCGCTATGCTGAATGGGAAATACAAAACTGAAAAATAAGATAACAAAAATAAACTACAAACTATGAAATTTACAGTATCAAGCTCAGCGCTTCTATCGCTGCTCGCAACAACAGGTAAGGTTATCAGCAACAAGAATACCTTGCCTATTCTCGACTACTTCCTCCTCGAGCTTAAGGATGAGGAGCTTACAGTGACTACATCGGATCTCGAGACTACGCTCATTGGTCATCTTAAGGTGGATAATGTTGAGCGTGAGGGTGTCATTGCAGCTCCTGCAAAGCTTATGCTCGACTCACTTAAGGAGTTCCCTGAGATGCCTCTTGAGTTTGATGTTAACGATACAACATGGGAGATTAAGGTGAAGTGGGCTAGTGGCTCGCTATCAATCCCTGGTGCTAGTGCTGTGAGCTACCCAGCTATGCAGGGCGTAGGTGCCGAGCACAAGGAGATACTTATGGATGTTGACATGCTTATCGCAGGTATCAACAAGACGATCTTTGCTACTGCTGACGATGAGCTACGTCCGGTGATGAATGGTGTCTACTTTAACTTCGAGGAGGGTAAGGTGACATTCGTGGCTACTGATGCACATAAGCTCGTGCGCTCTATGGCTGAGTGTGTTGATTCTGATTTCAATGCCTCGTTCATCCTCCCTAAGAAGCCTGCAAACCTGCTTAAGGGTATGCTTGTCAAGGAGAGCGAGCCAGTGCGAGTAATGTTCGATGCTAAGAACGTTATCTTCCAGCTCTCTCACCACAAGCTTGTGTGCCGCCTTATTGAGGGTAACTATCCTAACTACAACGCTGTAATTCCTACGGCTAACCCAAACAAGGTGTTGGTAGACCGTGTTGAGTTCGTAAACGGTATCAAGCGTGTGGCGGTATGTTCTAACCCAACAACCAACCTTATCCGCATGGATATTGGCAACAATAAGATTAGCCTAGCAGCTCAGGATATCGACTTCTCGGTATCGGCAAACGAGACCATCTCTTGTAGCTACGAGGGTCAGAGTGTAACCATTGGCTTCAAGTCTACGTTCCTTGTTGAGATCCTCTCAAACATCGATACACCTACAGTTGTTATCGAGCTTGCAGACTCAACACGTGCTGGCGTATTTAAGCCTGTGTACGACGATAAGCGTGCTAGCGAGGTGTTGATGTTGTTGATGCCGATGATGATCAATGCATAGTTTGGCGTTTGAAGGCATCAGCTCTAAGGATGATGCCTTCAAATGCTATTGTTGAGTGCTCTGAGCTAGTTTTATAGAGCTTGGCGATATGGTTGCTGTTGATCCCGACAGAGCGTGTGGCGAGGCTTCTTAAGCAAAAAATAATCGACTATGAATTTACAACTTAAGCGTCCAATAATATTTTTTGATCTTGAGACCACGGGCGTGGATATTTCTCGCGATCGTATTGTCGAGATCTCGATGGTCAAGATTGGTGTTGATGGCGAGAAACAGGTGAAGACACGTCGTGTAAATCCTGAAATGCCAATACCTGCTGAGGCTACAGCCGTGCATGGCATAACTGATGACGATGTGAAGGATGAGCCTACATTTAAGCAGATAGCACGCTCGATGGCTCAGTTTATCGAGGGTTGCGACTTCGGAGGCTTCAACTCTAATCGTTTCGACCTTCCGCTTCTTGTTGAGGAGTTTATGCGTGTAGGTGTCGATGTCGACTTCAAGCGTCGTAAGTATATCGATGTGCAAAACATCTTTCACAAGAAGGAGCAGCGCACGCTTGTGGCAGCCTACAAGTTCTACTGCGACAAGGACCTTGAGGGTGCTCACTCGGCTGAGGCTGACACGCTTGCAACATACGAGGTGCTTGAGGCGCAGATTGCTCGCTATGGCGACATAGGAGCTACGGTAGAGGAGCTCGCTCAGTTCTCGACGCATGGCGAGGTTGTGGACTTTGCTGGTCGCATAGCCCTCAACGACAAGGGTGAGGAGGTATTCACCTTTGGTAAGTACAAGGGACGCAGCGTGGCTGAGATATTTCGTGTCGAGCCAAGCTACTATGCGTGGCTTATAAATGGCGACTTCCCTCAGTACACCAAAAAGATATTCACCGAGATACGACTCCGCGAAACTAAGCGTTAGTTTCAAGCGTAGAGGTGCAAGATGTGAGTGTGGAGATGTGAGATGAGAGTGGAGAGGTGCAAGATGTGTGTGGAGATGTGAGTGTGGAGATGTGGGGTGAGAGTGAGGTGATGAAAAGTCTAAATTGTTGAAAATTAGTTAATATTAAGGAAGATGATGCGATTTGTTCGTATGCTCTTAGCTATTGTGCTCCTTGTGTCGGTGCTCTCTGCTCAGGCTCAGGAGGTGGTTGTTGTCTCTGGTAAGAGGTGCATTGTGCACACCATTTCAGAGGATGATACGCTGCCTAGGTTGGCAGATCAGTATGGCGTAACTATCAGGCAGATTAGTGACGTTAATGGCTATATCGATGCCACAGAGATGGAGGTCGGTATGCGTATCTACATCCCCTGTGACGATAATGATCAGAAGAGAAGATGTGCTAAGCATGGAAACAACCCCAAAGAGGTGGTGCAGCATACTGTAGCACAGGGCGATACGCTATTCTCACTAGCACGTATGTATGACACCTCGGAGCAGATGATCATGGCACTGAATGGCTTTGAGTCTGAGTCCGATCTGCTTGCTGGTATGACCATCGTGGTGCGTGGCGAGCTTACCTCTGAGGGTCTTGATGCAGCGCAAATGGGTGCTGATACGTTGGCTTGTGGCTGTGTGGATTTGCTCGAAGGTGTTATTGTTGATAGTCTGCTAACAGCGGTAGATAGCATCGAGATGGCTAACAACATTCGTATCCCGACGTTTCGTCGCTTCGAGAGAGGCGATACGCTCAACGTGTCGCTCCTGCTACCTATGCACCGTAAGGGTAAGCCAGCAAATGCGTGGGTAGACTACTATCGTGGTACTCTCCTAGCTCTTGAAGATCTCAAGCGTCAGGGTTACTCGATTAATCTTGCGGTGATGGACACTGAGCGTTCGGCAGCCAAGCTTAGCGGCATTGCTGCAAGTGAGCCATTTACAAAGTCTGATCTAATCATCGGCCCAGTATATGCCGAAGAGCTACAGCACGTCTTGCCATTTGCCGAGGAGAATAACATTCCGATTGTCAACCCTTTGTCGGATATCGATGCTAGTCAGGTGTCTAGCCCTGTGTTGTTCCAGATGCAGGCAGATGCTAAGTATAAGTATGCGAAGTATGCCCACATCTTCGATGGTAGCTGCGAGATAAACATCGTATATGCTGCATCGAACGACAAGGACTACGTTGCCGATGTTGAGGCTGTAACAGATAGCTTGCCAGTGCGCCGTCTTAACATGGAGATGGGAATGCATGGTGCAGAGTTCTTCTTGCGCAATGCCGATGGTAGCCGAGGTGCTGCCGTGTCAGCAGAGGAGTTGGTGCTTTCGCCAAAGCGTAAGGCGATAATCATCGTGGCTAACCATGATTATCATATCGAGAAGGCACTCGCTGCCATTGGTGCAGTCTGCGAGAAACGCAAGCCCGAGGCAGGCAACGAGTGCTACGTGATAGGTAATCGTAAGTGGGATGCTCTCCCCTATGTCGACCGTACGGGATTCTTCCTCTCTGAGGTGTCGATGCTTGCGCCATATAACTCTAAGAACACCAACAACGAGGCGATAAAGCTCTTCGAGTCGCGCTTCCTGGCTATGTATGGAGTGTTGCCTACGCCCTATGCTTGCCGAGGCTACGATGCGGCGATGCTATTCTGCACAAAGATGTTCACTGGACTAGATAAGTATATCCTGCTTGAGACACTTACGCCTCTGGCAACCCCATATAAGTTCAAATTTGAGGATGGCATGTTTGTAAACTCAGAGTGGGTGAATATCCAGTATAAGTCGAACTTCACGGTGGTTTACGAGTAGTATGGCAAATGTTTCGTCGCAGATTCCGGAGAAGACCATAGAGCGTCTTAGCGAGTATCGTCGCACGCTGCTTAAGTGTCATGCGCAGGGCATCACCCACATATTCTCTCATGTGTTGGCGGGCATGCATGGCATCACCGCAGTGCAGGTGCGTCGCGACCTGATGCTCATCGGCTTTTCGAGTGATACTAAGAAGGGTTACGATGTGAAGGTGCTCATCGACTTTATCGATGGCATACTCTACAGCGAGCAGCCGATGAACATGGCAGTTATCGGCATGGGTCATCTGGGTCAGGCCGTCACACGCTACTTCAATGGCAAGGGACTAAAGTTGCGCATCACGGCGGCATTCGATGTCGACGATCGTAAGGTGGGTACTACCATCGACAACATCCCATGTTACCATATTGATGAGTTTGAGGATAGGGTTGAGGAGCTTGATATAAGCATCGTTATTGTCTCGTCGCCAACCTCTGTGGCATCCACACTCGTCATCCCAATCATCAACGCCGGCATCAAGGGCGTTCTAAACTTTACCTCAGCGCCGCTTAACTTCCCACAGGGTATTGTTGTTGAGAACTACGATATCACCACTCTTCTGGAGAAGGTGGCATACTTTGTTAAGGTGGCTGAGGAGAGTAATAACTAAGCGAACTTCACTTTTTTGAGATGACCCTCCACTACGGCTTTGATACTCTCCCCGCTGAATTGCGCACGGTAGTCTCTGTGGGCTCGTTCGATGGTGTGCATGTGGGACATCGTGTGCTCCTTGGTCGCCTTGTCGATATGGCTGCGAGGCTCGAAGCGGAGAGTGTTGTGGTCACGTTTGACCCTCATCCTCGTATTGCGATGGGGCGTGCCGAGGGTATGCACCTCTTGACTACTGTCGAGGAGCGCGCCCTGCTACTGGGTCGCGAGGGCATCGATCATGTTGTTGTTGCCCATTTTGACGATAGGTTTCGCTCACAATCCTACGAGGAGTTTGTTCGTCAGAGCCTCATAGCGAAGCTCGGCATGGTAGGCATGGTTGTTGGCTATAACCATCGCTTTGGTCGTGGCAACGAGGGGACTTTCGAGAGCCTGCGTCCGCTGGGTGACTCACTTGGTTTCTGCGTGGAGCGTGTTGAGCAGCATCTCGACAGAGGCGATAAGGTTAGCTCTACGGTGTTGCGCGGTCTGCTTGAACGAGGTGATGTGGAGCGTGCCGAGCAGATTATGGGACATAAGTATATCATCATGGGTCAGGCGAAGGATGGTAGACTACAAATTAAGGATAATTATAAGTTGATTCCCTCGGCGGGCAGCTATCGCGCTTTGGTCGATGGTGTGTTGAGAGATATTCATGTCCGAGGACGTGAGATTATAGTTGATGGTGTTGTTAACAAGGATATTGTAATTGAACTATGAAGAGTTTTGAGACCAAGATACGTGTAGAGTATCATCATACCGATCAGATGGGTATTGTTCACCACTCAAATTATGTCAAGTTCTTCGAGGTGGCACGTACCGAGTGGCTTCGTGCGATGGGTCTTACCTATGCCGAGATGGAGCGTCGTGGTGTTATGATGCCTATTGTTGAGGTAAATGTTAAGTATCGTCAGCCAGCCTACTACGATGAGCTAATCTCGGTCACAGCTATAGTTGAGGAGCTACCTATGGCGCGTATGATATTCAAGTATGAGATACGTGGCGAGGATGGTCGAGATATTGCCTCTGGCTCTACGACACTAGGCTTCATCGACAAGACGACGCGTCGTCCGCAGCGTGCTCCAATCTGGCTTATGGAGGTGTTGCAGAGATTGTAACCTGCTGGCTTAGATATTTTTGCGATGAAACGCATAGGTGCTTTTATTCTCTCCTTATCTCTTGTTGCTGCGCTGATCCTTAGTTGTGGTGTGCTCTATGCTCGCTACGTAGCCACTCCTACGGAGGAGCCTTCGCGAGTTGTACTTGATAGCCTGGATGTTGACCCTCAGCTCGTAAGAGATATATTTGCCAATCTTCCCACTTCGCGCGAGCTGGTATATCGCAACTATCTGCGCGACTCGTTGGCGGAGCTTGAGCGACGCAAGAATAGGGTGTTTACCATCGCCTGTGTGGGCGATATGGTGCTCGGTGTCAACTATCCTGACAATGCTCCACTCCTTCCTGTGCACGATGGCGCACACCTCTTTGATGATGTCCGCAGCTACCTTGTAGACGCCGATATTGCGGCTGGAAATCTCGAGGGGTTGCTACTTGATCGTGGTGGCGAGGTGCGCATAGTACACGATCCTAAGTATGCCTACTTCTTTCGCATGCCTGAGCGATATATAAAACACTTTATAGATGCTGGCTTTGACTTTCTCTCTGTGGCAAATAACCACCTTCGCGACTTTGGCGAGGAGGGTGTGCGCAGGACGCTTGATATACTTGAGGGGTCGGGCATTGCCTATGCCGGTCTTCAAGGTCGTTGCGAGACGGCTGTTGTCGAGAGAGATGGAGTGCGATTTGGCTTTGCGGCATTTGCGCCCTTTATTGATATGTGCGACATCTACGACTTTGAGCTTGTTGACGAGCTTATATCGAGGCTTCGCAACGAGCAGAAGTGCGATGTTGTGATTGTTACGCATCACGGGGGTGCTGAGGGCAGTGCTGCCTACCGCGTGACGCGCCAGGGCGAGTTCTATGGTGGCGTTCATCGTGGTAATGTCTATGAGTTTTCGCACCGATGTGTCGATGCTGGTGCCGACCTTGTCTTTGGACATGGACCACATGTTGTTCGTGGCATGGAGCTATATCGGGATAAGCTTATAGCCTACTCGCTGGGAAACTTCTGCACCCCATATATGGTCAATATCCGTGGCCGCAATGGCTATGCTCCCATCTTGCTTGTCGAGCTGCGTGCTGATGGCACATTTATGGGTGGTCGAGTGATCTCGGCACGCCAGACTACACGCACAGGACCTAAGCGTGATGCCGAGAAGGTAGTGATTAAAGAGCTACAAGCCATCTCTAAGCTCGACTTCCCAGAGTCAAATCTCGTGATTACGGACGACGGCGAACTAAGCATCAAGGAATAAAAATAGGGAATTATCTACTTTTTAGTTAAGTATCCCTTCTTCCCAAAGGAGCTTTAGCGAGCGTGTGAATCTCATGTTTAGCGCATTAACGATGAGATTGCCACGCTCATTTCATTCGCCTGCAATGACCCGTTGATGCGGCTACACCCTCCCAAGTGGATAATCCAGTAATGATATAGCCTGACCATTGTGGTCAGGCTATATCTTAAACTACTTTATTCCAATTGTTCTCTCTAGAAGTCGTAGCCGACAATTTTACTTTTATAACTAACCCAATATGGTGCACTCTTATATGTACTCACCGAATTTGTAGGCACATAGATCTTTAAGTCAGATACGTAGGGGGAGAACATGTAGGATCCTCCTACAGTTGGTGGAGTTGTTGACTTGCAGTATACACTTGTCAAATTACTGCAATAGAATGCGTAAGTTCCAATAAAGGTGACACTCTCTGGAATGGTTACACTTGTTAGGCTACTGTAGCAACTGAAACTATACGATTTAATCTCAGTTATATCGCTTGTTATAACAAGTTCTGTTACCAATTCATTATTAAGGTAGAGATTTTCGGCGTAATATAGAGGGTTTGAATTCATCTCCTTAAAGTCTATTTTACACCAAGCTGGTAGATCAGTAATATTTACACTTGTTAGACCACTGCAACCTGAGAATGCAGACTCATCAATCGAAGTTACGCCATTGCCCATAGTTACACTTGTTAGGCTACTACATCCGTTGAATGCCCACCCTCCAATCAATGTCACGTTATCGGGAATGGTTACGCTTGTCAGACTACTGCAACCTGAAAATGCAGACTTTCCAATCGTTGTTACGCTATCAGAAATAGTTACATTTGTTATGCTGCTACATCCATAGAATGCAGACTTTCCAATCGTTGTTACGCCTTCTCCGATAGTCACAGATGTAAATTTAGAACTGGCAAATACACCAGACGAAGAATCAACAGATGGAATGTTGCAGTTAACAATCAACTCACCTGTGCAATCACTGAATGCAGAATATCCAATCGCTTTTACGCCTTTACCAATAGTTATACTTGTTAGGCTACTGCAACCATAGAATGCACTCTCACCAATGCTCGTTACACTATCAGGAATAGTGATACTTGTTAGTGTGCTGCATCTGTTGAATGCACTAGACCCAATCGAAGTAACGCTATCTGGGATAGTGATGCTTGTTATACTGCACTCTCTAAATGCACTATTACCAATAGTAGTCACGTCATTGTCAAACTGTATTACCCAACACTCTTTATCTGAATCATATAGGTTTGAAACTATGTTTGCACCAAATGCATCGGTTTTATATGGTTTTGTTGATTTAGTTGTACTACCATTAGTATACCAAATCTGAGTGTTTGTAGATTCTGACGTTTCTGGCACTACCTCGCCCTTTTCAAAGTCATAGGCTACAATAATAACATTAATATCTGCACAATCTTTCCAATATGACGCACTCCTGTATGCGCTAATCGACTCTGCTGGCACATAAACAGTAATAACTGATGTATTATTATTTGAAAATATACCACTAACCGTTGGAGGTGTTTTAGCCTTACAATATACACTTGTCAAACTACTACAATCAACGAATGCCCAACTATTAATGCTTGTTACGCTATCTGGGATAGTGATGCTTGTTAGGCTACTGCAACCACGAAATGCCTCAGATCCAATGCTCGTTACACTATCAGGAATAGTGATATTTGTTAGGTTACTGCAATCACGGAATACTCTTTCTCCAATATAGGTCACGCTATCTGGGATAGTGATGTCTGTTAGATTTCTGCAACCTTCGAATGTGTTATATTTAATTCCTGTTACACCTTTTCCAATAGTTACACTTGTTAAACCACTGCAACCTTCGAATGCTCTTCCCCCAATCGTAGTTATACTATCAGGAATTGTAATGCTTGTCAAAGTTTTGAAATAAGAGAATGCAAGTTCTCCTATTGAAGTAACGCTATCAGGAATTATAACACTTGTCACACTACTACAAGAACCGAATGCACACTCTCCAATCGTAGTTACGCTATCGGGGATAGTATATTCGGTTAATTCTGCAGAAGCAAATGCAATGAGTGTTCCGTCATCAATTAGGCATCTACCATCTTGAGATGCAAATTTACTGCTAAATGATTTTAAACTATTGCATCCTTCGAATGCACCTTTTTCAATCCATCTAATACTATCTGGAATAGTTATACTTGTTAGGCTGTCGCAACAACAGAATGCACACTCACCAATGTAAGTTACATCACTATCAAATGTGATAACCCAACACTCCTTCTTAGCATCGTATACGTTTGATACGATTTTTGCACCAAATACAGCAGTTTCCCAAGGCGTTGTAGGCTCTGTTGTGCTACCATTAGTATAGAATATCTCATTACTTGCAGGTTTATATACTATCTTAACGAACTCAGCTTCTAAGCTAGCCATAGGCTGAATTACATTACGTTCGATAACAAGCTCGTTAGTTGTTGAGAGAGTCAATATCTCGTAGCCATCACTTTCGATATCTACTGTAAAACCATTAGCAAAGGTCTGAGGTGGTAGCGAGAGGTAGAAGTTTGTAACCTCTTCGCCAAGTGTTACGCCCTCGCCGCAGTCAAGAGTCAGCTCTGTAAGAATAGTGTCGTCGAAGACAAGGTTGCCGCCAGCATTGTTGTCGTCAGCGTCGCCCATCTCTGATGCGAGTGTTGCCTCAGCAGTGGCTGTGTCTACATGGATAAGACCAGCAACCTGCTCCTCGTTGTTACCACGAAACTTAATGCTCTTAACAACCTCACCATTACCTGTAAGTTGCAACTTCAGCCAACCGCAAACGCTCTTTAGCGAGAACTGAGTAAACTCACTTTGTGACACCATCAGGTTACTACCAACGCCGTAGCTATCCTTAGCATAACTCTGTGTTGCAGAAAGCGTTGCCTCGATATTGCCAGTGGTTGTTGAAATTGCATAGTCTGCACTATATGGATATGCCATGACTACATAATCCATGTCACGACTTGCTGTGCCGGCATCAACGCGATAAAGTTCTGCTACTTGCTCGCCAGTCTCGCCGCGGTACTCCCACTTCTGATTAGCATTGCTCTTATAAAATACTGATACCAAGTCGTTCTTGGTCCAAACGGTTTTTCGCGCCTCGTTAAGCTGAATGCGTGTCTGATCTCCATCCTCGAAGCCTACGGTAAGAGTCTCAGGGGTATCAACATTGACGCCCTGCTGCTCCTCGATAATAATCTGTGTACACGCTGCAAAGGCAAATATAGCGCATACAAAAAATAGTAGTTTTTTCATAAAGTACAAAAAATTTTGTTTTATTTCCAATCCTGCTCAGGGTTCTCTACTGGGTCTTCAAGAGTTGACTGAGAAAATCCTTGCTCTACAGTGACTTTCAATACCTCTAATTCGGGGGCGAGGTAGCCCTCTAGATTTGTTTTTTGCATAGAATGTTATGTTTTGAGTTAATTAATTATTGCTCAAAACCATACAACTCCTATATGGTGGGGTATATATAAAAAAGAAAGTGTGGAGTTGATTCCGTTTATCTCTAAGAAGGCTCTGACAAAACCCAAGCAAAAACAAACGATACAATGCCCCACACTTGGATAGTATGGGGTGTATGCACAAAGAGGTGCATAGCCACACATAGCTATACAAGAAATGAGTGCTGTTCGTTATCCTTTTGCTTTTTGAAAACTGTCAGATTTTCTTAGAAGGACTGCGAAAACACTTTCAATATGTCACTATTCTATCTGAATAGTGTTACAAATATAGAAAATATTTCCGAACCGAGCAACACTCTGTGGGACATTGTCAGAAAGAATATATAAAAATCGCCTCAAGTAAAGACCTGAGGCGAGAAAATATATCTATATTATATAAGGTATCTCTTACTCAATGAGCGAGATGCTTCGCTGGATAAACTCCGTGAGGTTCTTGCCCTTGAGTAGTCCGTTCGAGAGTAGTGCTAGGTCGATAATCTGGCGCACCTTGCGGTTTGAGCGACCTATCTCCTCGAGGCGTGTGTTGCGCTCTGTGCGTAGATCAACGATGCGCTTCGATAGTGTCTCGCGCATCTCGCGCTCCTCGGCCGTAAGCTCCTCATCCTTCTTGCCCTTGATGGTCTCCTCGAAGCGGTTCTCCTCCTGCTCGGCAGCCGTAATCTTCTTACATATAGTGCGTAGCTTGTCGCCATACTCGCTCTCCACCTCAGTGAGAATGTCGAGGACGATAGGGTGGTTGCCATTCACGGCGATGGTGAAGTTATCGGGCATCTCTGCGTAGAAGCGGCTCATCTCGCCTCCCGACGTAGCAGCCATATCCTTCATGCGGCGCATAAACTCGTTTTGTGTGATCACCACAGGTGCAGCATCGGGGGTCATAGCCTCGAACGCTACGTGGTAGTGTATCTTCTCGTCGGTAGGCATCTGGCTCTCAAAGACTGGACGCATGATCTCCTGCTGATCCGAGCTTAGCGACATTGCCATCTGCTCCTCCTTGCGGATAAGGTTGTCCACGACGTCTGAGTCGACGCGCACAAAGCGAATCTTCTCGTTCTTCGACTCGAAATACTGGATGTAGTGGCTATCGAGCTGACCATTTAGCTCTAGGATGTCGTAGCCCTTAGCCTTGGCTGCCTCGACGAATGAGTCCTTGCCCACAACATCGTCGACATAGAGCAGGATTGTGAAGCCATCCTTGTCGGTCTGCATGTCACGCACCTTGTCGATATACTCTGTCGAGGTGTAGTACTTGCCCTCGATAGACTTCCAGAGCATAAAGTTCTGTGCCTTCTCGGCAAACTTCTCGTCGGTGAGCATACCATACTGGATGAAAATCTTGAGGTCGTCCCACTTTGCCTCGTAGTCGGGACGTAGGGTGTTGAATAGCTCCTGAAGACGGTCAGCAACCTTACGGGTGATATATCCCGAGATCTTCTTCACGTTAGAGTCGCTCTGTAGGTAGCTTCGCGATACGTTGAGTGGAATGTCGGGAGAGTCGATCACGCCGTGGAGCAGTGTCAGATACTCTGGAACGATGCCACGCACCTCATCGGTGACAAACACCTGGTTTGAGTAGAGTTGAATCTTGTTCTTCTGAATCTCAAAGTTAGAACGAATCTTTGGGAAGTAGAGTACTCCTGTGAGGTTGAATGGATAGTCGATGTTGAGATGGATGTAGAATAGGGGCTCCTCGCTACCTGGGTATAGGTCGGCGTAGAACTCCTTGTACTCTGCCTCGGTGATCTCCGAGGGCTTGCGTGTCCAGAGTGGTGTAGTGTTATTGATGATGTTATCCTCCTCGGTGTCGTGATACTTACCATCCTTCCACTCCTGCTTCTTGCCAAAGGCGATAGGAATAGGTAGGAAGTGGCAGTACTTGCGAAGAAGCGCACCTACCTGGCTACGCTGCGCATACTCCGAGCACTCCTCTGAGAGATGTAGCACGATACGTGTACCGCGGTCGAGCTTCTCGTCGAGGCTCTCCATCTCGAACTCTGGCGCGCCGTTACAGCTCCAGTGTACGCTCTTCTCCTCTTTGCGATATGACTGTGTGAAGATCTCCACCTTGTCCGATACCATGAACGATGAGTAGAAGCCAAGACCAAAGTGGCCAATGATAGCCTGATCCTTATACTTTGCAACGAACTCCTCAGCACCCGAGAAGGCAATCTGGTTGATGTATCTATCTACCTCCTCCATCGACATACCAATACCTCGATCGGTGATGGTTAGTGTCTTAGCCTCCTCATCTACTGCAATGTGAATAGTTATATCGCCAAGCTCGCCCTCAGCCTCGCCCTTTGACGATAGTGTGCGGATCTTCTGTGTAGCATCTACAGCATTAGATACCAACTCTCTCAAGAATATCTCGTGGTCCGAGTATAGAAACTTTTTGATTACAGGGAATATATTCTCTGTTGTTACCCCAATTTTTCCGTTTGTCATATTATCCTTATTTTGTTTTTTTATGTTTGTCGTGATAAGGGCGCATCTGTGGCATTGTGCTTGTCTGCCAAATGCTCACATACGCTTCAGTATGCTGCGCTTTGTCAGCCTGCGACCCACTACCACATCTGCAACCCTTCTGACGACAAACCCCTCTTTCCAACGTATAGGAGCTCTATCTACGGGCGCATCTGCGGCATTGTGCTTGTCTGCCAAATGCTCACATACGCTACAGTATGCTGCGCTTTGTCAGCCTGCGACCCACTACCACATCTGCAACCCGTCTGACGACAAACCCCTCTCTTCAACGTGTAGGAGCTCTATCTAAGGGAGCATCTGTGGCATTGTGCTTGTCTGCCAAATGCTCACATACGCTTCAGTATGCTGCGCTTTGCAATAATCCTTTTCAGCTCTTCCCTACGGCAAATGGTGTGCCAATCATAGATAACTGACATTTTGGCAGTTGGTAGTGACAAAAAATGAGGCTACCCCTCAGAAGGAGTAGCCCCTGTAAGTAATGCCCTGATCGTTACTTACGTACCTCGGCACCAGCCTTCTGCTCGAGTTGAGCCTGAAGGTTAGCCATTGTGCGCTCGATCTGTTTGTCTGTGAGTGTCTGGTTCTTATCCTCAAGTACGAAGCTTAGAGCATACGACTTCTTGCCCTCAGGAAGCTTGTCGCCCTCGTACACGTCGAATAGCGATACCGACTTAAGAAGCTTCTTCTCTGTTGCAAATGCTATTGAGCGAAGTGCAGAGAACGATACGCTCTTGTCAACCAGAAGTGCCAAGTCGCGCTTAACCTCTGGGAACTTAGATAGCTCCTTGAACTGCACCTTTGTCTTCTTAGTCATCTTAATGAGCTGGTCGAAGTCGATCTCTGCGAAGTAAACCTCCTGCTTGATATCAAACTTCTTGCGTATGATTGGCGATACAACACCCATGCGCAAAACCTCCTTAGGTCCCTGCTTAAACACGATGGCATCGGCATAAAGATCGCACTCTAGCGACTCGCACTGTAGCGAGTATAGGTCAACACCAAAACGCTTCATAAGACGCTCAACGGCACCACGTAGTGTGAAGAATGATGAGCTCTCTGCCTTAGAGTTCCACGCAAGCTGCGTAGCAAGACCTGTAACGGTGATGCCAATGCGGTAGCTCTCCTCGTACTTTGCCAAGACGTTCTCCTCCGATGACTTCTCCGCGGCAAAGGCGTAGCAGTTGCCCACCTCGTACATCTTAAGGTTTGCGTTGCGACGGTTAACGTTAAGCTCAACGGCCTCCAAGGCGTTGAACATCAGCGTCTGACGCATAACGTTGAGATCCTGTGATAGAGGATTGAGGATCTTCACGCAACGCTCTGCAGGGTAAGACTGCGAACCCTCGTAGTACGATGCCTTAGTCAGCGAGTTAGACATGATCTCGGTGTAGCCGTTCGATGTTAGGAAGTCCGAAGCAAGATTCTGCAAACGTGCCTTATCTGGCTTTGGAGCATACGAGAGTGTCGAGTTCACATGCTCCGAGATCTCGATATTGTTGTAGCCATAGACGCGCAACACATCCTCAACGAGGTCTGCCTCGCGCTGCACATCTACGCGATATGGTGGCACAGCAACCTGTAGCACCTGACCCTCGCGACCGCGTACCTCGACGTCGAGTGCCGAGAGGATGGTCATAAAGGTCTCCTCTGGAATATCCTTGCCGATAAGCTTGCGAGCGCGCTCCAACGAGAACTCAAACTCGAAGTGGCGAGCTGGCGTAGGGTTGATGTCGATGATCTCAGATGTGATGCGACCACCAGCCAACTCCTTCATAAGCATTGCAGCACGCTTCAAGGCGTATACCTGGATATTAGGGTCGATGCCTCGCTCAAAGCGGAACGACGCATCGGTGTTAAGACCAAAACGCTTAGCGGTCTTACGTACCCATACGGGGTGGAAATATGCACTCTCGATAAATACGTTTACCGTAGAGTCTGAGATGCCAGAGTCCTGACCGCCATAGACACCCGCGATACACATTGGACGCTCAGCCGAACAGATCATAAGGTCGTTGGCTGTCAGGGTGCGCTCTACGCCATCAAGCGTCACGAACTTCTCGCCCTCGGCAGCTGAACGAACGACAACCTTGCCACCCTCGATCTTATCTAGGTCGAAGGCATGGAGTGGCTGACCAAGCTCGAAGAGTACGTAGTTGGTGATATCCACAAGGTTGTTTTTAGGGTTGATGCCAGCAGCACGCAACTCATTCTGCATCCACTCTGGTGATGGGGCAATCTTACAGTCGCTCACGGTGATACCTGCGTAGCGAGGTGCTGCCTCTGAGTTGATTACCTCCACCTCGATGGTGCGTGAGGTGTCGTCAACCTTGAAATCATCGACCGAAGGGAGTGTAAACTCCACCGCCTCGCCGCGGCTCTTGAGATATGCTGCAAGGTCGCGTGCCACGCCGATGTGCGATGCTGCATCTACGCGGTTAGGTGTAAGGCCAATGCCAATGAGGTAGTCGTCAGCGATGTTTAGGTACTCCTTAGCAGGTGTGCCCACCACAGCCTCTGCGGGAAGCTCCATGATGCCCTCGTGGTTGCGGCCAATGCCCAACTCGTCCTCAGCGCAGAGCATACCGAGCGACTCAACGCCACGAATCTTGCTACGCTTAATCTTGAACTCCTCCTCCGAGTCGATAGGGTAGAGCACTGCACCTACGGTTGCGCACATCACCTTAAGACCCTTGCGGCAGTTAGCTGCACCGCATACAATCTGGAGGGGTGCCTCAGCTCCAACATCTACAGTGGTGATGTGGAGGTGGTCAGAGTCTGGGTGATCTTCACAAGTGAGTACCTCGCCCACAACAACGCCCTTGAGTCCTCCCTTGATGGTCTCAATCTTCTCGAACTCCTCGACCTCGAGACCAAGCTCGGTAAGTATTTCGGCAATGCGCTCAGCCGAAATGTCGGTCTTAAGATAGCGCTTTAGCCAGTTGTAAGATACGTTCATACTATATTTTGTTTATTGTTTTTTAGCTATTTACGACTCGAAAGCCTATAATCGCACAAAGATAGAAAAAAAATGGTAAAGCGCAAAGGATAAGGGGAATTTAGTCTGGTAGATGAGACTGATAAATGTTTCAAAGCTAGAGAGGATAGCGGTTACTCTCCACTATCCTCTCTAGCTTCTTTACAACTGTTTAGTATGTTGTCGCTCGAATTACAAGTTCTCCAAGCAATATTCAACCATCTTTGTGCGAACGTTGGTCATGTCGTGTGGGCGCATAGAGTGGTTCTGGTCGGGATATACCATCATGTCGTACTGCTTGCCTGCGCGGTTAAGGGCGCGACACATCTCCATAGCGTTCTGGAAGTGTACGTTGTCGTCTGCCGTGCCGTGGATGATGAGTAGCTGAGTCTTATCGCTAAGGCGTGCAGCGTGAGTAATTGGCGAGTTATCGTCATAACCGCGTGGGTTGTCCTGAGGTAGGCCGTTGTAGATCTCAGTGTAGATGGTGTCGTAGTAACGCCATGAGGTCACTGGAGCTACGGCAATAGCCATCTTAAAGAGGCCGTCGCCCTTAAGTGCGCAGTTAAGAGCCATGAAGCCACCAAACGACCAGCCATAGATGCCGATGCGTGAGCTGTCGATGAACTCCTGCTTAGCTAGGTAGTTTGCAAATGAGAGCTGATCCTCCACCTCGCAACGACCAAGGTCTGCGTATGTCACCTTCTTGAACTCCTCACCACGGAATCCGGTGCCACGACCGTCGCAGCATGCTACGATATAGCCGTTGTGTGCCAATGTCTCCTCCCAGTCGAATGTCCAGCGATTGGCAATCTGCTGTGAGCCAGGACCTGAGTATTGTGTAAGCAGCACAGGATACTTCTTCGCTGGGTCGAAATCCTCGGGGTAGATGAGGAAGTATGTTAGCTCGTCGCCACGCTCGGTGGTGAACTTAGCATACTGACGCTGATACTTTGGCTCTGTGGTTGCTGCTGCATCGATCATAAGCGAGCATACCTCGCGACCCTTTGTGTCGTACACAGCGGCTGTAGGATAGGCATTTGTTGCTGAGTGCTCAGCAGCAAAGTAGTTCATGTCGGCAGATGGATAGACTCTCCAGTAGCCAGGTGTCGATAGCAAGCAACGCTTGTTGCGGCCATTGACGCCAATAGAGTATAGGTGACGCTCTTCGGGTGACTGCTCGGTAGACATATAGTATATTGTCTTCTTATTTGGCGAGATGCCAACGATGCTTGTCACCTCCCACTCGCCAGTGGTGATTGGTGCTATGCGACCCTTCTCGATAGAGTGGAGGTAGAGGTGGAACCAACCTGCTGAGGTCTCCTCGCGCACGATGAAGCGATCGTCGTCGATGAATGTTATGTTCGACTCGTTAGGACGCTCCACATATCGCTCGTCGATCTCCTCGTAGATCTTCTTCTGTGTGCCGTCGCGCTCCACCATGATCACCTCAAAGTGGTTCTGAAGACGATTGACGCGGTAGTAGAAGAGGTTGCCGGCAGGTGTGTAGTCGATACGTGGGATGTATTGATCTGTCTGATCGCCAGTATAGATCTGGCGAGTCTCTTGAGTCTCAAGGTTGTAGACGTGGAGTGTAACGACAGAGTTCTTGTCGCCAGCCTTTGGATATTTGAAACTGTATGCCTCGTTGTATAGCTCGCCGTCGAAGCGCATCATCTCGAACTCAGGCACCTCGCTCTCGTCGAACTTGAGGTAGGCAAGCTCCTTGCCGTCGGGCGAGAATGCGTAGGCGCGTGTGAAGCCATACTCCTCCTCGTAAACCCAGTCTGTGGTACCATTAATCGTGTGGTTCCACTCGCCATCATCGGTGATGTTGTAGATCTCGTTGGTTGTGAGGTCGTAGATGAAGATGTCGTTGTTATACGACATGGCGAGATGGTTGTTGTCGGGCGAGAATGTTATGTCGCGTACGTCATCAATCTTTATTGTCGAGCCATCTGGGCAAGCGATGTAGTAGATAGATGTGTATGAGTGGCGATAGATCTCCTTGCGAGGGTTGCCGTTGTCATATACCTCGTATATCGCCATCTTGCCATCGGGAGATTTGCTGAAAGAGAGTATCTCATGATTGGGGTTTGGCGAGCTAAATACGACCTCACGCTCGTGAGGGTTTGTGTAGCTGTGTATGAAGACCTTGTTGCCGTCAAAGCTGGTGAACTTATCTGTGCCAGCAAGTGGTGTCAGCGAGCCTGGGGCAATGTATGATGGTGCTGAACGGAATGCCTCAGTGACCATCTCGGTGTAGCTCACCTGTGCCATAGATAGCGTGGTCACAAGGAGCAATGAAAGGGTTGTAAATAGTCGTTTCATATCTCTAGTAGTTTTAATCGGTTGTAATTTTAGATGTCGTCAATCGAGAAGTCGTAGCTTAGGCGTTTTCCTGTTGTGAACTTCGAGTTGTCAAGCTTCGTGTTGAACTGATCCACGCTCACGCGTATATTCTCCTCGTAGGGTGGCATCAGAAGGTCGAAGTTGAGCGAGTAGTTGATAGCGGTCTCGATGATTGCCACCAGTGCCTCGCGGTCGATCTTACGGCTGCCAAATGCCATGGGACGTACTAATGTCTGACGCTTACCCTCTACCCAGAAACACTTCTCGCGGTTTATGAAGATGCGTCCGATGAGGTATCCCTCGTCAGCACTACGATTGTACTTCAATGAGTCGGAGAGGAAGTTGTAGATGTTTATCACGCCGATGTACGAGTTGTCGCGATCCTGCTGCAGATAGCTATTTTGCCAGATTATGTGGTTTGAATCGAACTCGAAGATGTCGGTGTGCATCTGGAAGATAAGAATATCGCTTGCCACCTGTAGCTGCGCCTCGAATTTGCCACGATCACGATACTCGATACGTACGCGACGGTCGAGCTTGCCGTCGAGTTCGTCGTCGATCTCGGATGCCATCTCAAAGAGTGTCTCCTTGAGGTCGTTGAAGGTGGAGAAGGTGTTGTCGAAGATCTGTTGCTTGAGGGTCGATTTCTTGACTATCGATTCAAGTATCTTCTCGCGTAATGTACTCATATACTATCCCTATTTATTATTATTTCTTACCTATCTTAAGCGGACGTTGAAGTCGTCGCTTAGTACCGTATTCTTTTCCAAATTATTTAGCTTGCAGAGGGTCTTGAGTCTTACTCCATAGGTTTGCGAAATCGCTCTAAGTGTCTCGCCCTCCGAAGCGTGGTGGAGGAAGTTTTCGCCATGCCACTCGAGTGCTTTGCGCTCGATGTAGACAATCTCGCCAGCCACGGGCTCAACACCCTTTGGCGCATCGTTAATCTTGCGAAGCAAATAGTGTGGAATGCCAAATAGTCTGCCTATCGACTTGTACGTATCGCCCTCATTAGCAATGATATAGTTGGTGTCGTTTATCAGGTAGACATTATACCCCTCGTGCGAGTTTATCGTTATGCGGAAGTTGTTTGGGTCTGTGCCTGCATCGGCAAAAGCTGCTTGACGATCTTTAAGCAACTCGCCCTCGGTAAGGGTTATCTCCTGCTCCTTGTGTTTGTCAACGTCATACTTCTTTGCGAGATATTCGTTAAAGTGTTGACGGCCATGGCGACGGTCTAGGAGGTATAGACCCTCACTCTCGATTATCTCGATAAGCTTCTCGGCATAGGTTGGTGAGGTGGCATAGCCAGCCTCCTTTAGGCCCTTTGCCCAGTTTACATAGTCGTCGCTCTCGTATGTGTTGAATAGAAATTCGTAGCGTTTGCGCGTGTGAAGAAACTCAGCATGGTCGGCAAAAGACTCCTCTGCCGAAGAGTAGCTGCGGAAACACTCGCCCACAGCATCGTCATCATGGTGTATCACTTCGCCCTCCCAGTTATTACCGCACTTGATTCCGAAGTGGTTGTTTGCTAGGCGTGCCAAGCGACTATTTCCTGATCCAGACTCGAGGATCGCCTGCGCCATGGTGATGCTTGCAGGGATGCCATACACCTCCATGTGCTCAATGGCAACATCAGCCCACCTGTCTATGTACTCAGCGCGTGTTGTATTCTCTTGAGCCTGTGTAACGGTGGTGCTCAGCAGGGCAGCTAAAGCGATAATTATTGACTTCGACATTATATGAGGAGTAGTCATAATAGTTGTGTTATTTTAAGTAATAGGCAAAGATACAATTTTAATTGCTTAAATACAAAATTTTAAGAATATAATATTGAGATAAATGGTGGCGACAAGTATGAAGAGAGGGGCGTTCGCTCGATTGAACACCCCTCTCTTTGGTTATGTGTCGTTCCCCTTTAGACTAAAATTCTACTACTGGGGCAATCTCGCTGCCCTCCTGAGCCTTGAACATCTCGCGACGCTCAAAGCCAAAGAGCGATGCAAGAATGTTTGTTGGGAAGCGACGAATCTTCACGTTGTACTCCTTTACGGTCTCGTTGTAGCGATCGCGCTCAGTCTTGATGCGGTTCTCAGTGCCCTCGAGTTGTGTCTGGAGGTCACGGAAGTTCTCGTTTGCTTTGAGGTTGGGGTACGACTCAGATACTGCTATGAGGCGACCAAGTGCCGAGCCTACCTCCTGCTGAGCCTTAGCCCATGCCTCAAACTCCTCGGGTGTAGCTGTTGAGGCATCAATGTTGATTGATGTGGCATTGGCGCGTGCATCAGTAACAGCCTGAAGCGTTGCACTCTCGTGCTCGGCATACCCCTTGACTGTGTTTACAAGGTTGGGAATGAGGTCCGAGCGACGCTGATACGCACTCTCAACATTTGCCCATGCCTTATCCACACTCTCCTCATAACCTACCAAGCCGTTGTAGCTCGATACTGCCCATACTGCAACCACGGCAACGATGCCAAGGATGATCCATAAACTCTTGTTCTTCATATTCTTATTTTTTTTTGTTTGTTATCTTGCTATTTTTTATCTGCGGGCTCTACCAGCGTGAGCCGCCGCCACCGCCACCGAACGAACCGCCACCAAAGCCGCCGCCAAACGAGCCGCCGCCGAAGCTGCCGCCACTGCCGAAGCCTCCACCACCGAAGATTATTGGGCCTCCGCCGCCAGTGTGTCGATCCTCATGTTTTGTGCGCTTATGTTCCGAGCCGCAGTAGCTGCACACTAGATGCTCTACAGTAGTGCGCTCGAGCGGTGTATTCTTCGTTACGATGCGCTGTTTTACCTTAAGACCGTGCTTGCCACAGTTGGGGCACTTTGTGATCTGACGCTCGTGGATGATGAATAGTACTAAGGGTAGTACCACTAGGAGGATTGTCAAAACCAAGGCAAGAAGTGCATCGTCGCCCGCCTCACCTACATCATCCCTCAATCCTTGGTCAAGCTCGCCTCCGGTGAGTAGAGAGTCTACTGCTCGTAGACCTTCGACCATGCCTGTGGAGTAGTCGCCCTCGCGGAAGTGGGGTAGCATATAGTTGCGCTGTATGCGCGTACACATGATGTCGGGAAGTGCCGACTCGATGCCATAGCCCGTCACGAAGCGTATCTCGCGAAGGTCCTCAACTAGCAGGATACCAAGGCCATTATCGCGCTCCTTGTTGCCTACGCCCCACCTCTCGAATAGCTCCATCGCAAAGGCGTGTGGGTCGTTCGGCTCGATCTCTTTGACGGCAACGATGGCAACCTGAGCGATGCCTCTAGTGCGCAGTGAGTAGCATAGCGAATCGAGGGTCTTGACGGCCTCGGCTGAGAGTATTCCGTCGGGGTTTGTGACGAAACGCTCTCTATTCTCTATCTGGACGTTCTCGATCTCCTCTACTCGGTATTCGCGAGCATAGACCGTCGAGATAAGGCTGATCGCAAGACATAGTATTGTAAGAGTGGTTCTCATATCTATATATATAACTCAAGCGAGTCGCACTTATTGTGTTTCGACTCGCTCAATGAACCTATTTCGTATCTATTATCGCTTTTGGTCGATAACGTTGCAAAGACGCTCAAATACCTCGTCCATAGTTCCAAGACCGTTGATCTCAGAGTATTTGCCCTGCTTTGTGTAGTGATCTGCAACTATGGCTGTCTGCTGGCGATATACCTCGATGCGGTTGCGGATAACATCCTCCGATGCATCGTCCTTGCGACCAGAGTCCTTGCCGCGTAGCAAGATGCGCTTCACGAGCTCCTCCTCGGGAACATCCATAAAGATCATGGCATCTACCTCAGAGTTAATCTCGGCAAGCATCTTATCGAAGATCTCTGCCTGAGCAGTGGTGCGAGGGAAGCCGTCAAAGATGCAACCCTTGTCGGCGTGAGTGCGCATGTAGTCGCGAACCATCTCGACAACAATCGAGTCGGGGGCGAGCTCGCCACGAGAGATGTAACCCTCCATGCTGCGTCCAAGCTCTGTGCCGCGAGCGATCTCCGAGCGAATAACCTCTCCTGTAGAGATGTGATACAAGTCGTAGTGCTCTGCAAGGCGTGCAGCCTGTGTACCCTTACCGCAACCTGGAGCACCGAAAAGTATTATGTTAAGCATAATTACGTTTGTTTAATAATTATTTAACTTAGGCGTATTGTTCTCTTTAGTGGGTAAGAGTCTCAATACCCCTGAAAAAATTTGAGGCAAAGTTATGTTTTTTTTTGCAACTTTCCAATCTTAAAAGTAATTTTGCAAAAAAATTATAATATAACACTCTCTTTTATGAATGCTAAAAAGGGTACTGAGATAGCAGCTCTGGGCGAGTTTGCGCTGATCGATAGACTCACAAGACCTCTTTCGCGACGAAATGGCTCGACGCTGATGGGTGCGGGCGATGATGCGGCAGTTATCGATTTGGGTGACTCTGTGATGCTGCTCACCACCGACATGCTTACCGAGGGCATCGACTTCGACCTTAGCTACTTTCCACTCAAACACCTTGGCTATAAGGCTGTGGTGCGCTGTGTGAACGATATTGTTGCGATGAATGGTCGTGCAGAGCAGATTGTTGTTGCGCTGGGCGTCTCGGCAAAGATTACGGTGGAGGCTCTTGATGAGCTCTACGTGGGTATGGAGGCGGCTTGTAAGGAGCTAGGCGTTGACCTTGTTGGTGGCGATACCACTGCCTCGATGAATGGTCTTGTGATCACTATGTCGGCTGTGGGTCGTGCGGCAAAGGAGGATGTGGTATATCGTTCGGGTGCTAAGGAGCACGATCTAATCTGTATCACCTCAAATCTTGGTGCTGCATATATGGGTCTGCATCTGCTCGAGCGCGAGAAGCGCGTGTTGAAGGATATAGCTAATCCCGAGCCTCAGTTTGCAGGCTACGAATACCTCCTTGAACGCTACCTTAAGCCACGTGCGAGAGTCAATGTCATCAGTGCGTTGGCTGAGGCAGGAATACGTCCTACGTCGATGATCGACCTCTCGGATGGCCTTGCTTCGGACTTGCGTCAAATATGCCTTGCATCGCAGTGTGGCGCACGTATCTACCTTGAGCGCATACCTATTGCGCGCCAAACTACAGAGCTTGCTGAGCAGATGCATATCGACCCTGTAGTAGCCGCTTTGAATGGTGGCGAGGATCATGAGCTATTGTTCACCGTGCCACTTGCCATGCAGGAGAAAATTATGGCTTTAGGTCTTGTCGATATAATAGGTCACATCACTCGCGAGGAGGCTGGTGTTGTGCTTGTTACACCCGATGGCGAGGGTATAGCTCTTAAGGCACAAGCCTTCGATAGGTAATTTCTTGTGATAGTGGCGCTACTTCGCCACCTCAATCATTGGGCTGAAAGGGAAATACGCTTAGTATGTCCCTTCCAGCCCAAGTTCTTAATCGGCGGCAAATTAGCACCACTCTAACAAGAAATATTCGTGGGGAGTTCAGGGAAAGTTCAGTGAGGATTCAGAGATAGTTCAGGGAGTGTTCAGAGTGGATATTACTCTTTTTGTCTGGATTCTTTTCGATTTCTTGTTGAACTCTCCTTAAAAATTCCCTTACACTTTGTGTAATATCGATATTTTTGTTATCTTTGTACGATTGTATATGTACAAAATTTTAAAAACTATATCGTATGACACAAGAACAACCCAAAACATCACTGCCTGAGAACGCCTATCGCGAACTTAGACAAGGTGAAGAGTATCAGCCTATTATGGCGGCAAACACTACTCCAACAGAGGTAACCCCTTATTCGGTTACAGTAGGTATCATCATGGCTGTAATATTCTCGGCAGCAGCGGCTTACCTTGGTCTTAAGGTGGGTCAGGTCTTCGAGGCTGCAATCCCTATTGCTATCATCGCAGTAGGTCTTGGACAGCTTCGTGGCAAGAAGAACATGCTTGGCCAGAACGTCATCATTCAGTCTATCGGTGCTTCGTCGGGCGTGATTGTCGCTGGTGCTATCTTCACTCTCCCAGCGCTCTACATCCTCGGTCTTGATGCACAGTTCTATCAGGTATTCCTCTCGTCGTTGCTCGGAGGTATTCTTGGTATCGTGCTGATGATCCCATTCCGTAAGTACTTCGTTAAGGAGATGCATGGTAAGTATCCTTTCCCCGAGGCAACAGCAACCACCGAGGTGCTCGTATCGGGCGAGAAGGGTGGATCGCAGGCTAAGATCCTCGTGGCAGCAGGACTTATCGGTGGTCTTTACGACTTTATAGTATCGACATTTGGTGCTTGGGTATCATCGATCTCAACACAGATGTGGGGTTGGGGTAAGGCTCTTGCGGCAAATGCTAAGCTTACGCTCGGCCTAAATACCTCGGCTGCGGTGCTCGGTCTTGGCTATATCATCGGTTTGAAGTATGCGTTGATCATCGCTGGTGGTTCAGCACTTGTGTGGTTCGTGGTTATTCCATTGGTTAACCCTCTACTCTCGTTGTTCGATGCAGCAACAATCGGCGATACGCTCACTGGCATGGGTATCAACCCAGCAGAGCTTAACACCCCTGAGGGTATCTTCCGTGAGATAGGTCGTCCACTAGGTATCGGTGGTATCGCAATGGCAGGTCTTATCGGTATCATCCGTCAGGCAGGCATCATCAAGAGTGCCCTCTCGCTAGCTAAAAACGAGCTTGGTGGTAAGAAGAGCGCAGTGGCAGAGCCACGTACTCAGCGCGACATCTCGATGAAGGTTATCATGACCGTGATCATCGCTACGCTTGTCGCTACATTGTTCTTCTTCCAGTTTGGTGTATTGAATAACTGGTTCCAGACAATTGTTGCCCTACTCATCGTCTTTGTTATAGCATTCTTGTTCACAACCGTAGCGGCAAATGCTATCGCCATTGTGGGCTCAAACCCTGTGTCGGGCATGACTCTAATGACGTTGATTCTATCGTCGTTGGTGCTTGTGTCAATCGGTCTTGAGGGTCAAAGTGGTATGATCGCTGCCTTGGTTATCGGTGGTGTGGTATGTACAGCCCTCTCGATGGCGGGCGGCTTTATCACCGACCTTAAGATTGGCTACTGGCTAGGTACATCACCACGCAAGCAGGAGACTTGGAAGTTTGTCGGCACAGCAGTATCGGCAGCTACCGTAGCTGGTGTGATGATCATCATGAATAAGACCTATGGCTTTGTTGGCGAGGATGCCTTGGTAGCTCCTCAGGCTAACGCCATGGCAGCTGTTATCAAGCCTTTGATGACTGGTGGTGCAACACCATGGTTGCTCTATGGCATTGGTGCGCTTATCGCCCTTGTGCTCACATTCATCAAGCTTCCAGCATTGCCATTTGCACTTGGTATGTTTATCCCTATGGAGCTTAACGCGCCACTTGTAGTGGGTGGTCTTGTTGCATGGGCTGTAAATCGTCACAAGAGTACTGAGCAGGCTAAGGCTAACAACAACCGTGGTACGCTCATCGCCTCGGGCTTCATCGCTGGTGGTGCGTTGATGGGTGTGGTGAGTGCCATCCTTGCATTCGCTGGTCTTGACCTAGAGCTCACAGGCTGGGCTGGCAGCACAGGTGCCGAGTATCTTGGCATCGTGATGTATGTGGCTATCATCGCCTACTTCATCTGGCATTCACGTCGTGCAAAGATCGGTGAGTAATCCTCAACCATGACTAATTTAACATTGCTAATTACTAATTGAACAACATACTATGGATCTAAAAGAGAGATTTTTAAAGTACGTATCATTCGATACTCAGTCGGATGACAACTCAACAACATACCCTTCGACCGATAAGCAGCTTGTCTTGCTTCGTCACCTCAAGGAGGAGCTTGAGACTATCGGTCTTACTGAGGTTACGATGGATGAGCATGGCTATGTTATGGCTACGCTACCAGCAACTAAGGGCTCAGAGAATGTGCCTGTTATTGGCTTTATCTCGCATGTTGATACTGCTCCTGATATGAGTGGAGCTAATGTTAAGCCTCATGTTGTTGAGAACTACGATGGTCGCGACATCAGACTTGGTGGCGATGTGTGGTTGCGCGTTGAGGAGTTCCCCGAGCTATCCTTCTTCAAGGGTCACACCCTCATCCACACCGATGGTACTACACTTCTTGGTGCTGACGATAAGGCGGGTGTTGCTGAGATCGTTACAGCTATGGAGTGGCTTGTGGCACACCCTGAGGTGGCTCATGGCAAGATCCGTGTAGGCTTCACGCCTGATGAGGAGATTGGTCGTGGTGTCGACTACTTCGATGTTAAGAAGTTTGCTGCCGACTTCGCATATACGATGGATGGTGGTATGGAGGGCGAGCTCGAGTACGAGAACTTCAATGCCGCAGGTGCTAAGATCGCCATCTCTGGACGTAACGTACACCCAGGTATGGCAAAGAATAAGATGATCAATGCCATTGACATCGCTTGCGAGCTCAACGGCTTGCTCCCAGCATCGGAGCGTCCTCAGTTCACTGAGCACTATGAGGGCTTCTTCCACTGCATCGGTATCAAGGGTTCGGTTGAGGAGGCTGAGATTAGCTACATCATCCGCGACCACGACTCAGAGAAGTTTGAGCAGAAGAAGCAGCTTATGTGGGATGTTGTCAACTTCCTCCAGCGCAAGTATGGCGAGAAGGTGCTCACCCTAACGCTCAAGGATCAGTACTACAACATGCGCAAGATGGTCGAGCCACATCCACAGGTTATCGAGAAGGCTAAGCGTGCAATGATCGAGTCGGGTGTTAAGCCTCAGGTGAAGCCTATCCGTGGTGGTACAGATGGCTCGCGCCTCTCGTTCATGGGTCTGCCATGTCCTAATATCTTCACTGGTGGCATGAACTTCCATGGTCGTTACGAGTATGCATCGCTCACCACCATGCAGCGTGCGATGAATACTATTATTAACCTTGCTCGTATCTGGGCAGAGTAGTTTGTTTAGGTAAGGTGTTAGCTGCATCTACTCTTTAAAACATGTTGTCGATGGGCTGTGCGCTCACGTGCGGCCCATCGCCTCTAGTTCATAGAGTGTTGCCTTTGATACCTTAATAACAATGAGATTTCTAATTACTCATTTCTAAGTGTAAGAGTAATATGAACAACCAATATGGATATATGAGAGTTGCGGCGGCTGTACCACGAGTACACATTGCCGATGCCCATCGTAATGCCGAGGGAGCTCTCAAAATAATGCACGATGCCTTCAAGGAGGGTGTCGAGATTGTGGTTATGCCCGAGCTATCGTTGGTGGGTTACACCTGTGGCGATATGGTGCTTCAGAAGAAGTTGTTGCGCGACTCGGAGCAGGCCCTAGCCTGGCTTATGGCTGAGACTGCCGACATTCCTACAATAGGTATCGTTGGTCTTCCTGTGGTATATGCCGACCGACTCTATAACTGCGCAGCGGTGTTTGGTCAGGGTGTGTTGTGGGGTATTGTGCCTAAGTCCTATATTCCTAACTATGGCGAGTTCTCGGAGCTTCGCTGGTGGGTATCGGGCTTTGGTATTCGTGACCGTGTGATACGTTTTGCAGGTCAGGAGTGCCCATTTGGTGCTGATCTTATGTTTGATATCCACGATGTGGAGTTTGGCGTCGAGATCTGTGAGGATATGTGGGTGCCTGTGCCACCATCATCTATGCAGGCGGTGCAGGGTGCAAAGCTTCTGTTCAACCTCTCGGCATCGCCCGAGTCGGTATGTAAGCACGACTACCTAATCTCGCTTATCGCCGAGCAGTCATCGCGTACTATGGCGGCTTATGTCTACGCTTCGTCGGGTCATGGCGAGTCATCGTCGGACCTTGTCTTTGCGGGTAATGCCGTTATCGCTGAGCTTGGACGTGTCTTGGGTGTGAGCGAGCGTTTTGTGCGTAACGACCGTATGGTGATCGCCGATATTGATGTAGAGTATATCTCTACACGTCGTACGGCACGTAATACCTTCTACTATCCCGATGCTCCAGAGATGCGTGTGGTGGAGATCGATGTTGATGAGATATGCTATCAGGGTGATGTGCGCCGCCATATCGAGCCTCTCTATTTTGTGCCAGAGGACGAGGCAGCACGTGCTATCCACTGTCGCGAGGTGTTTGCTATCCAGAGTGCTGGTCTTGCTCAGCGTCTTGAGCACACTGGGTGCAAGACGGCTGTTATCGGCATCTCGGGAGGCCTTGACTCTACGTTGGCACTCTTGGCTGTGTGCGATACGTTCGACCTCTTGGGTCTTGATCGCAAGGGTATCATAGGTGTCACCATGCCAGGCTTTGGTACTACCGACCGTACATATCAGAATGCCCTCACGATGGTGCGTGAGCTAGGCTGCACACTACGTGAGATACCTATTCGTGAGGCTTGCGAGCAGCACTTTAAGGATATAGGCATCAGTGCTGAGGAGCGTTCTGTGGCTTATGAGAACTCTCAGGCGCGCGAGCGTACGCAGATCCTTATGGATGTAGCCAATATCTGTGGCGGCATGGTAATAGGCACTGGCGATATGAGCGAGCTAGCACTTGGTTGGGCAACATATAATGGCGATCAGATGTCTATGTATGGCATCAACGCCTCGGTGCCTAAGACCCTAGTGCGCTACATGGTGGAGTGGTATGCTGAGAATCGTGCCGATGGTGTGCTTCGCAAGGCACTTAAAGATGTTGTGGCAACGCCTGTTAGCCCCGAGCTACTACCAGCCGATGGCGAGAAAATTGTGCAGTGTACCGAGGATATTGTTGGTCCATACGACCTTCACGACTTCTTCCTCTACTGTGCGTTGCGCCGTCGCTATGCGCCATCGAAGATCGCTATGCTGGCATCTATCGCCTTCGAGGGTACTTACGACAAGCCTACCATCGTGAAGTGGCTTAAGGTCTTCTTCCACCGCTTCTTCACTCAGCAGTTCAAGCGTTCGGCAATGCCCGATGGACCAAAGGTTGGTGCTGTGGGTCTATCGCCACGTGGCGACCTTCACATGCCTTCAGATGCTCAGGAGCGTGCATGGTTGGCAGAGGTTGATGATATTGAGCGTGAGCTAAGTGAGTTATAGTAGTTTTGGAGGGCAACAATTTGCCCTCTAAAACGTTAAAAATATGTAATTGAGATTTATATGAAGAGAATATTATTGGTTGTGGTAGCTCTTTTTGCCGTAGTATCAACCACCTCGGCGCAGAGCCTTGGTGATCTGCTTAAGTCGGGAGCAACACAACTCATTGATAAGGTTACAGGTGGCAAGGCTACTGAGTTTCTCCTTGCTGGAACTTGGACCTATGCTGAACCAGCCATCCATCTAGATGGCGAACAAGAGCTTGCAAATATTGCTGGTAATGCCCTCTCGCAGTCGCTCTCGACTAAGATGCAGAAGGCATACGACTATGTCGGCATCAAGCCAGGTAGCTGCTCGTTTAGTTTTAATGAGGATAAGAGCTTTAGTGCTGTTATAGGCAAGCGTACCCTCTCGGGAACATACCTCTTTGATCCTGAGACGCACGCTATCGAGCTTCACTTCTCGACGCTTATCGATCTTGGTGCAATGAAGGGCTATGCCTTTGTTGAGGGTGAGACGCTCAAGCTAGTCTTCAACTGCACGCGTCTTACCACTTTTGTTAAGACTCTTGGTGCAAAGATCTCGTTGCTTAACGGCATCACCACCATGCTTAACAACTATGATAATGTGATGCTTGGTTTTGGCTTTAAAAGGTAATGATTATGCGTAGGTTACTATCATTTTTTGCTCTATGTGTGATGCTTGTGGCTATGCCTATGAGTGCATCGGCGCAGTTCGACCTCTCTAAGGCGATGGGTCTGATTCTTGGTGGTGCGACAAAGGGGCAGACGCAAACACCGGCACAGCAAGCACCTGATCCCTATCAGAAGCTTGCCGATGCAGCACCCTCGCAGTCTACGCTCAACGGTACGTGGGTCTACGACTCGGCATCGTTTACATACGTCGGAAGTAATCCTCTTGCAAGCATGGCGATCGCTCAGCTTGACCCTGTTCTTGCGAATCTCCTCACTCAGCTAGGTGTGACACGAGGCTCAGCAGAGCTAAGTCTTAAAACTGGTGAGGGTGTTATAACCCACAAGGGTCGCTCCCTGGAGGGTACTTATAGCTATCGTCGCTCTAAAGCCTCGATTGTTGCAAAGAGTACCATTGGGGGTAAGAGCGTAAGTGCCTCTGGATATGTTAAGTATGCGTCAGGAAAGCTCGCTGTATTGCTCGATGTGAAGGAGGTGCTTAACTCAATTAAGCAGGTATATCCCGAGTATGCCGTTGATCCTAATGTAGTACTTGTGGAGACGGTACTTAAGGATATAGGCGATGTATTTGTTGTAGGGCAGTTTGTTGCCAAGAGATAGCATACAAATGAAAAATGGGGATGACTAAAAAGTAAATTAGTCATCCCCTTATTGTTTAGAAGTTGAAGAAAAAGATGTAGTTTTAGGCATGCGAAGCCCGAAAAACCGGAGTTTACTAGGCGTAAATGAGGATTTTGAGGGCAAGCATAACGACAAAATACA
>JAFNXN010000033.1 GCA_017379015.1 Alistipes sp.
GCGAGTCCACCGCCTCGTGCGACGTGGTGAGCATGTCGAGCCCGTTTACAAGGTACTTGCGAAAGGTCTGCTTCTCGCTCTCAACCCTCTCGCGCATCTGCTCCATAAGCTGCTGCGTGTCGTGACGCAGCTGTTCAATAATATCAGTCATAAGTCCTTTTAGAGTTAAATGGTTTGTTTTTCGAGTACAAATATACAACCCGAAATAGCCTTTGTCAAGGGTTTTGGGTAAAAATATTTTATCTTCAAGGTTAAGGCGTTGAATATTAGCGCAGACGGAAGAGAGAAGCGCAGTCAAAAGAGAGAAAAGAGACGCAGAGACAACAGAGAGAGGCGCGGACAAAAGAGAAAAAACATGATGCTCGACTTCGTTGTCGTCCCTCTCGTCTCTTTCGTCCCTCTCTTCGTCATTGCGAGAGCCGCAAGGCTCGTGGCAATCTCCTCCAAAGCGCACTAACGAGGAGATTCCCACTGTCGCTAAAGCTCCCTCGGAATGACGGAGTAAGTGTCCCTTTCGTCTCTCTCGTCTCTCTCGTCTCTTTCGTCTCTTTCGTCTCTCTCGTCTCTTTCTCTTTCGTCTCTCTCGTCCCTTTCGTCTTTTACTCTCTCTTTGCCCTCAAGCTCCTCGAGCAGCGGAGGCTCAGAACGGGAGTTGAAAGTTTCTTCTTTTTCTTTTTATAGGGAAAACGAAAAAGAAGAAGATGCTACGCTCTGTGCAGCGAGTGATGGATGAATTTGCATGTTAATCAAAATTTTCGTATATTTGTATTTTATTATCTGCCATGTTGCTATTTTGAATGTCTAGTGGCAGATGCCCAAAGACCTAAACTTGAAGTGTGATGAAGAAGATATTGATGCTTGTTGCCGCTTTTGTGATGATGCTCGGTTTGAGTGGTAATGGCATGCTCGAGATAGTTCCCACTGCCTCGGCGCAGGAGGTGTCGACACTAAGGGATGTGCGCGATACTACGGCGGTTGAGCCATCTGACGATATGGCGTTGACATCGCGCATAGTTGTAGACTCGGTACTGCGTCGACTTGTCGATATATCTGCTATGCAAAGAGCGCGCACTGATTCGATGGCTATTGAAAGCGTCGATAGTGCCGCAATGGGTCTGGACTCTCTCGGTCGTGCTGGCGAGATGCTTGCCGAGCATAGCGATTCCACGGCATCCAAAAAGCTATACGAGAGTGTTGTGGTTAAGTGGGGTGGCAGAAATAGATATGGAAAGTTTACGGATCAGTGTGCTGCACACGTCAACGGACGTCTGTCGAAGGCGGGATACTACTCGCAGGGACACGCATACCAGATTCCCAGCTACTTCCCCTCGATCATAAATGGATATAAGAAGGTAGATGTTCCAGTACTCTACAAGATAAGCGCGGAGCTACGCTTCTCTGCTGTTCTTAAAATGCACCGTCGAGCTGCCGATTATGTCAAAGAGAACCTTGATATATCGAAGCTTGTCCCCGGAACGTACTATGTGGTTAACATGTACTACGCGACCAGCCCCTATATGTTGCAGTTCTTCTATGCCGCTAGCAAGCAGGGTACGGGCAACTACGGCACCCATGTCGGCGTGATGTACTACAACACCGAGTATGATATATGGGTTGTAGAGCACAATATCCACGGACACGTCCATTACGACGCTTTGGAGTCTATCCTTGGAGGAGAATCCAATCCGCACAAGTATGGTGTGACATCAATATCGAGAGTGACGAAATAGAGGTTTCAGCTTCAAAAAGCAAGGGGGATGGCTAGTTAATTTTTAGTCATCCCCATATTATGCGCCTCTGTTTCTTCTTCTTTTTCTTTTTATAGGGAAAACGAAAAAGAAGAAACTTTCATACATATCCCGTCGTTCAGAGAGAGTAGATAATTTCTGCTTTTAGCTCTCTTATTTTTAATCGTCGTTTACTTCAAAATAAAAATAAATTTATTATTTTTGCACAATAAATGTGCAAATTGGATGTGATTTATGGCGATATTTAGACGTAAATGGCTTATAGCCATACTTATAGCTATTCTGTGTGCTGTTGTGGTGTTTTCGCTACTAGGCAAGAAAACGCAAAAACCTGTGGCCTATCCTGTTGTGGCAATAGAGCCTGTAGGTGTTGACGACGTGAGAATCTATGGCGATTATGTGGGTCGTATTCGAGCACAGCAGTTTGTCGAGGTTCATGCGCGTGTCGAGGGTTATCTCGAGAAGATGCTCTTCGACGAGGGTACATATATCGAGAAGGGGCAGACGCTCTTTCAGATCGATCCAACACTCTATAAGGCGCGTGCCAAGCGTGCTGAGGCGCAGCTGAACAAGGCTAAGGCGCAGGCACTCAAGGCTGAGCGCGACCTCAATCGTATTCGTCCGCTTTATGAGCTTAATGCAGCCAGCCAGCTCGACCTGGACAATGCCATTGCCAACTACGAGGGTGCTACGGCTGATGTCTTAGTCTGCGAGGCAGACATGGAGCAGGCGCAGATGACGCTGAGCTACACCACCGTGAGGTCGCCCATCTCGGGATATATCTCGGAGCGTAATGCCGACATCGGTGCTCTTGTAGGTCCTGGCTCGCAGTCGCTGTTGGCAACCGTGGTGAAGAGCGATACGGTGCTCATCGACTTCAGCATGACATCGCTCGAGTATCTTAAGTCGAAGGCTCGCAACGTAAACCTCGGTCATACCGATACCACACGTACGTGGAACCCCTATGTCACCGTGACCATGGCTGATGGATCGCACTATCCTTATCAGGGTTTGGTCAACTTTGCCGATCCTCAGATAGATCCCAAGACGGGAACATTCTCGGTGCGTGCCGAGATGCCTAATCCCGAGCATAGCCTGCTTCCAGGTCAGTTTACGCGAGTGAGGCTGTTGATGGATGTGCGCGAGGATGCTCTTGTTGTGCCATCTAAGGCTATTGTGATCGAGAGTGGCGGTGCATTTATATATGTCGTGCGTCGTGACTCTATTGTCGAGAAACGCTTTGTGGAGCTTGGCCCTGAGTTGCAGAATACCACGGTTGTGGAGCGTGGCATTGTGGCTGGCGAGCATATCGTTGTCGAGGGCTATCATAAGCTTTCGCACGGCGTGAAGGTTGATCCTGTGGCGGCTAATTAATAGGGTAGTGTGTATGAAGAGAAACTTCTTTATTGACCACCCCGTATTCTCAATGGTGATCTCGATACTAATCACCATTGTGGGTGTCATCGGACTATTTTTGTTGCCCATCGACCAGTATCCTCAGATTGTCCCTCCTGTTGTTAGGGTGTCGGCATCCTATCCAGGTGCCGATGCTGCCACGACAACACAGGCTGTGGCAACCCCTATCGAGCAGGTGCTCAACGGCACGCCAGGCATGATGTATATGGAGTCGGTGTGTTCAAACTCGGGTAGCTTCTCGGCTACCATCACCTTCGACATCGACACAGATCCCGATATTGCAGCTGTCGATATTCAAAATCGTATCAAGCAGGCAGAGTCGCGCCTACCCGCCGAGGTGGTGCAGAATGGTATAGGTGTCGAGAAGCAGGCATCGAGCAAGCTGCTCACCATCACACTCTTGTCGTCCGACCCTAAGTACGACGAGGTCTACCTCTCGAACTACGCCACACTAAACGTTATCGATATGTTGCGCCGTGTGCCGGGCGTTGGTAGCATCTCGAATGTCGGTAGCCGCTACTACGCCATGCGTATCTGGGTTATGCCCGACAAGCTCACCGATATGGGTCTTACGGTCAAGGACTTGCAGAGTGCCATCAAGGATCAAAATCGTGAGTCGGCAGCGGGTATCCTTGGACAAGCCCCTATTGATGGTATAGATGTTACCATCCCCATCGCAGCGCAGGGACGACTCTCCTCGGTCGAGGAGTTTGAGCAGATCGTGGTGCGTGCCAACCCCGATGGATCGATCATCCGACTTAAGGATGTTGCGCGTATCTCGCTCGAGGCGCAATCCTACTCTACGGAGAGTGGTATCGATGGTGGCAATGCGGCGGTGATGAATGTAAATATGCTCCCCGGCTCAAATGCCATCGAGGTGGCCGATAATGTCAAGGCAGCGATGGAGGAGATAGGCAAGAACCTTCCCGAGGGTATCACCTACTCGATACCCTTCGACATGACCACCTACATCTCGCAGTCGATCAAGGAGGTCTACAAGACCCTCTTCGAGGCATTGCTCCTTGTGGTGCTGGTGGTCTACCTCTCGTTGCAGAATTGGAGGTCGACAATAATCCCCGTGGTGGCTGTCCCCATCTCGCTCATCGGTACGTTTGGCGTTATGCTTATCTTCGGCTTCTCGCTCAACCTGATGACGCTCCTGGGTCTTATCCTCGCTATCGGTATTGTCGTTGACGATGCTATTGTTGTGGTTGAGAGTGTCGACAAGATCATGAATGAGGAGCATCTGTCGCCACGCATGGCAACGCAGAAGGCCATGTCGAACATGACGAGTGCCCTTGTAGCTACCTCTCTTGTGCTCTGTGCGGTGTTTGTTCCCGTGAGCTTCTTGGGAGGCATCACAGGTCTGCTATATCGTCAGTTTACCATCACCATTGCCGTGTCGGTGATCATCTCTACGATCGTAGCCCTATCGCTAACGCCCGTTATGTGCTCACTTATCATGCGACCTGAGCCTCAGGGAGATAAGCATCCTGTGTTCAAGTTTATCAATAGATGGTTGGATCGAGGTAATCACTTCTACGCCGAGAAGGTCACCTCTGCCATAAAACATTCAAAGAGGGCGTTTGCTGCCTTTGGTGTCATGCTTGTGGGCATATATCTGCTTCATGCCCTCACGCCTCAGAGCTTTATGCCTAAGGAGGATCAGGGCTATTTCAATATTGAGCTAGAGCTGCCTGAGGGTGCTACTCTGGAGCGTACGCGCGAGGTTACGCGACGTGCCATGAGCTTTTTGATGCAGGACCCCGATGTGGAGCATGTGTTGGATGTTGTGGGCTCGAGTCAGCGTGTAGGTACTAATCAGGCGCGTAGCCAGCTCACTGTAATCCTCAAGCCGTGGGACGAGCGTGAGTCGGAGAGTGTTGAGGAGATTATGGCGAGGGTGCGTAACGAGCTTTCGAGCTATCCCGAGGCTAAGGCATTTATCTCGACACCCCCAGTGATCCCAGGCTTAGGCTCTTCGGGAGGCTTCGAGATGGTGCTTGAGGCGCGTGGCAATGCTACGTATGACGACTTGCAGATGGCTGTAGATACGCTTATGCACTATGCTAGCAGGTCGCCCGAGCTTGCTGGTATGTCGGCGTCGATACAGAGGGATATACCTAGGTTGTACTTCGACGTAGACCGTGACAAGGCTCGACTGCATGGCGTGCAGATGGCAGATATATTCTCTACGCTGAAGGCCTTTACCGGCTCGCTCTATGTCAACGACTTCAACATGTACAACCGTGTCTACCGCGTATATATTCAGGCTGAAGCACCTTATCGTGCTTATAAGGAGAACCTTAGCCTCTTCTCGGTTAAGGGTGCTAATGGTGCAATGATACCCATCACGGCACTTGGCAATACGGAGTACTCCACAGGCTCGGGTACGATAAAGCGTTTTAACATGTTCCAATCATCGACCATCACTGGTGAGCCTGGTGCTGGCTATAGTTCTGGAGAGGCAATGGCGCGTTTGCAGCAGATCGTCGATCACCATCTGCCAGAGAATATCGCTGTTGAGTGGAGTGGCTTGTCCTATCAGGAGAAGCGTGAGGGTGGCAAGACGGGCATGATCCTCGCCCTAGCCTTTTTGTTTGTCTTTCTCTTCCTCGCGGCACAGTATGAGAGTTGGTCGGTGCCTATTGCGGTGCTTCTCTCGTTGCCTGTAGCTATGCTTGGAGCCTATCTGGGAGTCTATGTCTGTGGCTTGGAGAATAACGTCTATTTCCAGATCGGTCTTGTGATGCTGATTGGTCTGGTTGCCAAGAATGCTATCCTCATCGTGGAGTTTGCCAAGGTCGAGATGGATAAGGGTGTAGACGCTGTGACGGCTGCTATCACTGCATCAAAGTTGCGCTTTAGACCTATCGTGATGACCTCTCTAGCGTTTATCCTCGGTCTGTTGCCTCTGGTGCTCTCGTCGGGTCCTGGCTCGGTGAGTCGTCAGGGTATCGGCACAGGTGTCTTTTTCGGTATGTGTGTGGCTATCACGCTAGGCATTGTATATGTGCCATTCTTCTTTGTGTGGATCGATCGTATAAAAAGAAAATATCGTAAGTAATGAGAACGCCTAAATATATATATAGTGTTGCGCTGCTATGCCTTCTGCTTAGCTCGTGTAGTGTTGCTGTGAAGCGGTGCAAAGCCCCTGAGCTTAACCTTCCGAGGGAGGTGGTTGCCGATCAGATGGACTCCATCACCATTGCCGATGTGAAGTGGTGGGAGTTCTATGGCGACGAGGTGCTGGGAGGCTTCATCTCGCACGCCTTGGAGAGCAACAAGGATCTGCTTGCTGCGCGTGCTAGGGTTCAGCAGCTGCGCGAACTTCATCGGGTGGGACGCTCTGCTTGGTTTCCCAAGGTGGGTGCTTCGGCGATGGCTGATAACGAGGTGGAGAACTACACCGACAAGGGGCATACGGTAACGCCTCAGGTAGACCTTAAGATGGATGTCAGCTGGGAGATTGATCTCTGGGGCGGTGTCAAGTGGGCTGTGGACAGGCAGATGGCTGAGTATCTGTCGAGCGTCGAGGCTGAGCGTGCTATGCGTATGACCATCATTGCCGAGGTTGCTACGATCTACTACCAGCTCCTAGCCCTCGAAAACGAGCTCCTCATCGTCAACCGCACGCTTAGCACACGTAGCGAGGGTGTTGAGCTTGCTAAGCTGCGCTATGAGGGTGGTCTTACCTCCGAGATTGTCTATCGTCAGGCTCAGGTGGAGTATGCCACAACAGCCTCCCTTATACCAGCCATCGAGACAAAGATCGAGATTGCAAAGAATAGCCTTAAGATGCTTATGGGCGAGTACCCCGACTTTGAGCTGGAGTATGCTCGCATGAGGGTCCTTAATAGGGATATCCCTAAGGAGCTACCCCTAGGCTTGCCCTCCGATCTGCTTGAGCGTCGTCCCGACATTAGGGGGGCAGAGCAAAACCTCAGAGCAGCCTCGGCAGCGGTGGGCGTGGCATATACCGACCGTTTTCCGAAGCTTGTGCTTGGCTTTACGGCGGGCTGGGAGAATGGCACATTTGCCGATCTGTTCAGTGCCCCTTATAGCTTGGCTGTTGGCAAGCTTGCAGCCCCCTTGTTTGAGTTTGGACGCCGTAGGGCGAGATATAAGGCGGCAATAGAGGCTTACGAGATAGCACGCCTAAACTATGAGAAGAGGGTGCTCATGGCATTTCAGGAGGTCAACGATGCAGTGTCGCGATACAACAACGCACGAAAGACTACCGAGCTGAAGAATAACCTGCGTGAGGCAGCCCTTAAGTATGTCGAGCTTGCTACGGCTCAGTATAAGTTTGGCGACACGAAGTATATCGACGTGCTCGATGCCCAGCGTCGCTACTTCGATGCTCAGATAGGACTCTCCAATGCCGTTAAGGATGAGTACATTGCACTCATCTACCTCTATAAGTCGCTAGGCGGCGGCTGGGACTACTAGTAGAGTGTAGTACCACATTTTTTTTAAGAAATGTTGATCGCCTCTTTGTCGTTTGAAAAATTATTCTTAAATTTGCATAAGACAAAGGGGTGCCTTGATTGGCTGAGATTATACCCTCGAACCTGATGCAGTTAGTACTGCCGTAGGAATTGTGGATAATATCATAACGCATACCCCATAGTGTAGGTATGCGTTTTTCTTTTTAGGTAGCCCCGTTGTAAACTTTTAATTTAAGTCCTATGGAACTAAAAGTTATCAACGACGTGGGGTGCTACAACTCCCATCCAATGCCTCAAAGAGGCTATTGCGTAGCCTTGTCCGTAGCGGGCTCCGACTCCTCGGCGGGTGCTGGCATACAGGCCGACCTCAAGACCTTCTCGGCACTTGGGGTCTATGGTGCTACGGCGATCACTGCCGTCACGGCACAAAACACACAAGGGGTATTCGCCATCGAGGCACTATCGCCCAAAATCGTCTACGACCAGATTGTTCGTGTGGCTGAGGACCTAGATCCTGCGGCTATCAAGATCGGTATGCTCGCAAATGCAGAGGTGGCAGAGGCTGTTGCCGATGCGCTGGCTCTCATCTCCCGACCCATCATCCTCGACCCTGTGATGGTGTCGAGCAGTGGTCATCGTCTGCTGTCGGTGGAGGCTCAGGAGGTGGTCGTTCGTCGCTTGCTGCCAATATCTGAGCTGGTTACGCCCAACATCCCCGAGATGGCGGCACTCACAGGCATGCCCCTAAGGAGCGAGGATGAGAAGCTCCTAGCGGCGAAGAGCCTTATCGACCTAGGTGCTCGTGCTGTGCTGCTCAAGGGTGGTCACGAGGAGGGCAACTTCAAAACAGATCTGCTATATAGACCCTCTTGCGGTGGTGTAGAGTCGCTGAGCTTCACAACGCCAACCGTAAACACGAAGAATATCCATGGCACGGGCTGCACGCTCTCTGCCGCTATTGCAGCATTTAGGGCTCTTGGATACCCTCTTGCCGAGGCTCTCCGTGAGGCTAAGAGCTATATTGCACAGGCGATAGCTGCTGGTGCTGATGTTGTCGTGGGTCATGGTCATGGACCTGTAAATCATCTGTTTAACCCCCGTAAGTTGGAGAGCTATGTTAAGCAAGAATTGTAGAGTGCAATTTATCACTCACTACAACGATAGCTACACATATATCGACTCGGCGCGTCTGGCCCTAGAGGGTGGCTGCCGCTGGGTGCAGCTGCGAATGAAGGGTGTAGATGAGCAGCAGATGGAGCTGAGTGCCCTTGTAGTGCAGAGGATGTGTCGCGAGTATGGGGCGACCTTCATCATCGACGACAATGTGGCACTTGCTAAGCGTATAGGTGCCGATGGTGTGCATCTGGGTAAGTGCGATATGCCTATTGCCGAGGCTCGCGCAATGCTTGGTGAAGGGTATATTATCGGTGCTACGGTCAATTCATTCGGCGATATTGTCGAGTACCTTCGTAGCTCACGCCCCAACTACTTTGGTTGCGGACCTTTTCGCTTTACCACTACCAAGCAACGTCTTGCGCCCACGCTCGGCATCGAGGGCTACAGGGAGATTATGCGACAGGTGCGCGATAACGACATCGACATTCCGCTTGTCGCCATTGGAGGTATTTGCAAGGAGGATGTGCCGTGGCTGCTTAAGGCGGGTGTCGATGGCATTGCCCTTAGTGGTAGTGTGCTTTCTGCCGAGGATCCCATTGCCGAGATGCGTAGTATCGTGAAGATGTTTTAAATATATAGTAACCTATAACCATAACCTATTGAGTATGAATAACGATTTGAAGATTACCTATCCAGGTTCGGAGAGGGTCTACATTGGAGGAAAGCTACATCCCAAGATCAAAGTTAGTATGCGTAGGGTGACGCAGATGCCCACCGTCACAATCAAAGATGGTGAACGCCACGAGAGTGAAAATCCGTCGATCTATATCTACGACACCTCGGGTGCGTATGGCGATCAGTCCGTAGAGGTCGATCTGGAGCGAGGACTACCTCCGCTACGCCGAGAGTGGATCGAGGAGCGTAGAGGTCAGGATGCCCATAACGTAGGGCAGATGTACTATGCTAAGAGGGGGATCATCACCCCAGAGATGGAGTATGTGGCGATACGCGAGAATATGAATTGTAAGGAGCTAGGCATCGAGAGCCATATTACGCCCGAGTTTGTATGTCGTGAGGTTGCTGAAGGTAGAGCCGTGATACCAGCCAATGTCAACCACCCCGAGGCAGAGCCTATGATCATTGGTCGTAGCTTCCTAACCAAGATAAATGCCAATATCGGCAGCTCGGCAACCACATCCTCAATTGATGAGGAGGTGGAGAAGGCTATCTGGAGCTGTAAGTGGGGTGCAGATACGATCATGGATCTCTCGACAGGTGCAAATATCCATGAGACGCGTGAGTGGATCTTGCGCAACAGTCCTGTGCCTATTGGCACTGTGCCCATCTATGAGGCTATGGAGCGCGTTGCGGGCAAGGCTGAGGATCTAACGTGGGAGATCTATCGCGATGTGCTCATCGAGCAGTGCGAGCAGGGTGTCGACTACTTCACGATTCATTGTGGCATACGCCTTAAGAATGTGATGCTTGCTGCCGATCGTCTTACGGGCATCGTGAGCCGTGGTGGTAGCATCATCTCGAAGTGGTGTCAGACGCATCAGAAGGAGAGCTTCCTCTATGAGCACTTTGACGATATTTGCGACATCGCTGCGCGCTACGATGTGGCACTCTCGTTAGGCGACGGATTGCGTCCAGGAAGCATCTATGATGCTAACGACCGTGCGCAGTTTGCCGAGCTTGACACCATGGGCGAGCTTGTTGAGCGCGCTTGGGCTAAGAATGTGCAGGTATTTATCGAGGGCCCTGGACATGTGCCGATGCACAAGATTAGGGAGAACATGGAGCGACAGGTGGAGAAGTGTCACAACGCTCCATTCTACACCCTCGGACCTTTGGTGACGGATATTGCGCCAGGATATGACCATATAACCTCGGCGATAGGAGCTGCGCAGATAGGGTGGTATGGCACGGCTATGCTCTGCTATGTAACGCCCAAGGAGCACCTAGCACTCCCCAACAAGGAGGATGTGCGCGAGGGCGTCGTTGCCTTTAAGCTGGCTGCACATGCTGCCGATCTGGCTAAGCAGCACCCTGGGGCTATGGTGCGCGATAATGCCATGAGTAAGGCTCGCTATGAGTTTCGCTGGAAGGATCAGTTCAACCTTAGCCTTGATCCCGAGCGAGCCTTGGAGTACTACAAGACATCGAACAACGTGGGAGGTAGATACTGCACGATGTGTGGTCCGAACTTCTGCGCGATGAGAATTAGCCATACGCTATGTGAAGAATAACCCTTATATATTATTGATTTTTAAAATGTTAAAACTATGATTGAAAGAAGAGTATCTAGAGGTATCATCTCAACCTATTTTGAGAAGCTGGAGAGGAATTTGGAGCTGGACGTTGCCATCGTAGGTGGTGGTCCTTCGGGTATTGTGGCAGCCTACTATCTTGCCAAGGCGGGGTTGCGTGTGGCACTATTCGACAGGAAGCTATCGCCCGGTGGCGGTATGTGGGGCGGTGCTATGATGTTCAACCAGATCGTGGTGCAGCAGGAGGCTATCCACATCGTCGAGGAGTTTGGCATCAACTTCTCAAAGCACGATGGCAACCTCTATGTCATGGACTCGGTGGAGAGTACCTCGGCACTGCTCTATAAGGCTGTGCACGAGGGTGCTACGATCTTTAACTGCTACTCGGTTGAGGATGTGATCTTCAAGAATGATGTGGTGAGTGGCGTGGTGGTCAACTGGACCCCTGTGTTGCGCGAGGGGTTGCACGTAGATCCTCTCAACATCTTGGCTCGCTGTGTGGTTGACGGCACAGGTCACGATAGCGAGATGTGTCGCACGGTAGCACGCAAGAATGGCATCAGACTGGCTACCGACACGGGCGATGTCATCGGCGAGCGTTCGTTGGATGTTGTTGCGGGCGAAGAGGAGGTTGTGAGTGGTACTAAGGAGATCTACCCGGGGTTGTATGTCTGCGGCATGGCGGCATCGGCAGTGAGTGGCACGCCACGCATGGGTCCAATCTTTGGTGGTATGCTGCTCTCGGGCAAGAGGGTAGCGGAGCTTATCATCGAGAAGCTAGCGCGATAGTTGCGAATGATCAAGATAGCTATAACTCGACCAGGTGTTGTAAGTCGTGAGGTAGAGAGGATTAAGTATCTGCTAGCCAATGACGTAGACTTTGTGCATCTGCGTAAGCCAGATGTGGGCGTAGAGTATTGCGTCGAGCTATTGGAGCAGTTGACCTCATCGGAGCGTAGTAGGGTAGTTGTTCATGACCACTACTCGCTCTACGAGGAGTTTGCGCTGCGTGGCGTACACCTAAATAGGAACATACGCGAGCTGCCTGCTCACTACTCAGGGTCGCGTACTCGCTCGTGTCACTCGTTTGAGGAGGTTCTGCGTTATCGGGATGAGTGCGACTACCTCTTCCTAAGTCCCCTGTTCGACAGCATCTCGAAGCATGGCTATCGCTCGGCATTTACCCATGAGGAGCTGCTTGAGGCATCGCGTCGAGGGATTATTGATAAGCGTGTCATAGCCCTTGGCGGGGTGTCGCCCGAGAGGTTTGCCTATCTCAAGGAGCTTAGCTTCGGTGGTGTGGCGATGGTGGGTGCTCTGTGGGGCGAGGAGTAGCCTATATGTTATTTTGGGTTGGGGCATCAGGGGTGGTGCTCCAACTTTATTTATCTGACTCTGTGATGCAGATGTTCTGATTTGAGAATTATTCTTATCTTTGCCGCCACAAACAGATGTTATTATCATAGATAATAGATTACTACTTAACTTTACTTCTAAGCAATATGAAAAGATTACTCTATTTGGCGGTATCGCTTCTATTGATGGTCAGCTGCGCCAAGCTGCCTAGTGAGATCTGCTCTCCTGACGGACGTTCGGTGCTCCATTTCGAGCTTACCGACCTCGGCGAGCCTGCCTACTCGCTTACGTTTGATGGCGAGGAGCTCGTTCAGCTCTCGCGTCTGGGACTTACCACTACGGATGTGGACTTCACCCGTGGGTTGCGCCTTGTCGATGTTGAGCGTGGGTCGTTCGACGAGTGCTGGGAGCCTGTGTGGGGTCAGTTCTCTAAGATTCGCAACAACTATAACTCGCTTCGTGTAACCCTCTCATCGGCTGAGGGTCGTGAGCTGGAGATCGAGATGCGCCTCTTTGATGATGGCTTGGGCTTGCGCTACATTATTCAGGGCGAGGGCGTTGCGGCTATTACCTCAGAGCGTACTGAGTTTACAATGGGTGGCGACTACGATGCTCACTGGATGGCTGGTAGCGACGACGATGCCGAGTTCGACTATATGCACACACAGCTCAGTGGCATCACACCCGAAACGATGCAGCAGTCGGCAGGTCGTGTGCGTGGCTTGGTGGAGTGCGGCGTGTCGACACCTCTGGCTATGAAGAGCAGCGATACGGGCAACCATCTTGCCATCCATGAGGCTGCCTTGTGGCACTACCCAGGCATGATCCTCGCGTGGGACAATGCCTCGAGATGCTTCACGACGCTGCTTGCTGGCGACCAGGAGATCAAGAGCGAGGTTGAGTTGCCATTCTCGACACCTTGGCGCACGATAATCGTTGGAGATAGGGCTGGAGCACTCGTTGAGTCGAGCATGATCCTAAACCTCAATGAGCCATGTAAGATCGAGGATACGTCGTGGATAAAGCCTATGAAGTATGTTGGCGTATGGTGGGAGATGCACCTTAAGGTCTCTATCTGGGATCGTGACGGCAAGTATCCACACTCGGCAACCACAGAGAATGTGAAGAGATATATCGACTTTGCCGCAGAGTACGGCTTTGGCGGTGTCCTTGTCGAGGGCTGGAACGTTGGCTGGGGCTGGGGTGAGCGTTTCGACTACTCGCAACCATACCCCGACTTCGACATTGACGAGCTTGTACGCTACGCCTCGGAGCGTGGTGTGGAGCTTATAGGTCACCATGAGACATACGCCAATGTCGAGAACTACAACGCTCAGATGGAGGAGGCATACGCCTACTACGAAGAGAAGGGTGTGCATAGCGTCAAGACAGGTTACGTAGGCTCGATTGCCGATCATAAGCACTACGATCGTTGGATGGTGGACCACTACAACCGCACGGTGATGCTCGCTGCTGAGCATAAGCTCGCCGTGGACATCCACGAGCCGATACACTCTACGGGCATCTGCCGCACATACCCCAACCTTGTGAGTGCCGAGGGCATGCGTGGTCAGGAGTGGCATGCCTGGAATGCGGGTAACTCTATCGACCACAACCCAACGCTTCCATTTACGCGCAACGTAGCTGGTCCTATGGACTTTACGCCTGGCATCTTCGATCTGCGCTACCACAACACCATAAACAAGGCGGCGGCGACTACAGATGGAGGTGTCAACAAGGAGTACGACTACAAGTTCTTCGTCAACTCAACGTTGGCGCACCAGCTGGCACAATATGTGGTCTTCTATAGCCCTATACAGATGGCTGCCGACATGCCTGAGAACTATCGCGAGCACCCCGAGGCTCTTCAGTTTATTGTTGATGTACCTGTCGACTGGGCTACGACCCGCTGCCTCGATGCCGAGATAGGCGACTATGTGGTCACTGCACGCAAGGATAAGCACTCTGAGGATTGGTATGTTGGCGGTATCACCGATGGCGAGATGCGCGCGTACGACCTTGCGTTGAGCTTCCTTGAGGAGGGCTGTGCTTATGAGGCAACGCTATATCGCGATGGTGACTCTGCGGGCTGGGATACCTATCCTACTGACTATTGTGTTGAGCGTCGAAGCGTGACACGTGATGATGTCATCACAGTGCGCATGGCTAAGGGCGGTGGCTTTGCCTTGCAGCTCCGCAAGGTAGTGCCTCAAGAGTAGACGATATTTAACTGTAAACGTTTAATTTAATTTTCCCCTACTTAAATTATGTCTAAACATATCACACTGCTGCTGCTCGCCTTGACCCTCTGTGTGGGCGCAGCGCATGCCAAGAAGCCAAAAGAACTTTATCGCGTAGGCAACGATCCTATATCGTTTAAGGTTCAGCCATTTATGGGCGGTTACCTAATGAAAAGCAGCAACCTCGAGGAGATCAACCCCAATCCACCCTCGGGCATCCACTTTGGTGTGGAGTTTCCATCGTTGCAGCAGCGTCCCTGGCAACAGTATCTCAACAACCCAACCGTGGGTCTAGGGTTGTCGTATATCGACCTTGGTGAAAAGGCTATGGGCGAGGCTATATCGCTCTACCCCTACATCCTTATCAACGGCTTTCGCTCCGAGCACTTCAACCTCAAGGTGAAGATAGGCTCGGGACTTGCCGTGCTCAACGAGCACTACTACACAACGCTCGATGAGCCAGTGCCCAACAAGACATTCTCGACGCGCATAAATGCCTACCTCACGGCGGGTCTTAACCTGGAGTTCCCTGTGACGCGCAACTTTATGATCAACGGCGAGCTGGGATTCTTCCACATGAGTAACGGACGCACCGTAGAGCCTAATAAGGGTGCTAATGTGCTCTATGGCGGCGTGGGCTTGGTGACAACGCTCAACCCCGATGGCGAGTACGAGCGTCGACCTATCGAGTTCCCCGACCTGCCCTACAAGTGGAGTCTTAACCTCACCCTCTCGTCGGGAGCACATGCGGCAGATAGCAGCGACGCACACCGCTTCCTAATCCTTACGCTACACGCAGGGGCGATATACAGCACCTGCAACTGGCATGGCATAGGTCTTGGTGCTGACCTCTTCTATAACGACGCTATAGGCAACCCTGCGACAAACCGCGGTATGTATCGCGTGACAACTGAGAGGTGGCGACGCATGCGTGGCGGCATATCGCTCAATAACGAGTTTAAGTTTGGTCGCTTCACCGCCATGTTGGACTGGGGCGTCTATCTCTTTAACCCTGTGCGCAACCTCTACGATAACGATCACCCTATATATGGCTATGGCAAGCGTCCGCTATTCTATAAGTCTACGGAGGTGGGTGTGAACGAGGCGTTCCACTATATCCGTTTTGGCGTGAAGTATCGCGTTGCTGACAACCTCTACCTTCAGGCACTGGCGAAGACCCATCTGCACATCTGTGAGTTTATCGAGTTTGGCGTTAGCTACCAGATACCATTCCTCGAGCGTGGCAAACGCAAGGGCGGTGGGGTAGTCTTCCACCACAAGCGCGACTGGTGGGTGCAGAGATAGGAACTTAGAAACGAGAGATGAGAAACGAGAAACGAGAAAGCGGCGGGTCTGGACTGTGACCTGCCGCTTATCGATAATAGAGTTGTAATCTCGGGCTACTTTGCTGGCTCCCACTTGCAGCGCACGGGCGATACAATAGCACCCTCATCCTTAAGCTGCTTCATGGCCTTGTCGACCTCCTTGCGGTCGATGCCGCTGAGCTCAGCGATCTTACCAGCGTTGAGAGGCTCACCAGCCTGCTTCATCGTAGCCAATACCTTATCCTTATTCTCCATAGTTATACTCTTTATTTAGTTAAACGTTGTTACTCCTTGTCGAAGAGCTGCTTACCTACACCACATACTGGGCATGTCCAATCCTCAGGAAGCTGATCAAAAGGTGTGCCAGGCTCAATACCGTTATCAGGGTCACCAACTGCTGGGTCGTAAGTCCAACCACAAGGCATACATGTATACTTATCCATATTCTCTTTAGTTTTAATTGTTATTAGTTCTTGTTGTTATTAGTTTTTGTTTCTGGTGCAAAGGTAATAAGATTTTCTAATCTGGCAATAGCTTTTCGATCATACTTTCTTATAGGTGTATTGGCTCAGTTTATAGCGTTGCACATTAGCAACATAATTCGTACCTTTGTGATAATATTGATTAACCCTACACTCTACAACCATGATGAAGATCTACCTAAGAGCAATAGTAGCTATCGTTGCAGTAGCGTTGTTCGCAGCTTGCGACACCACAGAGCAGACAACCTTTAAGGCGAGCGTGGATTATAGGATTGAGGATGGCATAATCATCCTCGACGAGCCAGAGCCAAACCCCGTGCAGAGTTCGATGTTGGAGTTTCGTGCCGAGCCTCTCGATACGGTGCGTGTCGGCTTTGTGGGCCTCGGCATGCGCGGTCCTGGTGCTGTGGAGAGGTTTACGCATATCGAGGGTGTAGCCATCAAGGGACTCTGCGACAAGTATATAGATCGTGCCGAGCGATGCCAAGAGTACCTTATAAGGGCGAATATGCCCAAGGCAACACTTTATGGAGGTCCACAGGGCTACAAGGCACTATGCTGTCGTGACGATATAGACCTCGTCTACATCTGCACGCCATGGCAACTGCATGTCGAGGTGGCGGTATATGCCATGAACCATGGCAAGCACGTAGCCATCGAGGTGCCCTCAGCCAATACCATTGAGGAGTGCTGGATGCTTGTCGACGCTGCCGAGCGCAACCGCGTGCACTGCACCATACTCGAGAACTGCTGCTACGACCACTTCGAACTCACCACGCTCAATATGGCTCAAAAGGGGTTGTTCGGCGAGATAATACACACCGAGGGTGCCTATATCCACAACCTAGAGCCCTACTGGGAGCACTATGCCGACAACTGGCGTCTGGAGTACAACCAAGCCCACAACGGCGATATATACGCCACACACGGCATAGGACCTAACTGCCAGCTGCTCAATATCCACCGTGGTGATAGGCTCGACTACCTCGTGGCGATGTCTACAAAGTCGATAAATGGCTCAAAGCTCACGAGCGAGCTTATGGGTGCGCAGGAGTGCAAGCAGGGCGACCAGATAAACACGCTTATACGCACCGCAAACGGCTGTACCATCGACCTACAGCACAACGTGATGACACCACGCCCCTATAGCCGCATGTATCAGCTTGTGGGCACCGAGGGCTATGCCAACAAATACCCTGTCGAGGGCTACACATTCAAGCTCGAGCAGATACGTGGCGTCGACAGCTGCGCTATGCCCGACATCGAGGATCTAAACCACCACACCTTTGCACCACGCGAGGTGGTTGAGGCGATGACAGCGCAATATAAGCACCCTGTGCAGCTTCAGCAGGTCGAGGGCGTCCCCTTGCAGGAGTACTCGATGAGCGTGGGTGGCCACGGAGGCATGGACTACATCATGGACTACCGACTCATCTACTGCCTACGCCACGGACTACCTCTTGATATGGATGTCTACGATGCTGCCGAGTGGAGCAGCCTCGGCGAGCTCACGCGCATATCTATAGAGAATGGCAGCAAGCCCGTCAAGATCCCCGACTTCACGCGCGGCAACTGGGATAGGCTCGACCGCCTAACATTCTACTTCGCCGAAACTGAGGACAAAGAGTAGAGGGAACAATGAAAACAGGGAGAGAACGAATGTTCCCTCCCTGAAACTCTCTGAAATATCCGTGCAGAGCCTACTCTGCGTAGAGTGAAAACCCAGAGCGCAGCGGCACTACCCGCCACTACCTACTACCTCTCTCTATAGTTTCTTGGTGTAGGCGCGGCGACGCTTGTGCTGTATGTGGTCGAACTCCGCAAAGTTCGCCTGGTTCTTGCTGTTGGTCTCGAGTATCGAGGTGGTCTCAACACGCTTGATGCTATATTGCGAGAAGTATGGTGTCATCTCGTTGAATATCAGGGCATTGATACCCTTATTCTGATAGTCAGGGCGTACGCCAATAAGTAGTAGGTCGAAGTCGGTCATCTTCTTAGCCTTGAGGGCCTTGAGCAGATGCCACCAGCCAAAGGGGAAGAGCTTACCCTTGCACTTGCGTAGTGCGTCCGACAGCGAGGGCATGCCCACGCCCACGGCGATGATCTCATCCTTGTCGTTGGCAACCATGGTCACAAAGTCAAAGTTCAAGATCGGGAAGTACATGTCGCAGTAGTATCGCTTCTGACGTTCGGTCATCGGCTGGTAGTTGTAGAGTTTCTGGTATGCCTCGTCGAGCACGTCGAAGTAGGAGTATCCGTAGCGTTTCTTGAGCTCTCGGGCACTCTTCACCTTGATGACACGAGCACCACAACGCTCCTCAACGAGCTTCGCTACACGCCTCATGCGCTCGGGAGCCTCCGTGGGTGGAAATATCTGGAACTCAATCCAGTCGACCTCCTTGGTTAGTCCATAACGCTCGTAATGAGTGATGTAGTATGGATGCGTATAGAGGCTCGCCATGGGGGCGTTAAGCTCGAAGCCCTCGATGAGAAGTCCCTCCTTGTCGAGGTCGGTGAAGCCCACAGGACCATTCAGCTCGCTCATGCCTCGGCTGCGTCCCCACTGGGCAACAGCGTCGAGCAAAGCCTTGAATACCTCGTGGTCGTCGATGAAGTCAAACCATCCGAAGCGGCACTTCTTGACACCCCACGCCTCGTTGGCGCGATGGTTGACGATGCCCACGATGCGACCCACTATCTTGCCGTCGCGGTATGCCATGTAGACCACATGGTCGCACACCTCGAGTGCTGGGTTCTTCTTAGGATCGAAGGTGTTTACCTCGTCAAAAAATATTGGTGGACAGTAGTAGGGGTTACCCTCGTACAGGTCGATGCCGAACTGTACAAACTTGCGCAAGTCGCGCTTCGAGGTTACCTCCTTTACAATGATCTCGTTAGAGTTAGATCTCTTCATATATTGTGTTTTTAGGTTTCTGGATGCCTATTGTTGAGCCTAAAGCTCTCCACATAAATACAAAGTTACTAATATTATTGAAAAACACAACCCTTAGAAGCGATATTTTGTTATCTCGCCACCCGATGCCCATCTATATTTTAACACTAACTTAACACCTTTGTGATGGTTGTGAAATATCGCGACACTATCTTTGCGGTGTATTAAGGAGAAAAATAGTTATACTAAGATATGAGTTTTATGGAAAAGAGAATGACAATTGCGCTTGTTGCGCACGACGCTATGAAGCACGACCTTGCCGAGTGGGTGGCATGGAACTGGGAGCAGCTACTCTCGCACCGCCTGATCTGCACAGGAACAACAGGACGTATCGTGGCAGAGACTCTTATGGAGCGTCGCGGTGACGAGGCTTCAAACACACGTTACGACATAACGATGCTTAAGTCTGGCCCGCTGGGCGGTGACCAGCAGCTGGGAGCAATGATCGCGAGCAACGATATTGATATGCTGATCTTCTTTTGGGATCCTATGTCGGCACAGCCCCACGATGTCGACGTAAAGGCACTGCTGCGCCTAGCAACGCTCTATAACGTTCCTACTGCCATCAATCGCTCAACTGCCGACTTTATGATATCCTCGGTGCTGATGACCCACGCCGACTATAAGCCCGTGATAAAGGATTATTCATCCTACATTCAGCGCACGATCAAATAGCCCTAACCCTCCACATCGAACCCTTTATGCGCTCTGCACCTTTGCGCCTCTCTTATTATCCCCAGGACGACGCATCGCGTATAGTGTGAGATTTCCCATCTGGCTCTCCATCTCCCCCTCAAGCTGGAATGAGAAGTGTTGATACAATGCTACATTTTTAGCTTCCACAGTTTCGAGATAGCAACTCTCGCCCGAAGCATCGAGATGACTCAGGAGGGCGGTTATCAGAGGTTTGCCGTAGTGCTGTCCCTGTTTGTCGAGGCGCGTGGCAAAGGCAACCGTGAAGTCGGCGCATCTTGCCAGATTCTCTGTGGTAGCATGAGAACCCATCGAGATCATGATCTCTCCTCGGTCCCACTGCCCTCCCCATGCCGCATTCATGGCGTTAGGGGTTCCGTCTGCGTTATATGTTCCGATGATGAGTACCGGTTGCGGAAGCATCCACGGCTTTACTCCAAAACTCTTCATATCCTAATATCTGTTTTCTATGCGGTCATTAATATGTATGATAGCGAAGCTATGCTGATTACCAGCCACAATATCACACCCTGAAGCAACGGCTTCATACCAACTGCTTTTAATGTTGATTTGGAGAGTGAGGCTCCTATGAAGAACATCGTAACTATAAGCAGTTTACGGGCCACACCCGATATGAATCTGCCTACTTCCGGACAATCCTTCAGGACATAGGTATTAAGCAGTATCGCCACGATAAACCAAAGAATAAACCAAGGGATGGATATCTTCTTTGCGTCACTCTTGAATATGAGTGCGGTTACAAGTGCAAGAGGAATGATCCACAGGGCTCGCGTCAGTTTGATAGTGGTGGCCACCTCAAGAGCCTCTTCACCATATGCCGCACCGGCTCCCACCACCGAACTGGTATCGTGAATCGCTATTGCCGC
>JAFNXN010000015.1 GCA_017379015.1 Alistipes sp.
AACAGAGACAACAGAGACAACAGAGACAACAGAGACAACAGAGACAACAGAGACAACAGAGACAACAGAGACAACAGAGATAGCAGAGATAGCAGAGACAGCAGAGACAGCAGAGACAGCAGAGAGAGAAAAAAACAACAACAAAATATGATGCTCGACTTCGTTCTCGTCTCTCTCGTCCCTTTCGTCTCTTTACCCTCTCTTAGTCATTGCGAGAGCCGTTAGGCTCGTGGCAATCTCATCCTAAGCGCGCTAACGAGGAGATTCCCACGGTCGCTAAAGCTCCCTCGGACAGTCTGCTCTCTGTTCTCCCTCTCGCCCCTCTCGCCCCTCTCGTCCCTCTCGTCCTTTTTTCCGTATTAAAATTGGTACTTAGAGATTTATTGCTTATCTTCGCGTAAACATAAAATAGTTGTTAATGACAGGTGATCGTAACAAAATAATTTGGAACTCAAACTACGAAAAACTCCTCTGCTATCAAAAGGCTGTTGTGATTTATGACCTCACCTACCACTTTTGTAATCGCTATATCGACAAGCGCGACAGAACATTTGATCAGATGATACAGGCGGCACGATCTGGAAAACAAAATATCGTTGAGGGACACGCTGATATGGCAACATCAAAAGAGAGCGGCATTAGGCTATTTAATATTGCAAGAGGCAGTCTTTTAGAGTTGCTTGAGGATTATAAGGACTATCTGCGTGTACACAACATGCGACAATGGGAAGATTACTCTGAAGAGGCAGTGATGATGGCTAAATTGGGAATAGAGCATAATGATCCAAAGTACTTTATAAAGCTTACGGAGACCCGCACTGACAGCATTGTGGCAAATATGACCATAGTACTTATTAGGCAGGCGATATCTCTAACCACGAAATACTTAGATCGTGTATGCGATAATTTCTCAAAAGAGGGTGGCTTCCGCGAGCAGATGACAGCCATTAGACTCAAGAGCCGAGGATAACAACCACATGTGACTTTCGGAGCTTCCTTTTCGGGAGCTCCGATTTTTTTTGCTTATCGCAGTAGCATTTGTATAAATTGTTATATCTTTGTAATGTGAGAATTGTTTTTAGATGCAAAGCATCGACCTGCATATTGTAGTTATTGCGAAGAAGATAAAACTAAATAACAAAAATGAGAAAGCTAGTGCTTGCACTATGTGCGCTTGTCATGCTCGCAGCAGCATGCCGAAGAGAAGAGGGAGGATCTACCTACCCTAATGAACCTAATCTTACACTTACATCCGACTCTGTAGCCGAGTTCGAGGCAGAGGGCGGCAGAGGTGTCATAAGCTACACATACAATAGCGGTAACGTCGTGGGCGACAACAACTTCAACGTAGAGATCGAACTGCTACAGATAGCATGTAATGCCGAGTGGATAGATATTGCCAAGGAGGTAGCACCACTGGGCGAGCTATCGTACTACGTAGCCAAGAACAAGACAACAGAGCCTCGCGAGACAACAATAAAGGCATCGATAAACAACCTATCGTTCGAGGTGACAGTGCGACAGAGTGCCGGCGAGCCAGCGTCAGAGATCGTAGGCTGGGGCATCGTAGGCACGATGAACGACTGGGATGTCGAGCAGCCACTGATGCTTACCGAGCAAGGTGACTACTATGGCATCAAGAGCATGAAACTAAGTGCTACGGACAGATTTAAGTTTGTCAAGAATGGCGACAACGCCCTAAACCGTGGTGGCAACGGTCTGGCAGCTGAGCCCGACCACCTCTACCCCGCGCAGCAATGGGGCAGCGACATCCACGTGAGCACCGACGGCACCTACGACATCTACCTCAGCGCAAAGGAGAATGCATACTACATCATGAGCGAGGGCAAGAGCCCCGCAGAGGCTATCGAGCCACTTGCCCCAGGCGAGAAGCTATACGAGGTGCGTGGCAACATCGAGGGTGACAAGGTGCGCATGGTGGAGGAGAGAAGATACATGGTAGCCAAGGAGGTGAAGTTCACCGAGGATGTAGCAAACTTCATTATAAGCATCAACGAAGACCAGGAGGTCTACGGAGCTCAGCACGACAGCACCTACAACGTAGATGAGGAGATCACACTATCGTCAACCTCTGAGCGAGAGATCATCGCTAACGTGGAGGCTGGCGTAAGCTACGACATCTGCCTACATAAGGAGCGCAAAAGCCTATGGATAATGCCCTCAGGCTCACGTCCATTCTTCTGGGAGAGTGTCACAGGCGTTGCCTTCAGCACAACCAACTTCGCCATATTCCTTGAGAGCGAGGACCTCGACCTATACTTCGACTTTAATTGCGCATCACCTGCACTTGACCGCATAATACCCGAGGGAACATACTATGTTGATAACGAGAATGATGGTGGCAACAACTTCAACCTCGAAGCAGAGTATCATCTACGTATACAGGGTATTAAGACCCACCTCAAGGATGGCACGATGACCATCAAGCATATCGCAGGAGGCTACGACATAGCGATCAACGTAAGTAGCATCCTCAACCACCAGATAGATGTACGATACGTAGGTCCTATCGGCGAGAAGCCACTGATGGGCAACCCTATCACAAACCCAGAATAAATAGATAAGAACCATAGCCATGAGAAGACTACTATCATTATTGAGCATTATAGCTCTCGTTGCCACATCGTGCGACACGACGGAGCAGACTCCAATGCCAAACGCCCCAGCACCAGTGATCAGCACAGCAGAGTCTGGCATCATCACCGTACCGGCAGCCGGCGGCGAGGTTAAGCTAGACTACCAGATAATCAACCCTACGGAGGGTGTGGAGCTGGAGGTGACTGCCTCGGAGAGTTGGATTAGCGACATTACAACTGACGATACAACGATCACCTTCAACGTTGAGCGTAACAACGACGTGCAGCGCGTAGGCATCTTAACACTTCACTACGAGGGTGCCGAGGAGCTATCGCTCGCCATACAGCAGAACGAGGCTCTCGCCTCGGGCGACGTACGCCTCACGATAACCTCCGAGCGCAAGACAACGTTCGAGGCGGAGGGTGGCAAGGGCGAGATTAGCTACCTACTCGAGTGCGACGAGGAGGGTGCTATGCCAGAGGTAAAGTCGGACGTAGAGTGGGTTATTGTAGACTCTGTGGACGACAAGACTATAAGCTACAGCGTTCTTCAAAACCAGGTCGAGCAACGACGTACAGGACACATAAAGCTCCAATATGCAGGTAAATCTGCCGAGGTAACCATCGACCAGAAGGCTGCCGAGCATATCCCTGTGCTCACCGCCAACGCATCGATGATTCGCACAGGTGAGAGCATCACCTTCAACGTAAGCTATGCAGGCGAGGATGTGACCACCGAGGCGACAATCTACGACTACTACACCAAGACAGAGGTCACAAACCCCTACACCCCTACTGAGTCTGCCGAGCGCGTGTTCTACGCTACGTACAACAACCGTACATCGAAGGTGCTAACCATACATGTTATCTCGGAGCACATGCCTAGCACCCCCGAAGACCCTGCACCCGAGCGTTACGACTTCAACCAGCGCATGCTCATCGTAGACCACACAGGCGTAGGATGCGGATACTGCCCCGACATGAAGTTCATGCTCAAGAATCTCGAGGGCAGAGAGGACTATGCTCATAAGTTCAACATCGTCTACTCATACTCCTTCTCGCAGAGCGAGATATGCTACTCGTCGGCAGCCAAGACCTTCTGGAACTACTACAAGGAGGTGTGCAGCACAAGCTATATGCAACTTACGGGCTACCCCAATGCTACATTTAACTTCTGTCGCGACTTTGCTGCATCGCCCGGATATGTGGCATCGCAGATCGACGAGTATTGGGATGCTAACCCTACGGCATCAGTAGCCCTAGCAGCAAACATCCACGACAACAAATTCCTAGTTAATGTCGAGGTGAAGAGCTCAGTGGCTCAGAACATACACCTCGCACTATGGGTGCTCGAGGATGACATCTACGCTAGACAGTCGGGAGGCTACGAGGAGTGGATGCACACGCACCATAGCGTCTTGCGCGACTGCCTCACAGGGGCATCAAAGAGCGACATCTCGGGAATTGAGTTTGGATACGTGCAGGCAAATAGCACGCTGAGCAAGACGCTCGAGTTCGACCTATTCAAGGCTAGCTCGTGGGATAGCAGCAACTTCAAACTTATAGCAGTGATCTCGTCACCTAACGAGGAGTTTGACAACCGCTACGAGGTGATCGACACGGCAATGTGCGAAATAGGCGGCACGGCACTTCACGACTACAAGTAAACATCGCAAAACCTTAAAACTAAATAGACAACAAAATGAAAAAACTATTTGCAGTGTTCGCACTTCTAGCGGCTACACTTACCGCTTGCGAGCAGGACAAACCAGAGGTAAACACAGACAACCTCAAGCTAAAACGAACCTCATCATCAGTAATCTCATTTGGCACGGATGGTGGCGAGGGTGTAATCACCTACGAGCTTGTAGAGCCCGAGAGTGAGGCTACACGTAGCACCGCCCCAGCAATCCCCGAGGCTACAACTACCGCAGAGTGGATCACAGACCTTACGGTGAAGAAGAGCGACAACAAGGTGACATTTAACGTAGCGTCGAATAGTGGCAACAATGCACGCGAGGCAACAATCAAGGTATCGTATAACGACTCTAGCTTCTTAGTGATGGTAATGCAGGAGGGCAGAATAAATGCCGACAAGACATTCACCGCAACACACGTAGGAGGCACATACTACGGTAAGCTTCAGTCTCGTGGCTACGACTACTTTGTAATCCTATCGAATATGCAGCCAGAGTCGATCACCTCTATCCCATTTGGTGCTACGGAGTATCGCTTCGACATCTACGCGGAGCGTGGTGCGCAGTTTGACGCAGCACGTCGCGTTCCTGTTGGCACATATACCCTCGACCATGGACGTTCGGGCGAGCCAGGAACAATCGATGGCTACAGGGATTGCAGCTACTTCCATGACACTACAGCGGGTGGCGAAAGCATCCCATACAAGAGTGGTACACTCACCGTTACCGAGGATAGCATCATCGCCGACATCACTCTTCTAAATGGCGAGACCCACCACGTAGAGTACCACGGCGACTGCATCATGGAGGACTACACAGAGCCTACCTATGCCGATGTCTACCCTGTGAGCCAGTACACCTCGGACATCACATTCGATGTTAAGGGTGGTGAGCTTATGCCTATCTTCCGTGGCAACTGGTACGATAGCGAGAGCGACGTATGGTTTGTACACATGATCGAGCAGCGCAACGGCTTCATGGGCGTCTATCTTCTCTTCGACTTCCTCGTGCCACGCTCAAATGGCGGCTATGCAAATAAGGATGGCTTCGTAGGCGAATATACATTGCTTGATCCATCTGCTGAGTCGTGGGACTACACCTTCCCAGCAGGTCGTCTTCGCGATGACTCAATGCAGCTTCACGCATGGTACGCTAAGTGCGAAAATGGTCAGCTCGACATGTCGAAGGCAGCACCTGTTACCGATGGAACAATCAAGGTTGAGAAGGATGGCAATGAGTACGTCCTTACCGTTAACGGCAAGGACGACAACGGCAACAACATCAAGGGTACGTTCCGTGGCGTTGCAAATACTTTCGACAATCAGGCACACGACTAATGGTCTAGATATTCTGGTTTTAAGGCGTTTCGTTTGCTCGAAACGCCTTTTTTGTCTACCTTTGCATAAAATAATAGTTTCACCTAACATAACGACTATGCGACTACGACACACACTTATAGCCTTGGCCCTCGTGATCACCTCGTGTGCATCGCCAAACTCCAATCCCGAAGAGCGTTATCTCGACACAGGCATTAGCCGCGAGCTGGCTGAGTGGCGCAAAGCGACGATAGATAGCGTGGAGTACACCCTACTATTCGACCTTGTGGCAAACAAGGGTGTGGCGACAATAAATTTTCAACTCGTTGCGCCTCAAGATGTCATCATCGACTTTCGCAATACCGAGCTTATAACAGATGTTAAACTAAGCAACCATTCTGGCACGACGGAGTATAGTCTGCAAAACGAGCATATTGTACTTCCCAAGCATCTGACTACTGCTGGCAATCAGGCTGTTACCATACTCTTCGACGTTGACAACCAGTCGCTTAACCGTCGCGAGGAGTTCCTATACACGCTCCTAGTTCCCGAGCGCGCCAGAACTCTATTCCCCTCGTTCGACCAGCCCGACATGAAGGCGTGCTACAAGCTAAGCCTCGCAATACCCAAGGAGTGGGATGCCGTATCGAACACCCCAGCAACCACACTCGACGAAGCGTCAGAGCGTTACAACACCGAGTTTGGACACACACTCCCCGACAACATGAAGATCGTAAGCTTTGAACCCACAGAGCCACTTAGCACCTATCTATTCTCGTTCGTGGCGGGTGAGTTCGAGAGGCGTACCTACGACGATGGTCGCCACAGCTTCTCGGCATACTACCGCGAGAGCGACCCTAAGCGACTTGAGCAGCTCGACGAGATATTTATGGAGGTTGCCTCAGCACTAGACTGGCTTGAGGAGTACACAGGCATCAAATACCCATTTGCCAAGTACGACTTTGTCATCCTCCCAGGATTTCAGTATGGCGGCATGGAGCATACGGGTGCTACACTCTACAACGACACGCAGATGTTCCTCTCGGAGCAGCCCACGCTCGACGAGCGTCTACGTCGCACACAGCTCATCACCCACGAGACGGCGCACATGTGGTTTGGCGACTATGTGACGATGCGCTGGTTCGACGATGTGTGGACCAAAGAGGTCTTTGCCAACTACTTCGCAGCACGCATGGCAGAGCCACTATACCCTGAGGTCAACCACAGCCTAAACCGTCTTAAGACATATACACAGGCAGCTCTAAGCGAGGATCGCACCATGGGAAGCACCTCGATACGCCAAGAGCTCGACAACCTACGCAACGCAGGACTCATCTACGGTCAGACCATCTACAACAAGGCGCCCATCGTGATGGACAAGCTCGTGGAGATTATGGGCGAGGAGGCATTCCGCCGCGGCATTCAGGAGTATCTCACCACATACGCCTATGGCAATGCTACGTGGGATGAGCTTATTGCCATACTCGATCGCCTCACGGACGAGGATCTGGCATCGTTTAGCGACGTGTGGGTAAACCGCCGTGGTATGCCACACATCGTCCTACATCGCGAGGGCGACACCCTTCTTATTGAGGATAGCGACCCACTAGGTCGTGGGCTTCACTGGCCACAGAGCTTTAGGCTAACGGCAGTGACATCGTCGGGCGAGAGCGTAGATCTAGACGTTAGACTTAACGGCGAGCCAATTGAACTAACACTGCCTCAATCAACGAGTTACATAATACCAAATAGCGACGGACGCGGCTACGGACTATTTATCACGGACGATGATAATGTGGAGCAGCTTCTTGACACATGGCACACAATCGAGAGTGAGATTGCACGCGAAGCTACGGTGATGAACCTCAACGAAAACTATCTTCACGGCAAGATAGATGCCACCAAGTGGCTATGCTCGCTTGTAGGCGGAATAAGAGTAGAGCAAAATGCTTTGATAGCATCTTCTTTATGTTCATATCTCGCTGAGCCGCTACATCTTACCGCTGATCATGCAGCAGAGAAAGAGCTATATGCGCTCGCCTCGACACACCCACTACGATCATGCCAACAGCAGCTCCTACGCCTACTCACAACAACTGCCTCAAGCGACGAGGTGTGCGACGCGCTATACGATATATGGCACGAGGCAAACCATCCGCTGCTCAACATCAATGACTACATGACCCTAGCCTACGAGCTATCGCTACGCTACCCAGAACTATACGACAAGATCCGCACAACACAGCTTGAGCGCATAGCTGATAAGGAGCGACGACGCAGGTTTGAATATATCATTAGATCAGTGAACCCCGACACGGCAAGTCGTGATGCACTATTCGAGGAGCTGCTAGAGCCCGAAAACCGCCGCATTGAGCCATGGGCAGCCACGGCACTCAGCTATCTAAACCACCATAGCTTTGCCGACCACGCCGTGCGATACATACGCCGAGGATTGGAGGAGCTGCTTGAAGTGCAACGCACAGGCGACATATTCTTCCCTCGCAACTGGGTAGGAGCACTGCTCGGCAACCATCGCTCAATAGAGGCATACGAAGAGGTGGAGCGTTTCCTTAGAGAAAACCCCGATTATCAACCTCTTATGCGAAATAAGATTTTGCAGGCAGCCAACCCGCTTCAGAGAGCTATCGCGACTCGCAATACTCACGAGCAATAGCGCGCGCCACGTTGCGAATATTCTCACGAGCTACATCTGGCTTAAGAGCCTCCTGAAGAGAGATCTCAGGGGGCTTTACTTCATATATAGCCTTAAAGCCACTCTCACGCAGCTCATCGCACCACTCGACGCAACCACCCACGGCAATCACATCGCGTCCCATCTTAAGCGAACGGCTGAGAACACCCGAGGGAGCCTTGCCCATAAGCGTCTGTCGATCGATGCGACCCTCGCCCGTAACGATTAGGTCGCTACTCGCCGCACGACGATCAAAATCAACCATGTCGAGCACAAGGTCAATGCCTGAGAGAAGAGTAGCACGAAGAAAAGCCATGAGCGCATAGCCCATGCCACCCGCCGCACCAGCACCACTATTTTGCGAAAGATCTCGACCTAACGTTGATGCTACGACGGTGGCAAAAGTGCGCATGCCGCGATCAAGATGTTCGACCAGATCACCATCCGCACCCTTTTGCGGCGCGTAGACGCATGCTGCACCATAGGGTCCATAGAGTGGATTCACAACATCCGAGGCAACAATAATCTCGACCTCGCTAACCCTTCTGTCGAGCATCGAAAAGTCGACACGCGCAACACTCTCAAGGGCCGCCCCAATAGGCTCAACAACCCTATCGTGAGCATCGTAAAACCTAGCTCCGAGAGCCGACAGTAGCCCCATGCCACAATCGTTAGTAGCACTGCCACCAAGACCCAAGATTATCCTTCTACAACCACACTGCAACGCATCCAAGATCATCTCACCAACGCCAAACGTGGTGGTAAGCAGTGGGTTACGCTCTTCCTCGGCTAGAAGCCTAAGTCCGGCAGCCTCCGAACTCTCGATTACGGCAGTTGTCCCCGCGTTGAGCAGGGCATAACGCGCCACAACCCTACGACGAAGAGGGTCGTTTACCTCGACCTCACGCACCTCGCCCGAGCATGCAGCAACAAGCGCACCGAGAAGGCCATCGCCTCCATCCGAGATTGGCACTATGTCAATGGATGTATCACGCATAACATCGCGCCATCCTAAGCTAAAAGCCTCGGCAACTTGGTCCGACGAGAGCGAATGTTTAAATTTGTCAAAGGCGAGAAGAAGACGCATAATTCAAATATAGGACTGATATTCAGATAATTACATACCTAGCGACAAACGCCGTCAAAGATCCCCGAGCTAACCATTTCGCTAATTGCTGAGGGGCACTCCCACCTACTCACAGCCTTCTGAACTACGCTCTTAGGCGGGTTGATCTCGGGACGATACTCAAAGTGCATAGTGTCGAAGTGATACCACCTACCACCCCAAATAAAGCCATGCTTCTCAAAGATCTCAACAACCTCAAGGCTTATATTGTTAAAATAGGCAATCCTCTGATATTCATCGGCATAAGGATATGCCCAACGCCAATAGTGCGACTTGGCAACAGATATATCGATGGCAAAACCATAGCTATGCGGGCTACGACGATTAGTACCAGCAATATTACGATAGCAGAATGTCTGAGCATCAACGACCCACTCACGGAGCTCTGGTCGGAGCTCAAACTCATCCGACACGCGCTTTAGTGCCTCGGCAGCACCTGCCTGACGACTAAAGAGCAATGAGTCGCAACCAAACGAGGGACACCAAGCGACCTTGACGAGGTTTGCAATGACCTCCTCCTGGTTCCGACCATATATCTTATCGAAGAGTGCTGCACTGCGGTAACGCCCCGGGTCATAGCCATAGGCGGGTGGAAAGCAGCGAGTGTCGTACTCCTGATAGAATATATCCTCAACATCCTGCTCGATGTGCATCTCGACAGTTGAACGCTGCTTGCCATCGTCATAGACAAGGCGTTCGCCATCAGCAAATATTATCATGTTATCCTCGTAACCGACAATATGTGTGGGATAAGCCTCGATAAGTCGTTTGGCACCCTCGGGGATCGAATCACACCGCGAGCCACGCTGCTCCGAGCGCGCCGAGGGGATAACACATGCTGTAAGTAGTAGCAAGAGTGGGATATAGAGAGATCGACGACTCATAAGCAAGTAGCAAACTACACTAAGCGTTACTCGTACTGCTTAATAAAGTTAACGTTATACTGCTCTATATCAGTGAGGTGCACCTCGTTGCTAAGTGGGCGATACCATGGTTGGCGCGAGAAGTACTCACGTAGATCGTTCGACGAGAATATATAGCCGTAACGAGCAAATATCTCATTGCGAATAAGTCGCAACTCACCCTTCGAGAAGCTACTAATATCCTCATACGTGAGCTTTCTGTGGCGCGATATAGGAAATATGCCATCATTGGCCTGACGCTCGTACCAAGCTCCTGTCTGGTGATCATAGAACTTGCCACTTGGCGCACTCTGCTCGATGCTCTGCTCAAACTGCTTGATATACTCAACGTTATACTGCTCTATCGAATTAAGAGTAACACTCCGAGTCTTAGCACGATACCACGACTCTGCACTAAAGTGTTGCTTAAGATCGTCGGACGAGAATATATAGCCGTGGCGCGCATATATCTCATTACGCATTATGCGTAACTCGCTTGCCGAGAGGTTAGCAACATCGCCATATACAAGTTTACGAATACGCGTAACAGGGTAACGACCATCGTCCATACGAGCAACATACCACTGATCCGACACAGCATCATAAAAGAGGCTTGGCTCCTGCTCGGTGAGAATATTTTCAGAGAGATAACCTACACTTTCTGACGGTGTTAATCGAGCCATAGCTGACTCAGAAGCCGACAATAGCATCACTAGCACGAGGCTAAAACCCAATTTCAAACCTTTCAAAATCATACCGTTTACATATTCTGTTTAGGTCACAAATATAGGAATATTTGTCTAAAAATGCAAATCACCCCTCACTTTGCTCGTGACTTATTCTCGGCAACTACACTCTCCAAGCAGACTATTAAGCGATTAATCCAAATTTGCGTTTGTTTTATCTCCAAAAAATATTTATCTTTGTGCGTTTATTTAAAGGAGTTAAGCTATGGGATTTTTTGATCTGTTTAAGAAGAAAAAGGCAGAGCCAGAGGTTAGCGCAAACGCTACACCTGAAGATATAGCCAAGGAGCAGGAGCGCATCGATGCCGAGAGTGTCAAGGAGGCTGAGGAGGAGCGCAAAGAGCTAGAGGCGGGACTCGAGAAGACCAAGGAGGGTTTCTTTGGCAAGCTACGTCGTGCCGTGGCGGGACGCACCACCATCGATGCAGACGTGCTTGACGACCTCGAGGAGGTGCTTATCACCTCCGACGTAGGCGTTGAGACCACTGTGAAGATCATCGAGCGCATCGAGCAGCGCGTGGCACGCGACAAGTATCTCAATGCCGACGAGCTACAATACATCCTCCGCGACGAGATAGCACAACTCATGGAGGAGTCGCATCGCTCTACACGTGACTTTGGCATCGAGGTAAAGGAGGGTATGCCCTACGTACTCATGGTTGTGGGTGTTAATGGTGCTGGCAAGACCACCACTATTGGCAAGCTCGCAGCGCAACTCACCAAGGCGGGACGTAAGGTCTACATCGGTGCTGCCGACACATTCCGCGCAGCAGCCATCGACCAGCTTGCCGTGTGGGCAGATCGTGCTGGAGCAACAATGGTGCGCCAGGATATGGGTTCTGACCCAGCCTCAGTAGCCTACGACACCCTACGTTCGGCAGTGGCAAATGGTGCCGATGTGGTGCTTATCGACACAGCAGGACGTCTGCACAACAAGGTGGGTCTTATGAAGGAGCTTACCAAGATTCGTAACGTCATGTCGAAGGTCATCCCCGATGCACCACACGAGGTTATGCTCGTGCTCGACGGCTCTACAGGTCAGAACGCCTTTGAGCAGGCTAAGCAGTTTACCGAGGCTACGCAGGTGACCTCGCTCACCATCACTAAGCTCGATGGCACAGCCAAGGGTGGCGTGGTCATCGGCATTAGCGATAAGTTCAACATTCCAGTGCGCTATATCGGCATTGGCGAGGGCATCGACCAGCTCAAGATGTTCGACCGCAAGGAGTTTGTACGTGCCATGTTTGGTGATGCAAAGTAATTGACAATGAAGAAGATTAACATCATAACCCTTGGTTGCTCGAAGAATACCGTTGATTCGGAGCACCTTGCTGCACAGCTCAAAGAGTATGGCTACCAGATAGCCTTTGACAGCGACCGCACAGATGCCGATGTTGTCGTTATCAACACTTGTGGCTTTATTGGTGATGCCAAGCAGGAGTCGATTGAGACTATTCTGCACGCCGCACAACTTAAGGAGGCTGGCAAGATCGAGGAGCTATTTGTCGTAGGTTGCCTCTCGCAACGCTATCGCGAGGAGCTACGCGAAGAACTCCCCGAGGTGGATGACTTCTTTGGCGTGAACGACTGGGCAGATATTGTCGAGCGTCTTGGTGCGAAGTATCGTCGTGAGAATGAGACGCTTCGCGAGATCTCGACACCGTCACACTACGCCTACCTAAAGATCTCGGAGGGTTGCAACTGGATGTGTGGCTACTGTGCCATACCACTGATCCGCGGCCGTCATCACTCGGTGCCCATGGAGGATCTAATAACCGAGGCGGAGAGTCTTGTGGCTAAGGGCGTGCGCGAGATTATGGTCATCGCACAGGATACGACATACTACGGCGTGGATCTCTATGGCGAGCGCAAGCTTGCCGAGCTCCTAGAGCGTCTTTGCCGGATCGACAAGCTCGAGTGGATACGTCTTCACTACGCCTACCCTACCGACTTCCCCGATGAGGTTATCGAGGTGATGGCGCGCGAGAAGAAGATATGTCGCTATCTCGACATTCCGTTCCAGCACATCTCTGATAATCAGCTCACAGCGATGAAGCGTCGCCACACAAAGGCCGAGGCACTAACGCTTATCGAGAAGCTACGCAGAGCCATACCCGATATTGCTCTTCGCACAACGCTTCTTGTTGGCTATCCCGGCGAGACTGAGGAGGACTTTGCAGAGCTTATGGAGTTTGTCAAGGCCACGAAGTTCGACCGTCTAGGCGTCTTTGCCTACTCCGAGGAGGAGGGCACATACTCGGCAACACGCCTCAAGGACGATGTGCCAGAGGAGGTTAAACAGCAGCGCGTAGACCGCATCATGCGCCTTCAGGAGCGCGTATCGCTCGAGAACAACGCTCGTCGCATAGGCGAGACCATGCGCGTGATCATCGATCGCAAGGAGGGAGAGCTCTACATCGGACGCTCAGAGTACGACTCGCCCGAGGTGGATCAGGAGATCATCGTTGACAGCTGCGGAAAACGCCTCTACCGAGGTCGCTTCTACGACGTTAAGATCACCGACTGCGAGGACTACGATCTCTTTGCCACACTTGCTTAAGTGGCGAGTTTGCCGTATCGCAGGATTTTAGCTTCATGATGGAGCTATGGCTCATCTATTTTGCGAGAAAATTTTGAAATTAACCAAAAAATAACTACCTTTGGCGTAGTAAATAGTTTTTTATTGCCCTAGCTATGGCGGAAAAAGAGATTGTCAAACGACTGCGCGAAGAGGTTGAGAGGCTTATTGCCGACCACGAGAAGCTATCTCGGGAGTGTCGCACGCTCGCCAAGGAGCGGGATAAGCTGCTCGGTGAGAAGCACCGTTTGGAGGAGAGGGTCCGCGAGCAGGAGACACGCATCAAGAGCCTAGAACTAGCAGAGGTGATGCGCGGCGGCGAGGGCAATGTGGAGCGAGCGCGAGCACGTGTCAATAACCTATTGCGGGAGGTAGACCGTTGCATAGCGACACTATTGCAAGAACAAGAAAACAAATAGCATCAGATGGCAGAAGGAAAAGTTAAAATAAACCTCTCGATAGCAGGTAGAAGCTACCCTATGACCATCGATGCAGCCAACGAGGAGCTATATCGTGAGGCAACAAAACGCCTTAACGACAAGATCACTGAGTACTCGAAGATTGCTAAGTTCGACATTCAGGATCGCGTGGCAATGGCAGCACTAAGATACTCAATACTAGCACTCAGCACCGAGCATAGTGCCTCGCTGGGTAATGACGATATTGAGGAGCTACATGCCATTGAGGAGCTAATACGCAAATATGTGCGTCGTTAGCAGCACGCCGCCTCAATATGATGAGCCCAAGGAGGGGGGACCCAAGAGCTAGTTGCCACTGGTGTGGTTGCGAGATTTAATTAACTTAGGCTCGATATTTGTTTGACATAGGCTTGGCTACCGCCTAAAAGCGACGTCTAGCTGTGGAAGAGTGGGCAAAGTAGAGCCCACGCCGCAACGACTCGGCGAAGGTATGCCACAGGTTCTTTAAATACAAAGATCTATCCCGCATAGATTCCTTAAAAGCTTTGCGATCTGTACAACTAATTTTACATTGGGACAACTCTCGAGAAAAGCCACAAAACAAGGCCTCAACCCTTTATGGGTGTGGCATCGCGCCACCAGTGGACTGTTGCGTGCCTCGGAGCCCCACCTATGACTTATCTCAGGATTCGTCAAACAACTTAAGGAGTCTTTGCGGATTTTTTGTTTAGTAACACAATTAATTAATATATAACTACTTAACAACATTATCATCTATGAACGCAACAATGATAATCGTCGGAGTGGTGGTTGGTGCTATCGCAGGCGCAGTAGTAGCCTATTTCGGAGCACGATCACGAGCAAAGGCCATCGTCGCTAAGGCGGAGGCAGACGGCGAAATGATAAAGAAGGAGAAGATGTTGCAGGCTAAGGAGAAGTTCATCCAGCTCAAGAGCGAGCACGACAGACAGGTCAATGAGCGTAACCAGAAGCTGCAGCAGAGCGAGCAACGCGCCAAGCAGGCAGAGGCAAACCTCCAACATAAGGAGCGCGACCTCGACAAGAAGGCAGCCGACTATGAGCGTCGCAAGGAGCAGCTCGAGACACAGATGCAGAGCGTCGAGAGCCGCAAGGAGGAGCTTGCAGCAGCCATCAAGGAGCAGAACACACGCCTTGAGCAGATCTCGGGCCTCAGCTCTGAGGAGGCAAAGAACATCCTCATCGAGAATATGAAGAACGAGGCTAAGGCTGATGCCGCAGCCTATATCGCCGAGACCATCGAGGAGGCTAAGCTCTCAGCAACAAAGGAGGCTAAGCGTATCGTGGTGGCATCGATACAGCGCGTAGCTACTGAGACAGCCATCGAGAATGCCGTGACCGTGTTTAACATCGAGTCTGACGAGGTTAAGGGTCGCATCATCGGTCGCGAGGGACGTAACATCCGCGCATTGGAGGCTGCCACAGGCATCGAGATCATCGTCGACGACACCCCTGAGGCAATCATCCTCTCGGGCTTCGACCCCGTGCGTCGCGAGATAGCACGCCTTGCCCTCCACCAGCTCGTTACCGACGGCCGTATCCACCCAGCACGCATCGAGGAGGTTGTGGCTAAGGTGAAGAAGCAGATTGAGGAGGAGATCGTTGAGGTTGGTAAGCGCACAACTATCGACCTCGGTATTCACGGCCTGCACCCCGAGCTCATCCGTCTTATCGGTAAGATGAAGTATCGCTCGTCGTATGGTCAGAACCTCTTGCAGCACGCACGTGAGACTGCCAACCTCGCAGGAATCATGGCTGCTGAGCTAGGACTCAACCCTAAGGCAGCACGCCGCGCAGGTCTGTTGCACGATATAGGTAAGGTGCCCGATGACGAGCCAGAGTTGCCACACGCAATCATCGGTATGAAGCTTGCCGAGAAGTATAAGGAGAAGCCAGACGTATGCAACGCCATCGGTGCGCACCACGATGAGGTGGAGATGAGCTCGCTCATCGCGCCAATCATCCAGGTGTGTGACGCCATCTCGGGCGCACGCCCAGGCGCACGCCGCGAGGTTGTAGAGTCATATATCAAGCGTCTTAAGGAGATGGAGGGCATAGCACTCTCATACCCAGGCGTTGTGAAGACATACGCTATCCAGGCTGGCCGCGAGCTACGTGTGATTGTTGGTGCTGACAAGCTCTCAGACCAGGAGTCGGAGGCACTATCACACGATATCGCTAAGCAGATCCAGGATGAGATGACCTACCCAGGACAGGTTAAGATCACCGTAATCCGCGAGACACGCTCTGTATCTTACGCTAAGTAAGCACCTCGCTGCAACACCCACAGCCGAGGCTTATGACTAAGCTAAAGAGCTGATAATCAAAAACTAGAGCCCTCGAAAAGATGAGGGCTCTAATTTTTTACCCACATATTTTCAATGAAAAATTTGCAGTTTAAAAAATCTTGTGTATCTTTGTGCACTCTTTCATAGGAGTAGGGTTTATTATTGCTGTTGTAGCTCAGTGGTAGAGCACTTCCTTGGTAAGGAAGAGGTCGTGAGTTCAAGCCTCATCAACAGCTCAAAGGAGAGAAGACATCGTACTTCTCTCTTTTGTTTTATATATACCTCTAAATCAGCCTATAAGCCCATTTATCAATGATTAACTTACATCTTACATTATAAGAAAAGAGTTAATTTATTTCCTTATTCCATTTATATTATCTATCTTTACCGTGAGTAAAACAGAGTAAATACAGAGTAAATGGAGTAATCTATGGCAACCTTTAACTATGTACTCGGTAGAAAGAAGGATAATGGCACTTATCCCGTCTATCTTAAAATCCGCCACCTCAACACCAATACAATGCGTTCGATGGATATGTCTGTTGCCAAGGCGGAATGGAACGAGAAGGGTCAGCGCATTAGTATTCGTCGCACAGATACCCACGATGTTCGTGAGGAAAAGGAGCGCAACAACGAGTTCCTTGCTCAACTAATGATTAGAGCGAAGGAGGTTGAGGCTCTTCTTCAGAAGCGTGGCGTGTTAGGAGAGATGACTGCAAAGGGTGTGATGGATGCTATCCTCAACTACTCACCCCACTCAAAACAGAACGAGGGTGTTGGCAATGGCGACTTCGTGGAGTATTGGAACACGATAGCGGTGCAGACCCCCAAATCGCAAGAGAAGTATAACTACGCTCTTAAGAGCCTCGTCAGTTATCAGATTGCTTGTAGTGGTAAGGACACTATCCTGTTCCGCGACATAACTGTTGATTGGGTTAAGGGCTACCTCTCATACATTCAAGGTGGCGGTTATCAATATGTGCGTGGTAGCAATCCTCTTAATCTTCAGTCGCTATCTGCTTGGACAGTCAACACCTATGCGAGTTGTCTTAAGAAGGTTATAAACTGCGCTGTGGATGCTGATAGGCTATCCGAGAGGGTATTGCGTGCGTTCAAGAAGTTTAGGGCGGGCGTGATACATACACAGCCCTATACTCTATCTATGGCCGAACTACGCGCCTTCCTCAACTACCCATTCCCAACGATGCGTCAGAGGATGGTACGCGACCTTTTTATCTTCTCGTTTTGCTGTATGGGTATGAATTTGACCGACATCTATCAGTTGCAGAAGAAGGCTGTTAAGATGAAGGGCGACACAGGAGAGGTGAAGTATATTAGAGATAAGACAGGTAAGGAGATAATTGTTATGATGAACGCGCACGCCACTCAACTTCACGATGTTATCGCTCCATATCTCACGACGAGTCGTGCTAATGTATGGAGTAAGGCTGTTAGTTCAAGTCGCTACTTTGCGTTCGATGCTATATATAATAGGTATCATACCTTTGCGGGCAACATTCAAAAGATAGTCCGAGAGGTTAGAACGATTATGGGCTTCGATGACGAGTTTTGTTTCTATACTGCCCGCCATACTTGGTCAACCTTGATGAGTTCAGAGTATCAATTAGGTCAGGAGTATGTCGATGCGGGGCTTGGTCATTCAAGTAAGAGCGTAGCCGCTAATCACTACATCGCCATCGACTATGACAAGTTGTATGAGGCACATACGGACATCCTACAACGCCTATTCGAGGATAAAATATCTACGACTGATTTGATGGAAATAGAAGAGTAATTGTTTTGTGATTTTTAATCTAATATATCCATATTAAGTATTGTATATCAATCTTTTATGGATATATTTTTATATGAATACACATCTAATTTTATGTCACATAGGAGGGGGGTATAGGGTCATAGGTGTCATTTTTTAACTGTTATCCATTTTGATTTTTTATTGGTGGGGTACGCAAATAACACCCCACCCCAACAGTTGCTCGTGATAATTTTATATGGATTTTGGCTTTGAAAATTAGGCACTTACACCCCAAACTCACGCTTCACTCGGAATACTGTACTGACCGATACGCCACACAGGACTGATGTGTCGCGAATTGATTTTCCCTGCTTTAGACAGCGAAGCACCTTGGCATATTCCTCTTGCTTCTTCTCCTTGGTCTTAACAGAGCCGACCTTGCGACCAACCTTGCCACCTTGCTCTCGGTAGCGTTTTAGACCACTATCGAGGCGGAACTTAATTGCCTCACGCTCCATTTCGGCACAAGTTCCGAGGATACTTATAAAGATGTTTAGGAATGGATTTTTTGAGCCATCTGCCTGAAAGATAGATATATTCTCCTTCTGAAAGTAGATGTTGAGGTTATTCTCCTTGCATCTTTTTACATTCGCCAACACCTCGTCCACATTACGACCAAGACGGCTCAATTCGCTGATAAGAAGCGTGTCTATGCCATTTGTATAGCAATAGTCCAAGCACTCACATAATACAGGGCGCTCCTCATTCTTTACCGCACCGCTTATATGCTCCTCGTAGATTTCTGCTACGACCATTCCATTGGTGGTAGCATACTGTGTCAGGTCGGCGACCTGACGAGCGGTTGATTGTCTATCGCCGACCGATGAAACTCTCGCGTATATAACTGCCTTCTTCATACTATCCATTATTTGTGTTATTCGATACTACCAATCTTGGATGGTTAAAACACCTGTACCAAGTTCTCGAAGCGTAGTGAGCGGTAGCCACCCGCCTCAACATCGAAGTACTTAACGGTGTTTACTTGGTCGCCCGACAAGCCACGACCGTTCTGTGTTGCCTTCATAAGGTTGCCCGCACAAGTACCCCAAGCCTCACGAAGCGAGCCATCCTTCTTTATATAGAGGAAGTGTGCCACACCACTCTGCAACTTTGCCTTCAAGAGGTCAATCATCTGCGCCTTGATTATACCCATCGCCTCCGAGCCTGTGCGTCGCGCGATTACATTCGCTCTGTGAGTTGTCATTCCGTTCATTGCTACTACCTGTGTCATATCTGTAATGGTTTATTGTTTATTTCTGATACAAATGTAATACTTTATTTTGATATATACAAGCATTTGTAATGTTTTATTGTAATTTTTATGGATTTTTTAATAATATATTGATATTTTTACTACCTTTGTTAAAAATATATTACCTCTATGGAACTACGAGTAGTTGAATTAGCCCACGCGAAGGGTCTAACGATGGCGGACATCGCCAAGCAGATAGGCATTAGCCGAGTGAACTTATCCAATAGCCTCAACGGTAATCCAACCCTCTCTCGACTTTCGGAGGTAGCCAAGATACTCGATGTTGAGGTCGCAGAACTCTTCAAGCCTACCTCAACAGGTAAGACCGTTAGCGGTTATTTAGAGTACGATGGTCGCATTGTTAAGGTTGATAGCCTCGATGCGGTCAAGCGTTTCATTGCCGAGGTTGAGGCTGAATAGCGACACTTCAGGTGTTCTCTTTCAATAATCTTTATTACCTTTGTATATTAAGATATATACTATATGACTGTAGTAGAATACATTAAGGAACTCAACGCACAGTATAAGACGGGTAAGGCAACCGAGCATAGTTACCGCCCCGCCTTGAAGGAGTTACTTCAATCGTTACTCCCCAAGATGACTGTTATCAACGAGCCGAGGCGTTATGACTTTGGTGCGCCTGATTACATCCTAATGCGCAAGGATGCACCTGTGGCGTTCATCGAAGCCAAGGACTTCGTTAAGACCAATGACCTTGCGGGTCGCAAGGAGAACAAGGAGCAGTTCGACCGATACAAGCAGTCACTCGACAATATCATCTTCACTGACTACCTCGACTTTTGGTTGTATCGCAACGGAGAGTTTGTTGATAGTGTGCGTATTGCAGAGTTAAAGGGCGACAAGATTGTGTTGGTCAGCGAGAACGAGGCGAAGTTTGTTTCGCTTATTGAACACCTTGCCAATGCTCAACCACAGAAGATTACATCGTCAAAGAAGTTGGCAGAGATAATGGCGGGCAAGGCTCGTTTGTTGGCTGATGTCATAGGTAGAACACTCACCAAGGATGTCGATGAGCAGGGCGAGATATATGGTCAGATGTGCGCCTTCAAGGAGGTATTGATGCACGACATCACCCCCGAAAGTTTCGCTGACATATACGCACAGACCATTGCCTATGGTATGTTCGCAGCTCGTTTGCACGACACTACACCTGATACATTCTCGCGTCAGGAGGCTTCTGAACTCATCCCTCGTACTAACCCATTCTTGCGTCAGATGTTCCAATACATTGCGGGCTATGACCTCGATGAGCGTGTGGCGTGGATTGTCGATGACCTTGCCGAGGCGTTCCGAGCATCGGACATCAACAAGGTTATGGCGGGCTATGGTAAGCGTACCCGACAGACAGACCCGATGATACACTTCTACGAGGACTTCTTGTCGGCATACGACCAACGCCTTCGTAAGAACTGCGGTGTGTACTATACACCTCAACCTGTCGTAAACTATATCGTTCGTGCAGTAGATGAGATACTCCAATCGGAGTTTGGCTTATCTATGGGCTTGGCAGATACTTCCAAGACCAAGATAGAGGTACTCAATCAGAAGGTTAAGAAGAGCGATAAGGATACCTACGAGATTGAAACCCACAAGGTGCAGATACTCGACCCCGCTACAGGTACAGGCACATTCCTCGCCGAGGTTATACACGCCATCCACAACAAGATGAAGGGTCAGCAGGGTCTATGGCAGAGTTATGTTGAGAAGCACCTGTTGCCTCGCCTTAATGGTTTCGAGTTGCTTATGGCATCGTATGCTATGGCTCATCTCAAACTCGATATGGTACTTGCTGAAACGGGCTATGAGGCGAACAACAGCCAACGCTTGCGTGTCTATCTTACTAACTCGTTAGAGGAACACCACGCAGATACAGGAACACTCTTCGCCAATGCCCTCTCCAACGAGGCAAACCAAGCCAATCATATCAAGCGTGATGCTCCCGTGATGGTCGTACTCGGCAACCCTCCTTATAGTGGTGAGAGCAACAACAAGGGCAAGTGGATTATGTCACTGATGGAGGACTACAAGCGTGAGCCTAACACCGATAAGCCTCTCAATGAGCGCAACCCCAAGTGGATTAACGACGACTACTGCAAGTTTATTCGCCTTGGTCAGTCGTTCGTTGATAAGAATACCGAGGGTGTGTTGGCATACATCAACAACCACAGTTTCCTCGACAACCCCACATTCCGTGGTATGCGTTGGAGTCTGATGCAGAGCTTCGATAGGATATATATCATCGACCTCCACGGTAACAGTAAGAAGAAGGAGGTCTGCCCTGATGGCTCGAAGGATGAGAATGTCTTTGACATACAGCAAGGCGTATCCATAAACATCTTCATCAAGAACGGCAAGAAGCGCAAGGATGAACTTGCCGAGGTGTACCACTGCGACCTCTATGGTCTACGAGAGTTCAAGTATAACTACCTGTTGGAACACTCGTTTACCACTACCGACTTTACTCGCATTGAGCCATCTGCACCATTCTACTTTTTTATAAAGCGCGATACGGCTAATGAGGAGGTGTACAATAGAGGTTTTGCGGTCAATGATATGTTCCCTGTTAGTACGGTTGGCGTGGTAACAGCCAAAGACGCAGTACTGATTGATACATCTAAATCACTGTTATTGGACAAGGTTGCCGACCATTATCAGATACAACCTGATAAGATGCTCATTGCTAATATCGACTATCGACCATTTGATAAGAGGTATGTGTACTACGATGTATCGAAGATTGAACGACCCCGTGAAAAGGTGATGCGCCACTTTACCATTGGTGATAATGTGGGGTTAATGACCTGCCGACAGACTGTTATTGATTGGTCACACATTGGAGTATCGAAATACATTGTTGATGACTCAAGAGTGTCTAATAAGACAAAGGAGAGAGGATATGTATTCCCTCTATATCTGTACGATGCACAAGATGGTAAGTCGCGCCGACCTAACCTCGATATGGAGATTGTGGGTCAGATAGCCGAGAAGATTGGCTTGCAGTTCGAGGAGGAGAAGAGTGGTAACATAGAAGCGTTTTACCCTATGGACTTGCTCGACTACATCTATGGCATACTACACTCGCCATCTTACAGAGAGCAGTTCAAGGAGTTCTTGAAGGTGGACTTCCCACGCATCCCATATCCAACCGATGCAAACGAGTTCCGTCGTGTAGCCGAGATAGGAGGAGAGTTGCGCAGAGTGCATCTGATGGAAGCCTCACTTCCATTGGTAACAGAGTTCAACATCAAGGGTACGCCTATTGTTGAGGCTATTAAGGTAACTGACGGCAACGACGATAGTTTATGTAAGGTGTGGATTAACGATGAGCAGTACTTCGACAATGTTCCGCGCGTGGCGTGGGAGTTCTACATCGGCGGTTACCAACCCGCGCAGAAGTGGCTGAAAGACCGCAAGGGTATGACTCTCGAATGGGATGATGTTATGCACTACCAACGCATCATCTCTGCGCTATGCAAGACAAATGAGTTGATGAATAAGATAGATGAATGATTATGAGTGAGGTAAATAGCGACTACGATAAGCATTTAGATGTTGCCCGCAGTGTTGAGGCTACGCGAGATGAGAGTTGGAGGTATGTTGAGAAAATGCAGTATGCCATAGCATCAGGAGCGTTAGCCCTCTCTGTTACGCTTCTAACCTTTACTGATGTTGTGCAGTGTAAATGGGTGATTATCACTTCGTGGATACTCCTTGTAGCATCTATCCTCATAAACTTTGCCTCGCATATAGTGTCATATATAGCTTCAGACACTACAAGAGAGAAGATGTTTGATAGGATGAGAGAAGGAACTCCATACGAGCCTAATGCTATCAACGACATCATCAATAAGTATAACAAGCCGACGATGTGGTTGAACATCATTTCGATTGACTTCCTCGCACTTGGTGTGATTGGTTTATTGATATTCTTTATCATTCAGATACTATAACGATATGAATAGAAAGCAACAGTATGGCAAGCAGATGGCTTGCGTACCACCTGAACGCCCAAAGGGCAATACAGAGGAGATTAGGGGAACAAAGATGAATACCGTTCCACCTCAACCACCAACACCAAAGGTCAAATAACCCTTTGAGTAATATGGTAACAGTAACGGCGGTCATTTTAGGTGGTCGCCGTTATTATTTGACTACACCCGTTCTTTGATAACACTTTTTCTCTCATTACCCTTGACTTTTTAGTGGTGGTCGCTATATTTATAAGAAAAGCTATAGCGATGAAAAAGACGAACTACACAGTGAGTGTTGACAAGCTTCGGGTGTGCCTGAACACTCCTACTGACCTATATGGTTACTTGAAAGATTACTACACCCGTCACGCCGAGAACGGCATTAGGATACTCGATGAGGACGACTTTACTCTGACATTCATCGAGGAGGACGAGCAGATGATGAGAGCGACATTGGATATGCGAGATGTCGGTGGCTTCTATCGCCTTGGGACATTCACATTCCACAATAGTGCCAAGTATGAGGGCAAAGCGTTCTTCTCGTTCGAGAACTCGGCTCTCTATCGTATCTATACGCGTCAGTACAACGGTGAGCCGATTAACCATATCTGCGACCTGATGTATGTCTGCGAGTTCTATGGGATGACCTTCAATAACATCACGGAGTTGGAGTTGGCGTTCGACAGTGACTATAACTACATCGGCAAGGTGCGTCGTATGATTAAAGACATCGACCACTACGACCTCATCCTTAATGGTCGCCGTGTGACTAACGATGAAACGCTCGACGGTTACGGCGAATACTACAGCCGCTCCCGCACCAAGTTGGCGAAGTTGCCGACGCTTTACTTCTCGCAAGCCAAGGATACTGATATGAAGATGCGCATCTACAACAAGGCACAGGAGTTGAACGAGAGTAGCCCGCACAAGGTGGAGCGACTGAAAGAGTGGCTCGGATGGGATGACATTAGCACACTATATCGCGTAGAGGTAGTGATGCACAACACCAATGTACGCGAGTTCGTTGGTCGATACGGCGAGAGGCTTATTGGCGACAGTGGCGAGCATTGCAACATCCTTAACCTCTTGAATTCCGAGGAGTTCCGTTTGGCGATGTTCCTTGACAGTGCAGACCGAATGATATACTTCCGCGACAAGCAGACGGGAGAACACATATCACTCGTTGAGGTAGCGACAGGTATATAACCAATGTACCTGTCATAGCCATTAAAATACATTTATAATACTGATAATCAATATAATATATAAATTAAAACTTAACTTAAATCTAATCCATAGATTAGTTAAGAAAGCAGAGTAAATAACGGAGTAAATGATTTTTAATAAACCTTGTATATAATTTATATTTAATTAGTTATATATTAAAAGAATTGTTTGCTTTGGTAAGGAAGAGGTCGTCAGTTCAAGCCTGATCAACAGCTCGAAAAAGCAAGCGCCACCATCAGGTGGCGTTTGTTTTTTTTATCGTAGATACATATTTGGGCTGACGACCTCTTAAGCCCTCCTTATCAAAGGAGGGTTTGGGTGGATTGTAAATATAACCCAACGGGTGCATCAGCACCCGTCAGTTCAAGCCTGATCAACAGCTCAAAACGAGGTGTTTAACCATTTGGTTGAACGCCTCGTTTTAGTTTTTAGACTACGCTGAACTGACGACCTCTTAAGCCCTCCTTATCAAAGGAGGGTTTGGGTGGATTGTATATATAACCCGATGGGTGCATCAGCACCCGTCAGTTCAAGCCTCGTCAACAGCTCAAAAAAGCAAACGCCACCATCAGGTAGCGTTTGTTTTTTTATATCGTAGTCACAAATTTGGACTGACGACCTCTAAAGAAGACCGACTAAAAAGTGATTTTTGGTCGGTCTCGTTATTTAAAAAGTCAAAATTACTTAACCTCAAGACCAGTAGCAACCTTAGCCTCAGACTTAGTCTTAGGAGCCTGCTCCTTAGATGCTGGCTTCTTAGCAAGTGGCTGCTTAGCAACTGGAGCCTTCTTTGGCTGAGCCTCAGGGTCGATGTTACCCTTAACCTCGAACTGAGCCTTCTTCTCCTCGCCAGTGCTAAGGCCAGTACCTACCTTAGCCTCAGATGCGATAGGCTCCTTCTTCTCAACCTCAGCCTCAGGAGCTGCCTCTACAGCTGCCTCAGCCTTAACAGCAGGTGCTGGAGCTGCCTCAGCAGCTGGCTCAACAGTTGGCTCAACAGCCTCTACTGCTGCCTCAACCTCTGCAGCTGGCTGCTCAGCAGCCTCACCACTCTTCTGACCACCACATGCTACTGCAAAACCAAGCATTGCAGCAAAAAATAGAATCTTCTTCATAGTTTAAAATTTTAAAAGTTAATAAGTTATTAATAAAAAGTGAATAAAGTGCATATTATCCACGACGCTTCACACGTCGTGCGTTACCCGCATGGTGCGACACCCTACTAGCACGCTGCTCCTTGCGAGGCTCTGCCTCAGGAAGCTTACCTCCGAAGAAGTAGCTCTTCTGTCGACGCTTATCATCCTGCGAGCGTGCCACATATATCTTCTCACCCGAATATGGATTCTCACCCATATAGAACATCACCGACGAGAGGGTCATGGGCGTAGGCGTAAGATCCTGCACCTGCTCAAGCGTAAAGTTCAGGTTGCCAAGCACCTTACGTGCTAGGGCGGCCATATCGCGCTCCTCGCAACCGGGGTGCGACGAGATGAAGTATGGTATCAACTGATAGTTAAGACCCTCGCGACGGCATATCTGCTTAAAGCGTGAGTTCATCTTCTCGAAGAGCTGGAACGAGGGCTTACGCATAAGGCTCAGCACATGCTCCTCGGTATGCTCTGGAGCAACCTTCAGTCTACCCGAGGTATGATGCTTAACGACAGTCTCGAAGTATGACGAATCGTCGAAGAGGTCGTAACGTATTCCGCTACCCACAAATGCACGCTTGATGCCCTTTACGGCACGTATCTTGGCATACAACTCCAAGAGTGGCGTGTGGTCGTTATTCATATTAGGGCACAACTTAGGGTGTAGACACGAGGGGCGTTTACACCTCTGGCACAACTCCTGATTGCGACCCTCCATACGATACATATTTGCCGAGGGAGCACCAATATCGGAGAGATTACCTCTGAAGTCGGGCATCTGCGCCACACGCTCCACCTCCGAGAGTATCGAACGCTCCGAGCGTGAGCTGATAAACTTACCCTGGTGTGCCGAGATGGTGCAGAACGAGCAGCCGCCGAAGCATCCACGATGGATGTTTATCGAGTGCTTGATCATCTCCCAAGCGGGGATGTCGCCCTTGCCCTTATATCGAGGGTGCGGAGCGCGCTCATAGGGCAGATCGAACGAGTGGTCAAGCTCCTCGGTAGTGAGGCGTTCGTGGGGAGGTGTGATGACAACATACCTATCGCCTACAGGCTCCACCAGCGTGGTGTCGCACTTAAGCATATTGCTCAGCACCTCTATATTACAGAAGTTCTTGCCAAACTTCTGCTTATCCGTCATACACTCCTCGAAGGAGTTAAGCACAATGGTCTTACCATTATAGAGTCGCTCCACATACTCCTTATCGGCTATAAAGCCCACCTGACGCAAACCACGCAATAGCTTCATATTAAAGCCATTACGCATTGCCTTTGCCACCTCACGGATAACCTTATCGCCCATGCCATAGACTAGCAAGTCGGCATTTGACGTAGCAAGTATAGATTCGCGAAGCGAGTTTGTCCAGTAGTCGTAGTGCGTAAGGCGACGCAGCGACGCCTCGATACCACCAACGACAACAGGCGTATGTGGGTAGAGCTGCTTGAGGATCTTCGTATAGGTGTCCACCGTGCGGTCGGGACGAAATCCCGCCTTGCCACCCGGCGTATAGGCATCATTGGAGCGCAACCTTAGGTTTGCTGTATAGTGGTTCACCATAGAGTCCATTGCGCCTGCTGAGACGGCAAAGAAGAGGCGTGGCTTGCCCAGCTTCTTAAAGTCGCGCAGGTCGTCGCGCCAGTTGGGCTGTGGGACGATAGCCACACGGTAGCCCTCAGCCTCAAGGATGCGACCAATGACCGCAGCACCAAATGCTGGGTGGTCAATATAGGCATCACCCGAGAAGATGATCACATCGAGCTCATCCCAGCCGCGAGCCTCAACCTCTTTAGTTGTTGTTGGTAGAAACATAACGCAATCGAGAGTTGTGTAACTAAATTATATCTCATCAAGATCCAGACCTACTGAGTCGGTATATGTCTCCCACTTCTGCAACACGGCCTTAAAGTCGTCAGGAAGTTCCGACTCAAACTGGATATATTTGCCCGTCGTAGGGTGATCAAAGCCCAGAGCACGAGCATGCAGCGACTGGCGTGGGATGAGCTTAAAGCAGTTCTCGATAAACTGCTTATACTTCATAAATGTCGTACCCTTGAGGATGCGATCGCCACCATAACGCTCATCGTTGAAGAGTGGATGACCCTGCCAAGACATGTGAACACGTATCTGATGGGTACGTCCCGTCTCAAGACGACACTCCACCAAGGTGACATAGCCATAACGACGCAACACCTTGAAGTGGGTCACTGCGTGCTTACCATCCGAGCCATCGGCAAAGACATACATCTGTAGACGATCCTTGGGGCTACGACCAATGTTACCTATGATTGTACCCTCATCATCGGCGATGTTGCCCCATACAAGAGCCACATATCGACGATAGATCGTATGGTCGAAGAACTGCTTGGCAAGGGCGGCATGAGCTCGCTCATTCTTTGCCACAACCAACAATCCCGACGTATCCTTATCAATTCGGTGCACCAATCCCGCGCGAGCATTACCCTCCGAGAACATCTCCAGGTCGCGAAGATGGTACGATAGGGCGTGGACTAGCGTGCCGCTATGGTTACCCACACCTGGGTGGACCACCATACCAGCCTCCTTATTCACCACAATGATGTCGTCATCCTCATAGACAATATTAAGGGGTATATTCTCAGGCACAATCTCCTCCTTGCGGCGGGGATAGGGCATGACAATCGATATCTGATCGAGGGGCTTAACCTTATAGCTCGACTTTTGGGGCTTTCCATTAACGATGATGTTGCCGCCATCAGCCGCCATCTGAATACGGTTGCGCGAGGTATGTTCAAGGCGTGCGGTGAGGAACTTATCGAGGCGCATCAACGACTGCCCCTTATCCACCGTCACGGCGAAGTGCTCATACATCTCATCGCCCTCGTCCGAAGCATCGCCCATCGAGAGCTCAAGATCCTCATTAAGATCTACATCCGCAAGTATATCTCTACTTTCAGTCACCTAAAAAATCAGTTTAAAGTTTAGCTACTCCTCGTCTACATCTGTAGCACCCTCAACGCTCGCCACAACCTGCTCTTCACTCGCAGCAAGAAGCCTTAGCGAGTCAGCAGCTGCCTCGGCACGTGCCTTCTCCTCAGCTTCAAGACGCTTGCGCTCCTCCTCCTGAGCCTTAGCCTCAGCCTCGGCCTCCTTCTGCATCAGACGACGCTGCTCATCGTAGTATGCCGAGCGAGTATCCGTGATCTTCGAGAGAGAGTCGATAAGCTTCTCGTCACAAGTGAGATATATCGACACCTTTGTGCCACGCACAACGCCCTTCTTTGCAGGTTGTGTCTGCATATATACTCGTGCCAAACGGCGATCTTTAAGATCCTTCACCGTCTCATCGTACTCTACCTTGTTGACATTAAGTCCACTTGTCCAGAGCGTGTTCTTAGCCTTAGAGAGGTTCATACCCATAAGCTGGGGCACTGCCGTAATCTGCTTTCCTGAGCGATATCCCACCTTCAGCGTAACACTCGAACCATAGGGGAGCTTTATGTTGGTTGATCGAGTGATTACCTTGCCGGCAACCTTCTGCTCGACAACCTGACCATCGTAGGTGTGGGGCACATACTCTAGCTTACCGATGTTGAAACCATCGCGCTCAAGCTGATTAATTGCCTGACGCAGAGATTGGTTAGCCACGTATGGCACTTGAATCATGCGTCGCGCATAGGCGTTTACCGTGAGATAGATCTTACGATCTGGCTTCACCTTAACCTCGCGCACCGAAGATGGTGCTGGCATCTGGTCGATGACAACGCCACCAGCGATCTCCGACTCATACACTGAGTCGCGAACAACAATCTCAAGGCCTATATCCTTAGCCATCACTCGAGCCTCCTCCAAATTCATCTCGATGAAGTTTGGCACAACGATACTCTTGCTATGACGAGTAAAGATCATCAGACCAAAGTACAATAGGAGGATTAGCAGGAGTCCGAATGCACCAATCGAAAGGATGGTCCACAGCACTATATTACGCTTATACATGGCGCGGAAGCCACTCTCAGAGCCCCTCTCAGCCCCCTTGTTACTACTCTTTACACTCTTCATATCTCTATTTTCGTTATTTCCCTCATTGACCTCTTTGTCCACTCTCTCATCTCTTAGCCTAGCATCCGAGTTAGGATCATCACCATACATTATGGCAATCTTCTGACCTCGCTGACTACGCTGCATCGTAGCTGCAGGCTGCGCGCTACGTCTGATCTCATTATAGTGCGTATCGCGCTCCACGGCAACAAACCCAGCATCGCGAACCAAGGCCTCAAGCTCCTCAACGCTCATCGTAGGACGAGCATCGGCACCCGCCATGGAGTAGATCTTCGTTGAGTCGTCAATCGTACCATCAATGTCGTCAGCACCAAATGCCAGTGCCATCTCAGTTGTACTCTTGCCGTATGCCACCCAATATGCCTTGATATGTGGAATGTTGTCGAGGAAGATCCTGCTCATTGCTATCATACGCATATCATCCTCCACCGAGCACTCGCCAACCTCCGACATACGGTTATTGCGACTACGATACTTAAGCGGAATGAAGGCGTTGAAGCCAGGGGCCTCATCCTGCAACTGGCGCAGACGATTGAGATGGTCGACACGCTGCTCGATAGTCTCGATATGACCATAGAGCATAGTACAGTTAGTGTCGATACCCATGTTGTGCGCGGCACGATGCACTGCCAACCACTCCTCCGACGAGCACTTATCGGGGCATATCTTGCTACGCAGCTCCTCATCGAAAATCTCGGCACCACCACCCGGTATGCTCTCCATGCCGGCAGCCTGAAGACGTCGCAAGCCCTCCTCCAGAGAGATGCCCTCGCGACGCGACATGTAGGAGATCTCGACAGCCGTATAGGCCTTAACAGCCACATTTGGAAGCAGAGCCTTGATGCGACGTATCATCTCGCAGTAGAGGTCGATCGTATGGTCGGGATGCACACCACCAACGATATGCACCTCCGTTATGCCCGTTCCCTGCATCTTACGAGCACGCTCCTCAATCTCGTCAAGCGTTAGAAACCATGCATCCACATCTCCCACACGACGGCGGAACGAGCAGAACTCACAGTTAAACAGACAGACATTCGATGGCTCGATATGGATATTGCGATTGTAGTAGACTAGCTCACCACTCACGGCACGCTTACTGCTGAGAGCCAGCTCGCTAAGGAGCCACAGTGGGGCTTCGCGCCACAAAACAACGGCATCCTCCGCTGTAAGACGCTCACCACGACGTAGATAGTCGACTATGTGTGATACACTTTGCATGTTATTTAGGTGCTTTAATATATACAAATGCTGCTATGAGGGCAAAGACAATGTTTGGCAGCCAGACACCAAGGCTAGGGATCATCGAGCCACTTATGGCAATCTGCTCGAAGACACGACCAAGCATGATGTAGCTGAAACAGAGCGCAATGCCCAGTCCGATGTGCATACCCATTCCGCCTCGCATCTTGCGCGACGAAAGCGACACGCCGATGATGGTAAGGATGAATGTAGCCACAGGATAGGAGTAACGCGCATGACGCTCCACCTCGATGATATAGACATCGTCCGAGCTCTTTGCACGCTGCTGCTCAAGATATTCGTTAAGCTCGCTGATGGTCATGGTCTTAACCAACGACTTAGTCTCACCAAGCTCGCGGGCATCAAGGTTAATCAACGTGTCGAGGTTACGATGTAGCTCAAAATCGTAGAGGTTATCCTCCGTACGATTATAGGTAACATAGCGTGGCGCAGTCCAGCGTCCCGACTCCTCGTCGAACGATGCTCCCGAGGCTTCGAGCTTAGAGACAAGCTCCGAGTCCTCATACTTCTCGAGCGCGAAGAACGACACCACCTCACCGCGGGGGCTATATCCACGAACGTAGGCATAGGTACCAGGCTCGATCTGTCGGTAGGCATTCTCATCGTAGAGCACACGCTGGCTACTCTTAATGTACTGGCTCTCAAACTGTATGATGCCACGCTGTGCCTGCGGTATCACCCATAGGCTAAGACTCATATTTGCTATCGTGATGAGCAACGCACCAAGGAAATAGGGCCACATGAGGCGTCTAAAGCTCACACCACCCGACAAGATTGCCACAATCTCGGTCTGCATAGCCAGCTTCGAGGTGAAGAAGATCACGGCAATAAAGGTGAACAACGAGGAGAACTGGTTGATAAAATAGGGGATGAAGTTGAGGTAGTAGTCGTTGACTACCGCACTCCACGGCGCCTTAAGCTCGGTGAAGTCATCGACCTTCTCAACATAGTCGAAGACAACAACGATGATGATGATCATCATAAGACCAAAGATATAGGTCCTCAGAAACTTTCCGAGGATATATCTGTCGAGGGTCCTATAACCAGGTATAGATGGCATCAATCTCAATCTCATAGTCTACAATCTTCGTGATAGTTTTACAACCATCTCCTCCTTCCAACTCTTGAAATCTCCAGCGATGATGTGACGACGCGCCTCACCCACCAACCAGAGGTAGAATGCAGTGTTATGCAACGAGGCAATCTGTGCTGCGAGCATCTCCTTGCAGACTACAAGGTGGTGCAAATATGCCTTTGTGTACTGCTTATCGACGAATGTCACACCATTAGGGTCTACAGGCGAGAAGTCCATCTCCCACTTCTTATTTCGGATGTTAATCACACCCTCTGAGGTGAAGAGCTGACCATTACGTCCATTACGCGTAGGCATCACACAATCGAACATATCGACGCCACGATCAATAGCCTCGAGGATATTCACTGGCGTACCAACACCCATGAGGTAGCGTGGCCTATCGGTAGGCAGCACCGCATTACACACCTCAATCATAGAGTACATCACATCGGTAGGCTCGCCCACGGCAAGACCGCCAATGGCATATCCGTCAGCATTATACTGCAACACGTTGCGGGCTGCACGCTCTCTAAGGTCGGGATAGCCAGCACCCTGCACGATGGGGAAGAGTGCCTGATAGTGACCCCACTTAGGTGCTGTCTGCGAGTAACGATTGAAGCAGCGGTCCAACCACCTCTCTGTCAGATCGAGCGACTTACGAGCGTAGTCGTAGGGGGCATCACCCGGAGGACACTCGTCAAATGCCATCATGATGTCAGCACCAATAGTACGCTCTGTATCGATAACACTCTCGGGCGTGAAGAGGTGGCGCGAGCCATCAATGTGCGACTGGAAGTAACACCCCTCCTCCTTAAGCTTACGGCATGCCGCCAACGAGAAGACCTGAAATCCACCACTATCGGTAAGCATAGGCTTGTTCCACGACGAGAAGCGATGCACTCCCCCTGCTGCCTCCATAATATCCATTCCTGGGCGGAGGTAGAGATGGTAGGTATTTGCAAGGATTATCTGAGCCTTAGCCTCATTCTCAACATCGCGATGATAGATACCCTTCATCGCCGCAGCAGTACCTACGGGCATAAATATCGGGGTCTCCACACATCCATGATCTGTACTTAGCACGCCTGCGCGAGCCTTGCTATCCGAAGCAGTATATTGTAAAGTAAATTCCATACATGTATATATAACGCACAAAGATAGTAAAAATTCCGCAAACCACAAACCTTGAACCCCGAAAGATCCCCAAACATAGAATTTAACACCTCCTCGCTCAAGAAAAACAATGCACACAACACCAAAGATAGAAAAATATTAGTATCTTTGTGATACGCCGACAGCTACACAGCCGTCAAAATAACACACTTAGAATTTAACATCACGCAAAAAGATCATAGACAACATGTTACGCATATTATTTATCACCGCCATAGCCTGCCTAACCGCCCTATTTAACGCTCATGCCGAACACCCCGACAACGAGATACGATACACCACGACCGACCACAAGCCTCTCGAGCTCAACATCACGCCCGATGCCGTGGACTCTGAGAAACCATGCACAATAACAAACTCTATCGTCAGCCACAAATATACGAACAACGAGGGCGTAATATGCTTAAGCAAAACGATAACTCACATCGGCGCAGATGAGAACAACGAGCTTATGATACTCTTTGCCGGCTGCGAAAATCTCGCAAGCATAACACTCCCCAGCACCATAACCGCGATAGGGGCTTACGCCTTTGACAGTTGCACAAACCTACGAAGCATCCAGCTTCCAGACGCGGTGAGCAGCATAGGAACATACGCATTTAGCTACTGCACATCACTCTCACAGATCAACCTTCACAACATAACCGACATCGGAGGATCAGCATTTTACGGTTGTAGCAACCTCGAAGAGATAGCTCTTCCTCGCAGCATGACAGTTATCCGAGAGTGGACCTTTGCCGAGTGTAGCAGCCTAGCGTCAATCATCCTCCCAGAGAGCATAACAACTATCGACGAGTATGCCTTCAGCTACTGCACCAGCCTCGACAATGTGACTATTCCCGAGAGTGTCACCACGCTAGGCGAATACGCCTTTAACGGGTGCAGCAACCTCAAAAATCTAACAATTCCAAACAGCATATCCTCAATCGGAGAGTACTCATTTTGCGACTGCGACATCCAAAACATCGTGATCAATGCCGTGCTAGGCGTAGCACCACAATACACCATGAGCCTAGATATGCGACGTGCGTCACGCTATATCGGCAGACACGCCTCAGCCGACGGCTGCTGCGTAATCAAAGATGGAGCTCTACTACACTATGCTGCTAACGACACGACATACACCATCCCCGATGGCGTAACTACCATTGGCACAGGAGTATTCAAAAACCGCACAGCACTCACCGAGATAGTCATTCCCACAAGCGTAACATCGATTGGCAATGAGGCATTTTGGGGTTGTCAGGCCTTAGAGCAGATCACCATTCCGAGTAGCATCACCACAATCGGCGACAACGCCTTTCGCGGATGCAGCAACCTCAAGCGCATCACAATACCCAACTCCATCGAGGCAGTTGGTCGCAATGCATTCTACGGCTGCAACATCAGCGAGATAACCATTGATGCCATATCCGACAGACACTTCAAAAATATAGATGGTCTAGATCGAAAAAATATTGTTGCCTACACAGGTAAAAACGCCTCGACAGATGGACGCTGCTTTATTGTCGATGGAGTCCTCATGGACTATCTTGAGGGAGCCCCAACATACGACATCCCCGAGGGTGTCACAACCATCGGCATACAGGCCTTCAAAGGGTGTCACACACTTACAAGCGTAACCCTTCCCAGCTCAGTTTCACTCATCGAGGAGGAGGCATTCATGGGTTGCGTAAAGCTCACAACAATCTCATTACCAGAGAGTTTAACCCATATTAAGACTCACGCCTTCAGCAACTGTTTCAAGCTCTCCGAAATCATCATTGGCAGCAATATTGCGGAGATCGGCACAGAGGCACTTGTAGGCTGCATCAGCCTAACTTCGATTAGATGCAATGCCAATACACCGCCAGCAATAGACGACCTTGGCATTACCGAAAACACCACGATATACATCCCTCACGAATTAGTAAAACTGTACAATAAGAGTTCTAATTGGGCAAAATATAAAAAGCAGATAAAATCAGTAAACTAGAATATATTACCCCAAATCAAACAATGTAAGTAGACATCGAGCAACACACGCCACAAAAAGCCATTGAGGGAACGCAGACTTTTATCAGACGAGTGAATTCGACACATCGCCCGCCATTGCCATCACTTTTATTTGGCATTTTGCTATTTTTTACATAAATTTGCGCGATATATTTTAGTACCAATATCGACATGAATTTTTTCTACCAAATAGCAGAACACTACTCTTGGCAGGGCATAGCTCTCGTAGCGATTCTAATCGTCCTATTCGCCGTTCAAACATACTACTATGCGATAGCATACCGACGCATTCACCGCTTCCGTCTTGCTAAGCGCAACGAGAAGTATTGCGAGAATCCCTTTATCTCGATTATCGTTGCCGTACGTGGCGAGGACGAGTTCTTCCTCAGCGAGCAGCTACCCACGATCCTAGCACAGGAGTACCCCGTCTACGAGGTGGTTGTGGTCTACATCGGCCGCGACATCGACTACTATGCCGAGCTTCAGCGCATACGCGACGAGCGTTCAAACCTCAAGCTCACAAAGCTCAGTGGCAACGGACGCATATACATCACCACAAAGCAGGCTTACAACATCGGAATAAAGTCAGCGCAGTATGACCATCTGCTCTTTACTACCCCTGGCACGATACCTGCAACCACCGAGTGGGTCAAGTACATGGCACTAGCCTTTGAGCGCGGATCGATTGTGGCGGGCGCAGCAGCACCCTACTTCGACGAGAAGAGTCTCTCGACCTACCTCATGCGCCTTGCGGAGATGCACTATAGCCGCAACCACATGGCGATGGCAGTAAACGACCGAATATATGTTGCCCCACGCAGCAACTTTGGCTTCACACGCCGCCTATATGAGGCTACAAGAGGCTTCAACCACCTCAACATGGATATTGGCGAGAACGATCTATACATACAGTCGATCACCTCGCCCAGACGTAGTGCAGTGATGCTATCGCCCAAATCGTTGGTCCACGAAGATCGCCCCTCGAAGTGGAGCGAGTGGCTTGAGGTGATCCGCTACAACCGTTCTACGGCGGAGTACTACCCTACACCTATACGAACCTTTGCACGCTGGGAGAGTGGAAGCCGAATGCTCTTCCTTCTCACCGCCCTAGCGATAATAGTACTCCTACCCCTGGAGCTCAAGATATTTGCTGCATTCATGCTCATCGTGCGCTACACGATGGTGCTACTCTCGACACGCAAGACCGCCTCGAAACTTGGCGAACATGGCATACTTGTCAACTATTGGATCTACGACATTTTGGGCCCAATAATCGACTTTATGATCTCGCTAAAGCATAGCAACAATAGCCCTAAAGCATGGATATAGAGAATTATATCGTAGCCACAGATGCTCGCTTAGTGAAGCTTGCCTCGGAGGGCGACGATCGTGCCTTCGAGTACCTCTTCATGCGCTACAACGAGGCTATCAAGCACCTCTTCGAGCAACGCCTAGGCAACAACGACACCTCGGACGACCTGCTCCAAGAGACCTTCATCAAGGTCTACCTGCACCTCGCCGACTACTCGGAGAGCTACACCTTTGGACAGTGGATCTACACCATAGCGCGCAACACGCTTGTCGACCACGTGCGCCGTCGTGCCGATGATGTGTCGATAGATAGCAAGTTTATGGCACCCATAGCCACCACCCCCTCACCCGAGGAGTCGGTGATAATAAACCAGCGCACGGCACACTTCGAGGCCTCACTTGCCGAGCTCTCGGAGGACTATCGCAAGATCATCGAGATGCGCTTCTTGGATGAATACTCTTATGAGGAGATTGCCGAGAAGCTTGGGCGACCAATGAACACAATAAAGACGCAGATTCGCCGCGCCAAGGCAGCGGTCTGCAAGATGATCCTCGACAAGGAGTAGAACACAAAACAGATTGACACACCGACAACCATGAATAGCGAACTTATAAAGCGATACTTTCCCGATATTGACTCTCATCAGGAGCAGCAATTCGACCTTCTTGGCTCACTCTACGAGGAGTGGAATGCTCGAATAAATGTCGTTTCGCGCAAAGATATGGAGCACCTCTACACACGCCACATCCTCCACTCACTTGCCATCACCAAGGTATGCAAGTTTGAGGCTGGAGCACGCGTGGTGGACATCGGCTGCGGCGGAGGCTTCCCCTCTGTACCTCTTGCCATCATGTTTCCGGAGGTTGAGTTTATCGGTGTTGACTCCATAGCTAAGAAGATACGCGTTGTCGAGGGTATCATCCAGGGTGCTGAGATAAAGAACCTTAGAGCCGTGAACTGCCGTGCCGAGCAGCTTGGTGAGAAGTGCGACTATGTTGTGTCGCGTGCCGTGACCGAGATGGCAAAGTTTATGCCTTGGGCATGGCAGCTCCTACGCAAGGGCGAGCGAGGAACACTCCCCAATGGCATCCTATATCTCAAGGGTGGCGATCTTGCCGAGGAGCTTGCAGCAACACGTCGCAGGTGGGACATCTACAATATCTCGCAATTCTTTGACGATGAGTTCTTCGAGACAAAACGAGTAGTATATACCAAAAAAGATTAATAATGAACGGATTACGACACATAAGTGAGGTTGAACGCTCAGCACTTCGCCAGAGGGGTTGCTGGGCTGAGTCGTGGGATAGAGTGTTGGTTGCCGAGGACTTTAGCCCCGAGCAACTGCGTAACGTTCGTTTTGAGGGCGATGTAACAATCGGCTCAAACACCCTCATATCCTATTCAAAAATTCGCAACTACCAGATTGGCAATAACTGCTACATCGACTCGGTTCTTCGTCTTGAGTGCCGCCACGAATCGCTCTTTGGCGGTGGCGTGATGGTCTCGGCAGTAAACGAGAATGGCGGTCGAAGCATACCAATCTACAACGAGCTAACCGCACAGGTGGCATACATCATGACAATGATGCGTAATCGCACCGCGCTGGTCGAGCAGTTGCAGCGCAAGGTTATGCACGAGGCAGAGAAGCAGCGTCATAGCGTGGGACGCGTGGGTGACAATGTAACAATACTCGGCGTTAAGTTCATCCGCGAGGTGAACATCGGCAACACCACCACAATTGAGGGAGCATCACACCTCGAGAATGGCACAATACAGAACAATGTTCAGGTGGGTGTAGATGTGCGCGCCAAGGACTTCATCCTCTACAACGACTCAACCATTGAGAGTGGCGCATGCATCGAGCGATGCTTCGTAGGCGAGAGGTCACACCTAGCAAACGGCTTCACAGCTGCCGACTCACTCTTCTTTGCCAACTGTCACTGCGAGAATGGCGAGGCAGCAGCGATATTTGCAGGTCCATTCACCGTGTCACACCATAAGTCGTCGTTGCTCATCGCCGGCATCTTCTCGTTCTTCAACGCTGGTAGTGGCACCAACCAGTCGAACCACCTCTTCAAGAGCGGTGCTGTACATCAGGCCGTACACCTTCGTGGCTCGAAGTTCGGAAGCAATGCCTACGTGATGTCGCCAGCCATCGAAGGTCCTTACACCGTGATCCTTGGTCGCCATACGCGCCACCACGATACTCAGGATATGCCCTACTCCTACCTTATCGAGGAGGATGGCCACTCGTCGCTGGTTCCAGCCATCGCCCTCACAAGCTACGGCACAGTGCGCGACACCGAGAAGTGGAAGTCGCGCGACAAGCGAAGCATAAAACATGACAACATCCACTTCGAGGAGTTTAACCCCTATCTCACGGGCAAGATGCTTCGCGGCGTCGACATCCTTACACGCCTACATGAGGATGACCCCGAGGCAAAGACATTCAACTATAATCGCACCATAATCAAAGCATCGATGCTACAGCGAGGCATCAAACTATACAACAGTGCCATAGCAGCCTCAATAGGCGCGATGCTCGAGAGTGGCGACCTTAGCCGCGCTTCGGCAGATAGTTGTGGCGAGTGGGTAGATATTGCTGGTCAATACATGCCACATACACTCATGCAGCGCATCTTGCAACGTGCTGAGGCTCAAGACTCAACGCTCGAGGAGATAGTTGCGATGTTTGACAAGGCGATGCTCGAATACGACGACATGGCTGCCGCCTACGCATGCAACCTCCTGGGCAACCTCCTAGGTCACACACCCACATCCGAAGATATTGAGGAGGCAATCGCCGCGTCGCGCAACATACAGCGACGCATGCGCGAGACGACCGAGTCGGATCGCCAACGCGACACGGGCATCGGCATGATGATAGGCTATGGCTACGACTTCAGAACACACGAAGAGCAGGAGGCAGACTTCCGCAATACACGATAACCCAATGTGGGGGGGGGCAAACACAATAGCCAAACAAGAGATATAAACTATAGATACACAACATATTAAACTAACAATAACAACTAAAACAACCAAAACTATGGAGAAAGTAAAAGTTTTGATCGTTGGTAGCGGTCCTGCAGGTTTTACCGCTGCTATCTACACATCACGTGCCAACCTATCGCCAGTACTCTACGAGGGTATCGAGCCAGGTGGTCAGCTCACCACAACAACCGAGATTGAGAACTTCCCAGGTTATCCTGAGGGTATCACAGGTACTCTTATGATGGAGGATCTTCGCAAGCAGGCATTGCGTTTTGGTGCCGACGTACGTCGTGGTATCATCACCGATATCGACCTCTCAAAGCGTCCTTTCAAGGCTATCGTTGACCATGAGCACGAGATCGAGGCTGACGCAGTAATCGTAGCTACAGGTGCATCGGCAAAGTATCTTGGTTTGGAGTCTGAGGCTAAGTATCGTGGTATGGGTGTTAGTGCATGTGCTACATGCGACGGCTTCTTCTACCGCAAGAAGGATGTAGCTGTTGTTGGTGGTGGTGACACCGCTTGCGAGGAGGCTACCTACCTTGCTTCTATCTGCCGCAAGGTTTACCTTATCGTTCGTAAGAACTACCTCCGCGCATCTAAGGCTATGCAGGAGCGTGTATTCAACACACCTAACATCGAGGTACTCTTCGAGCACAACACCAAGGAGGTTCTTGGCGATGAGGAGGGCGTAACAGGCGTACGCGTAGTGAGCACAGCAGGTGAGGAGCGCGACCTACCAATCATGGGCTTCTTCCTCGCTATCGGTCACCATCCAAACGTAGAGGTATTCAAGGGTCAGTTGGAGCTTGACGAGCAGGGCTACATCAAGGTTCAGCCAGGCACATCAAAGACCTCAGTAGAGGGCGTATTTGCCGCTGGTGACGTTAAGGATCCTCACTACCGTCAGGCTATCACAGCTGCAGGTTCGGGCTGTATCGCAGCTCTCGACTGCGAGCGTTGGTTGCTTGCACAGTAATCTGATATAATGGGGTTTACGGTAACCATACTTGGTAATTCATCCGCTAAGCCTACACCCCATGCTCACCCATCGGCACAGGTAGTAAACCTCGACGAGCAATACTACCTCATAGATGCTGGCGAGGGGGTACAACGGCAGCTCATAAGGCGTGGCATAAATCCGCTACGCCTTAGAGCTGTTTTCATATCGCATCTCCACGGCGACCACTGCTTTGGGCTATTTCCGCTTATCGCCACTCTCGGACTTGAGGGCAAGCGAACTCCCTTAGATATATACGCGCCCGCGCCCATGGGCGAGATTCTTGACTACCACCGCAAATACTTCTGGGACGACCTCCCATACGAGGTAAAGTGGCACGAGATACGCACCACGGAGCATCGCCTACTCATGGAGAACTCCACACTCGAGGTCTGGAGCATACCTCTACGCCACAGAGTGCCTACCGCTGGCTTTCACTTCAAGGAGAAGCAACCTGGGCTCAACGTCGAGAAGTTCAAGATCGAGAAGTATGGGCTCTCGATAGCGCAGATAGTAGCGGCAAAGAGGGGTGAGGACATTAGGCTTGAAAGCGGCGAGGTGATTGCCAACAGCGAACTCACATATAGACCCTACGAGGCACGTTCGTACGCATACCTATCCGACACAGCCTACTCGGCAAAGGCTGCGTCGCTGGTTCATGGCACGGACCTACTCTACCACGAGGCGACCTACGCCATGAGCGAAGAGATGCTCTCGCGTGGTCGTGGTCACTCAACCACACACGACGCTGCTAAGGTAGCCTTAAAGGCTGAAGCTAAGCAGCTTATCATTGGACACTTCTCATCGCGATACAAACAGCACGATCAACTACGCGAAGAGTGTCGCGAGATTTTTGAAAATACACTCCTTGCCGAGGAGGGTAAGACATACTGCGTAGGCAAACAATAACCACTATGACAAAGGCGGAGATACAATTTGTGCGATCGCTGAACGACAAACGCACGCGTGACGAGGAGCAACTGTTTGTTGCCGAGGGCATTAAGCTCGTTGAAGAGATCCTTGGCTCGACGCTACATATACGTCGTATCTACACCACACGCACCGATCTTCGAGGTGCGAATGTTGAGTGCGTCGAGAGGCGAGAGATGGAGCGCATCTCGATGCTTAAGACTCCATCCGACACGCTTGCCATTGTGGAGCAGCCACGCAACAAATTCACTCTAAAGAGGCTCGCCAATCGACTTTCAATAGCACTCGACGAGGTGCAAAACCCTGGCAATCTAGGCACCATAATCCGCCTTGCCGACTGGTTTGGTATCGAGGATGTTATCTGCTCGAAGGAGTGTGCCGACATCTTTAACCCCAAGGTTGTGCAAGCAACCATGGGCGCACTGCTTCGTGTACGCGTACACTATGTTGACAACCTCAGCGAGGTGCTACACTCTGCCGCGGAGCTAGATCTTCCAATCTACGGCACGCTGCTCGATGGCAACAACATCTACTCTGAAAAACTCGCTACGCGCGGTATCATAGTGATGGGCAACGAGGGTCGTGGTGTTAGCGAGGAGTGTCGTAATGCACTAACTCACAAGCTATTTATACCACCCTACCCTGCCAACCGTCCAACCTCCGAGTCGCTCAACGTTGCGATGGCAACAGGCATCATCCTCGCCGAATTCCGAAGACCAAAATAATACAACACAAACAACACTATGAAACGACTATTTACAATCATGGGCACAGCGCTCTGTGCGCTATCGTGTACAACCGAAGCAGAGACTACTATCGATGCCACGACACTGGAACTAACCATCCCAGCGGAGATTAAAGAGGGGACACCCGCAGCCACAAACTATGCAACTATCGACTTTGAGGAGTACGACCTACGTCTTATCATGGAGTTGTACACGGCAGGGGAAACCGACAAGCCATATAGCCGCAAGGAGATATATTGGGATGAGCAATCAACAACCTTCACCCTCGATGAGCTACCCACAACTGGTGAGTACATCATTCTCGGCTGGGCAGATTTCGTAATAACAAAGGGCGAAGATCTACACTACGACACATCTGCGGGCTTGCGTAACATAATGCAGAATGAGCGTGCTTTCAACGACGATAGCTACGCAGCCTTTGCGCTCTCTACAACAATCAAGGATGGCAAGTTGGCTCATCAAGGTGCAAAGCTAAGGCCTGCGGCAAGTAAATACGGCATAGCAATCGACGATGCAGAGGTTGCAGAGCAGATATCAACCATCGAGAGTGAATATATTCAATATATCTGCACTGGTTTTAATGTGGAGACGATGAAACCTAACACCTTTGATCCTACAGCAACTACAACGGGTAACAAAGCTACATTTCAGGATGATAGCAACTTACTGGCAACAACCTATGTACTCACAGAGGCTGGTAAGCAGAACAATATTAATCAGAACATAAGGCTCAAAAATAGTAGTGGCGAGGAGGTCTTGAAGTACACAGGCGTTGTCATACCTCTCTATAGCGACAAGTACACGGAGTGCACTCTTGCTGCGACAGAGGATAAGGAGCCAGAGTTCTCGACGCACAAATATCTCGAGTAACCTATCAGAGTAACCTCTCCGACACATAGAGAGTCTGAATCGATATAATCAGCGATGCCCCCTCGATGCGAATAATTCACATCGAGGGGCTGTTGCATGATAGAGATAGCTTAAAAACCGATACGCACTGTCGCATATAAAACCATTCACGGCAAGGTTTTAGCAAATATTTTGTCATAAGATGGTGGCATTAAACATTTTTTTGTATATTTGTAACTTAAAACCACAGATAAACAAGTATGAGCAATCGTCTAAAGATAGGTATTACGCAGGGTGACATAAACGGCATCGGCTGGGAGCTAATCCTCAAGGTGTTGTCGGATGTACGCCTTGTTGAGCTATTCACACCCGTAGTATATGGCACAGCAGCCGCAGCAGCCTACTACCAAAAGCGTTACAAGGATCTTGAGCCAGTACGCTTCAACGTTATAGAGAGTGCAAGCGCAGCTGTAGCAGGCAAGGCCAACTTGGTGGAGTGTGGTGCCAAGGAGCTAAGCATCACCCCTGGCAAGCCTTCAAAGGCGGGTGGCGAGGCAGCAGCAGCAGCTCTTCAAAGAGCCGCCGAGGAGCTTCGTGAGGGTCGAATAGATGCTCTGGTAACAGCACCTATCGACAAGGAGATGATTCAGAGTGAGGAGTTTACATATACAGGACACACCGAATTTCTGGCTAAGGAGCTTGGCGGTGAGCCTCTGATGATCATGACCTCGGAGCTTATGCGCGTAGGTCTTGCTACAATCCATGTACCTGTATCGGAGGTTGCAACACACCTCTCAAAGGAGCTTATCGTAGAGCGTATATCGCAGATCAATAGCTCTATGCGTCAGGACTTTGGCATCGTACGCCCACGCATAGCGGTACTAGCACTTAACCCACATGCCGGCGACGGAGGTCTGCTTGGCAAGGAGGAGCAGGAGATCATCAAACCAGCCATCGTCGAGGCCTACGAAGAGGGCATGCTCGCCTTTGGACCATTTGCTGCTGATGGCTTCTTCGCCTCGGGACAGTTTAAGCGTTACGATGCTATCCTAGCAATGTACCACGATCAGGGACTTGCACCATTCAAGACGCTGACACCCAACGGTGTAAACTTCACAGCTTCGCTCTCAGCAGTGCGCACATCGCCCGACCATGGCGTAGCATACGACATTGCTGGCGAGGGTAAGGCCGATGAGCAGTCGTTGCGTAATGCTATTTATGAGGCTATCGACATCGTACGTCGCCGCCGCGAGTTTGAGGAGTGGAGTGCCAATCCACTTGAGCACTTCGAGCGCGAGAAGGGTCGCGACATCTCGATCAAGGACCTTCCCGAGACCGAACATAACGACTAACAACATCAGGCTATGAAAGAGAATATTAGAATTTGGATCAGCATCGTAATCAGTGCCTTATTGCTTGGCTTGGTCGTATCGTACTGCGTAGCAGGATGGATGCCCGCAGATAGCATTGATTGGATTCTATGGGGTGCAATGGTCTTAGTAGGATTTTTTGCCGTATTCCGCATTGCCAACCTTGCTAAGATGCTAGGCAGCAAGGACAACGAATAAAACAGGGAGTGCAGCTGAGTAGTAATCCGTCTCGTTATTGTGGAGCTACGAAGGCACTCAAAAACATAAACAATTAAAAACTTATTTGAATCATGGTTAAAGTAACCTTTCCCGATGGCTCAGTAAGAGAGTTTGCCAAAGGGACAACTGCCTTTCAGGTGGCAGAGAGCATCAGCCCTCGTTTAGCTGCTGACTCACTTGCAGCTGAGGTAAATGGCGCAACCGTAGATATGATGCGCCCTATCGATTGTGACTGCACAATCAAATTCTTCAAGTGGGACGACGCCGAGGGTAAGCACGCCTTCTGGCACACCTCATCACACCTCCTCGCCGAGGCTCTTGAGGCACTATACCCAGGCATCAAGTTTGGTATCGGTCCCGCAATCGACAACGGTTTCTACTACGATGTGGACTCACCAGTAGCCATCACCGAGGCTGACTTGGCAACCATCGAGCAGAAGATGGTAGAGCTATCACGCAACAAGGAGCAGCTCGTGCGCACTGAGGTGTCGAAGGCCGACGCACTCAAGACCTTCACCGAGAAGGGCGACCAGTACAAGGTGGAGCTTATCACCGACCTTGAGGATGGTACCATCTCATTCTACACCAATGGTGCATTCACTGACCTCTGTCGTGGTCCACACATCCCAAATACTGGATACATCAAAGCTATCAAGCTTACATCAATAGCTGGTGCTTACTGGCGTGGTAACGAGAAGAACAAGATGCTTACTCGTATCTACGGCGTATCGTTCCCCAAGAAGTCGATGCTCGACGAGCACCTTGCACTCTTGGAGGAGGCTAAGAAGCGCGACCACCGTAAGCTCGGCAAGGATCTCGAGTTGTTCATGTTCTCACAGCGCGTAGGTCAGGGTCTTCCAATGTGGTTGCCTAAGGGTGCTGAGCTTCGTGACCGTCTTGAGCGTTTCTTGCGCCAGATTCAGAAGGACTACGGCTATCAGCAGGTTATCACCCCTCATATCGGTAACAAGGATCTCTACGTGACATCGGGTCACTATGCAAAGTATGGTAAGGACTCGTTCCAGCCAATCCACACCCCATTCGAGGGCGAGGAGTACCTTTTGAAGCCTATGAACTGTCCTCACCACTGCGAGATCTACCGCTCGAAGCCTCGCTCGTACAAGGATCTTCCAGTGCGCTTGGCAGAGTTCGGTACAGTATATCGCTACGAGCAGTCAGGTGAGCTCCACGGTCTAACACGTGTACGTTCGTTTACACAGGATGATGCGCACCTCTTCGTACGCCCCGATCAGCTACTCGAGGAGTTTGAGAAGGTTATCGACATCGTGCTTTACATCTTCCGCACACTTAAGTTCGACAACTACACAGCACAGATCTCGTTACGCGATCCTAACAATACTGAGAAGTATATCGGCTCGGACGAGAACTGGGCAAAGGCTGAGGGTGCTATCATCCAGGCATGTAAGGAGAAGGGTCTTAACACCACTGTTGAGCTTGGTGAGGCAGCATTCTACGGTCCTAAGCTCGACTTCATGGTTAAGGACGCATTGGGTCGTAGCTGGCAGCTTGGTACTATCCAGGTTGACTACAACCTCCCAGAGCGTTTCGACCTCACATATAAGGGTTCAGACGACAAGCTCCACCGTCCTATCATGATCCACCGTGCGCCATTCGGCTCTATGGAGCGTTTCGTAGCAGTATTGCTCGAGCACACAGGCGGTAAGTTCCCATTGTGGCTCACACCAGATCAGGTTGTGGTATTGCCAATCTCGGAGAAGTACAACGAGTATGCTGAGAAGGTAGCCAAGGAGCTTAACAAGGCTGACATCCGCACACAGGTTGACGATCGCAACGAGAAGATTGGCCGCAAGATCCGCGACAACGAGCTTAAGCGCATCCCATATCTCTTGATCGTAGGCGAGAAGGAGGCTGAGGATGGCAAGGTATCGGTACGTGCTCAGGGCGAGGGCGACAAGGGTCAGATGACCATTGCCGAGTTTGCAGAGTATATGAAGGAGCTCGTAGCTAAGGAGATCGAAGCTAACAAATAACAATATTTTTAAGTCTAACTAAACTGTTTTTCACTTGGCAGGACAATTTCCATTCCGCCCGCGCCCACAGGTGCAGGGGAATAACCAGAACAACAACAATCCTCAGCAGCAGCGCGACCAGCGTGGCCGTCGCCCTCAGCAGGAGAACCCTAATCGTATCAACGACGAGATTACGGCACCCGTAGTACGTGTCGTAGGCGAGAACGTTGAGCCAAACCTCGTGCTCCCAATCAAGGAGGCTATACGCCTTGCTGATGAGATGGAGCTCGACCTCATCGAGATCTCTCCTAAGGCAGAGCCTCCTGTATGTCGCATTGCCGACTACCAGAAGTTCCTCTACCAGCAGAAGAAGAAGGCTAAGGAGATCAAGGCAAAGCAGGTTAAGGTGGTAGTCAAGGAGATTCGTTTTGGTCCACAGACCGACGACCACGACTACAACTTCAAGCTCAAGCATGCTGAGAACTTCCTCAAGGAGGGTGCTAAGGTTAAGGCGTACGTTTTCTTCCGCGGACGATCAATCGTCTTCAAGGAGCAGGGCGAGATATTGTTGCTTCGCTTTGCCAACGACCTTGAGGAGTATGCTCGCGTAGAGCTTATGCCTAAGCTCGATGGCAAGAAGATGAATATGATTCTGGCACCTAAGTCAAAGAAGTAGTCAACGAGAAAACTAACACCGAGGCTGAAGAGTTGTATGTAGTTGTTCTTAAACTATATCTTTTTCCTCAACCTCTACGCAAGATTGGGGGATGGCTAAATAGAGTCATCCCCTTTATTATTATGGTAAATATCTTTTGGTGGCAAAAGATTTTTTACTAACTTTGCTAGGATGATTACGATTGACAAAATACTTAATATCACCCACGACAAGGAGTTCAGAGAGGTGGCAATGGAGCTCTTCATGCACCAGGCCACGACATGTGCGCCCTATGCTGAATACCTATCGCTGCTTGGTGTTGATCCTCAAAGCATTAGATGTATTGAGGAGATACCATTTCTACCTATCGAGCTATTCAAGAGCCACGATGTATATTGCGGCGAAACAGCCCCCGAGATAGTCTTCACATCGAGCAATACGGGGCAGACCACCCCATCGCGCCACATGATGGCATCGCTGGAGAACTACCGCAAGACATTCACCAAGGCATTTGAGAGCTTCTATGGCAACATCGAGCAATGGAGCATCTACGGACTTCTGCCAAACTACCTCGAGCGCGAGGGATCATCACTCGTCTACATGGTTGATGAGCTGATTCGTCGTGCAGGATCGGGAGGCTTCTACCTCAATGATTACGAGCGACTTATCAAAGATATTGAGCATGATCCGAGGCCCAAGATTTTACTTGGCGTGAGCTACGCCTTGTGGGATGTTGCCGAGCAGTATGCCCCAAAGCTCAAAGATACAATCATCATGGAGACTGGCGGCATGAAGGGTCGCCGTAAGGAGCTATCAAAGAGCGAGTTGCACACAATACTTCGCAACGGCTTTGGCGTTGAGAGCATCCACTCCGAGTATGGCATGGCAGAGCTTACGTCGCAGGCATACTCCTCGGGCGATGGCATCTTCAAGACCCCAAGCTGGATGCGCATCTTGGTGCGCGACGTAAACGACGCCTTCGACCACTCGCCTCAGGGCATGCGAGGCGGCATAGACATTATCGACCTTGCCAACCTCACATCATGCGCCTTTATCCGCACACAGGATCTAGGACGCAAGCTCAACGAGAGAGAATTTGCACTTGAAGGACGCATTGCGGGTAGCGACATTCGTGGTTGCAACCTTCTAGTACACAACCTATAAGATGAAATATAACAGCGACATACTACGTCAGCTACACGCCGAGCTTCACGACATCCTCGGCGAGGTGTGTCGCGTGTGTGAGCTTGCCTCGATACCCTACTTCATCCAGGGAGGCACAGCCATCGGTGCTCACTTCTTCGAGGATATAGTGCCCTGGGACGACGACATCGACCTAGGCATGACGCGCGAAAATTATGAACGATTTTTGCGCGAAGCACCAGCATTATTAGGCAAGGAGTACCTATTACAAGAGTTTACTACTGAGCGAGATACGCCATTCTACTTCGCCAAGGTACGCAAGCGTGGCACACGCTTTGTCGAGAGCGAGTGGGTGGGTCTTGACATCGCGGATGGCATCTATATCGACATCTTTCCCTACGACCTAATACCCGACAATCCTACCCTAGAGCGTCGCCAGAGGGCGAGAGTAGGTTTCTGGGTCAACTGCTTCACGGCGAAGAGCGTGTGGCTCTGGAGGTGGTTCAAGCGTGCGAATAATGGAGTTGTGCACCGCAAGAGCATGGTATCGTGTTTCGCGATATTATGCGTCACATCACTGATGTCTAAAGAGCGCATTTACAGACGTTTACATCGAGAACTTACGCGTTATAACTCAACCGATGCAACGCGCTACAATATCGTGCGCATGCCAAAGGATATGATCGAGCGCAGTGCGATTGAGAATCCTGAACGCCGCCGTTTTGGTGGGCGCGAGCTGTGGTCGCCAAGCTCTCTGGAGAGCTACCTTCGCAACCACTATGGCGACATTCAGAAGTGGCTGCCCGAGGATAAGCGTCTGAACCACGCACCCGAGATTTTGCAGTTTAGCGAGCCGCTAACATCTGCTGAGTCAGAGCAGATTACGGTAGTCATTCCGCTTTACAACAAGGAGCAGGAGATCGAGCGCGCACTTCGTTCGGTCATCGAGCAGAGCCTCCGCCCCCACGAGATTATCGTTGTTGACGACGGCTCAACCGACTCTTCCGCCATGATAGTCGAGCGCATCATCGCCGCACATCCTCAGAACAACATACGCCTCATACGCCAAGATAATCAAGGTGTTAGCGCAGCGCGCAACCGAGGCATTAGCCTCGCTACGACCGACTATGTCGCACTACTCGATGGCGACGACTACTGGCTCTCGGGCTACATTGCCGAGGTGAGTCGTCTGATGACATATTACCCCGACTGCACGCTCTACTCTACGGCGTTCGACATTATCAATAACAACACTCGCCATCGCGCCTATACACCTGATACAGAAGGCATTGTAGATCCTGCTGCCGAAGCCCTTAAGGGTCGCTTCACCGCTATTCCATCCACGGCTACTGTGCGTCGCACTGCGCTAGAGGAGATTGGCGGCTTCCCCGAGGGTATGCGCATCGGCGAGGACCAGTGGGTGTGGGTAAGGCTTCAGCAACAAGGTGGCACATTCTGCTTCTCGCCCATGTCGCTTGTTCGTTACGCGCGCACGGCGAGCAACCGTTCGGCATCGATTTATCGCAAGGAGCAGAGCTCGCACTCGATAGCCGAGCTATACGACGCAACGCAGAGCGATACGCTCAACGAGTACGTTGCACGCATAGGCATCGGAAAGGCTATCACTCAGTCAGTTAAGGGCGGCAGCGAGGATGCTAGCGAAGCGTTACGGGCATTTGCCTACACGCGCCATAACCGCCGTCAGCTACGTCGCCTACGTCTTCTAAACGCCCTTCCGAAGTGGCTCAGAGCACCGATTGACAATCTCTATCGTGCGGCGGCATGGATAGTAAAAAAGCGAGGTCTGTAGCCTCGCTTTTTGTTACCATACGATAGGCGTCTTGCCCACCGACTCTAAGTATCTGTTTGCCTCGGAGAAGTGGCGACAGCCAAAGAAGCCGCGATATGCCGACAATGGCGACGGATGTACAGCCTTGAGTATAAGGTTGTTAGCTGGATCGGCAATAGCTCCCTTCTTCTGCGCATAGCCTCCCCACAACATATATACCACCTGCTGTTTACGCTCGGCTATTGCACGCACCACAGCATCCGTGAAGCGTTCCCACCCGCGCCCAGCATGCGATGCGGCCTCGTGGGCACGCACCGTGAGCACGGCGTTGAGCAGCAAGACACCCTGCTCAGCCCAGCGGTCAAGCTCGCCCGACTCGGGTATGGGCGTTCCGATGTCGCTCTGCACCTCCTTGAAGATGTTTTGCAGCGAGGGTGGAAACTGCACGCCACGCCCCACCGAGAAGCATAGGCCGTTAGCCTGTCCAGGACCATGATAGGGGTCCTGCCCTATTATCACCACCTTGAGCTTGTCGAACGGACACTTGTCGAAGGCACGAAAGATATTTGCTCCTGAGGGATAGACCGTTGTGGTTGCATACTCACCCTTCACGAAGTCGACAAGAGCATCGAAGTAGGGCTCTTGGAACTCGTGTTCGAGTATTTGCTTCCAATCCTCAGCTATACGTACATCTGCCATAATGAAAGATTTATTTTGCGAAGTTACTATTTTTTTTTAATTTTGCGAAAAATCATCAAACTATGAAACAGACTTTTCGATCGTTCTACGCACTGCTACTATGCTTTGCCCTTGGCACGTCGACGCTCTATGGCGGCGAGCCAGTTAAGAATATCATCTTCCTCATTGGCGATGGCATGGGTCTTTCGTCGGTCTCTATGATGCAGCTTGTCAACGAGTACCGTCCCACGATCTTCGATGAGGCAGACAACATTGCCCTTCAGAAGAGCTACTCGGCAGACAACCGTGTCACCGACTCTGCCGCCTCGGGCACAGCTCTCGCCACGGGCCACAAAACTAACAACACCTACATTGGCGTACGTCCCGACGGCAGTGCTGTTGAGTCGCTCACCGAGCTTGCTAAGCGTCATGGCAAGGCTACAGGCATCGTTGTGACCACCGTTGTTCAGCACGCCACGCCAGCAGCATTCTACGCCCATATCACTAACCGTCACGAATATATTGCCATCACCGAGCAGCTTGTGGTAAGCACCCTCGATGTTGTTGTAGGCGGCGGCATGTCACTCTTCAACGAGCGTTATAGTGGTGATGTAGAGCGCGTTATCGCTGACGCGGGCTATCATCTTGTGCGAACCACCGAGGAGCTTGAGGCAGCGTCGTGCGACTCTCGCATCATGGCTCTCGTGGCAGACAAGGAGGTGGGTGCCGACAGCGGCGACTACCTTGCGCGCGCCACACGCAAGGCTATAGATATTCTCGCTACGCGCGGTGGCGACGAGGGCTTTGTGCTTATGGTCGAGGGCTCGCTCATCGACGGCATGGCACATGGCAACGACGCCCTAGCGCAGCAGCGCGAGATGGAGGGCTTCATGGGGGCTATCGAGGTCGCTGTGGAGTATGCTCGCAACCACCCCGACACCCTTGTTGTGGTCACTGCCGACCATGAGACGGGAGGTCTTGCGTTGGTCAGCGCAAATAGCGACTTCAACCTCTCGGAGCAGGGTGTTGAGTTTCGCTGGGCCACCGATGGTCACTCTGCACAGATGGTGCCTATCTACCTCTACGGTTGCGGTGCGGAGCTTATCAACGGCATCATGGAGAACGCTGAGCTTGGCACTAAGCTAAAGGCTATTATTGCTGAGTAGTGATAAAGATAAATATTCAACCCTTTCAGAACACTTATTATATTATCACATATCTTCCGCACAAAGTGATTACTCGCGCATAAAAATGTCGAGCAAGGACCTTATGCAAGTTTTTGGTAATTTTTCTGCCGAAAGCTTGCATTTTCTGTATTATTTTTACTACATTTGACAAATGTTTCGGACATAAGCAGGTCCGAGCATTGATGGAAATTGTGCGAATGAAGACGTAACCCGCTGAGGGGGGGGGATTTTACATCCCTTCACTTAACGTTTTACTAGAGTTGGGACAAACTTTTTATTATTTTTTTTTACATTTTTTTAAATTTCACTAACATGAAAGTAAGATTTCTTGCATTGGCTGCATTGGTACTAGGTATGGTATCATGTCAGCAAGATGTCGACACTGTCACTCCAGTGAGTGGTGAGGTTGACTTCCAGCTTTCTGTGGACGCTAAGGAGCTTGCAACACGTGCAGGCGACAGCGACCAGAACGCAATGAATAGCGCATTTGGTGCTATTGACTATTTGCAGGGTGCTGCTAAGGATGACTATCGTCAGGATTGGAACGATGTTGACCTTCGTTACACCTTGGAGGTTTACGACGTAGCTGATGACTACGCTGGCAAGACTCCTGTTAAGGACCGTCAGGTGATCATCGTTGACGAGTACCAGCCTGTGGTATTCGATCTTCGCTTGGTTCCTAACCGCGACTACCACTTCGTAGTATTCGCTGACTTCGTTGCTCAGGGCGAGTTCGAGAAGGATGCTGCTAATCAGCTTTTGGTTAAGGGTATTCGTCATGAGATTGGCAAGACTTTGGCAGACATCACCGTGGTTAACGAGGCTATCAACGATGAGGTTGCTGATGCTTACTTCGCAACTAGCGACATCAAGGTTACTAACTCAGCTACTCAGGACATCCTTTTGAAGCGTCCTTATGGTAAGGTTCGCGTTATCGCTACTGACCTTGCTGAGCTTAACCTTAACGTAGATCCTAAGAGCGCAGTTGTTGAGTACGAGGCATTCAACCCTAACAAGTTCAACGCTGTAACCGGCGCAATCGATGGTGAGTACACTGTTAAGCAGTACACTACTACATTTGCTGATGGTGTTCGTAGCGACATGGGTCTCCACTACTACACTGCTGATTACGATGCTAAGACAGTTGTAGCTGACAATGGCAAGACACGCTTCAGCCACATCACTCTCTTCACTGACTACATCCTTGCTGAAGATACTCAGAAGCCTATCCACTTCACAATGACTGTGAACGACGAGGATGGTAAGGAGATTAAGACTACTTCATTCTACACTGATATCCCAGTACAGCGTAACTACCTCACAACTGTTGTAGGTAACGTTCTTACTACTGCTACTCACATCAATGTATCTATCGACGATAACTTCGCTGGTTACGAGCAGCTTAACCTTTGGAATGGCAAGGCTGTTGAGGAGCCAGTAGTAGAGGGCGAGTTCTATGTAATCTACGAGGCTTCACAGCTTGCTTGGTTGGCTGACCAGGTAAACAACAAGGGTCAGAAGTTCAGCGGCAAGACCTTCAAGCTTGGTAAGAATCTCCACCTCAACCACGAGCTTTGGACTCCTATCGGTGCTACTGGTGAGTTCCAGGGTACATTTGATGGTAACTACAACGGTGTAGACCACACTATCGAGGGTATCTTCGTATCAGTTAAAGGCAAGAATTTTGCTGGATTGTTTGGTAAGACTAAGAGTGCAACTATTAAGAACCTTACTATCCTCAACTCACAGGTTTATGGTCAGTACACTGCTGCTGCTATCGTAGCTCATGGCGTATGCGCACGCATTGAGAATTGCCACGTTGAGGGTTGCGAGGTTGTATCTACACCTTACAACAAGGACGATGCTAACAACGTTGGTGGTATCGTAGGTTACCTTTCAGGTGAGACTGTTGCTTATGTTAAGGGCTGCTCTGTAAAGAACTCTAGAATCACTGCTTACCGCAAGGTTGCAGGTATCGTAGGTTCTGCTAACCAGACTGCTGAAGTTTCTGGCAACACTGTTGAGGGCAACGTTGTAGTTGCAGATATGACTGCTGAGTACAATGGGGTTAAGGCTGCTGATGCTGGTGCTATCGTAGGTTACAAGCACGCTAAGGCTACTGTTGCGAACAACACTATCGGTGCTAATAATGACGTAATTGTTTTGATCGATACTAACCAGGAGCGCGATGAGTCATACGTTGCTAAGGATGAGGTTGTTCACGTAACTTTCAAGGCTGGTGAGTACAATTTCTCTAAGGAACTCAAGGTTAATGGTGCTATCCAGGCAAACCTTGGCGGTAAGGTAACACTTAACGTAAACAACAACACTATCACTTCAGGTACACCTGCTAATTATGGTATTATCGCTGATGGTGAGGGTAACGAGCTTGTAATCAACGATGCAAACTTCGTATCATACGGTGGTGGTGTAGCTGCTGGTGAGGGTTCAAAGGTAATCTTCAATGGTGGTAAGGTTGACATTACTAAGTACACAAAATCATCTCCAGGACGTTACAACTTCTATACAAGTGGTGGTGAGATCGTAATCAACGACGGTGTATTCACATTCGGCTCAACAAACAAGACTCGCCGTGCTTACGTATGCGTTGAGGGTGGCGGTAAGGTCATCATCAATGGTGGTACTTTCGGCAAGGCTTCAACACGCGATGGTTACACTGGTATCCGTGAGCTTGATGGTGAGGTAATCATCTACGGTGGTACTTTCGGCTTCGATCCTAAAGAGTGGTTGGCTCCTGACTACTATACTGTTAAGGATGGTGCTAACTGGGTTGTTAAGGCTCCAGTAGTTGTAAATGGTGCTGATGAGTTTGCTAACGCTGTTGCAAATGCAGCTGAGGGTTGCAAGATCATCTTAACAGACAACAACAACTATGGTACAATCACTGCTGGTGAGCTTAAGAATGTAACAATCGAGGGTGGCGAGAACACTGTTATGACATTCAAGACTGATGCTAACTCTAAGCTTGAGAACGTAACACTTAAGAACGTTGACTTCGTATATGACGGAACTGACGTTAATAGCAGCATCGTAATCAACGCAGAGGCTGAGATTAAGAATTTCGTTGTTGAGGGTTGTTCATTCGTAGGTACAGGTGCAAAGGCTGGCCGTGGTATTTTTGGTCAGAATACAACCGCTACAATCACTTTGAAGAATTGCTCGTTCAAGAACTTGGGTTATCCAGTATATACAATGGGTGGCGGTGGCTACGCATCATTGGTTGTAGAGGGCTGTACTTTCGAGGATATTAAGTCTTGGGCAATCATGCCACAGTACAATCCATTTAGCGGTGATTTGACTGTTACTGGTAACAACTTCATTAACTGCGCTCAGGGTCTTGTAAAGGCTGGTAAATTCACTGCAGGTCACACCTTTACATTCACTAACAACACTATTACAAATTCAGCTGAGCACCCAGCAAAGAATTGGTTTGCAATCGATACTACAGAGGGTAGCAAGGTTGTAGAGAACAATACTAGAGACGGTCAGCCATGGGCACCTGCTGATGCAGAGGGTCTAAAATAATTGACCAATAGTCTTTAGAATTAACGCCAAAGCGGCACTCCATAGCGGGGTGCCGCTTTTTTTTGATGCTTTAGCTATCGGTTCAAGAGAGAGTAGGGAGAGTAGGGGGAATAGGGGGAATAGGGGGAATAGGGAGATTAGGGAGGTTAGGGAGTGTAGGGAGTGTAGGGAGTGTAGGGAGTGTAGGGAGTGTAGGGAGATTAGGG
>JAFNXN010000016.1 GCA_017379015.1 Alistipes sp.
ATAGCAGTGAGGTTCCACCTCTTCCCATTCCGAACAGAGAAGTTAAGCTCACTAACGCCGATGGTACTGCCTATTTAGGTGGGAGAGTAGGTAGCCGCCTCTTCAAGCCGAATCCGATAAGGGTTCGGCTTTTTTTGTGTTTGTGCGTGTTGATGGATGTGTTGGGTTGTTGGTGTAGGGCGAGGAAGAAGGACAATGCGCAGGGAGAGGCGGGAGATATTTTGAGGGGTTAAGAGGGGTTCAGAGAGAGACGGGAGGGACGAGAGAGAGCAGAGAGGGACGAGAAAGACGTGAGGGACGAAAGGGACGAGAGAGACGAGAACGAAGTCGAGCATCATATTTTTTTTGTTGTTTTTTTCTCTCTGTTGTCTCTGCGTCTTTTCGTCTCTGCGTCTCTGAGAGAGGCAACGTTTTTGTCCCTCTGTCGCTTTGACTCTTTGAGAAGTTGAGAAAATTCGATAATTTTCCATTCTTGAACATCGCCCACTCCTCTTTACATCCATTATTTTGCCTCTCTTCATTCTATATTTTTTAATAGAAATAGTGGTGCAGAGCGCGCTTGAGCGTTGTTTTGCACCACTTTTTTTCTCTTTTCGGAGCTAATGGTTATGAATTGTTTGAAATATTTGCTAAATTTGTATAACACTTTATGTGTTACAGACCACAAATTATCGGTCTCTACTATTGTCATTTTTGGATTTAAAACTTTTAAACCCAGATTATATGCGTCACTCGATCTACTTTTTCGCGTTTATAATCCTATCTCTACTAGCCGTTGCGTGCGGTAGTGATAAGGATGTTAGTACACCTTCAAAAGGGGATATATCACTCAATGTAGATGTTCTTACCCTCTCGTCAGCAGCTCAACAGGCTGAGGTTATCGTTACTGCTGATGCTGAGTGGGGTGTCTATCCCAAGGTCGATTGGGTCAAGGTGCGACCTTCGGGCGGTGCCAAGGGAGCGTCAACCGTTGTTTTAACCCTCGAGGAGAACAAGTTGCAGGAGCTTAGGGAGGGTGTAGTTGAGTTTAGAACGCTATACAAGAGCGTGAAGCTTACCGTGAAGCAGAACTACAATGTTCAGCCCGCCGCGATTGCCGATCAGAACTTCCTAGCGGCACTTCTTGCCGATCACGATAGCGACGGTGACGGCATTCTCTCGACAAAAGAGGCGGCAGAGGTTCGTGAGATAAGGTGTTCGGGACGCAACATTGAGTCGCTCTCTGAGCTTGCCACATATTTTAGCGACATTGTATATCTTGACTGCTCAAAGAATAACCTTACGGAGCTTGATGTTCGCTCGCTCACTAAGTTAGAGTATCTCGATTGCTCGTCTAATAATATTAAGGAGCTTGATATTCAGCGTCTTCAGCGTCTTGTGACCTTTAATTGCACCGACAACCCTAATCTCGAGAAGATATTTGTTTGGTTTAATTTCACTGCTCCCGAAGGGTTTGCGAAGCCCGATACGGCTGAGTATGTGGAGCCAGCAATAGCTGCACCCGAGGGCTATGAGTTGGTATGGCACGATGAGTTTGACACGGCAGGTGTATCATCGCCATCTACTGATAAGTGGTGGTATGAGACTGGTGATGGTGGCTGGGGTAATAACGAGCTGCAGGACTATGTCTCGGGAGGCAAGTATAACTCTACGCGCATTGCCGAGGTTTCGGACGGTACGCTGAAGATCACAGCGCAGAAGATTGATGGCAAGGTACGCTCGGTGCGCATGAACACCATTGAGAGCTGGACGTATGGATATTTCGAGGGTCGCTTGAAGCTCTGCAAGGGACGAGGCACATGGCCAGCCTTCTGGATGATGCCTAAGAACTTCCGCGCATGGCCCGATGATGGTGAGATCGACATCATGGAGCATGTAGGATACCACGAAAATTATGTCTCGTCGTCGATACACTGCAAGGCTTATTACCACTCGATAGGCACGCAGAAGACAAATGAGATACATCTGCCCACAGCAACCTCAGAGTTCCATACATACGCTGTTGAGTGGACACCAGAGTCAATGAAGTTCTACTTCGACGGTAAGCTGCACTTTACCTTCAACAACGATGGTAAGGGTGATAAGAATACATGGCCCTTCAACGCGCCATTCTACCTTAAGCTCAACCTCGCCTGGGGCGGCAACTGGGGTGGTGCGATGGGTGTTGACGAGTCGTGTCTGCCTGCTACCTACGAGATCGACTATGTACGCGTATTTAAGAGGATAGAATAGTGTAAAACACAAATATTAAGCTTATGAGAATTAAACACTTACTAGTTTTAGGCGCACTCTTTGCTATTAGCTGTGCTGCGCCTGTCGACAACGACATCGACCTAAGAGTCGAAGAGTTGTTGCAGCAGATGACCCTTGAGGAGAAGATCGGTCAGATGAACCAGGTATCAGGAGGTCTTCAGTTTAAGGATGAGATTGCTAAGAGCAATGTGGGATCTATTCTCAATGTAGTTGACCCTGTTGAGATTAATGCTGTGCAGAGGGTGGCTGTCGAGGAGAGCCGTCTTGGTATTCCTATCCTTGTGAGCCGCGATGTTATTCATGGCTTCCGCACCATCTTCCCTATTCCTATCGGCTTGGCATCTACGTTCAACACCGATATCGTGGAGCAGGGTGCGCGTATTGCTGCTATCGAGGCTACAGCCTCTGGCGTACGTTGGACATTCTCGCCTATGCTCGACATAGCGCGTGATCCACGTTGGGGCCGTGTTGCTGAGGGCTCTGGCGAGGATCCCTATCTCGATTCGCAGATGGGTGTAGCAATGGTCAAGGGCTATCAGGGCGAGGATCTTTCGGATCCTACATGTATGGCTGCCTGCATCAAGCACTTTGTGGGCTATGGTGCTGCTGAGGGTGGTCGCGACTACAACACCACGATGATCTCGGAGCGTGCTTTGCGCAATGTCTACTTCCCTGCATTTAAGGCGTGTGTCGAGGCTGGTGCATTGACACTCATGACATCGTTTAATGATGTTGATGGTCTGCCTTCTACGGGTAACGACTGGTTGCTTCGCGACATCTTGCGCGAGGAGTGGGGCTTCGACGGAATGGTCGTAACTGACTGGAACTCATCGGGTGAGATGGTGGCACATGGCTTTGCTGAGGATCTTAAGGATGCAACACGCATCTCTATTAATGCGGGTGTTGATATGGATATGATGTCGTTTGGTTATCTTCAGTATGTCAAGGCTTTGGTCGAGGAGGGCAAGCTCTCTGAGGCTACTATCGACAACGCTGTGCGCAACATTCTACGTCTTAAGTTCCGTCTCGGCTTGTTCGAGAATCCTTATGTTGATGAGTCGCTAGCTCGTCAGGTGGCTTATGCTCCTGAGCATCTTGCAGCAGCTAAGCAGGCTGCTGTTGAGTCGGCTATCCTTATCCAGAACAACAACAATGTTCTTCCACTTAAGGATGTTAAGACAATCCTTGTTACAGGTCCTTTGGCAGATGCACCTTATGAGCAGCTTGGTACTTGGGCATTTGATGGTGAGGCTGAGCATACTGTAACGCCTCTTACTGCTCTTCGCAAGCAGTATGATGTGATCTACGAGCCTGCACTTGACTATAGCCGTGATTGCGATATGTCTAAGTTTGGTGCTGCTTTCGAGGCTGCTAAGCGTGCTGAGGCTGTGGTGGTATTCGTTGGTGAGGAGGCAATCCTCTCTGGCGAGGCACACTCGCTTTCACAGCTCAACTTGCAGGGTGCTCAGAGCGAGCTTATTGCTAAGATGCGTAGCACTGGCAAGCCTGTAGTGGTGGTTGTTATCGCGGGTCGCCCTATGACCATCGAGCGTGACTTGGAGAACTGCGATGCGATGCTCTACTCGTTCCATCCTGGAACTATGGGTGGCGAGGCTCTTGCCGACCTTATCTCTGGTCGCGCAGTGCCTTCAGGCAAGCTTCCTATGACATTCCTACGTGATGCTGGTCAGGCACCTTTCTACTATAACCATCCTATGACAGGTCGTCCTAATAATGGTACTGAGACTCTTCTTAACGATATCCCAGTGCGTGCTGGTCAGACATCGCTTGGTTGCACATCGTACTATCTCGATACTGGCTATGGCCCATTGTTCCCATTCGGTTATGGCTTGTCGTACACCACATTTGAGTATTCTAACGTAACCATAGATAAGGTGGAGTACGCTGAGGGTGAGACAATTGTTGTTGAGTATGACCTTAAGAATAGTGGTGAGTATGATGCTACAGAGGTTGCACAGCTCTATGTTCGCGACCTTGTAGGTTCTGTGGTTCGTCCTGTTAAGGAGCTAAAGCGTTTCGAGCGTGTGACGCTTAAGGCTGGCGAGAGCAAGCACTGCCGCTTTGAGCTTCCTGTGGCAGACCTAGCATACTGGAACCGCGATATGGAGTATGTTGTCGAGGCGGGTAAGTTCCAGCTATGGGTTGCTGGCGACTCTGCATCAGGCAGTGCTCTCGACTTCGTTGTTAAGTAGTTGTCTAGTTGAGTGGCGGTCATTGATGTAAACCATTAATCCCCACTCTCTTACAATAAATTAGAGGTCCTCGGGCTGTACGTTTAGGTACTATCCCGAGGACTCCTTATTTTAGATGCGCGCCAACCACTTTTGGTGGCATTGAATTGGAGAGGTTATCTACTTGCCAATTCTCTTTACTCGCTCCTCCAGCTCGTCGCGGTTGCCAAGAGCATTGTTCTTGGTACGCGCGCGATAGTTATATATGGTATTCACCGAGTAGCGCAACAGCGATGCGATGCGCGATGAGTCGGTGATGCCGAGGCGTATGAGTGCAAATATGCGTAGCTCGGTGTTGAGCCTCTCGCCACGCTTAAGCTCGATAGGTGTGTCGGGCTTGAGTAGTGAGTTGAACTCCTCGACAAAGTTGGGGTATAGGTTCAGAAAGGCATTGTCGAACATGTTGTAGAAGTTTTGTAGCTCTTCGTCCATGATGCTCGATGACGTGATCTCGCGCTCAAGCTCCGATGTCTTACCCTGCGATAGCTTGCGACGCACGTTGCGCTGTAGTGTTGCTAGCTTCTCGATATAGTCGGAGCACATCGAGAGGAATAGGGCGATATACTCCTCCTTGACGGCATTTGCCTCGCGTAGGTCGCCATTTGTTGTCGCTAGCTTCTCGTTGAGTTGTTGCAGTATGTCGTTGCTGTGAGCAATGCGCTCGTTCATCTCGCTGATCTTGCGAGATTTTTTGCGTAGGCGCATGATGAGTATTGCCATGTAGCAACATATACACATTAGGGCGATGGCGAGTATCGAGATGATTATGGCTAGGTGTCGTGAATACTCCTCTTGACGCTGTAGCTCCTGACGCTGTAGCTGCTGTTTTGCCTGATACGCCTTCTCGATCTTGGGTACTACGGCTGATATCTGCCATGGTCGTAGCTTGGCATTGTAGAATAGCGCGTCGTTGAGCGATATAGTGACATAGCGAAAGGCTCGATCAATGTCGTTTTGCTCGAGTAGCACCTGAGCAAGGCTACATAACGATGCGTGATCCTTCGTTGCTGTGCGTATGTCCGCCTCGGCAGAGCGCGCAAACCACTCTATCATCTCTTTGCGTTGGGCTAGTGCCTCGCATATTCGTGCCTGATCGTAGGCAACCATCGCATACTCGTGAACGTTGGGCGAGAGGGTAGCTAGAAGCGAACGGTTTAGCGAGTCGGCAACCTCCCAGTTACCGCTATCTGTGAGTGTGCGTATTGTTATGGTGCGATGCAGTAGTTGCGTGGGGTCGCAGTTTGCGAGTATCTGTTCGCGATAGTAGATCTTCTTATGTCCTGAGCGGTTGCGTGCCTCGATGTCGTTGGTGTAGTGCCAGAAGTCGGAGTGAAATCGCTGCTGGGCATTATAGTATTCGACAAGTTGGCTTTTGCTTAGACTAAGGGTGTCTATCTCATTTTCAAGCACTTCGCCCGCCTCGAAGAACATACCTGATGTGGCGTAAAGTACAGCACGGTCAATCTGAGTATCGGCCTTAAGCGTGTTGTTCTTCATCTCATCGGCTAGCCGATAACGCTCGTCGAGCATCGCCATCGCCTTGTCGAGCTGAAATGCGAAGTATTCGTGATAGAGCTTTTCGCAGATGTTATAGCGTTGTTGCAGTGTGAGGTTGCTCTCGAGGAGCATATCTTCGATACTCTTAATTCGCGAGTGGCGTGCATCGACATAGCCCTGTGCTACGTCCAACATGTGGTCGAGGCTCGCTAGAGCACTCTCTTGTGCGCTGCTAGGTTGTATAGACGCTGAGGTGATTGCCGTGAGCAGCAATATCGCAATTTTTTTGAGGCTTTCGTTCATGAGCTAACAATGATAATTGTGTCTAATTGCAAAGCTAATAAAAATTTTAGAATTGCGCAACTATCAACCACTTTGTTAATTGCTTATTATGTTTATATTCAATGAGATAGATAGGTCTGTATCCATATTTTTTATTCTATCTTCGTATCTGTGGTTTTGTGTCATAAATTTTTTGTATATTTGTAAGTAAGAAAATCCTATTATTATGATGCACTTCACACAATCTATCCTTATTGCTGCCATTTCACTATTTATGATTGGTTGTGGTGGCGACACCCCTTCTGGTGGTGGACAATCATCGCTCCTTCCTGAGTTGCGAATGGAGCAGGCAACAACAACGAATAGCTCTATTGAGGTTAACTTCACGCTCGAGAATGCCGATGTTGCTTACTGCATGCTCAGCGATGCAAATTCATCGACCCCTGTGCTTAGCGAAGTTCGCAAGGGTCAGCGTCTTACAGAGTCTGGCGTGGTGCTCTTTGAGAACCTTGAGGCAGGATATACCTATAAGGTCTATGGTGTTGCTGGACGTAACGATATTTATGGTAAGATCTCTGGTATCGAGGTAAAGACCTCGGGCGAGATCGACTATAACTTCCCCGCAGAGGGCGTTACGGCGATTACCACAACCGCTGCCAAGACGATGCTCCTCAAGGAGGCTGCTACCGATGATATGAGCAAGGTGGTTGATGGCGCGGCGACGCTCACCCTCGACACATCTACGCGCTATCAGCAGATGGAGGGCTTCGGTCCTGCGATCACTGGCTCTGCTGCCTACAACCTCTCGAAGATGTCGGCAGCTGATCGTGCAAAGATCCTTCGTGCGGCATTCCACCCTACTGAGGGTCTTGGATATAGCTATATTCGTATCTCAATAGGTTGCTCCGACTTCTCGTTGCAGGAGTTTACATGGTGCGATAAGCCTGGTCTTGAGAACTTTGCAGTGCATAGCGAGGATGAGACCTACGTATTCCCCATCCTGCGTGAGATACTCGCGATAAACCCTGACGTTAAGATTATTGCTGCACCTTGGACAGCACCTCTATGGATGAAGATAGCTCGTCACTCTAACGAGCCTTACAACAAGTGGGCTGGTGGTCGTCTCAACCCCGATTACTACGATGAGTATGCCGAATATCTTGTCCGCTGGGTTCAGACTATGGAGAGCAATGGCTTCCAGATTGAGTCTATCACGCCTCAGAATGAGCCGCTGCACGATGGTAACTCGGCATCAACCTATATGCCATGGGAGCAGCAGCGCGACTTTATCAAGCACCACCTTGGACCTCAGTTTGAGGCGGCAGGCCTTGACACTAAGATCTGGATCTATGACCACAACTTCGATGTTACCGACTTCGTAAAGAATATCTATGCCGATAAGGAGGCCTCAAAATATGTCGATGGATCGGCATGGCATGCCTATGGTGGTAGCTCGTCGGCACTTAAGCAGATATATAATGCTGATCCTAAGAAGAGCATCTATTTCACTGAGCAGAGTATCGGTACGTGGTGTCCAAACTTTGGCGATAACCTCCTATGGCACATTCGCGAGGTGTGTATTGGCACGATCAACAACTACTGTCGCGCCGTGGTGCTTTGGAACTTTATGCTCGATGCAGAGCGTGGACCTAACCGCCCAGGTGGTTGCACAACATGCTATGGCTTTGTCGATTGCGATGGTTCGTACTCGTATAACACGCTCACCTATCGTAGCCATTGGTACGCTATTGGACACATGTCAAAGGTTGTTAAGCGCGGTGCATATCGTGTTAAGTCGACAGCTTCGGGTATCCTAGCATCGACATTCGAGAATCCTGATGGCAGCTTGGCAGCTGTTGTGCTCAACGACTCCGACGAGCGTAAGCAGCTTGTGGTGAAGAGCCCTAAGGGTGACTTTGTTGTCGATATTGCAGCTAAGTCGGTAACCTCGATTAGCTGGAAATAGTCTTTTGAAACTAACAGATAGATTTCATGGATCGTTTTGTACGCTATATACTCCTTCTTGCGGTGCTGCTCGTTGTGTCGTGCAGCACCGAGGAGGGTGTTGAGGTTGTCAACAAGCCCTTGAGAGTCTATAAGATAAGTTGCGAGGAGCGCAGCTATAAGCTTGACTACTGCTCAACGGTGGAGATTCCATTCCGTGTTGAGGATCCTAGGGCGGTGTTCAACTATGCCTTTTCGTCGCCGGGGTGTCAGGTTCAACTCCGCTTGGAGTCGAATGTGAGGCTTCAGCCGGAATCGTTTTCGCCCATACGCGTGCGCGAGGATAGCGTCGAGAAGGGCTTATACTACTTAACGGTGGGGGATAATGGCACGTCAGGCATCTATCGCGAGCGTGTTCATGTTGCGATAAAGTATGAGACTGGAGAGCTGATCCTTTCAAACGTTATCACCATCGTGTCGTCGAACTTTGTGAGTGGCATTGCCATGGTGCGCCTCTCGAAGAGTAGCAATCCATCTCTGCAGCAAGATGTCAACTTTGTCTACGATCCCACGACGCAATGTTTCACGGGGCACATAGATAAGTATGTTAGCAACCGCACCTTTATCCCTGAGTTTGAGTGCGATGGCGTTGACTATATTGAGGTTAATGGCAAGAGGTTTGACTCCTCTGGCACACCTGTTGACTTTAGCAACGATCCGAGGGTTGTTGCTCATATCTCTGGTTCGCAGCTAGAGTATAGACTCCATCTTACATGCTTCACGGGTCTTCCTGTGTTGCGTATCAACACTCCAGGTATGAGGGATGTATGGTCCAAGGATGAGTGGGTTGAGGGCTCGTTGTTGTCGCTCGATGGCATGGCGCAGTTTGAGAATATTAGCAATGCTGAGGTGGCGATACGTGGACGCGGCAACTCTACTTGGGGCTACGAGAAGAAGCCTTATACGCTGAAATTTTCTGAAAAGCAGGAGGTTATGGGCATGCCTAAGCACAAACGCTGGGTTTTGCTTGCCAACTACATGGATCGTACGCTGCTGCGTAATCGTGTCGCCTTCTACCTCTCGGAGCAGACATCGCTTGAGTGGACCCCAAAATCGGAGTACGTCGAGCTAATACTCAATGGAAAGCATCTCGGCCAGTATCTCCTTTGCGAGCAGGTGCGTGTAGATAACGATCGTATAGATATCACGGAGATGTCGCCCCAGGATAACTCAGGAAGTGCTATTACGGGTGGCTATCTTCTAGAGCTCGACTTCCACTATGATAATGAGTGGCAGTGGCGAACAAGTAGAAATATCCCCTTTGCTGTGAAGTACCCCGACGAGGAGGATCTCACTAATGAGCAGTATCAGTGGATTATGAACCACATTGCCGAGGTGGAGGGTGTCCTGTACGGAGGTAACTATCGAAACGAGGAGAGTGGCTATCGTCAATATATTGATGCTCAGTCGTTTGTCGACTATTGGTTGATCTACGAGATATGTGTTAATCACGAACTTGCAAATCCTGGTAGCGTCTATCTCTCGAAGGATCGTTCTGGGAAGCTCGTTGCTGGACCTATCTGGGACTTTGATTGGGGCACCTTCTCGTTCAATGCCTCGCCACAGGCACAGTATGGACTCTTCATGCAGCATGCTTGGTGGTATGATCGTCTCTTTGACGACCCCGACTTTAAGGCTTTGGCCTCAGAGCGTTGGGCATTGCTTAAGCCCCATTTTGAGGGCGTCTTCGACTTTATAGAGCGCGAGCGTGATTATATATCGCGTTCGTGGGATACCAACTTCTCTTTGTGGGGTATCTCGACAAATATAAACGGTGATGAGCAACTCTCTAAAGAGCAGGCTACAGATCGTCTGATCGAGATCACGCGAAGACGCATTGAGATCATAGATAGTAAGTTATAGAAATAAATAAGTGGCATGTGTGAAATTTCTACACATGCCACTTATCTTTGATAAGACCTATCTCGAGGTTATCTCTATAGCTCGTTGACCCTACTCATCAGACTCAGCCACGCACTCAGTTTCGGCAGGCTCCTCGGTTGCTGCCTCTTCTGCAGCCTCCTCCGTTGCTATTGGTAGCTCCTGCCCCTGCAGCTCGTAGGCAAGGCAGATGATGCGTGTGCGGTTCTCGATAGCGGCAATCTCAGCCTCGTACTCAACAACCTGCTCCTTCAACTCACCCAACTCGGCAAGCATATCCTGTGGGTAGCCGGCATCGATAAGCTTTACGGCAAGCTCCTCAATAGCTCTATTAGTCTGTGCTATCTTGCCCTCAATTTCGCTCCTCTCACGCATGTTGCTCTCGATCTTTGCGATGTCTGCATCGAGCGATAGGGTGTGGCTCCAGGCAGCATCGAGATCGTTGAGCGAGCCATGGAACGCATTTTGCATACCATTGATGCGCTCCTCCTCGGCGTGAATAGCATCGCAGATGGCACTCGCCTCGCGTAGTGCGTCGTTGGTTAGTCGCTTGAACTCTAGCGATTTAGCATTGTTATACATGCGCTGGTAGCCGATCTCATATTGGCGTGCTAGCTTCTCTACGTGCTTAAGCTCCTCCTCACTCTCGACCTGTGCAGCAAGCTCGATAATATGTCGAGCATCCTTCTTTACGGTGGTAAGCGTCACCTTATCTTCGCATTGCGACATAAGTAGCACTACGGCGACAATAACGCTATATGCTACGATGGTTAGTATTCTGCTCTTCATCGTGTGTCAAATTAAATGTTCCCCAAAATCTCGTTGCAGGTGCTTATAAACGCATCATACTCTTCGCCACCTATCTGAGTGCGAAATGCCTCCTCATAGGCCTCAAGTTCGGCGCGTGCCTTGCAAAACTCCTCATGACTCTCTGCCTCGATAACCTTTGTTGCTAGCTCTGCGCTCTTCTCGTAGGCAAGGTTATAGGCATCCTCCTCCTTAATCTCAATCTTGTCCTTGTCGCTTGTGCAACTAAGCATTAGACCAGCAAGGGCAAGAGTGGTAAAAATCTTTTTCATTCGCTCAATATTTGTTGATATTACAAGTTTTATCCTCTATTCTACGTACACCACTAAGCCCTTAAGGTACTCGCCCTCAGGGTGATATATGTTGATTGGATGGTCGGCAGGCTGTGTTAGCTGTCCTATTATGCGCACCTTGCGTCCTGCGATGGCGGCTGCCGTAAATATCGTAGTGCGGAACAACTCGCGACTAACAGCCTGCGAGCAAGAGAAGGTAAATAGTATGCCTCCTGGACGTATCTTTTGCAGTGCGCGTGCATTGATCTTCTTGTAGCCCTGAAGTGCATTGCCCAGCACTTTATGGTGCTTGGCAAAGGCTGGAGGGTCAAGGATGATAAGGTCGTAGCTGTCGTCTATATCCTTGAGATATTCAACTGCGTTACATGCTATCGCCTCGTGGCGAGCATCATCGCCAAAGTTGAGGCGCACGTTCTCGTCGGCAAGCTTCACGGCGCGCTCCGAGAGGTCGATCGAGACAACCTCGCGAGCACCACCCGCAAGGGCTGCTACGGAGAAGCCTCCCGTATAGCAGAAGGTGTTGAGCACCTTACGACCTTTGGCATATTGGCGCACTAGGTCGCGGTTCACGCGCTGGTCGATGAAGAAGCCAGTTTTCTGTCCCTCCTCCCAGTTGACTTTAAACTTTAGCCCATTCTCAAACACCACACTATTTGGCTCTATGCTGCGTCCCCATAGGTATCCGTCGATAGCACCAAGGTCTGCCTTGAAGGGGAGCGTTTGTGAACTCTTGTCGTAGATAGCCTCGATTGAGTCGCCATAGGCGGCGCGAATAGCCTCCGTGATATTTTGGCGCGAGAGGTACATGCCCACAGAGTGACACTGTACCACGGCAGTACGATGATAGATGTCGACAACAAGTCCTGGTAGCAGGTCGCCCTCGCCATGTATCAAGCGGTAGCATGTCGTGGTATCGTTATCGACGAGGTTCATTGCCTCGCGTAGCATGCGTGCATTGGCAATTCGATGGTTCCACCACTCTTGATCGATCTCCACCTCCTCGAAGCTAAGTACGCGTACGGCGATAGAGCCTATCTGGTAGTGACCCATGGCGATGAAGTCACCCTGCTTGGTTCTGACATCTACAATGTCGCCCTCGGCTAGTGGGCGTATGCCTTCGGTGATGTGCTCGATAGCACCCGAGAAGACCCATGGATGGCGACGTAGTAACGACTCCTCCTTGCCACGGCGTAGGTGAATACATGCGCGATTTAGAATTGTTGCACCCTTCATAACTATCTTGTTTTTTGCTGTTTATCTCTATTTATTGTCTTACCCTTGCCTCTGAATGGCTTGTGTTGAGGCTTAGGGTTGTTGTGTGTGGGCTCGTTGAATGCCACGATGGTGAGCCCCCCCTCCTTGATAGGTTTCTCACGTTGTAGTGCTTCTAAAATCTTGATGCAGACCCAAGCATCTGTCGCGGCATAGTCTCTCTGTTGCTCGGTGAGTGTCCCTGCCTCCCAGTTGCTTAGTCGTTGTGCCTTAGAGACCCTCTGTCCTAGAACTATTGCTGAGAGCTTGCGTAGGCTGCGCTCCTCGATACCCCAACGCGAAGCCTCATTTTGAAGGTCAACGAAGCCATCTGCCTTGAACTCGCGGAGTGCGTGCAGCGAGCGTATGTCGCCTGAGACATCGGCACCAACTTTGAGTATGCGTTTTGAGCCCAAGATTTTGAGTATTCTATTGCTTAGGCGTATGCGACATAGGCGGAAGAGGTAACACGTTGAGGGTGTTGAGAGTTGTAGGAGTGATACTTTGTAGCTCACGCCAGCACGAAACGAGGGTCGCGTCTCGGTGTCAAAGCCGATGATGTCGTGACGCTCGAGGTCGGCACATGCAGCCTCGACAAGCTCCTCGTTGTCGACAACAACAATGCGCCCGTCAAAGCGTGCCGCATCCAACGAGGCGACAGTGTCATTATCTATGGTTGGCTGAAATCTCATTGGCACTTAGTCGGTTTTGCTTTAGTTGTTTTTGGTTAAGCCACAAAGTTAGCTATTTATTTTTAGTTTCCCGAACTCTGACATGATAATTTTATCGTCAGCAACCATTTTGCTTACCACGGCGACCACGCGTTCGGGGGCGACACTTAGGCGCGCTGTAAGCTCTTTGATGTCGAGCTCCCCTTGGCTTAGGTGGCTTATGATGAGCTCGTTGAGAGTTGTTGCTGAGCTCGCCGAGTTGCGCTTGCAAAGACATACATCGCACACTCCGCAGGGCTTAGCCTCGCTATCGCCAAAGTACTGCTCGATGATCTGACTGCGACACTTATCACTCGAGGTGATATACTCTACCATGCTCTCAAAGCGTTGACGCATAAGCTCTTGTCGGCGTGTATAGGTGCTTGGGGCGATGTATATATCTTTGGTTGGCAGACGCTCCGTGTCGAAGTAGATGAGTGGTGAGTTGTTTGCTGGAATGTAGCGTATTACCCTCATGCGCCAGAGCACCTTCATGAGTTCATGTACGCGCTCGGCACTAAGTCCCGCCTCGGCAGCAATCTCGAGCTCGTTGATGGTGCGGAAGCGCGTGAAGAGTCCATCGTACTTACGTAGTATGGTGCGTAGCATTAGGTCCATGTCGTTGCCTCCAGCATGAACGCTGTAGAGAGCGTCGCGGCTACACTCGAACATCATCTTTGCTGGCTCGTCGTGGGCTTCGATGAGCGTCATATAGCCATTTTGCTCGAGAAGAGCTAGGGCACTACGCACGCGACCTGGGAAGATGCGCTCGCGGAGTGCAAAGTCGTGGATGTTGAAGACAAACGATGCGCCCTGAGCATCGCCAATCGGAATTTGAAGGTAGTTCGATATACGCTCGTAGATATGTTTTATATCCTCGATTGGAGGGTACTCCGACTCAAGGAGGCGTCTTGAGCGCGATATGTCGTTGTCATCGTAGATGAGAAGGGCATAGCTGCGCCTGCCATCGCGACCAGCACGTCCAGCCTCTTGATAGTATGCTTCGAGAGTGTCGCACATCGAGTAGTGTACGACAAATCGTACGTCGCTCTTGTCGATGCCCATGCCAAAGGCATTTGTTGCCACCATGACGCGGATCTTATTCTCGCGCCACTCGTCCTGGCGTATAGAGCGTTCAAGTACGGGTAGCCCTGCGTGGTAGAAGCTGGCGATGATATTGTCGCTCTTGAGCTTTGCGCATAGCTCCTCGCATAGCTCTCGTGTATGTGCGTAGATGATGCCCGAGCCCTCAACGCTGCGTAGCACGCGCATCAGCTGCTCATACTTGTTGCCATCCTTGCGCACGACGTAGGATAGGTTGGGGCGCGCAAAGCTGGCGCGTAGGATATGCTCCTGAGCGAAGCCGAGGTGGTGCATTATATCCTTTGCTACAAGCTCCGTAGCCGAGGCTGTGAGTGCTAGGAAGGTGGCATTAGGAATGAACTCTCTAATCTCGGCAATGCGAAGATACGAGGGGCGAAAGTCATAGCCCCATTGCGATATGCAGTGCGCCTCGTCGACAACAACAAAACTCACGTTCATGCGCTTAAGGCGTTGCCTAAAAGCTTCGGTAGCAATACGTTCTGGCGATACGTAGAGAAGCTTTACGTCGCCAAACGTGCAGTTGTCCAACGCTAGCTCGATGCGATGCTGATCCATTCCAGAGTGAATGGTGAGAGCCGATATGCCTCTACGGCGGAGTGCGTCGACCTGATCTTTCATCAGCGCAATGAGTGGGGTGATGACGATGGTTAGCCCCTCCACGGCGAGTGCGGGCACCTGAAATGTCAGCGATTTTCCACCTCCTGTGGGCATCAGTGCTAGCGTGTCACGTCCACCGAGTATCGATTCGATGATCTCGCGCTGCATCGGGCGGAAGGAGTTGTAACCCCACCACCTCTCAAGGATCTCGTCGATTGACCCTATCTGACTATGTTTGTTGCCCTGATTCACACTACAAAGGTAAAAAAAAGAATTTACTTCAACCTCTTTTGTGGGGTAATAGTTGTGGTCGAGCAATCGAAAATATCTATCATTGTGATTGTAATGAGGTAAAAAAGATTTGAGTTTCAATTTTTTTTGTATCTTTGCCCCGTAACAATGTACAATAGATGAAGATAAAGGAGCAATTTAAGGTTCGAGAGATGGCCGGAGAGCATGTTGTAATCATGCAGGGAAGGCTCGGTAGTGACCTTACACGCATCATCTCTTTGAACGATAGCGCACTCTACTTGTGGCGCGCCGTTGAGGGTAAAGAGTTTAACGTTGAGCAGGTATCTGAGCTTTTAGCTGAGCACTATGGTATTGATGATCAGATTGCTGAGCGCGATGCTGCCCGCTGGGTAGACAAGCTTGCCGAGTGCGGATTGCTCGAGTAACAGCCTTTAGGTCGAAGTAGGGATGAAGAGACGAAATGGCATATTTGCAGCTCTGTTGGTAGCTATCTATATGGTTGCCACCGTCTGCTCGTCGCTATCTGTCATCCTCTGCGACCACCATCATCACCACCACCACGATCACACAACCCATCACCATCACAACTCTGCAGAGGAGTGTAGCTGCGATGGACTTACGTTCGAGGCAGATTGTTGCAGTCATCACCACCATCTATTAGGTGAAAATCATACCGACTATATAGCTAGTACACAGCGTTTTGACTCGCGTTCGAGCCAGAGCCTTATGCTCTTGCTCATGCCTGCGATGACAGGCATCACGCTCGATGAACTATGCGATGTCTACGTTGTTAGTTGTTCGTCGTATGGTGGCGATGAACACACGCCGCTTCAGGCGGCATTCATATCGCACGAATCGCTACGTGCCCCTCCCGCACTTGCCTAATTTCTATTCAAGGCAAGTGGATGGCTCTGCCCTTTTCAAGGAGTCATCATAACCTCGTAATGAGTTATATAACAATATTTTAGGGAGATTATGAAGAGATCAATCATTATACTTTTAGCAATCTTGTGTCTACCCCTCGTGGCATCGGCACAGAAGCTCACAGGTAGGGTCGTTGATGCCAATACCTCTGAGCCACTTATCGGCGCATCGCTCTACTGGAAGAATACCACGGCGGGTGCCACAACATCATCTAATGGTAGCTTTACGCTTCGTCGTGTTCATGGTTTTGATACGCTTGTTGTAGACTATCTTGGCTACGATATTTGGGAGCAGGAGCTCTCGGATCGTGATCAGAATGAGATAGTTATCGAGCTAAAACCTTCGTCAGTAGATATTGACGCGGTAGTTATCGAGAGCCAGCAGCGTGGTAACTATGCTAAGACGAGTGGTATCACACGTCAGGAGCAGATCTCGTTTGCGGGACTATGTAAGATGGCTTGCTGCTCGTTGGCCGAGTCGTTCGAGAACTCTGCCTCAGTGACCGTAGGCTATAGCGATGCAATCTCGGGTGCTCGTCAGATCAAGATGCTCGGCTTGGCAGGTACCTACACGCAGATTCTCGATGAGAACCGCCCAATTATGCAGGGTGCTGGTGCGGCGTACGGTCTTAGCTACACCCCAGGTATGTGGCTTAACTCTATCCAGGTGTCGAAGGGTGTATCGTCGGTGACAGCAGGACACGAGGCTATCACCGGACAGATTAACCTTGAGCACCGCAAGCCTACCGACGATGAGCGACTATTTCTCAACCTCTACTTCGACTCAGAGCTTCGTCCCGAGATCAACCTCTCGTCGGCAATACCTTTGACCAAGGATAAGAGCCTCTCAACAGTGACTATGGCACATGCCTCGATGCACCCAATGTCGCATGATGACAATGGTGATGGTTTTGTCGATATGCCTAAGTCACACCAGATTAACATCGCTAATAAGTGGTTGTGGCAGACCCCCGAGGGTGTGCAGCTACGTTGGGGATGGAAGTACTTGCAGGAGAACCGCTTGGGTGGTGCTCATGGCTACAAGAAGAGCCTCTACGAGGAGATGATTGCCAATCCGCTTAACACGCTCTATGGCTCGAATATCCACAACCGAAATATTAACGCGTACGCAAAGCTGGGCTTACCAATAGGTCCTGAGCGCACCTTTACGGGTGACCCTAACGACGCTGTGCAGAACAACTTTGCAATGGTGCTCGACTACGATAACTACCTCACTGACTCATACTTCGGTATCAATACGGTAGATGTCTTGGAGCATACAACACGCTTCAACGCTACCTATGCCCACTACTTCACCGAGCGTTCGTCGCTCAATGCTGGTGCGTCGTTCTATCTCCGTTCGATGAATAACGACTATCTCCAGCAGCGTGTTGAGGGCACTGCGCCAGCCCTCAGTTGGGACTTTGTGGGTCGCTCAACACTTGTTGAGCCAGGTATCTTTGCCGAGTACACCTATCAGATCGAGGAGAAGTTCTCGCTCGTTGTAGGTCTTCGTGGCGACTACTCGCAGATCAATGGCAAGTACTACTACGATGGAGCTAACAAGGGTAAGTTCCTCGTAACACCACGCTCGCACATCCGCTGGAGCATCACCCCTCGCACTACGCTACGTGCCTCAGCAGGTATGGGTTACCGCCGTCAGAACCTCGTTACAGATAATATCTGGATGATGACCACGTCGCGAGACATTGAGTTTGGCAACCTCACGGATGATATGGAGGCAGCAGCTACGTTTGGTGGTAGCCTCTCGCAGACCTTCAACCTGGCTAACGACGATCAGGCGACAGTGAGCTTCGACTACTTCCGCACACAGTTCTTCAACACCATGGTCTTCGACCAGGAGACAGCGGATAACACAATCCTTATTTATAATAGCGAGGGTAAGTCATTTACCGACAACTACCAGATCGACTTCAACTGGACTCCGTTTAGAGGCTTCGACCTCTTTGCTACGTTCCGCTATACCAACGCCAAGATGACTCTCGAGCGCGATGGTGGCGAGCAGATACTTGTTGAGCGTCCGTTAACATCACGCTATAAGGGACTTATCAACATCCAGTATGCCGTGCGCCGATGGATCTTCGATGTCACTGCTCAGCTTAACGGACCTATGCGCCTCCCAGAGCTTGAAGGTGATATGGTTAAGGCTGTGGAGAACCCAGAGCTCTCGCCCGTATATCCTATGTTCTTTGCGCAGGTGAGCTACAAGGTGAGCAACTTCACCCTTTATGTGGGTTGCGAGAATATCGGTAACTTTAAGCAGCCTAAGCCTATTGTTGTGCCCGAGGGTGGTCCTTATGCCCCTGGTTTCAACTCGTCAATGGTCTGGGGACCGCTTACTGGTATGAAGGCCTATATCGGTATTCGTCTTAACATCTACTAATGTGCTTAAGCGCAGAGTCTACTCTCTACAATTTTGTTTGAAGAGAGTAGACAATAAAATTATGTATAAAACGTTAATTAATAAAACAATAGAGATTATGAAGAAGATTATTTTGATGTGCCTTGTAGCACTAATGGGTATTGGCTATGCTTCGGCTGATGCACCTAAGGGTAAGAAGAGTATCGTAACCACCGTTTTCGTGACTGACATTGATTGTGCTGGTTGCGCTAAGAAGGTTAACGACACAATTCCTTACGAGAAGGGTGTGCAGAATGTCGAGGTAGATGTAGCGGCTAAGACTGTTACCGTGACCTACAACGCAGCAAAGACCAATGATGAGACCCTAGTTAAGGCCTTCGCTAAGATCAAGATTAAGGCTCAGCCACAGCATGGTTGTTGCTCGGGTGAGTGTGAGCATGGCGCAGAGGCTAAGAAGCAGTCGGCATGCGAGGGTGGTTGCTCAGACCATCATCACCATGGTCACGATCATGGTCACTCGCACTAGTAGATAAGTTCTGATTCTGTGCTGTCAAACCTCAATGGAGGTTTGGCAGCTTTTTTTTGTTTTCATATCCCACTGAAATTCTATTTTTAGAGCCTATTTTGATGTTGTCAATCCACTTTTTATTTTGTGAGGCTACGTAGTAAAATATTGTAAATTAACGATATAGCATTTTACTACCCTTCATTCAATCCACTTTTTTTGTATTCTAGATCTGAACCTGCCGAGAGTGAGTTTCGAGGGCAAAAAATATGCGAAAAGCACTATCCACTTTATTGGTAGTTGGTGTGGTGTGTTAAGTGTTGAAAATCAGCATTATAGCCGTTTGGATTGTCTATATTACATATAATATAAGGAAATTTTTATTCGTAAATGTTTTGCCGTTTCCGCAAAAATGTTATATCTTTATAGTAGGATTCGCGTCGATTTTAGTCCAAAACTATGCTCTGGACGACATAAAAATGACAACAAACTTTAACACATAATAACTAACTAATCTTTAAAGCCTATGAAAAACTTGACTCACAGAATCGCATTGATCATAGCGATCATTTGCGTGAGCAGTGTTTCGGCATTTGCTCAACAGGTGAAGGGTACCGTTAAGGATGCAGCAGGCGCCCCAATTATTGGTGCAGCTGTTGTTGTCGAGGGTACAACTGTCGGCACATCGACTGATGCAAGTGGTAGCTTTATTATTGCTGCTGCTGATGGTCAGACATTGGTGGTGTCGTTCATCGGTTATGTCCCACAGAGCATCGTAGTGGGGGGGGGAAGAACATCTTATGATGTTGTCCTTCAGGAGGATGCTTTGGATGTTGATGAGGTTGTCGTTGTTGGTTATGGCGTTCAGAAGAAGAGCGTTGTAACAGCTGCCATCTCATCAATCACGGCTGACGACCTTAAGGCTCAGTCGAACACTCGTATCGAGAGCGTACTTCAGGGTATGACCTCGGGTGTAACTATTACTGCTCCATCAGGTGCTCCCGATGCAGCGGCACAGGTTCGCGTGCGTGGTGTCGGCTCAATCAACAACTCTGAGCCTTTGTACATCGTTGATGGTATGGCAATCTCGGGTGGTATCGACTACCTCAACCCTAACGATATCGAGCGTATCGAGGTGTTGAAGGATGCCGCTTCAGGTGCTGTTTACGGTGCACGTGCAGCTAATGGTGTTATCCTTGTAACCACAAAGAAGGGTTCTAAGGGTAAGGCTATCGTTAACTACGACTTCTCTTATGGTTGGCAGAACCCATGGCGTAAGCCTAACGTGCTTAATGCTACTGAGTATGCTGTTATCATGAACGAGGGTTACATCAACGCTGGTAATGCTCCTATCTATGACAACCCTTATGAGTTTGGTGAGGGTACTGATTGGGTTGGTGAGGTTATCAACGCTAATGCCCCAATCATGAAGCACGACATCTCTATCTCGGGTGGTTCGGACAATGTAAACTATGCTCTTTCGGCTGGTTATCTTACTCGCGAGGGTACTGTTGGTGGTAACTTCGAGCGTTCTAACTATGAGCGTTTCACCACACGTGCTAACATCGGCGTGACAATCTTCGATAGCTCGAAGGATCGTTCATGGCTCAATCGCCTTGATGTATCTTCTTCTGTATCGTACGCGCGCATATTAGCTACAGGTATCGACGCAAACTCTGAGTATGGTTCACCTCTTGGCTCAGCAATGAGCATGTCACCACTCTTGGATGTTTATGCTACACCTGAGGAGGAGTTGCAGTATCAGACTCTATACCCAGAGGGCTATCAGCACATTGTGCGCGATGCTGAGGGTAGAGCTTATACAGTTGTTGATGGTGGTGTCTACAACGAGCAGACCAACCCATTGGCATTCCTCTCATTGCCTGGTACTAAGTATGAGACCGATAAGTTCATCGCTAACTTCGCTGGCGAGCTTCAGATCTTCGACGGTCTTAAGTTCCGTTCATCAGTAGGTATCGACCTCGCATTCTGGGGCAACCACGGCTATAGCAAGCAGTACTTCCTATCTTCAAAGCGTTACAGCTTCAACACTGTAGCATCGGAGACTACTTATGATAAGGATGGTAATGAGACTGTTACCGAGAAGACCAACTACGCTGAGTCTGTATCACAGGAGATGAATCGTGGCTTCCAGTATCAGGTTGAGAACGTCCTCTCATACGACAAGACCTTTGGCAACCACTCAATCTCTGTTATCTTGGGTCAGTCGGCTATCTCATCTACTTCACAGAACGTAGGTGCTTCAGCACGTGGTATCATGTATCCTTATGATCCATATAAGATCACTGTAAATAACACTCTTGGCCAGCAGGCTGATGGCGATCGTAATGGTTGGGGCTCTTGGAACTCAATTCCTTATCGTTTGGCATCATACTTCGGTCGTATCTCATATAACTACGATGAGCGTTATATGGCTGAGGTTACTATCCGTCGTGATGGTTCTAGCCGCTTCGGTGATAACAACAAGTGGGGTAACTTCCCATCAGTATCTCTCGGTTGGAATATCAAGAACGAGTCATTCATGAAGGATGTTGATGCTGTATCGGCATTGAAGCTTCGTGGTTCATGGGGTGTTAATGGTAACGATGCTATCGGTAACTTTGTATATGCAGTATACATGAACTCTGGTAACAACTACATATTCGGATCTGGCGGTAATGGCTCTGAGGTTATCCACCTTGGTGCTAAGCCTTCAGGTCTTGCTAACCCTAACGCACGTTGGGAGGAGTCACGTCAGACAAACATTGGTTTGGATGCTGGTTTCTTCGACAACCGTTTGACTTTCACATTCGACTGGTATAGCAAGAAGACTGCTGGTATGCTCCTCTCAATGCCTGTTCCTGGATATGCTGGTGACTCTGCTCCTACTGGTAACCTTGGTGATATGGTTAACCGAGGTATCGAGTTTGACCTCGGCTGGCGTGATGCTGTTGGCGAGTTCAAGTACCACGTATCGCTCAACGCTACATACAACCAGAACGAGCTAACATATCTTGGTGATGACTCAACTCACCTCTATGGTTCTAACCATAAGATTGGTCAGCTTACTCGTGGTTCTATCGGCTTGCCATTCCCATATTTCTATGGTTATCAGACAGATGGTATCTTCCAGAATATGGATGAGGTTAATGCTCATGTAAATGCTGACGGCGCATTGCTTCAGCCTAAGGCTGCTCCTGGTGATGTTCGCTTCAAGGATCTTAATGGCGATGGTATCATCGACGATAATGACCGTACAATGCTCGGTAAGGGTATGCCAGACTGGACATTCGGTTTGAACCTTGGTCTTGAGTGGAAGGGTATCGACTTCAACATGTTGTTGCAGGGTCAGGCAGGTTGCGAGATCTTCAACGTATCTCGTCGTACTGACCTCTACTACGTGAACCTCAACAAGTCTATCTTGAACCGTTGGACTGGTGAGGGCACTACAAACAAGTATCCACGTTTCATGTTCGACTCGGCTAACGAGAACTACCGTGTATCTGATCTCTGGTTGGAGGATGGCTCATTCTTGCGTTGCCGCAACATGCAGCTTGGTTACACTTTGCCACAGAACCTTACAAAGAAGGCTGGCATCTCACGTCTTCGCGTATTCGTAATGGCAGAGAATCTCTTTACTTTGACCCGCTACACTGGTTGCGATCCTGAGGTGACTGGTGGTAATGGCTTCGGTACTGAGGTAGGTATCGACCGTGGTGTATATCCACAGTCACGCACCTACTCGGTTGGTGTTAACCTTACTTTCTAACTTAAAACCGAATGATGATTATGAAAAAGATATTTTTTGCACTTAGCGCAATCGCAGTATTGCTCTCGTCATGCGGTAAGGACTTCGTTACCGTTAAGCATAACTCTTCGGAGCCTATGGACGAGTATTTCATCAGCGAGGCTCGTATCTATCAGTCGTTGGTTGCTGCCTACGACTCACTCAACTGGCTCGACTATTTCGATCAGTATGTTAATGCCCTAACACTTACCTCAGATGTTATGGCTGACGATATCTATGCCGGTGGATCGAACGAGGGTGACCAGCCTTCAATCGTGAAGACTCACTACTATACGCTCACCTCTACCGAGCAGCTCGATCGCATCTGGACTATCTGTTATTCGGGTGTTAACCGTTCGTGCATCGTTCTCGAGAAGATCGATTTGGTGCCAAACATGGACGAGGCGTTGAAGAATCGTTACATCGCCGAGGCTACTGTTTTGAAGGCCTTCTACTACAACATCATGTGGAAGTATTGGGGTAACATCCCTTACTACGACAAGAACCTTACAGCTCCTTATTTCACTAAGCAGCTAAAGGCCGACGAGGTATACGCTAAGTGCGTTGAGAACCTCGAGAAGGTATTCGAGATGGATGCTCTTCCTATGAAGGCAGCTCCTGGCGAGGAGGGTCGCGTGACTAAGGCTATGGCATATATGCTCTACACCGAGATGGTTATGTATCAGAACGATACAGAGCGTTATGCACAGGCTTTGGACTACATGGAGGAGATTATCAACTCTGGTGAGTACTCACTCGTTGCCGATTTTGCTAGCATCTGGTTGGAGTCTGGTGAGTGGGGCACAGAGTCAATCTGGGAGATCAACTACACCTCTGAGGGTGCTCCACGTTCATGGGGTTCGCCTTTGACTACTGGTGGTACTGTTTATCCTATGCTTATCGGTATCCCTGGTGCTACTGAGGCTAGTGGCTTTAGCGATGGTTGGGGCTTCGGTCCTGTAGCTAAGCATGCTTACGAGATGTATGCTGAGGACGATATTCGTCGCGACGGTGGTATTCTCGACTATAACGCTAAGTTCGAGCCTATTCCAACGGAGAAGATGCGTTGGCAGGGTACTGGTTACTATCTTTTGAAGTATGTTGCTCGTCGTAATGGTAACCATGGTCAGATTGCCGATGGCGATATGAACCACTGCAACAACATCCGCGTTTATCGCTATGCTGAGACATTGCTCAACGCTGCTGAGTTGGCAGTTCTTACTGGTGGTGATGGCTCACAGTATCTACAGCAGGTGCGTCAGAGAGCTAACTGTAAGGATACAGGTAGCGACCAGGCAGCTATCATCGCTGAGCGTCGTAAGGAGTTCTTGGGCGAGGGTAAGCGTTACTGGGATTTGGTTCGTACAGGCATGGCTAAGGAGGTTTTGGCAGCTGGTACTCACGAGTGGCGTACCCAGGGCTGGCACGAGGGCAAGAAGTACTGGCCATTGCCACAGGCTGAGCTCGACAAGGATCCTAACCTTACACCAAACGTAGGTTACTAACATTACTTTGTCAAGGTTAATCTTTAGATAATCTAAAACAGTAAAATTATGAAACGACTATATAAATATATGGCTGCGGCACTTGCGGCAGTGTCGATGCTCGCAGTTGGTTGTACAGCCGACTATATCGAGCCCGATGCTAGTCAGTTGCCATCGGTTGAGGATTTTGATGTTACCATTGATGTTAATCAGGAGACCAACTATGTAACCTTCACGTTGAACAACAAGGGTATGGTTCCTATGTTCATCTTCGGTGATCAGGCTGTTGATGGTAAGGCAAATAAGACTTATGCATATACTGGTAACGGCATATCGTTGCGTTTCCGTGATGCTGGTACCTACTCTGTTGAGGTTAAGGCATATAATGCTCATGGTGTATCTATGGGCTCATTAACCAAGGAGTTTACTTTGGAGAATACCTATCGTGATCCATTCGATGCTTCTCCATACATGAAGGCTTTGGCTAACACATGGATGTGGGACAAGGAGACTGACGGTCACTTTGGTTGTGGTTCTATCACCGATGGTTACGCTACTACTGATGGTACTGATTGGTGGAAGTGCGGTCCTAACGGTAAGGATGGCGTTGGTATGTACGACGATACTATCTCGTTCACCGAGGGTGGTGAGTACACCTACAACCCAGGTGAGGATGGTGTTGTATACGTGAACTGGGGTATGGCTGCTGGTGGCAACTATCCTGGCAACTATGCTGGCGATGAGCAGGACTACCAGGCACCTATCGAGCCATTTACATGTGCCTACACTATCGAGAACAACTGGAACTCAGCAGGTATCGAGGAGATCTACCTCGTTCTTGAGCCAGGTCACAACCTCTCGTATATCCCTCACCAGACAGCTATCGACAACCCACGTTACCGCTTCCTTGAGACTAACGTAGGTAACATCCGCAAGACCTTGTCACTCGTTAATGAGGAGCCTGCGGAGAATGGTGGCGCAGGTATCGCTTGGAAGTATCAGTTCGTGCCATTCGTTCACGTTGCAGGTCCTGAGGAGTTGCTCGCAGGTACTGACGCAGCTGGTAAGGTTTGGGTAATGGATGCTGATGCTCAGGGTCACCTCGGTTGCGGTGATTCTGTTGATAATCCTGCAGGCTGGTGGTCAGCTCCTGCACAGGATAAGGCAGCATTCGGTCTTTACGACGATGAGATTACCTTCACTCCTGACGGTAAGTATATCTACAATCCAGGTCCTGATGGCTTGATGTACATCAACTGGGGTGTTACAGCTATTGGTCCTAACCTAGGTGTTGAGCCAGATATCGATATCGAGTGGTCTTTAACTGAGAGCACTTACACATTTGATGGCTCAACCATCACTCTTGCTCCAAATACTCCTATGGTCTATGTTCCATCGGATGTAGTTTGGGCTAACCCTGTATTCCACGTTAAGGAGATCACCGAGACTAAGCTCGTTGTTGTTGCAGAGAATCCTGGTTGCTACTGGCAGATGATCTTCAAGGCTCGTGACGTAAAGGCTCCAGCCGTTACTTTCGACGGCGAGGATATCTCTGCAGGTCCTGTTGAGCTTCCACTCTCTAAGAATCAGGAGATTGCAGTTGCTGGCGTTAACCTCGCTGAGGCATGGATCGATCCTGACTTCTTCCAGGTTGTTAACGACACTACATTGAAGTTCTTGGCTGTGGACGGCGACTACCGCATCTCTTGGGATGGTAAGTGGTTCAAGGTTGTTCCTATGTTCAATGGCGCGAAAGCTACTTACGACAATGGTAAGGCTTTGTGGATCATCGGTGACGGTGGTGGTAAGCCTACTGTAGATAACCTCATCGGCTGGAACACTGGCGAGGCTCCACTTCCATGTGCTAAGATTGGTGAGAATACCTACCGCATCACCTTGGCTATGAAGGCTGAGGGTGGCTCTATCAAGGTATTCGGTCAGGCTGACTGGGGCAAAGAGTGGACTAAGAATATGTATGGTAGCGTTGTTGATAATGGCTTCTTCCATATCCCTGGTGACGATGGTAACATCCACACTATCGAGGGTACTGAGCCTGGCTACTACACATTCTTCTTCACTGACAACGACGGCGTTCTCGATATGGAGGTTAAAAAGGCTAAGTTTGGTGATCAGACCATCTATGATCCAGCATACGAGGGTAATATGTGGCTTAGCTGCAATGTTCTTGAGATGACCTACTACTATGCTCCAGGTTGGGCTCAGATTGATAACCCAGGTTTCGAGGAGAATGGTACTAACGACTATACCATCACTCTTCCTGTTGCAACTACAGATCAGTGGCAGGCACAGGTGGCATTCAAGACAGATATGAGCTCATCAGCAGATAAGAACTACGATTTCTATGTAGTGCTTAACTCTACGATGGATCATCCAGGTGTAACTATCAAGCTCGTACTTGAGGGTGATGACAACACATTCTATTTCGCAGATCGTCATGCGCTTACCGCATACGAGGACTATGTTTATAAGATGCCTAATATGCCTGGTATTGACATGTCAAAGATTAACCTATTCTTTGACTTCGGTGGTTGCGCAGAGAATACTGTTGTAAATATCAAGGATGTTATCTTCCAGGAGCACCGCGAGGCGGAGTAATCCTCTAAAGATCTAAATATCTTGGCAAGCAGGGCATTAGCTCTGCTTGCCTTTTTTTGTGCGTTGTTGCTACGGGTTTTGCTTAATGGGGTAGGTGGACAAAGGATAGAATGCCACGAGCCTAGTGGCTTATGCAATGACCGTAAAGATGAAATAAGGAAGCAGAAATGAGGAAGCACAAATGAGAAATAATCTGTACTCTGATTCCTAACTCTCTACTCTTTCTTGTTCGCGACCATAGTTCTGTCGCTCTGTCCTTCTGTCCCTTTGTCGCTATCGCCCCACCCCTGCTAAAAAAAAGATTGGAGGAGGCGTCTTCACAGATAGCCTCCTCCTATTAGTTAGGTTAATGAGAATTTCGAACAATGAGTAAAATTGGTGTGTCCATGAGAATTATTCGAGATGTGCACTCATTGTTCACTGTTTGCACTGCAAAGGTACAAACTATTTTGGTAAAATCAAATTTTTATCTCTAATTTTCGTGTTTTATGCATAATATATGTGCAGAAGTAGTGATATGTGCATATTTATGCCGTTGCTACATTGCCCATATTGCTATGCCTAGCAGCAGGTAAAAAGCGATAATTGATCCTGCGCCCTCGATGCGGTAGAATAGGAGTGGCGACATGGCAGATATGCACAGACCGATACTCATAAATGAGGCGGGGCTTGTTGAAGGTAGCAGCACAAAGCAGACGGTGAGCACCACGACAAGCATCTGAAGAAGGACCCATATCTGTCGCGATCCGAGCGAAAGCGATAGCCTGTCGTTGTGATATACAAGCGAGGTGCAGAACTGCATGAAGAGCACCAAGCCAAGCATTATGAGTCGTGGCATAGAGAGATAGTCGACATCGGCAAGTGCCGAGGGTGTGAGCATGCCGCGCCATATTTGTAGTACGCCACTATCGAAACTCTCGCCTAAGCACCACTCGGTGTAGCATAGCGCGAATGTGGGAAGCAGAAGTCCCACGAGTGCCGCAAGTAGCTCGCGCCCCTTTCGGTTTGAGAAGAGGATTATGACAGGGGCAAGGAGCGCAGGGGCAAGCATCGACGAGTCGAAGAGAGGCATTGCACCAATGGCTATATTTGCCGTGAACATGTGGTGGATGCGGGGCTCGGGGCTAACGCAGAAACATATTCGGTTGATAGCCTCCGAGAGCAGATAGCCCACGATGAGTGTCGATAGTATGTTGCCATGCATGCCCACGCCAAGTATCACTACGGCACTTAGCGACATCGTCGAGAGCGATCCTGTGGAGAATAGCGAGTGGATGATTGTTGCGCGCGTCAGGCGCAGCGAGGTTGCCATGATAAGCACTATCGAGATAACCGCCGACCACACGGTGTGCTCCACCATAAAGTCGCGAAGCAGAGGTTGTAGTGGGGCTGTGGCGAGCGTGGCATTGGCGATATTGTCGTCAATGGCTACGTAGCCACACACCACTGCTGCGATGGTGATTAGGAAGAGGTAGGTTAACCCCTCGTAGAACTTATGTCGTGCAATGTCGAGTATCATCTTCTGCGGGCAAAGATAGCTACATTTTCTATAATAACCGAAATTTTAGCCTTCGATTTCCGATTTTTGTTGCCTATACTCGCCGTTATAGTAACTCTTTTTTGCCTATATATAAGGTGTGAAGCCTAAAAATTTTGCGTATTATGATTTTTTTTATACCTTTGCGCGACTATATGCCTACATGCTATTTTGGCATGTGTGGGCTTGAAGCAGATAAGTAACAATAATATAAGATACTGATTATGAATATTACAAGAGAACAGCGTGATGGCGGCGTTTCAATTTTGAAGGTCGTTGTTAATGAGGCAGATTATGGTCAGGCAGTTGAGGCTCAGTTGCGTGACTACAAGCGTAAGGCTAATGTTCCAGGCTTCCGTCCTGGTATGGTGCCTATGGGCATCATCAAGAAGATGTATGGCAAGCATGTAGTTGCTGAGCAGTCATACCACATGGCTTCAAACTCAGCTTTCGAGTACCTTAAGAACGAGAATATCGACTACGTAGGCGACATCATCCCTTCTGAGGAGCAGGGTGCTTTCGACTTCGATAACAACACTGAGTTTGAGTTCGTATTCGAGTTTGGTGAGGCTCCAAAGTTTGATCTTGAGCTTACTGCAAAGGACAAGATCGTTTACAACAAGATCAAGGTTGACAAGAAGATGCACAACGACTTCCGTGCTAACTACCTTCGTCGCTACGGCCGTCTTGTAGAGGTTGACAAGGTGTCAAACGATGAGGCGTTGAACGTTACCTTGGACAACGGCGACATGCGCATCGAGGAGGCTTACGTAGGTCTTATCTCGATGACCGAGGAGGAGCGTAAGGAGTGGAAGAACAAGAAGGTTGGCTACAAGACTAAGGTGAACATCAACGAGCTTTACAAGAAGCCTGAGCAGCGTGCTGCAATCCTCTCTGTTAAGGAGGAGGAGTTGGAGGGCATCAACCCAGAGTTCGAGTTGGAGATCACCAAGATTCGTCGTTTTGCCGATCCTGAGCTCAACGAGGAGTTCTTCAAGATGGCATTCCCTGCTGGTAACGTTACTAACGAGGAGGAGCTTGACAAGTTCTTCGACGAGGAGATCGAGCGCGAGCTTAAGCGCGAGACCGACTTTATGTTTGTTAACACCGTACGCAACTTCCTCCTTGAGAAGGCTGCATTGCAGATGCCTGAGGAGTTCTTGAAGCGTTGGTTGTATGTTATCAACGAGGGTAAGTTCTCACGCGAGGAGATCGAGAAGGACTTCGTGCCATTCCTCAAGATGTTCACATGGAACTACATCCAGAAGCAGATCATCACAAAGGCTGAGATCACCGTATCGCAGGAGGAGGCTAAGGCTGAGGCTATGTCGTTCGCTCAGATGCAGTTCGCTCAGTATGGCATGCCATCAGCACCAGCTGACATGCTTGAGAACTTCGCTAAGCAGATCATGGACAACAAGGAGCAGTTGCAGAAGATCTACGAGAAGCTCTTCGAGGAGAAGGTTGTCGAGTATGTTCGTGGCCTAGTTAAGGTTACTGAGAAGGCTGTTTCGGCTGACGACTTTGCTAAGCTTGCTGAGGAGCTTGCCTAATCAGGGCGTTGCTCGGATGAGATAATAGTGACGAATCCCCGGGTATATGGCTCGGGATTCGTCTTTTTTTAGCACTATAATTGCTCTGTAAGAGAGTATTTTACAATATTGCAAAATGAAAGAATTTGAGAAATTTGCCCGTCTGCATTGCGGTATTAACTCGATGACGTTGCACGACTTCCGTGCCCAGACAGGCTACGTATCGCCCACAATCATCGAGGAGCGTCAGCTCAACGTGGCTACCATGGATGTATTCTCGCGCCTTATGATGGATCGCATCATCTTCCTTGGTGCTCCTATCTACGACGATGCTGCAAACATCATCCAGGCGCAGTTGCTCTTCCTCGAGTCGGTCGATGCCGAGAAGGATGTACAGCTATATATCAACTCGCCAGGTGGCTCTGTATCAGCTGGTTTGGGTATCTACGACACTATGCAGCTTGTGTCGTGCGACGTGGCTACTATATGTACGGGCATGGCGGCATCTATGGGTGCTGTGCTGCTCACGGCAGGTGCTGCGGGCAAGCGTTCGGCATTGCCTCACTCGCGTGTGATGATCCATCAGCCGCTGGGTGGTGTTCAGGGTCAGGCCTCTGACATCGAGATCACGGCGCGCGAGATTGCCAAGACCAAGCGCGAGCTCTATGAGATCCTGTCGCACCACTCTGGCGTGTCGCTCGACAAGATCGAGGCGGATGCCGACCGTGACTACTGGCTCACAGCAGCTGAGGCGGCGGAGTATGGCCTTATCGATACGGTGCTCTCGAAGCGTAAGTAAAGAAACGAAAAGCTTAAATATAGATGACACAGAAATCACGAAAGGGTGGAGAGCGTAGTGGCGGTGTGTGCTCGTTTTGTGGCACTCCTGCCGACCAGGCTCCACTGATGTTCAACGGCGCTGATGGCTCGATGATCTGCTCTAGCTGCATCGAGCATGGCTACGACCTGCTTCTAGAGCATAATCTCGTTGCTCAGGCGGCAGGTAAGAAGGGTGGCAAGAAGAGCCGTTTTAAGCCTCTTACGAAGGAGGATGTCATGCGCCCACACCAGATTAAGAGCTTCTTGGATCAGTATGTTATTGGTCAGGATGCCGCGAAGAGGTATATGTCGGTTGCGGTATATAACCACTACAAGCGACTTCTATCGAAGGGCAAGCTCGACGATGTGGAGCTCGACAAGTCAAACATCGTGCTTGTAGGACCTACGGGTACGGGTAAGACGCTCATGGCACGCACCATAGCGCGTCTGCTCAACGTGCCATTTACGATTGTCGATGCTACGGCACTTACTCAGGCGGGATATGTGGGTGAGGATGTCGAGAGCATCCTCTCGCGTCTGCTTCAGGCTGCCGACTACGACGTTGAGGCTGCCGAGCGCGGTATCATCTTCATAGATGAGATTGATAAGATTGCTCGCAAGGGCGACAACCCCTCTATCACGCGCGATGTCTCGGGCGAGGGTGTGCAGCAGGCGTTGCTTAAGATCCTCGAGGGCTCGGTTGTGAATGTGCCACCTCAGGGTGGACGCAAGCACCCCGATCAGCAGTATATCCAGGTTAACACGACGAATATATTGTTTATCTGTGGCGGTGCTTTCGATGGCATAGAGAAGAAGATCGCTCAGCGTCTTAATACCAATGCCATTGGCTATGGCTCGACTCTGCGTCAGCGTGTCGACGAGAAGAACATCATGCAGTATATTCTGCCTCAGGACCTTCGTTCGTTTGGTCTTATTCCGGAGCTTATCGGACGTCTTCCTGTGCTCACCTCTATGGAGCCTCTTAGCCGTGAGGCGTTGCGCTCGATACTTACTGAGCCTCGCAACTCGATTATTCGCCAGTACGAGAAGCTTATGTCGCTTGACGATATTAAGCTTGTGTTTGAAGATGAGGTGCTCGACTACATTGTTGAGAAGGCTCTTGAGTATAAGCTCGGAGCACGTGGCTTGCGCTCTATCTGCGAGGCTATTATGATGGATGTGATGTTCGAGATGCCCGCAGTGGAGGATAATGTGCTTCGCATAACGTTGGATTATGCCAAGGAGAAGGTAGAGAAGGGTACGTTTAATTAGCTTGTTTGTGGTGCCTATGCGATAAATCTTGGTTTTAGGTGCATGTACCGTATTGTAATACTCCTATACCTAAATAATAATGGGTCGTTCGATGTGAACGACCCATTACTATTTATACGGTTGTGTGTTGATTAGTCAACGTACTCGTAAGGCTTAGAACCCTCCTCAACAGTACAGTATGCTGAGTTTACAACCTCCCAACGGTTGTTAGCGTCCTTAGCTGATACGATAACAAGAACACCCATGTTCTCAACATGCCACTTTGTAGATACGATAGGGAGCTCAAATGCTGTGTTGTAAGTCTCGCCGATCTCGATTACGCCGATCTCCTCACCCGATACGTTTGAGCGTGAGTACTCGCCAGAGATGTTACGAAGAGCGTAGTTGTAGAGCTTGTGGTAGTCCTTAGTAGCACCACTCTGACCTGGAGAGTAGATGTTGCTCTCGAGCAACCAAGCTACAACCTTATACTCCTGAGCAACGTTAGACTTGATCTGTGCAGCGCAGTATACCTTATCTGAGTCGCCTGTAACAGCCATTGAGATACCTGCATCAGCACCATCCTTCTTAATAAGCTGCTTGAATGCCTGGTCCATGAGGTTGAGGAATGTTGCCTGACCGTAGTTTTCGACTATTCCAGAATAGAAGTTAAGGCAGATGGTAGGATAACCCTTAATCATGCTTCTCTGGAACTGATTAAGCATGTTAGCAGCCTGTGAGTTACCTGGGTCGCCGCCAGCGAAATCACCAGCGTGGCAAGTTACCTCGTTGTAGTGGCTGTGCCACTCTGTCTCAGCAAATGCCAAAAGCTTGTCGGTCATACCGGGGCAGTTTGGACACTTAACACCTGTGTGGTCGATAACAAGGATGCGGTGGTTGAATGCCAAGTTCTCTGGCTGTGGATCAGCAGGAAGCTCAGGCATATCAGCTAGTACAGTGATAATAACGCTGTTAGAGCTGTCAGAACCCTTAGTTGCAAAGAATGTGTAAGTACCTGTAGACTCAAACGTGTAGGTGCTAGGTACCTCGCTGAAGTTAGCGTCGTTGATGTAGATTGAACACTCTGAAGTAACATCATAGAAAGCACCGTCCTCGCCCTTCTGCTCAACAGTGAACTCTACGGTCTCACCCATAGTTACAGCAGTCTTGCTTGCTGAAAGGGTAAGTGTGCCCGAAGTTTGATGGTTGCCATTACCATTGCCATTGCCATCATCATTTGGCTTAGGCTCACAACCAGCAAATGCAAGTGCAGCACCTGCAAGTAGTGCAAAGAATTTTGTGATTTTCATAATCTTTTAAGGTTTTAATTAGTTAAATGTTTACTATTATTTTGCGAATAACTCTACTACTTATAGTCGTAAACTACGCTGTCACCAACAGGGCAGAGTGCCACGTTGACAACCTCGAACTTACCCTTCTCGTTCTTAGCCGAGGCGATGACCATCACCTTGAAGTTGTCGCGATTCCAGTTGTTGGTGGTAATCTCAAGCGACATGGCAAGTGATGCCTTCTCGCCTGTCTTGATTGTGCCAAGGTCGGTGCCCGAGATAGGATCTGTCGTAGCTGCCTGACGTATTGCATTGTTGTGAGTGTTCATCCACTCCTCCTTAGCATTTGTCTGCTTAGCGTAGATGCCATCCTCGAGAAGCCATGCGGTGATGCGATACTCATTCTCGACAGCCGCCTTAACCTCAGCATTCACTATAACCGAGTTTGTAGCAAGGCTTGCTGAGGCTGCGATACCAGCATCGGCAGACTCCTTCCAGAGAGCGTCGATCTGCTGCATGATGTGTGCATCGTTGAACGATGAGGTGATGCTATACACAAAGTTGTAGGTAAGCGTAGGGTAGTTGCCCACACTAAAGTAGCTCGAAACGGCAAAGGCTGCCGATGACTGTGCTGGATCCTGATTGCTGTAAGAGTGCGCCATCGCCTCGTAGTACTTCGAGTGGTAGTCGTCAGTCTCCTCAACACTCTTAAGAGCCTCCATCATCTGAGGACAGTAGCCGCATGTATTACCTGTGTGGTCTACGAGCAAGATGCGGTGGTTGAACGAGGTGCTAGCCTCGTTAGGATCGGCAGGAAGTGCTGGGATTGAGGGCAACACATTCACAAAGATAGACTCTGTGATGATGTTACCAGCCACGGCATAAAACTCATACTTTCCATCCTCGGTAGGGGTGAAAGGGTTTGGCACCTCTACAAAGTCGTGGCTCTTATCGAAGATTGTAGCCTCCGAGGTGATGTCGGTGCCATCATCCGCAATCAGGGTGAAGCTGATAGGGTTGTTCACCTCCAACGACTGTGGGGTTGCCGTAAGCTTTGCGCCACCCTCCGATGAGTTGTTTGGCTTAGGCTCGCAGCTAGCAAATGCAAGTGCTGCACATGCAAAGAGAGCTATAAACTTGGTAAATCTCATACTCTTTATTGTCGGTTGTTATTTAGAATGAGAGGGTTACAGAGAGGTTTACACCTGTGTATGCTGGCTGGAAGCGGCATACACCACCCGAGCAAACGTAACCAGCGCGGTTGCGACCATACGATAGCTGTGCGCGGAGGCTGTTGTGAGTGAAGCTTGCACCTACCTGGTAGTAGTGGAGAAGGTAGTGGTCACCATCACCAAGTGAGTTGTAGAAGAAGTTGCCGTACTGCGCATCCTGCATCTTCTCGCAGTTCCACATATCGCTTACGTAGAAGCTAAACTTAGGAGCAAAGTTGTACTCGATGGTACCTGCTACCCAGTCGCCCTCGTAGTCGTTAGAGGCAAGATACTGAGCCTCAACGCGGATAGAGTGCTTCTTATTGAACTTGTAGGTTACGTCACCCACGAAGATGTGTGAACGGCAGTAGTGAGCCATTGGAGAGTCGAAGTGGTTGATCTCCTCGTCCCAACGCTGGAATGAGTAGAGGAATGTTGTCTTGAGTGACTTGTTCCACTGACGCTCTACGTCGAAGTTGAAGTCGAGCCATACGTTGCGACCCTCCATCTCCATGCCAAATGCCTCGTGATCAATGGTGTTGAACATCGAGAAGTTAGCGTGGAAGTTCCAGTACTTGCTACGCATCTTAGGGTTGCGGATAGAGTAGTAGAGGTCGATCTGACCACCAATCTCACCACCGGTGTGAACGCTTGAACCACGATATGGGTTGAGGTTGGCGAGTGAGTAGGTGTGCTGACGGGTGAGCAGTGGGAGGTAGTTCATCACATTACCACCGCCGATACCCAATGGACGAAGCTCAATGTTGGTAAGCATGTTCTCCTGACGACGGAAGGTTGCCGATGCTGAGAAACGCTTGTAGTTGTAGCCAAGGTCGATGCTTACAACATTACCCTTTGCTGCTGGCAATACTGGGTTGTAGAGATCGTTGTTGAGCTTTGCTGCATACTCACCACGGAATGAGATGCCCTTGTACTCAACATTTGCACGACCCGATACCATATTGAGGATGTCGCCATCAACACCAGTGAGGCTTAGCATGAAATCATCTGCAATACCCTTCTGGCGGCGACCAACGTAGCTACCCTCAACAGATACCATGCCGTCGTACCAGCCGATGATGTCTGAGATAGATACTGAGAGATCAGCACCCCAGATTAGGTTCTTCGAGCGTACATCGTAGAGGCGTGGAGCACCTGCCAACACCTTCACGTTGACGAAGTTGTTGAAGTTGTAGTAGGCGCGAGCACCTGCCAACGAGTTGTTGAATGCCAAGGCACGATCCTCGTAAGAACGGAAGATCAAGCCGTTGCCAAACTGATCAAAGATATCACCAAGGCGTACACCCCAGTTCTGATCCTCCCACTGTACATACTTTGTAACAAAGGCAGTGAGCTTAGAGTCGCGCTGCTGATACTCGTATGCGTCGTAGCCATAGAGAGATGGAAGGTAGCCATCGAGCTGAACACCTGCCGAGAAGCGACCGAGACGGTAGTCGACCTTAAGGTAGTCGTTTGAACCGAAGTTGCCACGTGTGCGATCGTCTGGGTTGATAAGACCGATCTCCTCAAGGGTCTTGTCCTTAGCGTAGTAGTTGTTGTTGCTCTCCAAGGCCACTGTAAGCTGACCCTCGTTGCCAACCTTGATCTGTGCAGATGCCTCGCTAGCAAGTGAGGCAAGAGCCAAAACGCTGATTAAGAGTAAAAATTTCTTCATTGCGTGTAGTTTATATTTCGGCATAAGGGGAGTTGCGGCTGACCACAACTCCCTATGCCATCAGTTTAGTTAATGTTACTGAAGTGCCTTGATCTCCTCGAAGAGCTTCTGCTCGCTACCTGGAGTGTAGCCCGAGTGTGATGCTACGATGTTGCCATTGCCATCAACAACGAAGGTGTGTGGTGTGAGGCTCACGTTCATAGCGCGCTTCAAATCCTGGTTCTTGTCGAAGAGGCAAGTGTAACCCTCCCAGTTGTTAACCATGCTACGTGCGCGGCTTACCGAACGAGCATCGTCAACAGATACGGCTACTACCTTGAAGTTAGCCTCCTCCAACCACTCGTCGAGGTTAGAGTAGATAGCGTTAAGCTCCATGATACATGGCTTGCATGTTGTAGACCAGAATGAGATGATCATAGGTGTGCCATCAACAACCTCCTTGATTGAGACAACCTTACCCTCCTGGTTCTCAACCTTAACATCTGGAAGTGACTGTGCCGAAGCAGTGAAGCCCATAACAAGGGCAGTCATCAAAAACAAAAACTTTTTCATGGTTCAAATAAGTGTTAGTTAATAATTATTATTCCTCCTAATAAGTCTGTTGTGCGGCAGTGATTACTCATGCTACTACAACTAGCAAACGTGTTAAAATAGATGTTGGTATCCAGTAACTTACATTTTGTTGTGTGTAGTCAATACCTATTATCTATATTATTTGTGCGCAAGATAGTGATTTTATCTCAATTTTCAGCAATTATTCGGCGAAAAAATGTGTGAACTAGCCAAAATGGGGGTTGAACCGTATATTTGAGATATGTTGATATAGTTTTGCAGAATTGCATTTTTGTGATAACGAAAAAAATCGTACCTTTGTCCAAAACAACTATGTGTCTAACGTAATCTTAAAAATGATGAGAATCTTCAAACTCCTATGTGCAGTGCTTGTGCTTGGTGTGGCTGTGGCTCTAACATCTTGTGAGTCAGCAGCTCCTGTAAGCAGTATCATCACTGTCGAGAATGGACAATTTATGCGCGATGGAAAGCCCTACTACTTTGTGGGTACAAACTTTTGGTATGGTGCAATACTTGGCTCCGAGGGCGAGGGTGGCAACCGCGAGCGTCTCTGCAAAGAGCTTGACTTCATGAAGGCAAACGGCATCGACAACCTTCGTGTGTTGATTGGTGGCGAGGGCGAGAATGGTCTGCTGGGCAAGATCGAGCCTAACTTGCAGCCTAAGCCCGGCGAGTATAACGACGAGGTGTTGGCGGGTCTCGACTACCTCCTTATGGAGCTTGGCAAGCGTCGTATGACAGCCGTGCTATACTTCAATAACGCCTGGGAGTGGAGTGGCGGCTACACTCAGTATGTCGCATGGGCAAACAACACACCTGTGCTTGTCCCACGTGTTGATGGCTGGTTCTCGTACAATACGTTTGCTGGCGAGTTTGTGCGTAACGAGCGTGCTAAGGAGCTCTTCTACAACCATGTGCGCTACATCGTTACTCGCACAAATCGCTATACTGGCGTTAAGTATATCGACGACCCTGCAATCTTCTCATGGCAGATCTCGAACGAGCCACGCGCCTTTAGCTCTAAGGAGCAGGACAACAAGGAGGCATTTGCTGAGTGGCTTGCTACATCGGCAAAACTCATCCGCGAGCTCGACCCCAACCACATGATCTCGACAGGCTCGGAGGGCTACTACGGTTGTGAGTGGGATATGGATCTATGCGAGAAGATTCACGCCATAGAGGAGATCTCCTATATCAACTGCCACGTATGGCCCTACAACTGGAAGTGGTTGCGTGGCGACCACATGAAGGAGGACCTTCAGAAGTCGTGCGAGAATACTGAGGAGTATATCAATATGCACCTTGAGCTGGCAAATAAGATCAATAAACCCCTTGTGGTTGAGGAGTTTGGCATGCCTCGCGATGATATGGATTTCCGTAAGAGGAGTGGCGTAGAGTGTCGCGATGCTTACTATAAGTTTGTATTTGCGATGATCGAGAAGGATGCTGCTGCAGGTGGAAAGTTTGCGGGTTGCAACTTCTGGTCGTGGGGTGGCTATGCCGTAACCAACGTCGAGGACCATGAGTACTGGGCTAAGGGCGACGACTACACTGGCGACCCAGCGCAGGAGCAGCAGGGACTAAACTCAATATTTGTTGAGGACGACTCAACAATGGAGATTATTCGCTCTACAAACTGCCGTCTGGGTAATATCGAGTAGCTATAGACTACGTTATAAAAATAGTAGGCTGGTCACAATCGAACCTAATCGAAGTGACCAGCCTATATTTTGTTTTTAAGGCGCAGTTATATCTGTTTACGCATGCGTGCTACGGGGATGTCAAGCATCTCGCGGTACTTGGCAACGGTGCGTCGCGCAATGCGATAGCCGCGCTCGTTGAGGATGTCCATAAGGTTTTCGTCGGTAAGCGGATGACGCTTGTCCTCGGTGTCGATGCACTCCTGAAGGATGGTCTTAATCTCGTGGCTCGACACCTCCTCGCCCGAGGATGTGTGCATAGCCTCCGAAAAGAGCGACTTGAGGAGTATGATGCCAAACGATGTCTGTATGTACTTGCTATTCACCACGCGCGAGATGGTCGACACGTCGAGTCCCGTCTGATCGGCAATGTCGCGAAGGATCATCGGGCGTAGCTTGCTCTTGTCGCCATCCTGAAAGTATTCGCGCTGAAAGTCAAGGATGGTCTGCATCGTGCGCATGAGGGTGTCGTGGCGCTGCTTGATAGCCGAAATAAACCACTTAGCAGAGTCTATCTTCGACTTCACAAATTGCACAGCCTCGCGATCTTCGGCCTTGATAGTGCCATCGGGGGCAACCATATCCTTGATCATGTCGCGATAACGGCGCGAGATGCGCACCTCGGGAATGCCCTGAGAGTTGAGCATGAGGCGTAGCTTGCCATCGCTATTGTCAAGCAGAAAGTCGGGAGTGATATATGGCGTGGTGTCAACACCGCCATCGGTGTAGAGGTTGCCAGGCTTGGGCGATAGGCTGCGTATATACTCTATAGCATCGCGAAACTCCTCCTCGGTGATCTCCATACGCATCATGAGGCGTTCGTAGTGTTTCTTGCTGAAGGCCTCGAAATGCGACGATATGATTTTGAATGCCAGTGCTTTATCTTTGGTGTCAAGACGCTGCTGACGCATCTGTAGCAGCAGGCACTCTTGCAGCGAGCGTGCGCCAATGCCGGCAGGCTCAAGATCCTGAACAATGGCGAGTATGCGCTCAAGCTCCTCTACCGAGACCTCCATGCCACGCGTGAAGGCGAGGTCGTCCGAAAGTGAGGCTAGGTCGCGACGCAGGTAGCCGTCGTCGTCGATGCTACCGACGATGTAGGCAGCAATGATCATCTCCTCCTCGTCTAGCGAACGGAAGCGTAGCTGCTCGATGAGTGATTCGCCAAGCGACCTGCCGTCGGAGATGTAGACGGGTCGCTGCTTATCATCCTTCGAGAAGTTGTTGATGCGAGCCTTGTAGGATGGGGTGTCGTCCTCGCGACCGAGATACTCCTCGACAGATATTTTCTGAGGCTCCTCCTCCCTATCCTCCTTATTCTCAGACTCCTCCTCTAATACGATATTCTCCTCGATCTCGCGCTTGATGCGCTCCTCAAGCTGCATGGTGGGCAGCTCCAGAAGCTTTATCATCTGGATCTGTTGCGGCGAGATCTTAGTCTGTAGCGATATTGTCTGTTGAAGTCTGTTTGCCATACTCATCTATTTGTTAACGGTCCAAAACGAAGAAGTCGTATAACATTGCCCCTCTAGATGTTGTAGATGGACTATGTTAGACGGCTTCTTCATAGGCTCTCGTTGGCTCTTAGAACTCTGCGTTCTTCGGAGTACGTGGGAATGGGATCACATCACGGATGTTGCCCATACCTGTAACGAAGAGGAGCAGACGCTCAAAGCCAAGTCCGAAGCCAGAGTGTGGTGCTGAACCCCAACGACGTGTGTCGAGATACCACCATAGCTCCTTGCGGCTCATGCCTAACTCATCAACTCTTGCACAAAGCTTGCCAAAGTCTGCCTCACGCTCCGAACCACCGATAATTTCGCCAATCTGTGGGAACAAAACGTCCATAGCGCGTACGGTCTTGCCGTCCTCGTTCTGCTTCATGTAGAATGCCTTGATCTCCTTAGGGTAGTTGATAAGGATTACTGGACGCTTGAAGTGCTCCTCAACGAGATAACGCTCGTGCTCCGACTGAAGGTCGCAACCCCACTCGCATGGGAACTCGAACTTCTTGCCCGATGCCTTCAAGATCTCGATACCGTCGGTGTAGTCGAGGCGTACGAAGTCGTTGTCGAGAACAAACTGAAGACGCTCCAAAAGACCCTTATCCCACATCTTGTTCATGAACTCAAGATCCTCGCGGCAGTTCTCCAAAGCGTAGCGGATCAAGTACTTGAGGAAGTCCTCAGCAAGATCCATGTCGTCCTGGAGCTCGTAGAATGCCATCTCGGGCTCGATCATCCAGAACTCAGCCAAGTGGCGTGGAGTGTTTGAGTTCTCGGCGCGGAATGTAGGACCAAAGGTGTAGATCTGACCAAGTGCCAATGCACCAAGCTCACCCTCGAGCTGACCCGATACGGTGAGACTACAAGGCTTGCCAAAGAAGTCCTGAGTGTAGTCTACTGTTCCATCCTCGTTGCGTGGTGGGTTCTGCATGTCGAGTGTCGACACGTTGAACATAGCACCTGCACCCTCGCAGTCCGAAGCGGTGATGAGTGGAGTATGCAAGTAGTAGAAGCCCTTGTCGTTGAAATACTTGTGGATGGCGTATGCCATAGCATGACGGATGCGCAATACAGCACCAAAGGTGTTGGTGCGAGGACGCAAGTAGGCGATGTCGCGAAGGAACTCGAGTGTGTGACCCTTCTTCTGGAGAGGGTATGTCTCAGGATCGGCAGTACCATAGATCTCGATCTTCGATGCCTGCACCTCGACACCCTGACCAGCACCGAGTGATGCTACGAGCTTGCCATCAACGCGCAAGCAAGCACCTGTAGTGACGCTCTTAAGCTCTGCCTCGTCAATCTGCGCAAAGTCAACAACAACCTGGATGTTGGCAACGCACGAACCATCGTTAAGTGCGATGAAGGCTACGTTTTTGTTGCCTCGCTTTGTGCGAACCCAGCCCTTTACGGTAATATCTCTGCCGTCGCCCTCCATCTTGAGGATCTCGGCAATACGTGTAAGTTTCATAGTGTATATAATTTTGTATATTCTCCCTTGTGTGCATACCACTCGCCTAGCGCGCCTGCGTTAGTAACGCGTGATAATCGTGCAAAATTACTAAAAAAAATGTAAACGATTGCATATTATCTGCTTTTTTGTACCTTTGTACTAAATTGATTATATGAAAAGATCTATTTTATACCTCGTTGCGCTGCTCTTTATGGGGGCTTTTTGTTGTGCGGAGCTCTCGGCGCAGTCGATTGTTCGACGTTCGGAGTTTTTGTGTTATGATAAGCGTACCGATGCTGAGGCTGACCTGCGTGGTGAGATTGAGAAGTATATTAAGTTCTCGCCACAGGTGGTCTACGAGGGTGGTGGCAAGGTGCGAGCTGTCTACGAGCAGCAGATCGAAGTGCCCGCCTCGTGGAACGATTTTAATGCCTATCTGCACGTCGAGAATGTGGGGGGCGAGTACTCGATATTTGTCAATGGAGTGCAGATAACTGAGCCTATTGATAGGTTTACGCCTACCGATGTCTACATCTCCAAAAATCTTGAGCAGGGGGCAAATACCATTGCTGTTGTTGTGGTCGATGAGCCATATATGACCTATATCTCTGAGTCGCTTACAATGCCTGAGCGTCAGCAGTTTGACAACTGCTATATCTTTGCTCAGCGACGTGTGGGTGTTGTCGACTATAATGCCCGCTTGCTACCCGATGCTGAGAATCGTTTTGCCCGCCTTAAGCTCGATATAGCCGTTGAGAATAGCTTTACAACCAACGAGACATTGGAGCTTGGCTACGACATATATGACCCTGATGGCAAACTGGTCGACTATGCCGTAAATCGCTACTTCATACCTGCCGAGTCGCGCGATACGATCACCTACGATCCTTACTCCTATAACTCTAACCAGTGGCGTTGGTCGGCAACAAACCCCAAGCTCTATAGTGTGATGATATATGTTAAGCGAGGTGGCGTTTTGCGTGAATACATCCCCTTTAAACTTGGCATCGCAAAGTATGGCTATAATGAGAAGGGCGAGATTTTGCTCTTCGATGAGCCACTGCGACTCGTGAAGCGTAAGTATAACTCGGCGGCGACCATGGCAGCTACCGAGAGCGAAATTAAGAAGCTTAAGTCGCAGGGTGTTAATTGCTTGTGTCCTGAGTATCCTCAGCCTATGTGGTTCTATTCGATATGTGATCGTGTGGGTATGTATGTGATCGATTGTGCCGCCATATCATCTCCATCGAAGGGTGACGATCGCACTGTGGGTGGCACGCCTTCGAATGACCCACGTCTTGTTGAGGAGTATCTTCGTCGTGTTGAGACTATGTATCGACGTGCGCAAAACCATGTCTCGATCATCGCCTTCTCGTTGGGTAATGCCTCGTCGGGAAATGGATACAACATGTATAAGGCATACGAGCTCCTTAAGAGCTATAACGACTCGCGCCCAATCATATTTGAGGGTGCTGATGGTGAGTGGAATACCGATTTGTAAGCATGAATATTGAGCTAATTGTTGTTGGTAAGACCGACTTAAAGGAGGTTGATGCGCTTGTCTCGATGTATAGTAAGCGTCTTAACCACTATGTGAAATTTGCTATAACGACACTCCCCGATGTGCGCAACACGCGCAAACTTTCGGAGTCCGAGCAGAAGCGTCTTGAGGGCGAGGCGATCTTGCGCCTAATTACCGATTCGGACCATCTCATGCTTCTTGACGAGCATGGTGCCGAGTTACGATCGTTGGAGTTTGCCGACCTGGTGCAGCGTCGCATGTCGTCGGGCGTTAAGCGTCTAGTATTTGTCATAGGTGGTCCTTATGGCTTCTCGGATGCCGTCTATCAGCGTGCCAACAGCAAGCTCTCGCTATCGAAGATGACATTCTCGCATCAGATCGTGCGCGCCATATTCGCCGAGCAGCTCTATCGGGCCTTTACCATACTCAAAAACGAGCCCTATCATCACGAGTAGTTGGAAGTGAGAGAGAGTAATACTGAAAAGGATAGTTCGCATAATCAATTTAGTATTAGTGCGTTAAGGCGTAGTTTGAGCTCTATGCCGGCACTCATCGTTGCTCTCCCACTTGTCTTAGGCATACTGCTCTACGATGTGATTGCGCTGTCTAGCAATGTTACGGTCATAGCAATGACTGTGTTGCTGATTTGCGCCGTTTGGATGCGTCGTGGTCGCGCTGCCGTATGGTTGCTTTCTGCTGCAACACTTCTGTTCGGGTATCTGCTTAGTGAGCTGCAACAATCGAGCTGCGAGATACCTTATAATCAAGATTTAGAGCTTGTTATAAATGTTGACGAGATACCCGCTGAGCGTCAGGGATATAATCTCTCTAAGGGACGTATCGAGATGTGGCGTAGCGATTCGGTCTGGTATCGGGGCGATGCTCAGGTGGTTTTGTGGCTGCGTGCGGATAGTGTTAAGGAGGGCGATTGTGTGAGGGTTGTGGGCAGGATTCGCGATGAGATGTCGCGCATCGACTCTTATGATAGATTGCTCAGGGCGCGAGGCTTTGTCGGAGGTGTTGGCGTTGATGATAGCTCGATAGTTGATCTGCAACGTGGCGATATGTCGTTGCATAGTCGTTCGGTGCGTAAGTTGGAGCGTTATCTGCGTGACACGGCATCGTATGCCACTGCCGAGGCTATGGTTGTGGGATCTAAACGCCTTATGCCTCAGAGTCTTAGCGAGTCATATTCGCGTACGGGACTTGCACATCTTATGGCTGTGTCCGGACTCCATCTAGGTATTGTGATGCTTGTCATAGGCTCTCTGTTGCGCCCCTTGGTGCTTATTCATCGAGGTTACCAGCTGCGCAGTCTGCTTATTATTGTGCTACTATGGGTCTATGTCTTTGTTGTTGGTGCTTCCGCCTCTGTGGTGCGTGCTGCGCTGATGTTCAGTGTGTTGCAGTTGGGCATGATTACCTCTAAGCACTACTCCTCGCTCAATGCTCTGCTTGTGGCAGTTATCGCAATGGTGGTCTATCGCACCGATTATGTTTTCGATATCAGTTTTCAGCTCTCCGTGGTTGCTGTTGTCGGCATCATTGTTTGGGGTGTGCCGCTTATGCGTCATCTATCGGCTGCTGGTCGTGGGGCGTGGTGGCTGCTCTCTACAATAGCTATATCTATCGTAGCTACACAATGGACACTGCCTATCGTCTCTTATAGCTTTGCAAATATCCCGCTTGTGGGAGTGATAATAACGCCTGTGGCGATGCTCCTCTCCTATGTGATTATCGGGTGTGGACTCTTCGTGCTGCTGCTGCCGCACCCTGTGGCACAGCCCTTTGCATGGGTCATGGAGTATGCCTCGTGGCTGGAGAATCTTATTGTTGAGCGTGTGGCTTGTCTGCCGCTTGCCTCGATCGAATATCGGATGTCGGAGTGGCAGATGGTGGTAATTTATGCTGTTTATCTGCTGATAACACTATTTATTTGGTCGAGAAGCGAAAAAAGTGATAACTTTGTAGGGTGATGAGTAGTGATTATAATTTAGAGTTGCTGAAGTGTGCCGAGGTGCGCGATGCGGTGGAGCGTTATTTGGAGAGCGATCCATCGTATGTGGCGTTGCGTCGCGATGTGCCACATGCTTCGGTTGTCGCAACACAGGTTAAGTATTTGCAGCGTGCGCGACGTAAGTTGCCATCGCTCTATGAGGCGCGATGCGTCATCCCGCCGCGAGCCTTTGAGCAGTCGTCGAGCGAGGAGTCGGCAGAGCGTAAGCCCCTATCTGGCGGCAGTGTGCTTGACCTTACGTGTGGCTTGGGTGTTGACTCGCTGGCACTCTCGCGCAGGTTTGACCGTGTGGTCGCCTTGGAGCGCGATGAGGCTCTTGCTGAGGTTGTTCGCTACAACATGAGTCTTCTGGGTGTCAATAACATAGAGATTGTTGCTGACTCGGCGGAGAGCTACGTGGCTAGGTGCGACGAGGGCTTTGACTGGGTCTTTGTAGATCCCGATCGACGCTCCGATAGCGGCAATAAGATGGTCTGCATGGAGGATTGTTCGCCCAACGTGCTGGAGCTGCTTCCGCAGCTTGAGCGTGTGGCACGACGTGTGGCAATCAAGCTCTCGCCGATGTATGACTGTGCTGAGGCTTTTCGACGAATACCTGGCTCCGAGGTCGAGGTTGTGAGTCTTGCGGGTGAGTGCAAGGAGCTGAATATATATACAGGTGCCGAGCGTGAGGTGTTGCGCATCGCTCAGCTGGGTGTGGGGGAGTGGCTCTTCTCGCCCGAAGATATGTTGGCTGAGCCTACTAGGGAGGAGTTTGTGCCCGACAGGTGGCACTATCTGCATATCCCCGACGTGGCACTTCAGAAGGCGCGTGTGGCAGTTGCCGCATTGAAGCCTTACGCCTCGATATGGAGTAATAATGGCTTTGCCTTCTCCGTGGAGCGCATTGATGCGAGTGTGGCGTGTCGTAGTTTCGAGATTGTGTCGTGCGAGGCATATCGCCCCAAGGAGCTAAAGCGTAGGTTTAAGGGTGTTGGCATCGAGGTTATAAAGCGCGATACGCAACTCTCGGTGGAGGCCTTTCGACGTGCTATAGGTGCTCGTGCTGGTAGCGATAAGACGGTGGCAATCACTACGATAGGTCGTGATATTTGGGTAATCGAGATAAAACCGTTGTAGTTATGAATGGTGGTAGAGTAGAGCTAGTTATTGTAGGATCGGGAAATGTCGCTGAGGCATTTGCTTGTGCTGTTGCTCGTTGCGGCAGCTTGACCCTTAAACAGATATTTGCTCGTAACGCCGAGCGCGCGTCTCACATATCCTCTAAGGTTGGCGTTGAGTGGACCTCGGATGTCGAGCAACTATCGCGTGCCGATTTGTATATCATCGCCGTTAGCGATAGTGCTGTTGGCGATGTGGCGTCGGCTCTTCCATTTGCGCCTGGCTCTACTGTGGTGCATACGGCTGGTAGTGTGCCACTTGCAGTACTTCCATCCGAGGGTGTGCATCGTGGTATTCTCTATGCCTTTCAGAGCTTTACTGCTGGTCGCGACATCTCGTTTGAGGGTCTGCCACTCTTTGTTGAGGCTGAGAGCGAGGAGGTCTATGCGCTACTCGAGGGTGTGGGACAGATGCTTGGATGTAGGGTGGGACGTGCAGACTCCGATAGGCGTCGTGTGGTGCACCTTGCTGGAGTCCTTGCCAACAACTTCGTAAATCATCTCTATGCCCTTGCTGGCGATGTGATAGGTGGTGCGGGGCTCGATTTCGATACGCTGAAGCCCCTCATCAGGGAGACAGCACTCAAGGCACTCGCGAGTGACGATCCTCGTGATGTGCAGACAGGACCAGCTAGGCGAGGTGATCGTGCGGTTGTCGAAAGACATCTGGAGATGCTTCGTGAGGACGAGTGTAAACAAAAGATTTATAAGTATATAACAGAAAGTATATGGGAAACTTCAAAGAAGATATAGCCCTTGTTCGTGCTATTGTGCTCGATGTGGATGGAGTGATGACGGATGGTGGTATCATCCCCACTCCCGATGGAGACTTTATTCGTCGCTACGATGCTAAGGATGGTTATGCTATCGCCTCGGCACTGCGTGAGGGGTTGCTGGTATTTGTGATCTCAGGAGGTCGTGGTCGTATGCTCGAGAATCGTTTGACGATGCTTGGTATTACGCGCATCTACCTCAACTGCATGGATAAGGTGGTGGCAATCACTGAGATTATGGAGGAGTATAAGCTCTCCAAGGAGGAGGTGCTCTATATGGGTGACGACATCCCCGATCTGGAGTGTATGCGCCTTGTTGGTGTGCCCGTATGTCCCTCGGATGCGGCAATGGAGGTTGTCGAGGCCTCGCGCTACGTTTCAGAGTTTAGAGGTGGACATGGAGCTGTGCGCGATATTGTAGAGCAGGTTATGCGCTCGCAAGGGAGGTGGGCGAAGTGTCTTAAGGGGGTGCTAGGATTACCTACACACTAAAATGAAGCTGAATAAAAAGTGTATTTTGTCGTTCTTTGTTGTGATAAGGTGTCATCTACTTCCGCTAGCGAATTATCTCAGCAATGGGCAGTACGCCTAAGTACAGCCCATCGCCTCGAAATTTGCCGAGCGTTGTATCTAGCACCTTCTAACAACAAACATGCTTGCCCTCAAAATCCTCATTTACGCCTAGTAAACTCCGGTTTTTCGGGCTTCGCAAGCCTAAAACTACATCTTTTTCTTCAACTTCTAAAAATATGGGGATGACTAATTTACTTTTTAGTCATCCCCATCTTAGTGTGTTTAACTTAAGATGCGAGGTACGCTCCTACTTCATGCGAAGCCACTCGCCAAGCTCGCGCCATGAGGGGCGTTTGCCGTGCATAAAGATACCTATGCGGTAGATCTTTGCAGAGAGCCATGTGGTGAAGATAAATGTGGCGTAGAGCACTACGATAGAGGTGATTATCTCCCACGTAGGGATGCCAAATGGTATGCGAGCAATCATCACAACGGGCGAGGTGAAGGGTATCATCGAGGCCCAAAATGCGATGGGGGAGTTAGCATCGTTGAACACCGACATCATCACGATAAGTGCTAGTATGATAGGCATCATGATGATGGTGTTAAACTGCTGTCCATCCTGCACCGAGTCGACAGCCGATCCTGCTGCAGCATACAGCGAGGCGTAGAGCAGGAAGCCTCCGAGGATGAAGAGCGTGAGGTAGACAAAGAGTGTCGCCATATAGCCCGTATCGCCCAATGTGCCTACAATGGCCTGCAACATAACATCGTTGGTTGCCACAACGTCGGCGGTAAAGAGTGTGGGTATTAGGAACTTAGATGCCGCCATGATGAGTATCGCCCAGATGGCAATCTGGGTGAGTGCCACGGCTGCAATGCCCAGGATCTTGCCCATCATAAGCTGGAAGGGTGAGCAGCTTGTGACCATCACGTCGATAACACGGCTCGCCTTCTCCTCGACTACCGAGGTGAGAACCATCTGTCCGTAGAGGATGATAATCATGTAGAGTAGCATGCCAAGGATGAGTCCCAGGGCGTAGTTGATGCCCGATGATACGCTCTCCATCTCCTCCTCGTTACCCGTGCCGTTATTCTCGTATGTCTGTAGCTCAATGGGTGTTGCCACATCGGCAAGCATCTCGTCGAGGTTGTCGATGTCGTAGCGTGACCTTAGCTTCTCGCGCTCGACAATCGCCTCGATCTCGGAGGTGATAAGCTCCTCGAGCATAGGCGATGAGGGGGAGTTGGTGATAAGCTGAACGCCACCGCGCTGCTCAATCTCCTCACTTATATATAGGATGCCGAATATGCCGCTCTCGGCATTATATGTCTGGCACGCCTCCTCCTTGGTGAGTGTTGGCTGATCTACGAATAGCACCTCGTCGGATGAGGGTAGCTTGCCCTGGATCATTCCCGACTTATCTACGACGATAATCTGTCGAAGCTCGCTGCCGCCATATAGCATCATCAGCGATGGCGCGATCATGAGTCCAATCATAAACAGCGGCATAAGCAGCGTGGTTATGATAAACGACTTCTTGCGTGCTCGCTCGGTAAATTCGCGAGCTATGATTAACCATGTCTTTTTCATACCTTTACCTTGTTATAGTGTGCCATTTACGGCACGAATGAATATGTCGTTCATCGAAGGCATCATCTCGCTTAGAGAGCGTAGCTCGCAGCTCTCGTTGATGCGGCGTATAACCTCACGGATGTCGCTATCGTTGGCAATATGGATCTTTGTGGCGGTGTAGCCTCCCACCACACCACGGCTCTCGCCAATGATCTCGGCAAGGTTGCCTATGGCAGATGTAAAGGTGTCGTAATCAGAACGATATGTTAGCTCGAAGGTGTTGCCACCAGCCTCGCGGCGTATCTGCTCGACAGATCCTGAGAGGATGTTGCGCGACTTGTTGATCAGCGTGATGTGGTCGCAGATCTCCTCGACCGATGCCATGTTGTGCGTCGAGAAGATGATCGTAGCACCGCGGTCGCGAAGCCCTAGGATCTCCTCCTTGAGTACGTTGGCGTTGATGGGGTCGAAGCCCGAGAATGGCTCGTCAAAGATGAGGAGCTTGGGCTCATGCACTACGGTAGATATAAATTGCACCTTCTGAGCCATACCCTTAGATAGGTCCTCCACCTTGCGCGACCACCAATCTGCGATGCCAAGACGCTCAAACCAGCTGCGAAGGCGTCGCTCAGCCTCACGAGCGTCAAGACCTTTAAGGCGCGCAAAGAACATAGCCTGCTCACCCACGCGCATCTTTTTGTAGAGTCCGCGCTCCTCGGGCATATAGCCTATATGAAATATATCGTCCGAGGTTATCTGGTGACCATCGAGAATAACGCTACCGCTATCAGCAATCGTGATGCGATTGATAACTCGTATAAGCGTAGTCTTGCCTGCACCATTAGGACCTAATAGTCCATATACCGAGCCACGAGGCACCTCAAGCGATACGTTGTCGAGTGCCTTATGTCCTGTGTAGCTCTTGGTGACATTCTGAATACTGAGTATATTGTCCATAGTCTCCTAGGTTTTTACTCTATATAAATATAAAAAAGGGTAGGCATCACAATATTTTTCTACTACTCTGCTACACTAGTGCACCTTGGTTATTGTGAAGTTGTAGCGACTACCATTATAATTGTTGTAGAACGAGGCAGCGAGTAGATCATCCTCATGCGCACCGCTCCAATTCTCGCAATTATAGCCATCAGCGTTGAAGCCCTTAAGCTAAAGCTCACGAGCATCGTTAACTGTGCCACAAATATAGGTAAAATTAAATTAATATGCTAAAGGTGTAGACTAAATTTCATCCCACCGTCCGTATTTCTTCCGCATTCCCCAGACAGTTAATTATTTAACTCCCACTCTCTCAGGGATTTCTCCATTATTTCCCACTATTCACACCCACATCCATCATCATTTATTCTAATTAGTTAGAGGCACCCAATAATAATTTTGTATACCTTCGATATAATAATCAAATTTAAGGTGCTTTTTAATAGATTTTGGCTTTTAGCTATTAGCCGTTAGCCATTGGCTTTATTTTTTTTTGCACTTTTAGAAATATATTCTATATTTGCAGTAAAATATCCACGAAATAGTGGGCAATTTTGCACAATAAGGGTAAATGAATACCCCTTCTCGATTTTCGAAGGTAGGGGGTATTTCATTGGCTAACAGCGTATTAGAAAAAAATGAAACAGAAAAAAACTATGAAAAAACTTTTAGCTTTATTGGCATTGGTACTCGGCGTAGTATCATGTCAGACAGAGCCTGAGGGTCTCGACGTAAATGTCGGTGGCGAGATCGATGCCATCGTCAACGTCACAATCCCTGAGGTGGAGACCCGTGCTGGCGGCAACAACAGCGCACTTGGCGTATTCAACAATGGCGTGTTGGAGCGCGACTCTACTACTATGCGTTACATTCTTCAGGTGTACTATAAGAATGGCGAGCAGTACGTTAAGTCTACTGAGCGTCTTGTTAAGTACAGCGATGGCACGAGCGTAGCATTTGACGTTCGTCTTGTTCCTCAGCGCAACTATCAGTTCGTTGTTTGGGCTGACGTTGTAACTAATGGCGAGAACGACACTGACAACCACTACATCACTGAGGATCTTGCAAACATTACTCTTAACAACACTTGGGTTGCTATGGATGAGAGCCGTGATGCATTTACTGCTACAGTTGCGGTTGACAACTACTCAAGCTCTAGCAACATCACCGTAAAACTTAAGCGTCCTTTCGCTAAGCTTCGCGTTATCACTACTGATATGGTTGCTCTTAACAACCTCGATATTACTCCAGTTAGTGCAAAGGTTACTTACCAAGCATTCTCTCACGAGTCATTCAATGCACTTAACGGTACATATAGCGATATCAAAATAGAGCAGACTCATACCTATGCAATCAGTAATTATGCAGACCAGTCTGACGCTAACAAGGTACTCTTTACCGACTACTTCTTTGCAGGTGACAGCGATGTTGTTAAGTTCCAACTTGATGTATATGAGTCAGATGTAGAGAATCAGAGTGATAACACTCTTATCAAGCATAATGACTTCACTACAGATATCCCTGTTCAGCGCAACCACTTGACTACTATCAAGGGTAACATCCTTACTGATGGTAACAACGTTGAGGTTAAGATTGTGGATGGCTTCGATGGTGAAATAGAAGAGACTTATCCACCTGCAAGCATCGATTCTAATAGAGTTATTAGATATACTGCGACAGAGGAGGTTGTACCATATAATGCAGATGCTTTCGGCGCAAATATCGTATCGAATACCTACGAAAACGGACAGGGTGTTATTACTTTCGATGCATCCGTTACTTCGATTGGAGATTTGGCATTCACATCTTGCTCAAGCCTTACAAGTATAACCATACCCGAGAGTGTGGATTCAATTGGAGGGGCTGCATTCGCTTATTGCCGCTCGCTGACAAGTATTACAATTCCTGACAGCGTTACTTCGATTGGAAAACAAGCATTCGCTTATACCTCGCTGACAAGTGTTACAATCCCAGATAGTGTTACTTCGATTGGAAGTTCTGCATTCGATGGTTGCACCTCGCTGACAAGTATTACTATTCCCGATAGCGTTACTTCGATTGGAGATTTTGCATTCGATTCTTGCCACTCGCTGACAAGTGTTACTATTCCTGATAGTGTTATTTCGATTGGAAGTTCTGCATTCGATGGTTGCACCTCGCTGACAAGTGTTACTATTCCTGATAGTGTTATTTCGATTGGAGAGTATGCATTCTTTGGTTGCACCTCGCTGACAAGTATTACAATCGGCAATGGCGTTACTTCGATTGGAGAGGCAGCATTCTATGAATGCACCAAGCTGACAAGTGTTGCAATTCCAAATAGCGTTACTTCGATTGGGTCGTATGCATTCTATGGTTGTACCTCGCTGGCAAGTGTTACAATCCCCGATAGCGTTATTTCAATTGGAGATTATGCATTCTGGCGTTGCACGTCGCTGACAAGTGTTACAATCGGCAATAGCGTTACTTCGATTGGAGAG
>JAFNXN010000034.1 GCA_017379015.1 Alistipes sp.
AATCTCTATCATATCGGCTCAACCCCAATATGTGAGCAGTGCAATACACACCATCTAAGACAACAATGCCTCGCTACAAGCGAGGCTTGGTTTTGGGTGGTACGGCTCGGAGCTTGCTCATTGAGCCGAACACACAAAAAACAAAAGCCACTCAATTGAGTGGCTTTGTTGTCTTAAATTGGCGGTGCGTAGGGGACTCGAACTGCGAAGCAGTAGAGCCGATACCGCTAAAAATAGGCGCAGACCGTAGGGCGAGCAATAAATCTCTCTCATATCGGCTCAACCCAATCAACCACCACTACACAACGACTGAGGGGTAAAGACGTAAGGAGGCGAGACTGCCAAAGGCAGTAGTTGGGCGATTGGTGACTGGCGGGCTAGCACGCCAAGACATCATATCGCACAACTGCAAGAGCGTAGCTCCTCGACTCCGAACTCTCATCAAACAAAAAAAGGATGACCTCCCGATCATCCTCTCTGGCGGTGCGTAGGGGACTCGAACCCCTGACCCCGTGCGTGACAGGCACGTATTCTAACCAGCTGAACTAACGCACCATTTTAAGAACTTAGCAACCGTTTTCCTTTCGATTGCGATGCAAAGGTACTACATTTTTTTATATCTGCAAATTTTTCTGCAACTTTTTTGCAAAAAAATTATCACTTTTTAAACATCGAAAACTGAACACTACCGTAACTTCTTAATTGCCAGAACTTTTCGTGCGACGACAAATCTTTATCTTTTGAGTGCTCAAAAATCAAAATTCCATCTTCACGAAGCAGATTTCGCTCGAATACGAGGTTAATCACCTCCTCGCTACCCTCAAGATCGTATGGCGCATCCGAAAAAATAAGATCAAATTGCTTGGTGCAGCTCTTAAGATAGAGAAAAACATTTGCGTGTACTGCGTAGAAATTCTCAAACTTAAGCTCACGCGCCGTCTGACGTATAAAGTTATGGTGTACGCTATTCACCTCCACCGAGGTTACCGAACGAGCCTCGCGCGAGGCAAACTCATAGCTTATCGACCCCGTACCAGAGAAGAGATCAAGGACGTCGAGCTCCTCAAAGTCGACAAGGTTAACAAGCACATTAAACAGGTTCTCCTTAGCAAAGTCCGTCGTAGGACGAGCCCTAAGGTTGCGCGGAGGCACTATGGTGCGACCACGATATTTTCCACTTATTATTCGCATTCTAACTGAGTAAATAGACCCTTACACAACATCTTTATACGCTCCACATCACCGCGCGCGCGTACGCGCATATTATATAGGTTGTAGACCTGATGTATCTGCTGAAGATAATAGACTATGTCGACATCCGAACTTGCATCCATAGCCTCCGAGAACAACATACCCCCATTAAAGATACGCACATAGAGCACCTCACCATGAAGCTCGACCACGGCACCCTCCTTGGGAGCATATCCCAAGAGAAGAGGAGTGACAAACGACATCTTATCTCCACACAACAAAGAGAGATATGCCAAACACTCCGCGCTGATAGCCATCACCGCAACGACATCTCCAATCTGAGGGCTGCACACCACGCTCTCGTTAACATCTGCTGCAAGACCTAAGGCAGCAAGATATGAAGGCGCATCCTCGGCACGAAACACCGATGCAGGCACAAGCGTCGTCTTTGGCGTAACTAGCTCAACAGTCAACTTTTCGCCACAACGCTCCACCGCGCTATTTAGCGCCTCAGGAGAAAAAGAGTGTCCACCCGACATTAGGCGGATGGACACTTTAATATTAGCCGTAAGATTCATCTTATTACTCTAGGCGACCATCCTCCCAGCTACCCTTATCAGAGTTCTCCTCAAGGCTACCGAAGGTAACACCAAAGAACTCGATATCCATTGGGATAGGCACTACACTACCGATTGAATACTTAGCAACCTTCTTACCAGGGTTCTCCTTATCGTCAACCTTCTGGATAGCATTCTTCAAACCATCGGCCTTCATCTTCTTCATCTGATCGCTAGCCTCAGAGTTTGCGATGAAGAGGTCGAACTTAGTCTCAAGCATATTCCAGAACTGCTGGTTGTACTCCTCGGTATTGATGAAGTGTACGTAAGGAGCGTGGCAACGCAAGAGGTGCGACTTGTAAGTACCCATCACGTAAGTCACTGTATCAAGCTGGAACTCCTTCTTGTCAGAGAATGGGATGTAACGAAGGTTCTCGATCTCCTCGTCAGAGTAACCTACAAGGATAGTCTTGCGAACCGATGTAGAGTCAATCTTCTCGTTCTTCCACTTTGGATTAGCCTTGCGAATAGAGTCGAGCTTAGGCTTATTGTCGAGGTTATTCTCATCATAGATCTCACTCTTCTCGATGATCACACCATTCATAGCAAACTCGGTGATTGTATCCCAGTTTGTGGTGTACTTCTTATCAGGACGTGAATCCTTGTATGCCTGGACAACCTCACGGATGACCTTAGCCTTCTCCACAACAACGGTCTCACGCTCCTTAATCTGATCCTCTGCATGTACGTTGACCGCGATCATATCATAGATCCAATAAGTGAGGCCAACAATAGCTACAAGCAACAAAAGTTGAAATACTCTTTTCATTTTTGATTATTTGTTATTAAGTTTGTATCGTCGTTTAACAATTAACAAAACAGGCACACAATGCTTAGCACCCATATTTCGCATCAAATTTACGCAAAATTATCGTTTGACGCAACAAATAACCAAAAAAAAATCATAGAAAAGTTATCGGAGTGGTTATCGAGCGATGATTTCGAGCGCATTTTTCTGCTCAACGGCTATGCAGGTACTGGTAAAACAACGATTATCGCCGCCCTTGTTGCCGCCCTTAAAGAGCTGGGTATGAAGACAATACTTCTTGCTCCCACAGGTCGTGCTGCCAAGGTACTGGCGCGCTACTCCAACGAGAATGCCTTCACCATCCACAAGAAGATATATCGCGAACGTAGCATCACCGGCTACGAGTCGCACTTCTCGCTCGACTACAACCGCGAGCGCGATGCTATCTTTATCGTCGACGAGGCATCTATGCTCTCAGCAGGCAGCTCCGAAGAGTCAACATTTGGCACGGGCAACCTCCTCGATGACCTTGTGCAATATGTGCGCACAGGCAAGCGATGCCGCCTCATGCTCGTGGGTGACGATGCACAGCTACCCCCCGTTGGCGATGACTACAGCCCAGCCCTCGACCCTGCGACGATAATGCACTATGGCGAGGTGGAGTACGCCTCTATGGATGAGGTTGTAAGACAGACTCAAGACTCTGGCATACTATTCAACGCCACCATGCTACGCTGCATGCTCGAGAACAACATCTACGAGATACCCAAGTTCGACATCTCGTTTCCTGACATATATCAGGTACAGGGCAACGAACTCCTAGAGGCATTGCAAGATTGCTACGACAGGTATGGCCGCGACGAGACCATCGTGATCACCCGATCGAACAAGCGCGCCAACCGTTACAACGAGGGCATACGACGCTACAACCTTTCTGCCGAGGAGGAGATCGAGAGTGGCGACATGCTGATGGTGGTGAAGAACAACTACTACTATGCCGAGAACGACAAGGAGTCGCCAATGGCATTTATCGCCAATGGCGATGTGGTGCGCCTCCGACGTCTTCGACGCTTCGAGGATCTTTATGGCTTTCGCTTTGCCGATGCGCTCATTGAGTTTCCCGACTACGACGGCTACGAGATGAACACAAAGATAATCCTCGACACCCTTAGCTCAGAATCGCCATCGCTGAGTCGTGAGCAGAGCCGACAGCTATTCTATGAGGTGGAGAAAGATTATGCCGACATCACAGTTAAGTCAAAGCGTTACAAGGCCATACGCGAAAATGAGCACTTCAATGCCATTCAGATAAAGTTTGCCTACGCCGTGACATGCCACAAGGCACAGGGCGGACAGTGGAGTGCCGTATTTATCGACAGATGTATATTTGGCGACGAGCCCATGTCACGCGACATGCTGCGCTGGCTATATACCGCCATAACACGTGCCACAGAGCGTATCTATCTTGTTAACTTCGACGAGAGGTTCTTCGAGGAGGAGTAAGACAGAAGAGGCTGACTAAATGCAACTTAGTCAGCCCCCATTTTCTGTAATAGTATATTATGATGCCTTGGGCAACGTAAATTTAAACTCCAAGCCTCCAACCTTGCGGTTATACACCTCAATGTTACCACCGTGAAATAAAACTGCATTTTTCACGATCGAGAGTCCAAGACCCGTGCCGCCCAACTTACGCGAGCGTCCCGCATCAATACGGTAGAAACGCTCGAAGATGTGACCTATGTGCTCATCATCAATACCGATACCATTATCTGCCACAGTGATGGTGTATAGATTACCCTCCGACTCCACAGCCTTGATATATATATCACGACCACCCGAGTAGGCTATAGCATTGTCAGTCAAGTTTTTAAATATTGACATAAGCAACGAGGTGTTACCCTTGACCATCATTGGGCGAGGCAACTCAAGATTTACGCGCATACGCTTCACCTCGGGCAAGAGTGCCACATCGTCACGTATCTCATCAATAATTGCAGCAAGGTCAACACTCTGACACTCAATACGGTTGCTACCATCCTCCATACGTGTGATTGTCGACACGTCGGTAAGCAGCTGCGTTAGACGCTGACTATGGGCATAACTCTTTTCGATGAACGAACGACGCTCCTCCTCACTCATATCTGGATTTGAGATAATGGTCTCGAGGTAGCCCTGAATGGCTGCCACGGGGGTCTTAAGCTCGTGATTAATGTTGTTTGTCAGCTGTCGCTTGATACGCAACTTCTCCTGCTGCTCGTGCATAGCATTCTCATGCTCACGCTCCACCTCGTTCGAGGCATGACGTAAGCGACGATAGAGATCAATGATATTTCGCGAGATGTCACCAAGCTCGTCACGCGCAAACTCAGGCATCGACTCAATGTCCGCACCATTCTCCATTGCCTCAGCTATCTGCTGAAGGTTGCGAATGTTACGATGACGACGCACCGACAACACCACCGAGATGATGATGGCAACGATGGCAAGAGCGATAATAATATAGAAGGTTCCCTCGTCAGTATGTCTAGATACAGCGAGTTTACTCACCACCTGGAAGTGGTGAATGATAAATCCACAAATGAGTGCTATGATAAGCAGCGACAGCAGTAGAAACGTTCCACCGCGATAGCTAAACAACTTCCTCTTCGAATCCGTAGCCATATCCTGTTCTTGTTATTATGTGGTTTCCGTAACGTCCTAATTTTTTGCGCATTCTGGTGATATTTACATCAATCGTGCGATCGAGCACCACCACCTCGGTACTCCACACTCGCTTCATGATCTGCTCACGAGAGAGTATCGTGCCTCGCGACTGTAGGAGCAATACAAGAATGTCAAACTCCTTGCGCGTGAGCGACACCTCCTCGCCATCTACCATACAACACTTACGCAGAGTATTGACCTCCAGCCCATTGAATACAATAAGGCCATCCTCGCTCTTTGCCTGTGGCTCTTGACCACGCTTCGAACGGCGCAACACGCTACGCACCCTTGCCACCACCTCCGCCACGGAGAATGGTTTAGATATGTAGTCATCCGCACCAATATCGAGCCCCTTGATCTTATCCTCAACCGAGTCACGCGCCGTGCAGAAGATGATAGGAATATCCATCGTTTCACTCTTTTTGCGCAATATACGCGCGAAGCCGAAGCCACTGAGCTCCCCCATCATCACATCGACAATCATGAGATCGAAGCTACTCAGATCCAGCGTCAACGCCTCCTCGGCACTAAACGCCGTCGCAACTTCATAGCCCTCACGTTCGAGGTTAAACTTCAAAATCTCACACAACGACTCCTCGTCGTCTACAACCAAAATACGAAACTTGTTCATATAGAGCAATATTCAGTCGCCATAAAAGCCATGTGCTGCACCATGAATCATCACCACTCAGCACACATACGACAAATATACGAACATTTTAGCAAAAAAACAACATCACATGCAAAATAATTATCTACAACCAATTGGGGGGTCTAAATTGAACATTGACAATTCGTCGTAACAGGTTTGTAACATAATTGTAACAATAATTTTGTAACTTTGCCTTCAAGAAACATTTAATCTATGGATCTATTTATAGTCATCACCCTCGCACTTCTTGCGGTCATGGGTATCATTGTTGGCGTGTCGAACGATGCTGTCAACTTTCTCAACTCAGCATTTGGCTCAAAGGTAGCCAAGAAGAATGTAATCTTAGCAGTAGCTGGTCTTGGTGTCATGGTAGGTGTCATGACCTCGAGTGGCATGATGGACGTAGCGCGTAGTGGCGTGTTCTACCCAGATAAGTTTAGCTATCAGGAGATTATGATCTTGTTCCTCGGCATGATGCTGTCAAACATCATCCTTCTGGACATCTACAACTCACTCGGTCTGCCAACCTCCACCACAGTATCTCTTGTGTTTGGATTGCTTGGTTCGGCACTAGCCCTCGCGCTATATAACGTGTGGAGTGGCGATACGACCTACGGCATCGGCGAGTATATAAACTCTGGAAATGCCCTAGCCATGGTATCGGGAATTCTCCTCTCCGTGCTGCTGGCATTCATCTCGGGACACCTTCTGATGTATATTTCGCGAGTGATATTCTCGTTCCGATATTCCAAGCTCTTCAGCCGCTTTGGTGCTTTGTGGTGCGGTATCACACTGGCTGGCATCATCTTCTTTGCGGTGTTCAAGGGTCTTAAGGGCACTGGACTAATCCCTGCGGAGCTTACCGCCTACGTCAACGAGAATACAGCATTATCGCTACTCATACTCTGGGCTGGCAGCTCGCTATTCCTCTGGATACTACAGCTTTGCAAGATCAACATCTTGCGAGTATCAATCCTTGCAGGTACATTCTCTCTCGCGCTGGCATTTGCGGGTAACGACCTTGTAAACTTTATCGGTGTGCCTTATGCGGGCTACGACTCCTATATGCTTGCTCAGCAGAGCGACGTGCCTATTGAGTCTATGGCTGCCCTCTCTAATCCAACCAAGGCAAACTTCTTCATCATGTGTGCAGCTGGTCTGGTGATGGTTATCACGCTCTTCACATCCAAGAAGGCTATGCGTGTCATTGAGACCGAGCGTAAGCTGTCGTCGCAGAGCGAGGAGGCACCACTCAACAGCGATGCAACTGTTGCAGCACGAGGTATTGTGCGTGGTGCTCGCGCTTTGAGCGAGGCTATAAACTCAATAGTTCCTAAGCGTTTTACAGCGTGGATCGACAGCCGTTTTGAACAGCTCTCAGAGGAGGAGCGCGGCGATGTTAACTACGATCTTATTCGTGCCACGGTAAACCTCACAGCGGCTGCAATTCTCATCTCGATAGGTACTCAGCTTAAGTTGCCACTCTCAACTACATACGTAGTGTTCATGGTATCTATGGGTACGTCGCTTGCCGATAGAGCTTGGGGTCGCGAGAGTGCCGTATATCGAATTACGGGCGTAACGACAGTCATCATGGGCTGGTTTGTCACAGCTGTGGGTGGCTTCATCATCGCCCTTGTCGTGACTCTGATCCTAGCATTTGGTGGCAAGATTGCGATCATCGTTGTTACACTCATCTGCGTAGGTCTTATCATCAAGAGCAATATCCAGGGCGATAAGAAGACCAAGGAGGTTGAGGAGTCGGCAGTGGCAAAGATTGGCGACACACTCAAGCAGAGCCCCGAGGAGGCACTCATCGCCTATACGGAGGATGTATGTGCATCGATGGAGAAGGTTACGATGATCTACGATCGCACGATTGTTGCAGTATTCAAGGAGAACCGTAAGGTGCTTAAGGATATGGTGCGCGAGGCAGAGGAGTTCTACCACTCTACACGCCAGCAGAAGTATGAGATCATGCCTCTACTACGCACGCTTGAGGATAGCGACGTTAGCACAGGACACTACTACGTTCAGGTTGTCGACTACATATCGGAGACCAGCAAGGCACTGCTCCACATCACACGCCCATGCTACAAGCACGTGGACAACAACCACACGGGACTCACAAAGGAGCAGGTGTACGACCTTAAACGCATCAACGACCATGTAGAGGAGATCTTTGGCGAGATCAACACCATGCTTCGCACACGCTCGTTTGATAGCATGGAGGTGGTGCTCACCAAGCGTGATGAGATGTTCGACCTCATTGACGAGGTTATGCAGAACCAGTTGCGCCGTCTACGCGACACTGGCGGCTCATCATCAGCAAACATGCTCTTCTTCAACATACTCACCGAGACCAAGACGATGATTCTCCACTCGCGAAACATCATGAAGTCGTTGGAGCACTTTGTTGACGAGACTAAATAGAGCGTAATAACTTATCAAGGGGCTGTTTAGAACTATTCTACAGCCCTTTATACTAAACTATAGGATAATAATAGCTAGGCACAATACGTTAACTAAGAAAACAAAAGATACTATGACAAACTACACTACAGCTGCTTCGCAAACTCAGGCGATGGTAGCATCGCTCTTCAAGAGCATGTATATGCAGATGGCCGCAGCCCTCACACTCACGGGCATCACTGCATTCTTCCTCTCTCGATCGGAGGCCTTCATGTACACACTTTTCAACAATCCATCACTCATCTGGATTGCGCTCTTCGCCGAACTCGGCGTGGTGATACTCCTCTCGGCACGTGTAGGTCGCATGTCGATAACAACAGCGACACTAATGTTCATCCTCTACTCTGTACTTACAGGCGTAACGTTCACCACGATATTCCTTGCCTACGACCTTGGCACTATAGCCTCAACATTCTTCGTTACGGCAGGAACATTCTTCACTATGAGTCTTGTAGGCTACATCACACGCATGGACCTATCGCGCATAGGTAACATACTCTATATGATGCTTATAGGTCTAGTCATTGCCACTGTGGTGAACATCTTTGTTGCCTCAACAACACTTCATTGGATCGTAACCTACGCTGGTATTGTCATCTTCACAGGTCTTATCGCCTATGACACACAGAAGCTTAAGGAGATGTTTATGGAGTACGGCACAGCAGATGAGAATGGACAGAAGCTCGCACTTATGGGTGCTCTCACACTCTATCTCGACTTCATCAACCTCTTCCTACACCTTCTTCGCATCTTTGGCAACTCACGCGACTAAGTGATATAGATATAAAGTAGGATGGGAGCTTTGAGGTATCACAACCTTAAACTCCCACTTTTTTTTACCATTTCATCAATAAAGCGTACTGCACATTGCTAAGATAATTCGTTAGCGGCAGTAGATGACGTCTTATCACAGCACTGCCCATAGACGAGATAATTCGTTAGCGGAAGTAGATGACCCCTTATCAATGTAAAGTCAATTTGTTGTCAGAAGGCATTAGATACAACGCTCGGCGAATTTCGAGGCGATGGGCTGTACTAGGCGTACTGCCTATTGCTGAGATAATTTGCTAGCGGAAGTAGATGACGTCTTATCACAGCAAATTTGTTGTCAGAAGGGTGCCGAGTGCTACACTCGGCAAAAATGCCACCGATGGATAGTACTAAGCGTACGTCCCATTGGTGGCATTTTTTGTTAGGGGCCGCAATCGACCCCTTATCACAACAAATTAGTCGATTTTTATATCATCAACCATCTTAAGACACCTCTCAATTATTATCTCAGTGGTCTGATCAATGGTGTTGTTATCAACGGTGATCTTGTACTTAAGGACAAAGTTCTCGACATCGGGCTTCACGGTGCGATGCAGATAGTCGCGATAACGCTCAATAAATCTATCTACACGCTCATTATACTGCTCGGCATTTGCCTCATCATAGTACTCCCTAAGGGTATTGCAACGCTCTGAGGTTGAGGAGATCCACTTAGATTCAAGGTTGCGAAAACGGCTATCCACCATTAGCGAGGTGTCAACCTCATCAGTGTTTCGGCTAATGATCACCACAGCAGTGATGACGATCGCTAGGACAGCAATAGCCGCTAGAGCAATGATCAACCAACGGCGCATTCTAGATAGTCTATCGTTATCGGCAGAGTAGGCCACAGCACCAGCAGTACAAAAGTCGCTCCACCCCGTAAATCCGACATAACGAGCAAGAAGCGAGAGTGTCACAGGACGCGGAGCAAGGTGTGTTTCCGAAAGGAAGAACTGCTCCAACGACTCGACATCGACACCAGCTCCTACAGACTCAGAGAGTGCATTCGAGAGGGATATACAATCCTCGGTGGTGGTTATCGCCCTACCAAACTGGGCTATGACCATCTCCTTAAGGCGTTCTATGTATTGCTCCTGTGTTGTCATTGTCATCAAATCTCAAATGAGTTGGGTGGCAAAGGTAACTATAAAAAATGTAAATTCCTAATTTCAAATATCGTCACCGCACGCTACTTCCTCAAAACACTCTATCCACAAGCTCTAAAGCCCCGTGATACGCTTAATCTCGTTTAGCTTATTAAGAGCCTCCAGCGGCGTTAACGAGTTAATATCCAGATCCTTTATCTGATCGCGTATTGCCACCAATACTGGGTCGTCAAGCTGAAACATCGAGAGCTGAATACTCTGCTCTGCTTGCGCTGCCGACTCGGCAACCGCCACACGCTGTGCTGCGCGCCTACCTCTATGTTTAATATCTCCCGAGGGGACAATCTCGCCCGAGCCATATACCTTCTCAAGGTTAGCAAGGATAGCCTCGGCACGCTGCACCACCTCGCGAGGCATGCCCGACATACGCGCCACGTGGATACCAAACGAGTGCTCCGTGCCACCACGCACCAACTTACGTAGGAAGACTATCGTCTTATCTATCTCCTTCACTGTCACGTGGTAGTTCTTCACACGAGGCAACATATTCTCCAATTCGTTAAGCTCGTGGTAGTGCGTTGCAAAGAGCGTCTTGGCAGCACCATGCTGGTTGTTATGGAGATACTCCACCATAGCCCACGCTATAGAGATACCATCGTAGGTACTCGTACCACGACCTATCTCGTCAAGTATAACGAGGCTGCGAGGCGAAATATTGTTGAGGATGCTTGCCGACTCCAACATCTCGACCATAAAGGTAGACTCTCCCTCCGAGAGGTTATCCGAAGCTCCCACACGTGTGAATATCTTATCCACAATGCCGATACGCGCCGAGCTTGCAGGGACAAACGAGCCCATCTGCGCCATAAGCACAATGAGCGCGGTCTGACGCAGCAATGCCGACTTACCCGACATGTTTGGTCCGGTGATGACGATTATCTGCTGCTCGTCGTTTGAGAGCATGACGTCGTTAGGAACATACTCCTCGCCAATGGGCATGAGTGTCTCGATAACGGGGTGACGTCCCGCCTTGATATCTATCGTAGTACCCTCATCAACCACAGGACGCACATATCTTCTCTCGCGAGCAATCTGCGCAAACGACTGTAGACAGTCGATGCGTGCCACCACACGTGCATCCATCTGAATAGAGGCTATATACTGATTTATGAAGGCTATAAGAGAGTTGTAGATCTCCAGCTCGATCTGAATTATGCGCTCCTCAGCACCCAATATCTTCTGCTCATACTCCTTAAGCTCCTCGGTGATATATCGCTCGGCACCTGTGAGTGTCTGCTTGCGTATCCAAGACTCAGGAACCTTATCTTTGTGGGTGTTACGCACCTCGATATAGTATCCAAAGACGTTGTTGTAAGCCACCTTAAGCGATGGTATTCCCGTAGCCTCACTCTCACGCTGCTGCAACGCCATGAGATAGTCCTTGCCATGCAGAGCTATGCGGCGCAGATCGTCAAGCTCGGCACTCACGCCCGTGGCTATGATACCACCCTTCTGTATCTGATTGGTCTCAGGGTCGGGGTATATGTCGGTTTCGAGCCTCTTGCGCACCTCCACCATGGGATCTAGCTTTGCCGCTATCTCGTGCAACGGCTCATAGTCAGTAGACTCCAGTAGCGCGCGCAACAGCTCTATAGCTCCAAGCGAGTGTTTAAGCTGCACCAGCTCGCGGGGCGTGATGCGCTGCGTTGCTAGGCGCGAGGCTATACGTTCGAGGTCACCTACCTGCGCCACCTGCTCGCGCAGTGCTACTCCAAACTCATCATCGGTAAGTATTCGCTCGACGATATTGTGACGCATGCGTATCTTCTCGATGTTGACAAGCGGCATCGCCACCCAACGCTTAAGCTGACGACCGCCCATAGCCGTGAGTGTACGGTCAAGAGTCTCGACGAGGCTACACTTAGAGAGCGATCCCGACGAGGCGAAGAGCTCGAGGTTGCGAATGGTAAACTTATCGATCCAGACAAAATCGTCGCGATCGATACGCTGTATCGACCTTAGATGTGCTGTCTGGTGGTGCTCGGTGAATTCGAGGTAGTAGAGAATAGCACCAGCTGCCGATATTCCCTCCGACATGGAGTCTATTCCAAAGCCCTTAAGGTTCTGGACACCAAGCTGCTTGCATAGCTTATCGCGATTTACTGACTCGGAGAATACCCACTCGTCAAGACGATAGGTGTAGTGTTTCGAGCCAAAGGTATCGGCAAACTGCTCCTCGCGACCACGCTGATAGACAATCTCCTTCGGCTGGAGGTTTGATATTAGCTTATCTATATACGTGTCGGCACCCTCAGCGATATAGAACTCTCCAGTCGAGAGATCCAAGAAGGCGACACCGGTCTTCGCACGACCAAAATAGACGGCAGCCAGGAAGGTATTCTCCTTGCCTGCAATAAGGTTTTCGCCCATGACAACACCTGGTGTTACCATCTCAATGACACCACGCTTCACCAGCTTCTTGGTCATCTTAGGATCTTCGAGCTGCTCACATATTGCCACACGCTCTCCAGCGCGCACCAGCTTAGGCATATAGGTATCGAGAGCATGATACGGGAAACCCGCAAGCTCCACATAAGACGCAGCACCATTAGCACGGCGCGTGAGCGTGATACCTAGAATACCACTCGTCTTGATAGCATCCTCGCCAAAGGTCTCGTAGAAGTCGCCTACGCGAAAGAGCAATATCGCATCGGGATGTACCGCCTTAATCTCATAATATTGCTTCATCAGCGGTGTCTCAACATACCTCTTTTCAGTAGCTACCTCGCCTCTATTATCCTCCAGAGTTATCTTTTTTCTCGGGCTCATAACTATTCAATTATTAAGCTACAAATGTATGAAATAGTTTTGAAAGTTCAAAATTGCGCACTGCTCAGCACCCTAATCTAACGATCAAAAAAGAGCGATGGTCGGAGTTTAGAGGCACTACCACCTCGTCAACACCCAACCATCGCTCATGCTACAACGAGCAAGCCTCACTACTTAAATATTACCTCGTAGAGACCGCCCTGATTATTAATATAGATGTAATGAACCTGACTAGTAAGATCGAGAGTAGTATTAGAACTTACTAGCTCGATATCGGCAATTGCCTTATTAGCAGCATCATAAACCCGCACATAGGCATCGCTCGACAACTCGCCAAGTAGCAACTGCACACTGCGCATACCGCGAGGCACCTCTACTGTCACACCATCCCTATTATCAACCTTGGTAAATGGATTTGCATCCCAGCCATACTCTGACTCCGAAACTGGGTTGATCTCGAATGAGCGCACAGCCAACCAGTTACGCTTCTTAGACTCGAGCTTACGGATACCCACATAGCGTGCCTCAACAGCCTCACCCTTCCACTCGATGTCGTAGACACCCTCCATAGGCTCACCAAATGCCACCCATGTCTCGCCGTCTGTCGAATACTCCAACACGCAATGATCGAAGTAGTCTACATCATCTACCGAGTTACGACCCTGAACTACACGTACGTGGCTAACCTTACGCACAACGCCGAGATCGACACCAAGGAAGTCGTCAGTACGCTGTCCCTGACCCGAGTGATAGTAGGTCTCAGGATCGTTGTCAAACATATACTTAGCCTGAGGAGCATCGAGCGATACGTAGCTACCTACGGCCTTAAGCACTGAGGACTTCTCGCCTGTAAGGCTCTCGTAATATGCCGCTGCCATATCGTTCATCAGACGCTCGTAGAATGGCTGAAGCTTCATCGTACCCGAGCGATGTGCATCGAATAGAGCGATATCTTCCTCCGACATTAGGTTATCAACATACATATTCCAGAATGCCTCGAACTCACCTGCGCGATACAACTCCAGACACTCGATAGCCTTGCGGCAACGTGTACCAAGCTTAGCGAACTCAACCAACCAGGGGCGCAACTCCTCCAAGAGAGCCTTATTCTTCATCGCCTCCATCTGGGCGGGCACCTGCTCGATGCGACGAAGCTCATCGAGGAGCTTAGCTGCAACATCGGCATCATACTCCTCAAGGGTGAATGTCTGAGTCTCCCACGACTCTAGACGGCGATAGCCCGTCTCGGTGTCGCACGAGTGAATAGCAAATAGGCGGTATGCCTCAGCCACCTCGGGTGCTACACACTCAATGGCGCGCTCCCAGCTATCAATAGGGTTATAGTTTGCTGGACACCACGCATAGTCCGCCGTGCTATACAATGCCAGCTTCGACGCCTCGCCATGCTCCATAGGGTTGCTCAAAATACCGCGTGTCTTGGTTGCATCCATCTGCGACGAAAGACCATATACAGGACCCTGCATGACGATGTGGCGTGCATAGTCGGTAACAGGGAAGTTCCACCAGAAGAGTGCTGGACGCTGGATGCGCGATCCGATCCACTCCATCGTAGACTCCGTAAGGTTGCTACATACCGCATCACCAGTCCAGAACACATCAATCGATGGATCGAGCGTCTTACCATATATTATCAAACTACCACGCTCCGTAGGATTTGCCCACAGACGTGTATACTCCGTTGGGCAGACGATAAGTGGCTCAACATCGCCCTTCACCTTCACAAACTCATCGTTGAGGATATTCATCAACTCGGTCTGATAGTAAGGATTAGCTCCCGAGCCCTCAATATCGTCGAAGTGAACAGCAAAGGCACGCACACCTAGCTTATACATAGCGTCGAACTTACGCAAAAGGTTCTGAATATCAGACTCCTCCCACTTGATATCCTTGCCTGGATGCACAGCCCACACAAAGTGTACACGGTTGCGCTTGCAAGCCTCTACAAGCTCACGAATCTCTGCAGCCTCGTCAGCAGGATACTCCTCACGCCAATAGGGCGACGAGTGGTATGGATCGTCCTTTGGTCCATAGACATAGTAGTTCATCTTGAAGCGTCCGTAAAAGTCGATGAGCGACAGACGTGTAGCGTGCGACCATGGCTCGCCGTAGAAGCCCTCAACAACGCCACGATACTTCAAATCGGGCCAGTCGAAAATCTGCATAGCTGGCAGCAGACCACCCTCCGAGCATGGGCTCTCAACAACCTGACGCAAGGTCTGTATAGCATAGAAAGCACCAACATCATCGTAGGCATCAATGACGATTGCATCGTCCTCTATCGCCAACATGTAAGCACCCGATTGCTCGCTATTATCGCCATACTTAGCACCCCTATAGAACGATAGCTTAAGCTTTGCTCCAGAGTTGTTGTTTGCGAGGAAATTAAGCTCCGCAGCATAGTTCGCAGCCTCGCCCATGAGCTTTACACCTTGGCTAATATCAACTCGCTCAGAGTCCAACGACTTGTACTCATGGGGGAATGGGTTGATTAGAAGGCCACCATGATCTACTCGCTGACCTAAAATTTCTCCAAGATCCTGCGACTCACCACGTTGCGCCGACAAGTCCTGAGCCCTAACACCTGTCACAGCTCCAATAACAAGCGCAATAGTAAAGATAGTTTTAAGTATTCTATTCATAGTTCTAGTTGATTACTTGCGCAAAGATACAAAAATAATCCAAATAAAAATATAATATATCAATTAAAAACCAAAAAAAACGCCTTCATTAAAGAAGGCGCTTGATGTACTTAAACCACTTGTAGGGCATATACCTAAAGGGCATATCGACCCACGTGGGTGTCGACACAACGGAGCGACGGTGCGAGAAGGAGTATAGCGAGTCACGACCGTGATAGCGTCCCATACCCGAGTTGCCCACACCGCCAAATGGCAGTTTCTCGTTGGCAATGTGCATTATGCAGTCGTTGATGCAAGCACCTCCCGACGAGGTCTGGGCTATAACACGCTTCGCATCGCTCTGCTCAGCAAAGAGATATAGAGCCAAGGGCTTCTCACGCTCGTTGATAAAGCTAATGGCCTCATCGAGGCTTCCGATCTCTATCATCGGCAATACAGGTCCAAAGATCTCCTCGTGCATTACGGCACTATCCACCGCAACCTCGTCGAGGAGCGTAGGCTCAATAAATCGCTGCTCACGATCTACCCTACCGCCATAGCGCACCCTACCATCATTAATATAGCCACTCACGCGCTCAAATGCGCGATCCGACACCATACGCACATAGTGTTTGCTAAGCAGTATATCTTTGCCATGAAGCCGTCGCACCGCACCTCTAAACGCCTCGATAAACTGCTCCTTGACATCGCGATGTATGAGCAGGTAGTCGGGTGCAATGCATGTTTGACCCGCATTGAGGGTCTTGCCCCACGCCACACGTTTTGCCGCTAGAGCTATGTCGGCAGTACGGTCAATAACAACGGGACTCTTGCCACCCAGTTCAAGCACAACAGGCGTAAGATTTTCAGCCGCTGCACGCATGACCACGCGTCCCAAGTCGGGCGAACCGGTAAAGAATATTATATCGTACCGCTGCTGCAAGAGTGCCTCGTTTACATCTCTATGCCCCTGAACAACAGTAACATACTCATCGTCAAAGCAATCGCGAATAAGATCCTCCAACACTCTTGCCACGTTTGGCACATAGGGCGATGGCTTAAGTACCGCCGTGCATCCTGCCGCAATCGCACCTACAAGCGGATTGAGAAGCAGCTGCACGGGATAGTTCCATGGGGCGATGATCAATGCCACACCCAGCGGCTCAGTGATTATCACACTCTTCGAGGGGAATAGCTTTAGCGGCGTCTTACGCTTCGAGGGTGCTGCCCAGCGCGCAAGGTTCTTAAGGAAATTGTCTATCTCGCCCAGAACAATGCTTATCTCAGTGAGATATGCCTCCTCGTAGCTCTTGTGCAGATCCTGAAAAAGTGCCTCGGTGAGTTGTTTTTCGTACCTCACTATACCACTACGCAGTCGGCGCAACATCTCAAGACGAAAGTCGAGCGAGAGCGTGGAGTGCGCAGCGAAAAATTTTCGCTGACAAGCTACAATCTGTGGAATGGTGTCAAGAATCATACGGTGCGGAATGAAAGATTATAGGTTTGATGAGGGGCAGAGAGAGTGTAGAGAGATTAGGGAGATTAGGGAAGTTAGGGAGGTTAGGGAGTAAACACTAAATTCTCTAAACTCTCTAAATTCACTAACCTCCCTAAATTCACTAAACTCTCTAAACGAAATCACAAGAAATTAAATTATGTCGAAGGCGATCTTCATCATATTAGTAAACGACGTCTGACGCTCCTCTGCCGAGCACGCTGTGCCATGTACGAGTGAGTCCGAGATTGTGCAGATGCACAATGCGCTCTTGCCCGCACGCGCGGCGTTCATATAGAGTGCTGTAGCCTCCATCTCAACGGCGAGCACACCCATCTTCTGCCACTGCTTCCAGCTCTCAGCATCGTCGCCATAGAAGACGTCGCTAGCAAGGATGTTACCAGCCTTATAAGGGATGTTAAGCTCCTCAGCCTTAGCAGCTGCCGCACGCAATAGCTCGAAGTCGGCAATAGGTGCAAAGGTGCCTGGGAGGTTAAACTGAGCACCGTAGTTAGAGTCGGTACACGAGCCCATGCCAAAGACCACATCGCCTAGCTTAAGGTCGGGGTGAAAGGCACCTGCTGAGCCGCAGCGGATTATGCGCTTCACGTCGTAGAAGTTGAAGAGCTCATAGGTGTAGATGCCGATTGATGGGATACCCATGCCATGACCCTGCACCGATACGCGCTTACCCTTGTACGTACCCGTAAAGCCGAGCATGCCACGCACATTGTTATACTGCACGGGGTTCTCCAAGAAGTTCTCAGCCATAAACTTAGCGCGCAAAGGGTCGCCAGCCATAATTACCTTATCGGCGATCTCGCCATACTCTGCTCCGATATGTGGAGTAGGAACTTTTCCTGCCATAATATTTCATTTTTAGGTATTACATTTAGCAACAAATATACAAATTTTCTTCCGGTTTTTACACTCCACCCCACTTTTTTCTCACATTTTCACTTTTCTTGACCTCAGCCGTTGCTTGTTTGGCTAATTTTTCATATCTTCGTATGATTAATTTGCATTAAACTGCGACAACTAAAAACTACGATATATGAACCAGCTATTTTCAACCGAGGAGCGCAAGGCGATTATTGCGCTCATGAATCGCGAAATCATCCCCGCAATCGGCTGTACAGAGCCTATCGCCGTGGCACTCTGCGTAGCTAAGGCTACCGAGACTCTTGGCGCACGTCCCGAGCATATCGAGGCACGTCTCAGCGCCAACGTTCTGAAGAACGCTATGGGCGTGGGTATCCCAGGCACAGGCATGACAGGACTACCTATCGCCATGGCTCTAGGCGCACTTGTCGGCAAGTCAGAGTATGAGCTTGAGGTGCTTAAGGATGCCGATCCCGAAGCTGTAAAGGAGGGCTGCCGCCTTATCGACGAGAAGCGTATCTCGGTGAGCCTCAAAGAGAACATCGAGGAGAAGCTATATATTGAGATTGAGGTGCGAGCTGGTGATGACAAGGCTGTTGCCATCATCTCAGGAGGTCACACACGCTTTGTACACGTATCGCGCAACGCCGAGGTGCTTCTATCGTTGGACTCAGCTACAACAGCTGAAGGTACAACAACCGAGGAGAATAGCGACCCACAGCTTACGCTTCGTCGCGTATGGGACTTTGCCATGACAGCACCACTTGAGGAGCTTGAGTTTATCCTTGAGGCACGCCGCCTAAACATGAATGCAGCATACGAGTCGCTTAAGGGCGACTACGGACACGCCATTGGCAAGCTCTTCCGTTCGGAGTCGGAGCGCAATGTTATGGGCGACACGCTACACTGCCAAATCGTAGGTATGACCACCGCAGCATGCGACGCTCGTATGGCTGGTGCTATGATCCCCGTAATGAGCAACTCAGGTAGTGGTAATCAGGGTCTTACATCGACCGTACCAGTGGTAGTATATGGCGAGCAGACTAAGGCTTCGCACGAGCAGATGGTGCGCGCCCTGATCCTCAGCCACCTCACGGTCATCTACATCAAGCAGAGCCTCGGCCGTCTTTCGGCACTATGTGGCTGCGTGGTAGCTGCTACAGGCTCGTCATGTGGCATCACCTACCTTATGGGTGGAGGCTACGAGGAGGTTACCAAGGCCGTGAAGAATATGATTGCTAACCTTACTGGTATGATCTGCGACGGTGCTAAACCTTCGTGCGCCATGAAGTGTGCCTCGGGCGTATCTACAGCCCTTGTATCGGCACTTATGGCCATGAATGGTCGTTGGGTGAAGTCGGTAGAGGGTATCATCGACGACGATGTAGACCTCTCTATTCGCAACCTTACAGACATTGGTCGTGATGCCATGACACATACCGACGCAATGATTCTTCAGATAATGACCTCGAAGAGCTAAAGACTCTCGCAGAGCTATAAGAATATTTACACGGTGGAGATGGCTAATTTAGTTTTAGTCATCTCCATTTTGCATACACCCCGTCATACCCCCGAGCAAAAAGTTTAATGCGCTCAAACAGGCTAAAAAGGGGCATAACGGCGATGTTTCAAAAAAAAGAGCGCATCTCACAGCAATATTTTCCGACAAAAAGTTGTTAGAATAGAAAATATCGCGTAAATTTGCACACCTATATATATAATATATATAGCCAACGAGTTCGACAACTAACAACAGATGGCGGTCGCACCGCCCAACGAATAAAGATAGAATAATGTCAGAAGTAGAAAACACACAAGGCTTGACAGGACGTATCGTTCAGGTCAACCTTGAAGAGCAGATGAAGTCGGCATATATCGACTACTCGATGTCGGTAATTGTGTCGCGAGCATTGCCCGATGTGCGTGATGGTCTTAAGCCCGTACACCGCCGTATATTGTACGATATGGCTGCCGAGCTGAACCTCACAAACGACAAGCCTACACGTAAGAGTGCCCGTATTGTCGGTGACGTACTCGGTAAGTTCCACCCACACGGCGATAGCTCGGTATATGAGGCTATGGTACGTATGGCGCAGAGCTGGTCGATGCGCTACCCACTGGTTGAGGGCCAGGGTAACTTCGGTTCGATGGACGGTGACTCACCAGCGGCAATGCGTTACACCGAGGCACGCATGCAGAAGATTACCGACGAGGTGATGGCCGACATCGAGAAGGAGACTATCGACTGGGGTCTTAACTTCGACGACACACTCAAGGAGCCTACTGTGCTCCCTACACGTATTCCGCTACTCCTTGTAAATGGAGCGAGTGGTATTGCCGTAGGTATGGCTACTAACATGGCGCCACACAACCTCTCGGAGGTGGTGGATGCCTGCACAGCATATATCGACAACCCCGATTGCGAGTGCGAGGAGCTTCTCAACTACGTTAAGGGTCCCGACTTCCCAACAGGAGCCATCATCTATGGCTATGAGGGTGTGCGCGAGGCGTTGCTCACAGGTCGTGGCCGTGTGGTTATGCGCGCCAAGACCGAGATCGAGCACACTGCATCTGGTCGCGAGTGCATCGTGATCACCGAGATACCTTACATGGTGAACAAGGCAGAGATGATCAAGCGTATCGCCGACCTTATCAACGAGAAGAAGATCGACGGCATCTCGTATATCAACGACGAGTCAGACCGTCAGGGTATGCGTATCGTGATCATCCTCAAGCAGGATGCGGTGGCTAACGTGGTGCTCAACACACTATACAAGAACACCCCATTGCAGTCGTCGTTTGCCGTAAACAACATTGCCCTTGTAAATGGTCGTCCTCAGTTGCTCAACCTCAAAGACTTGGTACGTCACTTTGTTGACCACCGTCACGATGTTGTGGTACGTCGCTCACGCTACGACCTCCAGAAGGCCGAAGAGCGTCTTCACATCGTCAACGGTCTGCTCATAGCTCAGGACAACATCGACGAGGTGGTACACATCATTCGCTCGTCGAAGACCACCGAGGAGGCACGCACACGCCTTCAGGAGCGTTTTGGACTTTCAGAGTTGCAGACTGCGGCAATCCTCGAGATGCGTCTACGTCAGCTCACAGGACTTCAGCGCGAGCAGCTCGAGGCAGAGCAGGCAGAGCTTATGAAGACTATCGACTATCTACGTGCCGTGCTCGAGAATGTCGACATGCAGATGCAGATCATCAAGGATGAGCTTCAGGAGATCAAGGAGAAGTATGGCGATGAGCGTCGCTCAGAGATCATCTACTCGTCTGAGGAGTTCAACCCCGAGGACTTCTATGCTGACGACGACATGGTTATCACCATCTCGCACCTCGGCTACATCAAGCGTACGCCACTTGCTGAGTACCGCACACAGAACCGTGGTGGCGTAGGTGCTAAGGGCAGCGCAACACGTGACGAGGACTTCATCGAGCATATCTACGTAGCGTCGATGCACAACACGATGATGTTCTTCACCGAGATGGGTCGTTGCTACTGGCTCAAGGTTTACCAGATCCCAGAGGGCACACGCTCGTCGAAGGGTCGCGCAATACAGAATGTCATCCAGATTGATCCAGGCGACAAGGTACGTGCCTACATCAATGTCAAGAGGCTCAACGACGCGGAGTTTGTTGAGAACAACTACCTTGTGATGTGTACTAAGCGTGGTATCATCAAGAAGACAACTCTTGAGGCTTATTCACGTCCACGTACTAATGGTGTGAATGCAATCGTTATTAGAGAGGGCGACCAGCTACTTGAGGTTAAGCTCACTAGTGGCAATGCCGAGATTATGATTGCTGCGCGCGATGGTCGTGCCATCCGCTTCAACGAGTCTACGGTGCGTCCTATGGGTCGTGTAAGCTCGGGTGTAAGAGCTATATCTATCGAGGATGACGACGAGGTAATCGGCATGATTGCCATCGAGCCTAACTCTAAGGAGGATGTGCTTGTTATCTCGGAGAATGGCTACGGTAAGCGTACCGACTTGGAGGAGTATCGTATTACCAACCGCGGTGGTAAGGGTGTCAAGACCATCAACATCACCGAGAAGACCGGTAAGCTAATCTCGATCCAGGCAGTAACCGACCTTAACGACCTTATGATCATCAATCGTTCGGGTCTTACAATACGTACCTCAGCCGACCAGATTCGTCTTGCTGGACGTGCTACACAGGGTGTACGTGTGATCAACCTCCGCGAGGGTGACTCTATCGCATCGGTTACAGCAGTGCCTAAGACCGAAGAGGAGGAGGTTGTCTCAAATGGCGACACAGCAGAGGTTGTAACAAGCGACGTAGATATCGTAGCCGACGCTACAACCACAGAGAGTGCTAACGAATAAATTACAAATAACAGTTTAAACTATGAAGAAGTTTCTATTTTTGGCAGTTGCATTGCTAATGTTGGGTGCAAATGCTGCAAATGCTCAGAAGGTGAACACCTCTAAGGAGCTTGCAAAGATCGAGAAGGCTGACAATTCACTTCAGGATGTGAAGAAGAATGGTAAAGCTGCAACATGGAATGCTCACGGTAAGGCGTGCACAGATGCCTTCATCCTTCCTACCAAGAGCCTCCTTCGCGACATTCCAGTGGCAACACTTCAGATGACTGTGGGCATGCCTGAGGATATGTTCGAGGGTCAGTTCATGGGCACTCCAGTTGTAGTATGCCACTACGAGTATGTTGACGTATATGTTGATCCAGCTACCTACATGATCATCGGCTGGGCACAGCTCAAGTCAATCAAGGAGAACCTTCCAGAGACAGCTATCGCTTCATTCAAGAAAGCTGTAGAGCTAGATCCAAAACTCGGAAGCAAGGTTGCGGAGAATGCTACAACACTCGCAAATGCTCTTGCTCAGCAGGGTGAGATGCTCAACTACCTTGGCAGACCAGCTGACGCTGCTTACTACTTCGAGCTTGCATACGAGGCTCTTAACATCGCTCCACAGGGCACTGTAGATGCTGCTACACTCTTCAACGCTGCTATGCTCTACACTATCGACGCATCGAGCAAGAAGGGCGAGGAGGCACTTGCTGCATTTGCAAAGGCTGAGGCTGCTTGCAAGAAGGTTATCGAGGCTGGCTACAAGGATGAGACTGGTAACATCTACTACTACCTCTTCCACTCATACTATGGTCAGCGCGACCTAGACCGCGACACATTCCTTGCAAAGGCTAAGGAGGCGTTGCTCACAGGTATCAAGCTCTACCCAAAGAACACAACCATCCTAGATGGTCTTATGCAGTTCTACACTGCTGAGGAGGGCGTAGGTGATCCAGCAGAGCTCACCACAATGATCGAGGCATCGTTGGAGGCTGATCCTAACAACTACGATTTGTGGTTTGGTCGTGGCCGTGTTTACAACGCTATGAAGGAGTATGACGAGTGCGTTCGTTCGTTCAAGAAGTGCGCTGAGTTGCGTCCTAACGACTTCGAGCCTATCTTCTACACAGGCTACTTCATCATCGAGAAGGCAAATGCTCAGATCGAGGCGTTGAACGCTACTACTGGCATGGACTACGAGGCATACAATGCTGAGAACGACAAGATTAACCTCGTATTTGCTGAGGCTATTCCATGGTTGGAGCGTGCTCACGAGATTAAGCCAGACGATGTTCCAACTATCGAGTTCCTCAACTCACTCTGCTTCCGTCTTCGTGACATGGAGGGTATGATGGATAAGTACAACAAGTACCACCCATTGTTCCAGGCTACTCGCTAATCGGCACATAGATATTTACACAGAGGGGTTGTCCTATCGGGCAGCCTCTCTTTTTTGTACGTTGAATTGCATCTTTGATATATTATGGCTATCTTTGTATAAGGTAAACAATTAAAAACATAATAGTCTATGAGAAGATTACTACCGATACTCGTCGCTTGCTTTATGATGGCCTTTGCGTGCGAGCCAAATGGGCCTGAAAATGATATGCCTAACGATCCTATTGAGAATCCAGATAACCAGCCAAAGCCCGATCCAGAGCCAGACCCAGAGCCTAATCCCGACCCAGAGCCTAATCCCGAGCCAGTGCCTGAGCCTAAGCCTGAGCCCGAGCCCGAGGCAACGGTGCTTGCCCACCTTTCGGGAATCTACTTTGGCAATGAGTATGGAGCAACTGAGAATGACTACAACTACTCGTTGGCACTTGCCACACACGGCAACTGCTACGACATGATTTCGGGTGATGTGATCATCAACCCCGATAGCCAGTACCTCTTCCTCGACCTATACTCTTCGACCCCTGCTGAGGAGTATAATATCCGCTTTGACGTACCAGTGGGCGAATATATCATAGACAAAAGAGATAGCTTCCGATCAGGGACAATATCGGTAAAATATTCATCGCTTTACACCACCAACGAAACAACCGGCACGGAGCTACACTTTGCATCGGGAAATGTCAGCGTAACCGAGGATGGCATTACAGCAAGGATCATAACCACAACCAATGAAGAGCTATGCTTCAGCTGCCCTACTCGCTCAGTAGATAATAGTCAGAATTTCGGCCCTTCGTTCATACCTGCCGAGCAATCTACACTTGAAGGCGACCTCGAGATAGAGTTTTCTGAGTGTAGCATCACCTTATTGAACTTCGACGACTACTACGTCGTAGGCAAGAACAACTGGCTTCTCAACATAATGGATGATGCTACGGGCGACTGCCTAACGTTCGAGCTACTCGCACCTATGGACGACACACTTCCTATTGGCATCTTCCCCGTTAGCAACGACCTAAATAACAAGCAGATGGCACTACCTGGATATGTCGATGCAAGCGATACGGTTTGGTCATGGTATCTATTCTATTCGGACTATACCACAGTCACCTCGTCTGCCCCTATCGTTGACGGAGAGATCGAGATCATCGACAATAATGATGACACACTCACAGTAGTCATTGACGTTGTTGACGACATAGAGAATAGAATCACAGGTACTGGTACCGCCACTTATAGCGGTGTTAGCCGTGGTGCCACACGACACTCACGCAAATAGATTAGAGCTATGAAGAGGACGCTTTTGCTTTTGATATCCTTGTTGATGGTGTGCGCTTGTGAACCTAGCTCGGAAGATAACAACACCGTCATAGATCCGCCGGTTGAAAACCCTGACAATCAACCAGAGCCTGAGCCCGAACCCAAACCAGAGCCAGAGCCAGAGCCAGAAC
>JAFNXN010000035.1 GCA_017379015.1 Alistipes sp.
ACTGAACCTGCAGCGATCTCCTTGTTCAATGCAGCGTAAGCACCCAAGAGGAGCTGCTGACCGGTCTGACCACGAGCATAGAATGTACGAGATACCTGAGCACCACCGAATGAACGGTTTGCCAACAAGCCGCCGTACTCACGAGCGAAAGGTACACCCTGAGCTACGCACTGGTCAATGATGAGGTTCGATACCTCTGCCAAACGATATACATTAGCCTCACGAGCACGATAGTCACCACCCTTGATTGTATCGTAGAAGAGGCGATAGATAGAGTCGTTGTCGTTCTGATAGTTCTTTGCAGCGTTGATACCACCCTGTGCAGCGATAGAGTGCGCACGACGAGGTGAGTCAGAGATGCAGAAAATCTTTACGTTGTAGCCGAGCTCACCGAGTGAAGCAGCTGCAGAGGCACCACCAAGACCGGTACCTACAACGATGATGTCCAACTTACGCTTATTAGCAGGGCTGACAACCTTGATAGCTGCCTTATGGTTGCTCCACTTCTGAGCCAACTCACCTGCTGGAGTCTTAGCATCTAATTTATAAGCCATAATATATTTGTGTTTTTATTGTTTCAACAAGTGAGGTAATTATACGAACAACAAGAGCTCCTTCTGCTCAAGAGCGATGTACTCGTTGATAATCTCGGGGTTAGTCTGTGTCTGAACGAAGCAGAAGATAGCCACAGCAGCAAAGCCCAAGAGGATGAGGGTAGCTACGATGTTAGAACCGAGCTTCAAGCGGGGATACCACTTGTCGTTTGCAGCACCAACGCTCTGGAACATAGACCATACACCGTGTGTGAGGTGGAACCACAAAGCTACGAACCATACGATGTAGAGTGCAACATTGTACCACTTAGAGAAGGTTACCATCATAAGTGCAGCACCATTAGTAACAGCGATGCCGTCGCAAGCGTGGTGACCCAAAATCTCCTGAAGCTGCATCTTAGACCAGAAGTGTACGAGGTGAAGGCCAAGACCAAGAACAACGATGATACCCAAAACAAGCATGTTCTTTGATGCCCAGCTTACGCCCTTCTCCTTAACAGTTACAGCGTAGCGCTGCTTACCGCGTGCACGGTAGTTGTCGAGGTTGAGGATGAATGCGTACACAAAGTGAATAAGCACCATCGCAGCCAAGCCAACAGTTGCAACGAGTGCATACCAGTTAGCACCGAGGAACGCACAGATCTTGTTGTAAGAGGGTGCGTCGATCACCATTACGAGGTTCATTGCCATGTGGAAAAGAACAAAGAGAACAAGGACGCAGCCAGTGAGGCTCATAACGACCTTCTTTCCCACTGATGATTTAGTTAGAAAACAACTCATAGTGTAAAAAAATTAGTTATATTTGTAAATAGTTTTGTTGTCTATTGTGTTGCATGGTGCGCTTACCGCGATATAAACACGGCAAATGCTTCTGCAAAGATAAGAAATGTTTGCAGAATAACAATACCAAAACACACTTTTTACATGTTAAAAATAGCACATTTCGACCAATATTAAATAATATATATAGGTAACCAGCTAATAATATCGCAATTATGGAGGATAAGAAGAGTATAAGAGGCGAGGTGCGTCGTCGCATAAAACTTATGTCGGAGGAGGAAAAACAGAGCAGTGCCGCGGTAATTTTCGCCAAAGTGGAGGCCACGGAGGCCTTTGCCCGTGCCAACTGCATCGCCCTGTTCGTGGCTATGTGGGACGAGGTGCCCACCACCGAGGCGTTGGAGCGTTGGCGCAACATGGGTAAGCGCATTGTAGTGCCTCGCGTCGAGGGTGACATCATGCGCTACTACGACTACCACCCCGACAAGATGGCGGTGGGTGCCTTCGGCATCGTCGAGCCTACGGGCAACGATGAGATAAGGGCTGATGCCATCGACCTGATGATTGTTCCTGCGCGCGCCTTTACACTTGGCGGCGACCGCTTAGGTCGTGGTGGCGGTTTCTACGATAAGTATATGTCGCTCGAGGGCTTCCGCGCGGTGAAGTATGGCGTGGCGTTTGGTTGTCAGATATTCAACTCGCTACCCACCGATCCACACGACATTCAGGTAGACGGAGTTTTCACAAATTAGTAATTAGAAATTAGTAATTAGTAATCGCTCATTGCTCATTGCTCATTGCTCATTGCTAATTAATATAAAACGGGGCTACACCGATGGTGTAACCCCGTTCTCTTTTTAGTGTAAGCCCTTAGAGCTTAAGCTCCTTTGCGATATTCTCGAGCTTCTTGTCGAGCGCAGCCAAAGTCTCATCGAACTTATCAACAGACTCCAACTTAGCCTTCACGCCGAAGTAGAACTTAATCTTAGGCTCTGTACCTGATGGGCGTACCGAAACCTTTGTGCCGTCCTCGGTAATCCACTGCAATACATTGCTCTTCTCGTCGATGCCCTCGATAGGCTTCTTCTCGCCTGTGCGCACATCGAGCTCCTCCAAAGTCTTGTAGTCGAGAATCTTAACTACGGGTGAGCCGAGGATTGCAGTAGGAGGTGTCTGTCGGTAGTCAACCATCATCTGCTGAATCTCCGCTGCACCATCCTTACCCTTGCGAACCACATTAACCAAGCCCTCACGGAAGAAGCCATACTTAACATAGAGCTGCTGCAACCACTCGTAGAGTGTGATACCCATAGTGTCGCGTGCCCATGCTGCAGCCTCCGCAACGAGAGTGATAGCCGCTACACCATCCTTATCGCGTACGAAGTCGCCAGGCAAGTAACCGAATGACTCCTCGCCACCACCGATATACTTAGTCAAGCCCTCCTGCTCGCGGATAATCTTTGCGATATACTTGAAACCAGTGAGGCAGTTGTAGCACTTAACGCCGAAGTGCTCAGCCACTGCATCAGGCATCATAGATGTAACGATAGTCTTCACGACGAACTCCTTACCTGTAATCTTACCGAGCTCTGCCCATCGTGTGAGCTGATAGCACATCAAGAGTACGAGGGTCTGGTTACCGTTCAACAATACATAGTCGCCCTTACCTGTGCGGAGTGCCACGCCAAGACGGTCAGCATCGGGGTCGGTAGCCATTGCGAAGTCAGCACCCTCCTTCTCAGCAAGCTCAATAGCCATAGCCATGGTCTTACGCTCCTCGGGGTTGGGTGATGCAACGGTGGGGAAGTTGCCATCGAGCACCATCTGCTCCTCTACACATATAATATTATTGAAACCGTAGTTACGCAATGACTGAGGTACGAGCTTCACGCCAGCACCATGCAAAGGTGTGTATACGATTTTCATGTCGTTATACTTAGCCACTGCCTCGGGAGAGAGCGAGAGTGCCTTGATGGCTGCCAAATACTTCTGGTCGAACTCATCGCCAAGGATGTGGATGTTCTCAGCGTTCTTGCCTGTCAGCACCTGATTCACGTCAGTCACCTTCTGCACCTCGGCGATGATGTTAACATCGTGGGGTGAGGTAACCTGTGAACCATCGTTCCAGTATGCCTTGTAGCCATTATACTCCTTTGGGTTGTGCGATGCAGTCACCATAACACCCGACTGGCAGCCAAGCTCGCGGATAGCGAACGAGAGCTCAGGAGTGGGGCGGAGAGCATCGAATAGGTATACGATAAAGCCGTTAGAGGCGAAGATGTCAGCCACACGCTCAGCGAACATACGCGAGTTGTTGCGGCTGTCGTGAGATATGGCAACCTTAATCTGCTCACCGGCGAAGTTGAGCTTGAGGTAGTTTGCCAAACCCTGTGTTGCAGCACCTACAGTGTAGATGTTCATGCGGTTAGTGCCCACGCCCATGATGCCGCGCAAGCCACCAGTACCGAACTCGAGATCCTTGTAGAAGCTCTCGACCAATTCGTTATGATTGGTCTCCATCAAAAGACGAACCTCCTGCTTTGTCGCCTCGTCATAGTTGCCGTCAAGCCA
>JAFNXN010000017.1 GCA_017379015.1 Alistipes sp.
GATTATCTCCCCGCAGGTACTTACGAAGTTAAGGAGTCTACAGAGTGGCCTTGCCTCAACAGCATGCGTTACTCGACCTACGGCTACGATAATGGCGTACTGCTTAAGAGCGGTGCTGTAGTTGTATCTATCGACCCCGACACCAAGGCTTACACATTCGAGATCGACCTTCAGTTGAAGGATGGTCGCACCTTGACAGCCAACTACACGGGTGACGTGGACAACATGCCCGTTGTTGACAAGGTTTTCGTGACCACTGACTACACTTCTGCCAAGGCTACAACAGCGGATAACGGCGCGACATGGGCGTTGACACTTGCTGACGATGCTGGCAATGCAGCGCACCTAAACCTCACAAACGCCTTCAAAGCACCCTATATCGTAAATAACACCTACACCATCAGCACATCTGCCGAGGAGTTCAGTGCAAAGGCTTTGGCTGCTGAGGCTGGTCAGTTCGACAACGTAACATCAACTTTTGTTGTTGCAGGCGAGAACGGTGGCGAGTTTAAGTTCGCTACAGGTACGCTTACCGTAGACATCGACTGGGACACTAAGGAGTACCTCATATCGTTCTATGGCACACTCGAGAATGGCTACATCATCGAGTCTGAGTATAAGGGCGCCGTTGAAGGTTGCTCACTCGAGCAGTCTGAGGAGGTTATCGACGTTACGATGAACCGCGCATACGCAAGCTCTTACGAGTCGGGAGCTAACTGGTATATCACCCTTGCACAGAACGATGAGGACGGCGTTGCAAACTACATGCTTAAGCTCGATGTATATTGCAAGCCATCGCAGTTCCTTGCAGCAGGCGTATATCAGCTTGGCGTAGGTACCGGTGAGGGTTATCTCGGCGCAGATGCCACAACACTCACAGTAGCTGGTCAGGGTCAGTACAACTTCACTGAGGCACGCCTGACCGTTGAGACAAACCTCTCAGACAAGAGCTATACAATGGTTGTATCGGGCAAGGTTCAGGATGGCCGCACATTCCTCATGTCTTATGTGGGCAAGGTCGATGGCATGGAGATAGTAGATGCGGAGGATACTCCCACTGACATCACATGGAGCACATTCTCTGCAAGAAAGTGGTACTCGGACAACTGGGAGCTCACGGTGAAGGACTCTGCAGAGCAGTACACCCTGGTGTTCGATATGCGCACTGGCGACTCGAGCATTAACTACATCCCATCTAACACCTACGTACTCGGTGAGTCATACGTGGATACTATTTACATCGACAACAACTACAGCATGTTCAACGGCAGCAAGAAGGCCTTTGAGAATGTAACTCTTAATATTGAGTATCTGGAGGCTTCGCAGACCTACAACGTATCGTTCGAGGTTAAGCTCGTTGACGGCCGAGAGTTCAACGGCACTTACTCGGGTGCTATTGCAGGCAGCCCCGCAGCATAGCATACTTGAGGCTATTCGGTAAAATTAAACACGACAAATTTTTATGAAAAATATTTGGTTAATGATGTGTGGCGCTCTAACCCTTACACTCTTTGCGGGGTGTAAGGGCGATGAGCCAGAAGTCAAGCCTCAGGGCGAAACCATATTGACTCTCGAGAGTAAGAGTATCGACGTAACCGCCGATGGTGGTCACTTTGAGGTGAACTATGCTCTTGAAAACCCCATTGAGGGCGCAGAACTTAAGGTTAACGCTGAGAAGGATTGGGTCTACAACATAGACACATCTGTCGATGGTGTCATCTCTTTCGATGTTGCAGCGAGTTACGATGCAGAGGCTCGCAACTGCCGCTTGGAACTGATTTATCCAGGTATCTATCCCAACCCTACGCTCACCGTAAAGCAGGCGGTGGGAAAGGAGCAATCGATAAAGCTGGAACTTGTAAATGCTGCGGCTACTACCATCACTATGAACGTAGTGCCACAGGACAAGAACATGCCGTACGTCTTTATCCTTGGTACTGGTAAGTATTTCGAGGAGAATGATGGCGAGCTCATGTATAGCGACGAGGCACTATGGGCAAGCGACATGGAGATCTTCGAGAGCTTTGGCGGCGCATTTGGTGGCAACGCCTCGACGGGTGCTGCAGCCTTCATGTACACGGGCGATATGATGGGTCACCAGTTCACAGGCGTTACACCTAACACGACATATGTGGCATACGCCTATGGTTTTGACAACGAGACGCTTACACCCCTGACCGAGATTGCGCGCCTTAAGATTACCACAGCTGCCGTTAGCGACTACACCCTCCACTTCGACTTCGAGGTCGAGGTTGATGGCCCTAACGTGACTATAGACATCGCTCCCCAGGGCTACGACGGTTACTACTACTATGGCGTATTCTGGGCTAAGGACGTAGCGGGTGCCACGGAGGAGGAGATGCGCAGCTACTGCGAGCAGACCTGGGAGAACGACAAGGCATACTACTCATCATTCTTCGACACCCCTGAGCAGGGCTTGCACTTCATCTTCAACGAGCTTGCCTTCCGCGGCGCGCAGCACCTCGAGGTGGAGCTCGATGCCAATACGGAGTTTATCCTCTGGGCATTCGGCATGGATGACGAGGCACTGATGAATACCTCTCCCGAGTTTTACACCTTCAAAACAGGCGGCGTTAAGGCTTCGGAGAACACATTCGTACTCTCTGTTACGGAGCTATACCCCCGCAAGGCGACTGTAAAGGTGGAGCCATCGAACGACGACCCATATGTGGCAGCCTTGGTTGCTGGTGACCGCTTCGAGAATAATAGCGATGCAGAGATTATGGAGCTTATCCTCACCAACTTCTCCGTACAGTATGTCAACGGCACTATGAGCGACACCGCCACAGGTCTTGTGCCCTCAACGGAGTATGAGTTGCTGGTATTTGGTGCGCAAGCTGGTGCCCCAACCACAGGGCTCTACCGCCACAAGTTCACTACCGCAGAGGTTGTATATGCCGACCTCGACTTCTCGCTCACTATCGATAAATATTACAACGGCACGGAGCTCGCAGCAATCGATTCAAGCTACGAGGGGTTCGAGGGCGCAGCAATCGTGCCCATCACGGCGAATGTCGACGAGGCGGCCGTGGCCTTCTACTTCAATGCTATGAACGCTCTCGACTTCCCCTACTTCGAGTATGAGAAAATCATCGAGGGTCTTGTGGCCGAGGGTGCTGTCGAGGATAAGATTTCGTACTACGCCTTCGAGTTCGACGAGGCCTACACCTTCTTTGGCGTGGCTGAGGATGCTGATGGTAACTTCACCGAGGTTTGGTCATCCAAGGATATTACGTTCAAGGTTGACGGTTGCTCTTCTGCGGAGGAGTTCTTTGCAGATGCCTCATCAATGGGTACACGCAAGACATCAAAGAGTAAGTACGGTTGCCTAAGCGTAGAATAGTCATCTTGTATATATATAGATGGTGTCCGATTGTTACCCACTCGCGAGAGATTGCTGAGGGGGTGGGTACGATGGCAAACAAAAAAGAGAAACAAGAAATAATCTTGTTTCTCTTTTGATTATCGGCACGTTAGCCAACAAAATCTACTAATATTCCTCCTTGTTAAAGAGGAAAATCCTTTCGGAAATTCCTCTTTCTTATCAGAGTGCGGATAAAGGGACTCGAACGACTTTAGTCGTAGCGGAGATGCCGATTAACGCAGACTGAAAGTCGAGTAATAAACCTAATATAATCCCCGCAACGGATAAAAAGTCGTAGAGCCGATACCTAATAAAAAACAGCGCAGACCGTAGGTCGAGCAATAAATCACTATCATATCGGCTCAACCCCGACTAAAGTTCGAGTCCCTTAGATTGCTCATTTGAGACGAGTAGCCAACGGCTTCGTCTTTTTTTGTTCTTTTAGGAGCTTGCTCAGATAAGAGAACAAAAAAAAAGACGAGCAACATTCGTTGTTCGTCTTAAAAACCTTGTGCCACACTCTGACAGATTATCGAACTATTGCAGAGAGTTTCTACAAAGTAGTGGCGTTTTTTGAGTGACTCAAGGGCTTGAGGGGTGATAAATACTTCGTTAATAAAATAACCTTGAAAAACGATAGATTATAGCCATACATTCATATACTTGACACTTAAATATCAACATTAATAGCGATAATTACATGTATGATAATAGTAATTATAAATTGAAGTATCCATATCCATAGATGATTCAATCCATATTCATTCTTACAAAATATCCAATATAATGGCGACATTATTATTAGTCCTATTATAACACTAAATGGTAGTAAAAAAAAGTTGGTTACCTTCGCAAGTAGCGGAACAATTGTAACGATTACACATACTCCTAGTACTTCTAATTTTTCTCTATCCATTTAATTATAAATTTTAGAACATAGTTCAACTTGTTCACAAATTTACGAAACTAAATTAAGATAAGCAAATCATATATACAAAGAATGAATCGAAGTTATCACGGACAAAGGGACTCGAACGGCGGGAGCAGTAGAGCCGATACCTAATAATAAAAGGCGCAGGGCGTAAGCCCGAGCAATAAATCGCTATCACATCGGCTCAACCCCGACTAAAGTTCGAGGCCCTTGGTGTGGTTTTTAAGACGAATAGCCCTAGGCTTCGTCTTTTTTTTGGGGCTTATGTGAGCTCGCTCAAACATATAAGCACAAAAAAAAGACGGACAACTTTCGTTGTTCGTCTTAAAAACCTTGTGCCAAGATGTGCTCGACCATCGAACTAATATTTGGTTTATATAAATTTTATTTGTATATTTGTATTGACATATTTGCCTAATCGCCATCGAACTACCACACTGATATTGAATAGGCATAATGACTCCATTGGGTTTGTACACTTTGCGTGTGCTTACCTGTAGGAGTGTATAGGGTGTGGTAGCCCTAGATGGCGTGCAGGTATAGTGCACGCTTTTTTATTTAACCTATTAAACCTAATGTTATGAAGAATGAACTGCGTTTTCTGGCAATAGAAGGATTCAGACCTGTAAAAAATGATATTGATTATGAAATTCCTGATTTTGATAAAGTGGATTTATCTGCTATTGAAGAAAGGCCAGGTGCATACATCATAGTATCACAAGGACAGCATTTCCCTTATCCGGATGGTGAGTCAAAAATCATGTATATAGGGAAGTCTGACAATTTGAAAAAACGATTAAGTCGCCATTATAAAAATTATACTGATGTATGTGAATTTAATCATCCTCCGCAGCACTATCCTTCAAGATATAGCTATATGAGAGCCTTTGGTGCAAAAGTGTACTGTTTCTATACAGCTGGAACGCAAGCCTCAAAGAATCTTGAATCTACCCTAATTGAGGCTTTTGCAAAAAGATATGGTGCTATACCTGTTGGAAACGGAGCTAGATCTTTTAGATGTTAAGCAAAAATTGATTTATCAAGCAAGTGGAACACTTGCCACAAGCCCTCCTTATCAAAGGAGGGTTTGGGTGGATTGTAAATATAAAAGGAGTTGCGAAGCTTTGCTTCGCGAGTCCCTTTGGACGCACAAGACAAAAAAAGACGAGCAACTTTCGCTGCTCGTCTTAAAAACCTTGTGCGGATAAAGGGACTCGAACCCCCACGCCTCTCGGCATCAGATCCTAAGTCTGACGTGGCTACCAATTACACCATATCCGCAGGATCTTGCTCAGTACTCCTCCTGAGTACCATTTGCGGTGCAAAGATAAAAAACTTTTGCAATATACACAAGAGTCTGATGCATTTTTATTTTATTTTTCTTAAATTTGCGTGATAAATTATACTTTTATGCCAAAGACAATCACCCTGCAGCTATCACCAAAGCAGGCTGCCGATGAGAAGTTCTACATAGCGCGTGCTGCACAACTACTAAGCATTCGCCAATCAGACATTGCCCTAGCACGTGTTGTCAAACGCTCGATAGACGCGCGACAGCGCATGGCGAAGGTCAACCTTACGCTCGAGATATACATCGATCAGGAGCCTCAACCCGAGCCCCTACACTTCGACTACCCTGCCGTAGACCATGCCACAGAGGTTATTGTGGTGGGATCGGGCCCTGCGGGACTCTTTGCCTCACTACGTCTTATCGAGCTTGGCTACAAGCCTATACTGCTCGAGCGCGGCAAGTCGGTGCTATCGCGCAAGCACGACATCGCACAGATCAACCGTGGCGGCATGGTAGACCCCGACTCCAACTACGCCTTTGGCGAGGGTGGAGCTGGCACATTCTCCGACGGTAAGCTCTTCACACGCAGCAAGAAGCGTGGCGACTACAACAAGGCGTTGCAGACACTCGTTTGGCATGGTGCTAACCCAACAATACTCTACGAGGCACACCCACATATCGGCACCGACAAGCTGCCTCGCATCATCTCAAACATCTGTCGTACCATCACTGAGCATGGCGGCAAGGTATTGTTCGAGAGCCGCGTGTCGGGCTTTCAGATCAAGCAAGGACGCATCACGGGCGTGCGCGTGGGAGATAGCGTTATCGAGGGTGCTGCCGTGGTATTGGCCACGGGACACTCGGCACGCGACATATACGAGCTACTCTACGACTCGAACATTGCCATCGAGGCAAAGCCATTTGCTATGGGCGTGCGCATCGAGCATCCACAGCGTCTTATCGACTCTATACAGTATCACCGCGAGGAGCGTGGCGAGTGGCTGCCAGCAGCAAGCTATTCGCTTGTAAGTCAGGAGGCGGGACGTGGCGTCTACTCTTTCTGCATGTGTCCAGGAGGCTTTATCGTGCCAGCGATGACCGACACACGTCAGTCGGTGGTCAACGGCATGTCGCCCAGCGGTCGCAACTCGGCGTTCGCCAACTCAGGTCTTGTCACCGAGGTGCGCCTCGAGGACTTTGCCCACCTCAGAGAGCAGTGGGGCGAGCTTGCGGGACTACGTTATCAGCAGCTCTTCGAGGAGCTTGCACGCGAGCATAGTGGTGATCGTCAGGTGGCACCAGCACAACGTGTCTCAGACTTTGTTATGGGTCGCGAGTCGAAGTCGCTGCCCCGCACATCATACATTCCAGGTCTTACCCCATCACGTCTTGATCGGTGGATGCCCGAGGAGATAGGTGCTCGTCTACGTAGCGGCATCGCCACGTTTGGCCGCAAGATGAAGGGCTTTGTTACGGATGAGGCTATCGTCGTAGGTGTGGAGTCACGCACCTCGACACCTGTGCGCATTCCACGAGATCCCGAGACACTTATGCACACCGAAGTGGCGGGTCTCTTCCCTGCGGGTGAGGGTGCTGGATATGCCGGAGGTATTGTCTCGGCGGCACTCGATGGCGAGCGCATAGCAGATGCTGTAGCACGCTACTGCAAGGCTCACAACTACTAATCGAAACCTCGTAACACACTACTATGAAACGACTTATCATGCTTTGCGCTCTACTCCTTATGGCATGTGGAGTAGAGACCACCACCGAAAAGAGTATCGACAGCTTCGTGCGCGTCGACGGTGCAAACCTCATCACACCCACAGGCGACACGCTCTTCATCCGTGGCACAAACCTCGGCAACTGGCTAAACCCCGAGGGCTACATGTTTGGTTTCCGCAGCGTCAACTCGGCGCACTTCATCGACGAGATGCTACGCCAGGCTGTAGGTCCTGCAGCCACTGACATGTTCTGGAAGAACTTTAAGGATAACTACATCACCGAGGCGGACATCGCGTTTATCGCATCGACGGGTGCAAACACCATCCGTCTACCCTTCCACTACAAGCTCTTCACCAACGAAGATTATATGGGTCTTACGGCAAATCAGGATGGCTTCGAGCGTATCGATCAGGTTGTAGAGTGGTGTCGCAAGCACAATCTATACGTCATCCTCGACATGCACGACGCACCCGGTGGACAGACAGGCGACAACATCGACGACTCGTATGGCTACCCCTGGTTATTGGAGTGCGAGACAAGCCAAGCACTCTATGCCGACATCTGGCGACGCATTGCCGAGCACTATAAGGATGAGCCAGTAGTGTTGGGCTACGACCTTCTAAATGAGCCTATTGCCCCATACTTTGGCGACGATGTAGCCGTGCTCAACAGCAAGCTTAAGGCTCTCTATCGCATTGGCTTCGATGCTATCCGCGAGGTCGACAAGAACCATATAGTAATCCTTGGCGGCGCACAGTGGAATAGCAACTTTGAGCCTCTTGAGGAGTCTAAGTTCGATGCTCAGGTGATGTACTCGTGTCATCGCTATGGCGGCGACCCTACACCTGAGGCCATTACGTCGTTTATCGCCTTTAGAGATAAGACCAACCGTCCGATGTATATGGGCGAGATAGGTCATAACACCTACGAGTGGATGACACAGTTCTCACGCACAATGACGGAGAACAACATCGGCTATACCTACTGGCCATACAAGAAGATCGGCAGCAGCTCATGGGTAGGCTTCACAGCTCCCGAGGCATGGCAGAGCCTCATAGATTTTGCCGAGAGCGATCGCTCGAGCTACGAGAAGATCCGCACGGCACGCGAAGCTGCAGGAGGCAGTGCCAAGCTGCTTGAGGCCCTTAATGCCCTTAGTGAGGCCGTGAAGTTTGAGAACTGCTCGGTGGACAAAGAGTATATCAAGACCCTAGGGCTTAGCGCAGAGTAGTCATCTATACATCAATTAGTTAGCACCAATGTCGCCAATCGTAGTCATACTCACCATAGCTGCCTACTGCACGGTACTCTTCACCGTGGCATGGCTCAGCTCGCGAGGTATGACAGCCGAGAAATTCTTCACCGCTGGACGCTCCACGCCTCGCATCGTTGCTGCTATTGCGATGGTGGGTGCTGCGATGTCGGGCGTGACATATATCTCGGTGCCAGGCACTGTTGCTGCCGACAGCTTCTCATATTTACAGACCACGCTGGGATTTGTCATCGGCTATGTGGTCATCGCCTACCTACTCATACCCCTATACTATCGTCTAGGCGTAGTATCGCTGTACGAGTACCTAGAGCGTCGCTTTGGTGAGAGCGAGCATCGCACGGGGGCATGGCTCTTCTTCATCTCGAAGATCATGTCGGCATCGCTACGCGCCTACGTGGTTTGCGAGGTACTGCAGAGCCTTCTCTACGATAAACTTGGGCTACCATTTGCCATCAATGCCCTTGCCATGATGCTCTTCGTATGGCTCTATACACGTCGTGGCGGTGTGAGAGCTGTGGTATGGGTCGAGATGCTTAAGAGTCTACTGATGAGCCTTAGTGTGGTGATGTGCATCATCTTCGTTATTCGAGCCCTAGAGCTCAGCTCCTTTGAGGCACTTAGAGAGATCTACAAGAGCGATTACTCGGATGTTCTCTTTTTGGACAACCCGCTAGATAGGCGTTACTTCTTCAAGCAGGTCGTGGCGGGAGCCTTCCTTGTCATCGCCATGACGGGATTGGATCAAGATATGATGCAGACGATGCTCACCTGCCGCACACAGCGTGATGCACAGCGCGGCATGCTCAGCTCGATAGCCATCCAGAGTGTTGTCATTCTACTCTTCCTGCTACTCGGCGCACTGCTCTACATCTTCATAGATAGCCGTGGGCTAACCATCGCGCGAGGTGATGATCTCTTCGGCTATGTCGCCACCGAGTGCGGGCTACCTACCACCATTGGCATACTCTTTCTCACAGGTCTTATTGCCTCGACATTCTCGTCGGCAGGCTCGGCACTTACCGCCCTCACCACATCATTTTCTCTTGATATCCTTGGGGCGAAGAGAGAGAATGCCTCACTACGCAAACGTGTACATTTAGCCATAGCTCTGGCGATAACCCTCCTCATCATCGCATTCGAGAGATGGTCCACATCGGGAGCTATAACGCTGATCTTCACCCTAGCAAGCTATACCTACGGACCACTACTGGGTCTCTTCGCATTTGGACTATTCACGCAACGTATGCCACGCCGTGGCGCAGTGCTGCTGATGTCAGCACTATCGCCCACGCTGAGCTACCTACTTGCCAATAGCTCCGAGCAACTTCTGCGAGGCTACACCTTTAGCTACGAGATTATCATCGTTAATGCCACGATAATGTTCCTCGGTCTCTACGCACTATCGCGCCGAAGAGCCACAACGTAGAGCATAGCGGGCATCGAGCATCGCAAAAATAAGACTCCTCGGATGGGAAATAGTGTGATCCCATCCGAGGAGTTTAATTTATTGCCGCTGTGTGCAGCAATCTAGAAGAGGTTACGCACGTAGGAAGCCGATACCAAAACGCTCAACTGCTGCACGCTCCAGCTCCTCACGAACCGATGGATCGGCAATCGAGATAAGAAGCTTGGCACGCTGTGCTAGCGACTTATTGCGTAGGTAGACGATACCATGCTCCGTAGCGATATACTGCGCCTGGAAACGTGTGGTAACAACACCTGCACCCTTAGTCAGCGTTGGGACAATCTTTGAGATACCCTTGCTGGTGATCGATGGTAGGGCGATAAAGCACTTGCCACCTTCGGACAAAGCACCACCATACATAAAGTCGTGCTGACCACCTACGCCCGAGAAGATACGCTCACCGATGCTATCAGCACAAATCTGACCTGTGAGGTCGATCTCGATAGCTGAGTTTACAGCCATAACACGAGGGTTCTGGCGAATGTTCTGTGGGTCGTTGGTCCACGCCACATCGCGAATTACCACGTCGCGGTTGCCATCGAGGTAGTCGTAAAGACGCTGGCTACCAAGACATAGGCAAGCTACCGACTGACCAGGATAGATCTTCTTAAGTGAGTTATCGATGATACCCTTCTGGATGAGAGGCACCACGCCATCGGTCATCGCCTCGGTGTGTAGTCCGAGGTGCTTATGTCCATGCAAGGCATCGAGCACAGCATTAGGAATACCACCTACGCCAATCTGCAACGTTGCACCATCGGGGATCTCCTGAGCAATGAAGTTACCAATGCGACGCTCAACATCGTTGGGCACAACAGTAGGCACCTCAACAAGTGGCTCGTCACCACGTACCATAGCATCGATCTTCGATACATGAATTACAGGATCACCAAAGGTGCGAGGCATATACTTGTTTACCTGTGCGATGATGGTCTTTGAGCACTCGGCAGCCGAGAATGCGAGGTCGGCAGAGACACCATACGAGCAGTAGCCCTCCTCGTCAGGCTCCGACACATTTAGCAACGTAACATCGAGAGGCACCTGACCTGAACGGAACAAGAATGGAATCTCGCCCAAGAATGCAGGGATGGTCTGAGCAACGCCCGAGTTGATGGCGTTACGAAGGTTGTTGGCAACAAAGAAGCTCAGAGGCTCAAACGAGTCACGTAGCTCAGCCTTTGCATAGGGGGCATCGAAGCGACCAATGGCGAAGGCAGTGTAGACCTTCACGTCGCGAAGCTCTGGGGCACGGTCGGTCATCGCCTGCACCAATACCTCAGGAATAGATGTCGAACCCTGGATAAAAACCGAGTCGCCCGACTTGATGAGTTTCACGGCCTCAGCCGCACTTACTAATTTCATATATACGTTAGGTTGTTTAATTAGGGCTGTCCTTAGCGGGCAGCCCAATAATTATTAGTAATCCTGAGAGAATAGACGCAGACGCTTATCAAGCTCGTCGTACTGATAGTCCGAGATCATCGACACACAGCCTCGCAAGCCCTCGCGGGTACTACCCGTAGGCGCAAGCGTGATTGCCGAGATACCGTAGTAGATAAGCTTGTTGATAAGCTGCTCACCGGTCATATCCTTATAGCCAAACGTGAAGAAGAAGCCATCGCTAACCTCCTGCTCGCAGTCCTTGTCGTAGACGATGTGGAAGCCATTCTTTACCATGATCTCTTTAACGCGCTGTGCACGACGTGCATACTCACGAGTGTGACCTACGAAGTCGAGACGGCCATCTGATGCTGCACGGAACATAGCTGCAAGAGCATACTGTGCAGAGTGTGGCACACCCGACGAGAGCACATAAAGGATGTTGAATATGAAGTTACGACGGAACTGACCATCGTTACCATAGCGTTTAGCAAAGCCCTCGTAGCAACGCTCAGCAAGCGTTGGGTTAAGAGCCACAACAGCGATACGCTGACCAGCATACGAGAACATCTTCGAGCCAGACAACAGGTGCAAGCAGTTGTTCGTATAGCGAGCCACAGATGGCTGGTAAGGAGCTTCAAATGGCTTAGAACGATCCTCGCGGAAGTCCATATTGAGGTATGCGAGGTCCTCGACAACGATCACATCGTACTTAGTAGCCATGCGACCGATGATCTCGAGCTCCTCCTCCGTTAGACACATCCACGTTGGGTTGTTAGGGTTTGAGTATACGATACCACTCACACGACCCTGTGAGAGGATCTCCTCGAGCTTAGCCTCAAGAGCAGCACCACGGAAGTCGATAACGTCGAACGACTCGTAGCGCACACCCTGCACCTTACACTGCGCCTTCTGAACAGGGAAGCCTGGGTCGATGAAGAGGATAGTGTCACGATCCTCACGCATCTGTGTAAGAGCCATGAATGTGGCGAAAGCACCCTGCATAGAGCCTACCGTAGGCACGAAGCACATAGGAGGAATATCAAGGTTGATGAATGCCTTAACGAAGCGCGATGCCTCCTTGGTCAATGGCTCGATACCTGTGATGAGTGGGTACTTAGAGCCTACACCAGCAAGCAGTGCCTCGTGTTCAGCCTCGATACCGATCATCTCGGCAGGAAGACCAGGCTCACCAATCTCCATACGGATATACTCCACACCAGTCTTAGCCTCGATATCCTTCACCACGCTAACGAACTGACGGATAGATGCAGCACCAAGCTCCTTGGCGTTGCGCAGACCATTGGCGATACAGATATTATCAACCGTCTGCTTATCTAATGGGCGATCCATAGTCTACTTCTTAATAGAGTTATCGTAACCAGCACGCACTGCAGCGAGGTTCTTCTCGATCACCTCCTCGCCCTTACGAGCGAAGATACGACGGATACCTGCCTCGATCTTCTCGAACTCGATGTCGAGCATAGGGATAGCAGCACCAAGAAGCACCATGTTAGCTGCCTGAAGTGGAGCACCAGCATCCTTAGCAAGCTGCTCAACATTGAGCGATACGCAGTTAGGAAGTGCGGCAAGGTGCTTGTTAAGCTCCTCATCTGCAGGATAGTTAGGGATGTTGATAAATGGCACGTTCGAGGTAACCACCCAACCATCCTTCTTCAAGTACTCGAGGTAGCGAAGAGCCTCCATAGGCTCCAACGAGATGATGATGTCGGCACCGCCCTTGGCGATGAGGTCCGATGCAATAGGGTCGGTCGAAAGACGCAAGTTACTCTGCACGTCGCCGCCACGCTGGCTCATGCCGTGAACCTCTGCCTGCTTGATGTTCCAACCCTCGGCCATAGCTGCCTCGCCGATAACCGTAGCAATCGACAGAATACCCTGTCCGCCGACGCCTGCCAAAATAATATCTTTTTTCATTGTCGTTTCCTTAGTTTAGTTGTTAGCGGACTTACTCCTTCTTAGCAGCTGCTGCCTTAGCCTTAGCATGACGCTTAGCAGTCTGAATACACTCGCGACGTGGGATGATTACAGATACACCGTTGTACTCGATCTCCTCGCGAAGGATGGTCTTGATCTCCTCCATGTTCTTTGGTAGAGGCACCACTACACGTACGTGGTCAGGGTGTACGCCCAAGCCACGGCAGATGTCCTCAAGCTTACCAGTACCGGCAGAGTCCTGACCTCCAGTCATACCAGTGGTAAGGTTATCCGAGATGACAACAACAACGTTAGCACGCGAGTTAACGCAATCCAACAAGCCAGTCATACCTGAGTGGGTGAATGTAGAGTCACCGATAACTGCAAATGCAGGGAACTGACCAGCATCCGAAGCACCCTTAGCCATGGTGATTGAAGCACCCATCTCTACGCATGCGTGAAGAGCCTGGAATGGAGGCAACGCACCAAGAGTATAGCAACCGATATCACCAAAGATACGAGGATTCTCGTACTCGGCAGCAACCTCGTTAAGTGCCTTATACATATCGCGGTGACCGCAACCCTGGCACAATGCAGGTGGACGTGCTACAACGATGTCGTCAGCCTCGAGGTTCTCCAAAGCAGCCATACCTAACGCCTTACGTACTGAGTCGGGGTTAAGCTCACCTACACGTGGGAGATCGCCTGTTAGGCGGCCCTTAACCGTAACAGTCGAAGGCACGATGGCACGTACCATCTCCTCGACAACAGGCTGACCCTCCTCCATAACGATGATCTCCTTAGCACCATCCTCAACCATCTTGAGGATAAGAGCCTCAGGAAGTGGATACTGCGACACCTTGAGTACGCTACGCTCCTTGCAGTCGGCAGCATTCTCCATATAGTAGTTGTAGGCGATACCTGTGCAGATAACACCACGCTCAGGGTTAGTACCCTTAGTGTACCAGTTGAACTTAGACTCTACGGCAGCCTTCATCAAGTCGTTCTGCTGCTCGAGGAGCTTCACATAACGACGCTTAGCAAATGCTGGAAGAAGGATCCATGTGCGCACATCCTCGGGACGGTTGATCTCGTTCTGCTTGCGTGGCTCGTCAGTAAGGTTTACTACGGCACGTGAGTGAGCCATACGTGTTGTCACACGCATCAACACTGGGAGCTTAACAGCCTCAGAGAGCTCGAACGCTGCACGTGTCATCTCGTAGGCCTCCTGCTGCGATGATGGCTCGAAGATAGGCATCATAGCAAACTTGCCGTAGAAACGTGAGTCCTGCTCGTTCTGTGATGAGTGCATTGATGGATCGTCGGCAGCAACAACAACCAAACCACCATTAACGCCAGTCATCGCTGAGTTAACAAATGGGTCGGCAGCAACGTTCATACCAACGTGCTTCATACATACCAAGGCACGCTTGCCCATGTACGACATACCGAGTGCGCCCTCCATGGCAGTCTTCTCGTTAGTAGCCCAGCGGCAGAAGATCTTGTTCTCGGCATCGCCACGCTTCTCCTCGCGTAGCTGGATAAATTCTGTAATTTCGGTTGACGGAGTACCGGGGTATGCGTAAACACCCGACAGACCAGAGTCGATGGCGGCCTGTGCAATGGCCTCGTCACCGAGAAGTAGTTTTCTCATATCGTTTATTGTTTTAGGTTTGTCTGTTAATTATAAATATTATGGTTGATTTTGTCAAAGTTACAACTTTTTTCTTATACTAAGAAATAAATACTGAAAAAAGTATATAAAAATCGACAAATAGAGTGACGACCGAGGTGGGCTTGGAGGAGGAAAAGGGGTAGGATTTGGGTGAGCTTTGAGATTAGGAGATTGGGGAATTTAAGGATAATCGCTAAATTCACTAAACTCTCTAATCACAACCTAAATCAGCACCACGACCTTATTTGTTGTCAGAGTGGTGTAGTAGTGGAACTATCACAACAAACTCGATTTCTTGATAGAAGAGGTTAGATGTTACCTCGATTAAGAGATTGCCCCGGATGGGACATACTTAGCGTATTTCCCATTCGGGGCAATGATTGAGAGGTAAGCAGATGACCTCTTATCTCAAGAAATTACTTGATGGCGATAGCGTCGATCTCAACCAACGCACCCATAGGAAGAGCACCTACCTGGTAGCAGATACGCGCTGGCTTGTCACCAGTGAAGAACTCTGCATAGATGGCATTCATAGCACCGAAGTCGGCGATATTTGCCAAGAGTACAGTAGTCTTAGCCACGTCGTCGAACGAGTAACCAGCCTCGTTGAGGATATAGCCAAGGTTTGTGAGTGCCTGACGTGTCTGAGCCTCTACGCCCTCAGCCATCTGACCTGTAGCACCGTCAATAGGTAGCTGACCAGAGATGTAGAGAGTTGCGTCATGAGCGATAGCCTGTGAATATGGACCTACTGCCTTAGGTGCCAAAGGTGAAGCGATAACTTTTTTCATATTCTTATCTGTTTTAAGTATTTTGTGTAACGTTTTTGCAATGTGTTTACTATCTTTGTGACAAAGATAACTATAATTTGTTTTAAAACTATGAAACGTTCAATATTATTTTCTATTGTCATGTCGATTATTGCCATTGCGCTCGTTGGCTGCTGCGACTGTCGCAAGCTACGCAAGCTCGAGAAGCCACTTCTTGGCACAACATGGCAGCTCGTACAACTTATGGCACGCGACGTAGAGCCAGAGGCAGATTGCTATACGCTCGTGCTGCGTAGCGACGGCAACCTCTCGGGCAAGGGCGACTCAAACCTCTTCACCGCAAGCTACGAGCAGACAGAGTCGCGCGAACTAAGTATCGGCGAGCTAGGCACTACGCGACGCTACACGCCTAACCACCAGATGGAGAACGCCTACTTCGATATGCTTCAGAGCGTTACGCACTACGAGATGGATGCCGACCACATGCTGCTACTCTCGAACGGCACGCTGGTAGCTATCATGAAGGCCGCCACTAATGTCGCAGAGTAGTTTAAGCTCGATAGATCCTCGGCAAAGGGGACAGAAAGAGCAAGGACAACAAGGGGAGAGAGGGACAAAGCGACAAAGCGAAATAGCGGACAATAGCACCTTATTACACCGTTCTAATCACCAAAAGATCTTTGTTGGTAGAAGGCGTTAGATACAACGCTCGGCAAAAATACCGTCGATGGGTAATACTTGAAGTACAACTCATTGACGGTAGCTTTTTTAGCGGCAGAAGATGACACCTTATCACCGCTAATTTGTTGTTAGAAGGCGTTAGATACAACGCTCGGCAAAAATACCGTCGATGGGTAGTACTTAAAGTACAACTCATTGACGGTAGCTTTTTTTAGCGGCAGTAGATGACACCTTATCACCGCTAATTTGTTGTTAGAAGGCGTTAGATACAACGCTCGGCGAATTTCGAGGCGATGGGCTGTACTTAAGCGTACTGCCCATTGACGAGATAATTCGTTAGCGGCAGTAGATGACACCTTATCACATCAAAGAAAATTTGTTGTTAGAAGGTGTTAGATGTGGTGCCAAGTCGAAATTGAAACGGATGGGGGAATACTTAGCGTATTTCCCCATTCGTAGCAATGAGCTTGGTGCCGCAGATGACGCCTTATAACAACAAAGAAGGCGACCCGAAATGGACCGCCCTCCTAGTATCAGTGTGATTATTAATGTACACGGGTCTTAGCTGCATACGAGATGCTATAAGCCTCTGCTCTACGCAACTCCTGCTTAACATCGGTAAGCTTACCTACTGTAGCAGTCTTGTCAACGCGGAGGTTGATAAGCATCTGCGATAGTGCCATACCCTTCTTTGAGCTAGCGTCATGCACAAGGTCCTGGATGTCAGAAACCTCGCAGATCTGATCGTTAAGCTGAATCTTAAGGGCATCACCCTCGCCACGCTGCAAAGGCTGACCGATCCAGATGTTAACCAAACCCTTCTTATCAAGCTCTGTAATCTCATGTGCCTCAGGCATCGAGACAGTCACCAATGGATCTGTATCTCGCATGGTTGTTGCTGCCATGAAGAAGAACAGAAGCATGAAGACGATGTCAGGAAGCGACGAGGTCGACATTGCGGGCACCTCTTTCTTGCCCTTTTTTGCCATTACTGCCATAATTACTTACGTGTTTGATCGTTAGGTTCGGCCTCAGAAACCTTCACAGGCACTGCCTTACGAATGTTTCCTGCCTGAATCTCATTCAACTCATCAAAAGGCTTACCGTATGCCTGTACCGAGATAAGATCGCGGTAAACGTTGAAGGCGTGAGTAAGCTCGTCCTGAACCTGCAGGTAGATACTATACTTGGTCTCGTTATCAGCCTTGAGTGATACGACACCCTGGCTGATCTCACAGTTGATTGTAGGCTCAATCTCAGTCTCCTTCTTCTCAGAGCGATCTACGCCTGCGAGGAAGTCAAGCACCTCGCGTGACATACGTGAGTGGTCGCCGCGACGGTTAAGGTCGACTGGCATATACTCATCAGTACCCACCATGATACGACCCTCCTTAGAGACGTTTACCATGAGTACGTTACGCTCCTTGAGCTCTACATCATCCTGTTGCTGCTCATTGTCGGCAATGGGAGGAAGCGTACGCTTCATACCAGAGTCAACATCCATCGTAGTGGTAACCAAGAAGAATATCAACAGCAAGAACGCGATATCCGCCATTGAACTGGAGTTAATCTCTCCAGCCTTTCTCTTCGACTTTGCCATAAACTACGATTTAAAAATGCCACGCAATGATGAATACAATGCTGCGAGAAGTGCACCAGCACATGCAAGGTAAGTAATCCAAATGCTAACGTCAGCGATCATGTACTCGGTAGCGTTAAACACTGTACGAGTCTCAGGATCTGTACCAAGACCGAATGGGATAGGCTCACCAGCACCATCAAGGATAGGCTGACCTACGCTGTTAGTAACGTAAAGAACTGCGCCATCCATCCACTCGTGGCTCTTACCAATATAATATGCTGCAGCAACAACTGCAATAACTACAACACCTGCAACGATTGTTACAACCAAGTTACCAGAGTTCTGGAAGAAGTTGAGGATGAAGCCAACAACAACAAATACTACTGCAAATACCAAAAGGAAGTACAACCAGTAGATGTTGTAGCTGATAACCTTACCCAACTCCTTGATAGAGTGCTGGTCAAGCTCAGCCTGAGCGATAGCATCCTTCAACATAGGAAGGTTAGCCTCGAAAGCTGTCTCGTTGTCGATAGCAACCTTACGATCGTTAAGCATCTTCTGGTAGTCAGCAATAGCATTCTTAACACCAGCAAGCTCGCGCTTCTGAGCAGCGTTAAGTGCCTTAGAACCAGTAAGCTCGTCGAAAGTAGCTACATAATCTGCACGACCCTCAACCTCAGCGATCTTGGTACCAGCAACCTTGCACAAGTTCTCGATAACAGCAACAGCAGGCTCATACTCACCCTTCTTTGCCTCGAGAGCCTCGTTAGCCTTAACTACAGCCTCCTGGATAGACTTGAACTCAGCCTCAGCCATAGCGATAACCTTCTCAGACTCGGTCATCTCAGCAGTCCAAACAACCTTAGCCTTAAGGTCAGCCAAAGTCTGTGGGAGCTTCTGGAAGTCCTCAACAACCTTCTTGTTCTTCTCGAGCTCCTTCTTCTCCTCGGCGTTCAAGCGGCTCTTTGCGCTAAACTCAGCAACCTTTGCCTCAGCATCCTTAACTGCCTTGTTGTCACCAGCAGCAAGCTGTGCCTCGATCTCAGCGATCTTAGCCTCAATGCCCTTGATCTTCTCGAGTGTAGTGCCATAGATGGTGTCGTCAGACTTTCTCATCTGGTTGATTGTAGCGACGCCCATCGACTCGATACCCTGTGCAGTAGAGACCACTGGGATAGGGTTATCGTTCTCATCCTTCATCTCCTCACCATTCTCGTCGTACTGATAGGTTAGGCCAATAATGTCAGCAATCTTGTCCGAGTCTGGAGCCTGCATGCCGACAACAATAGCCCATGCCATCAAACCGACCGAGATCAGTGCGAGGATGAGGAATACTATTCTATGTAATTTTTTCATAATAGTTTTCTATTGTTTGTTAGTGGTCTTTAATTATCGCTTGCTGTATGCAGTGAGCATATCTACCAATGAGATAGAAGTATCCTCCATGTTAACTACCTGCGACTCGATCTTAGAGAGGATGTAGTTGAAGAACACCTGAAGAATACAAGCAGAGATAAGACCCATGATAGTAGTCAAAAGAGCCACCTTGATACCACCTGCTACAACGGTTGGAGACATTGTTGCAGAACGCTCGATATCGTCGAATGCCTGGATCATACCAACAACGGTACCCATGAAACCGAGTGATGGAGACAAAGCGATGAAGAGAGATACCCATGAAAGACCTGACTCCATCAAGCCCTGCTGAACTGAACCGTAAGATACAACAGCCTTCTCAACAGCCTCAAGACCCTGGTCGTAACGCATAAGACCCTGGTAGTAGATTGAAGCTACTGGACCGCGAGTGTTACGGCAGTACTCCTTAGCAGCCTCAACACCCTTCTCGTTGAGAAGCTTCTCTACGTTAGCAACGAACTTCTTAGTGTTGATCTGAGCGAATGTCATGTAGAGGATACGCTCGATAGAGATTGCCAAACCAAGGATCAAGCAGACAAGCACTGGAAGCATCCAGCCCCAACCACCCTCGAGGAACTTCTTCATAAGAGCGAAGTGCATAGGCTCGCCAGCAGGCTCTTCAGTTACAACGTCAGCCTCGGCAACAACCTCAGTCTGTGCTACCTCATTTGCTGGAGCCTGATCAGCCTCCTGTGCATAAGCAGCGCCGAATGAGAGAGCAGCAGCTGCCAAAACCAAAAATAATTTTTTCATAATGATTTTGTTTAGTTAAAATTTGTAATTTTTAGTAGTTGTTTTCTCTATATTTTAGTTTTTTAGTCCTTCAGTAGGAGTATTGCCATCGGCTAATTCGGCACCCTATCCACAGCAATTTAAGACGGCACACACGCATTAAAACCGATATAAATCAGCACCTTACATCAGAAGCAAAGCTTTTAGCCCATTTGCCACCCAAGGTTAATGCCGATTATCAGTGCGAAATTTACAATTTTTTTTCAAAAAAAACAATCGTTTACAGAGTAAATTCACCTCTAAGTGGGCGACGCATCAAATTCAACGTTTCCGCTAATGGCAAATTTTTGCCTAAAACGTACATGAGTTTTGTCACGGCAGCCTCGATAGTCATGTCGTGACCAGACACAACGCCCGCCTCCTGAAGGGCAAGACCCGTCTCGTAGAGGTGCATCTGCACAGCACCATCCTTACACTGCGATACGTTGACCACCACGATACCACTCTCGACAGCCTCCTTAACAATGTCGACAAACCAGTCGCTTGTTGGCGCATTGCCCGCGCCATAGGTCTCTAGCACTACGCCGCGCGCACCACTCGCCAGCAGCATGGCACGAAGTGTCTGCGGACGGATGCTTGGGAAGAGCTTAACCACAACAACATCGTCAGACATATTTTCGCTGATACGGAACTCGTCGGAGAAGTCGGGCGCATAAGATGCGATGTGCGCTGTATCATACTGGATGTTTACGCCCACATCTGCCAAGGCATGGTAGTTGAACGAGGCAAACGCGTTGAGTGCTTCGGCACTAAACTTAGTTGTTCGGTTGCCTCTAAATAGTCTGTTTTGGAAGTATAGAGCCACCTCGGGCACTAGTGGCGAGCCATCCTCATTGCGAGCACCAGCAATCTCGATAGCCGTGATTAGGTTCTCGCGACCATCGGTGCGCAGAATGCCGATAGGTATCTGACTACCAGTGAAAATGACGGGCTTAGCAAGGTTCTCAAGCATGAAGCTAAGAGCCGATGCCGAGTAGGACATTGTATCGGTGCCATGGAGAATTACAAAGCCATCGTAGCGGCTATAGTTATCGCGGATAAGACGCGCCATGTCCACCCAGTTTTCGATAGCGACGTTCGATGAGTCGATAGGTGGTTTTATGGTCAACACCTCGATGTCGACATTTAGGCGTTTCAGCGAGGGGAACTCCTCGTATATTCCGCTGAAATCAAAGGGGACTAGAGCTCCCGTGAGCTCATCTGTCTTCATACCGATTGTACCACCGGTATATATTATAAGTATTGAAGATCGCTTCATAGCTGAAGGATATACCGACTTTAGTGACGATATATCCTTACAAAGATAGGAATAATTTGTTATAAGTAGACGCTTTTATGCCAAAAAATACGCTTCAACGCCCTATTTTCTGCATGCTCAGCACCCTGACGAAGGCTATATTCCAAACAGTTCTCTAGCAGAGGCTGTTGTTATGCGATCGACATCAGCCACGCTACGACCATGAATATCGGCTATCTTGCCACACACATACTCGACATATGCCGACTCGTTGCGCTTGCCGCGATGGGGCACAGGAGTGAGGTATGGAGCATCGGTCTCAAGGAGGAGCAGCTCGATAGGAAGCTCTGCCACGACCCTATCAAGACCTGAGTTCTTGAATGTTACAACGCCACCGATACCGAACTTAAACTCTCCCAGTCGCTCCAACTTGCGCGCCATGTCGGCACTATCGGCAAAGGCGTGAAACACACCGCGTAGACCACGACCACGGTACGTAGCTATGACATCGAGCATCTCGGCAGATGACGAGCGCGAGTGTATCACAACGGGAAGGTCATTCTTTATGGCAAGCTCCAACTGAGCATGAAGAGCCTCGCGCTGCTCGCGATAAAAGTCACGACTCCAATATAGATCAAGACCTATCTCGCCTACGCCACATAGCTTTACGGGGGGCTGCCCTAGCAACCTCTCAACCTCGTCGATCTCCTCTTGCCAGCGTGGGTTGTCGTTTACCGATGTTGGGTGCAGACCCACCATAGCATGACACCTATCTGCCTCTGCTTGCGCTAGTTCAAACATGCGAGGGCGACTCTCCGAGTCGATATCAGGGAGGATAAGGTGTTCAACGCCAGCCTCCCATGCGCGGCTGAGGGCCTCCGAGCGATCGGAGTCAAACTCCTCGGCATACATGTGTGAGTGAGTATCAATCATCTATATATGGTTTTAAGCAAGTTCGTAACGCTTTCCGGGCAGCGAGCGAATAAGCCCCTTAAGTTCAAGATCCATAGTGGTCATCGAGAGCTCGCCAAGGCTGAGTCCGGTGGAGATAATAAGCCTATCCCACTCGACGGTGGTCGATTCACGAAGTGCTGTGAGCACAGCTACCTCAGCGGCCGAAAGCTCTATCTCGCAACACTCCTCTTTGCCTTGCTCAACACGTGCATGGCGTTGCCAGCCAAGCTCTTCGATGATGTCGTCGGCGGTGAGCACTAGGCGCGCCTTGCCCGTGCGTATAAGGTTATTACTACCAAAGGATGCTGTATCGGTTATGCGCCCAGGCAGTGCCATCACCGTACGCGAGTAGCCATCGGCGAAGTCCGCCGTAGATAGCGAACCACCTGTTGCTGGCGACTCGACGATGAGCAATCCTGGACTTAGCGCGGCTATAATGCGGTTGCGCGAGATGAAGAAGCTACCATTCTGGTGTGTCTCGGAGTGGAGCTCAGAGACGAGTGCTCCGCCCGAGTGTATGATCTCATCAGCGAGGTTTCTATGCGCCGCGGGCGTTACGCTTGGCAACACACTCGGAAGCACGGCTATGGTCTTTGCGCCAGCAGCGAGTGCCGCGCGGTGAGCCACCGAGTCTATGCCATAGGCAAGACCACTCACAATGGAGAGCTCCTTAACCCTCTCGGCAAGCGAGCCTATGATGAGCTGACATGCGTGCGTGCCAGCAGGTGTCGCCTCGCGCGTTCCGACAACCGAGAGGCTCTGCATCGATAGTACCTCTACATCTCCCTGAACAAAGAGCACATGCGGACGATCGGAGATCTGTCGCAGGGATTCGGGATAGTCATCATCCGTAGAGGCGAGCATGCGTATATTATGTTTGCGGCAATAGTCAACCTCCTTCTCGGCGCGACGTAGACCCTCGCCACTGACAATGCGCTCTGCAATATCCTCACGCAGCGATATGGAGCTAACTAGCTCGCTCTTTGAGGCGGCAAACACCTCCTCGGCAGAGCCAAAATGGTCTACAAGAGCAGCTGCTCCGCGTGCCCCTATACCTCGTGTGAAGAGTAGTGCTAGATCCTCAATTGTCATAGTCTGAGCTATCGTGAGAAGCGCACGTCATGCTCCATGCGCTTAAGTTTTCGTATCTGGAAGTAGAGCAGCGTACCCGCCACAAGGATGGCACACGTATCGGCAATAGGCATAGATGCCCATGCGCCCATCGCTCCATAGATCTTTGGAAGCACAAGCAGCATTGGCAGAAGGAAGAGTAGCTGTCGTGTTGCCGAGAGGAACATAGCCAGTGGAGCACGTCCGATGTACTGGAAGAAGCTACCCGCAACAATCTGGAAGCCAACGAATGGGAAGACCAACATGGCTACTCCAAGCCCCTGAGCCACAACCTCAACCATAGCTCTATCAGTTGCGCTGCGCGATGCATCGACAAAGGCTGCTGCGACCTCATGAGGGAAGAGAACACCTATGAGAAAGGCGATGGTTGTCACTATTGTAGCACAGACAATCGTATACTTCAGCGTCTTGATAACTCTACCATACTGCTTTGCACCATAGTTAAAACCGACGATAGGCTGCATACCCTGATTGAAGCCCTGAGCCATCATGATAAAGAGGAGTATGACGCGGTTCATAATGCCATAAGCACCAACGTAGACATCGCCTACGTTGCCATCAAAATCCGAAGCCGATATTATGTCGTATGCCCCATGACCACCATAGGTAAGCAGTGCCGTATTCATGAAACGTGTTACAAGCGAGGCACATACGTTAAGGATAAATGGAGCCATGCCAATTGAGATGATTGCCCCAACGATCTTGCGATCAAACTTAAAGCTTGTGCGCTTAAAGCGCAAGAAGCTTGACTTTGACGTGTAGTGATGGATCTGTATGAGAAGCGACACGCTCTGCGCTATCACGGTTGCCCATGCCGAGCCCTCAATTTCCCACTTGAACACAAAGATAAACAGCGGGTTAAGTATTGTACATAGGGCTATCGACGTGAGCATTATATACATCGCCTTGCGGGGGTATCCCGAGGCACGTAGCTGCTCGTTAAGTCCAAGATAGAGGTGCGTGATGATGTTTCCGACCATGATGATACGCATAAAGCGACGGGCATAGTCGAGAGTCTCGGCACTGGCGTTGCCTCCCGAGAAGAAGAGTAGTATCGGATCGAGGAAGAGCAGGAAGATAAGCATGATGCTTACGCCGAGCGTGAGGTTGAGAAGCACGGCATTGCCCAAGATATGCTCTGCTGCACGTTTGTTTCCCTCGCCAAGGCGTATAGATATTCGCGCTGCCGCACCCACACCCACCATGGCACCAAATGCCGAGGCGATATTCATAATAGGGAGTGTCACTGCCATGCCCGAGATCGCAGCACCGCCCACGCCATGACCTATAAATACACTATCTATAATATGGTATAGCGATGATGACGCCATGGCGATGATTGCCGGTATGGCATATCGCGCCAAGAGCCTTCCTATTGAGTCTGTGCCAAGCGACACAGTATTATTTTGTATAGAGTTTGCCACTTACTCCCTCCCTTTTTTAATTTATCGTTTGCTGCTACAAATGCGATTGGTTTATACGAAGTGTGCCGTTGCAACAACAATATCTCCCTCGTGAAACGATATGTCGACCACAGAGCGTTCTGCATTGAGCAGTTGGCACTCTAGTCGCTGAGTCGCAGCATCGTAGCTCATTATGCGTAGATCATCCTTAAGCTCAACGCCACGTCTTCCGTAGAGCTTGTACATAGCCTCCTTAGCTGTCCAGACCATCGCTGCCCAACATCTATCGCTCGATAGTGCAACCTCATCATCGTGCATAAAGCGCGAGGCAGCTCTGCTAAAGTCGCGCTCTAGGCTTTCGATGTCGACACCTACGGCAGAGTCAGATATTGCCACAGCCACACATTCGCCACCGTGAGCCACACTGATATAGGTGTTTTCAACATTGACCACAGGGGCCCCCACATCGTTGTACTCGATGACAATATCTCGTCCGAGCTCTCGACGCACTATGCGACGCCAGGCGAGGTGCTCTTGGCGACGATGCTCATTCTGAAAGCGTGATGCCGAGGCGACATCGGCGGCTGTGATCAACGTATCACAACAGGCATAGAGCCACGGCACTTGCTCGACGATGACTTTAAGCATTGACCTCGACCTTTATCTTGTCAACACGACGTCCATCCATCGTTGCGATGAAGAACTTAACGCCGTGAGCCTCAAGCTCGTCGCCACGTCGTGGCAGATCGCGCTTAAGCTCCATCATCAGACCTGCAAGTGTCTCGGCATGACCCTCGACATCCGAGAAGCTATCTTCGTCATAACCTATAGCACGTATAAACTCGCCAATGTGTATCTTAGCATCGAAGATGTAGGTATTCTCGCCGATCTTCTCGTAGAGCTTGTCTTCGTCCTCGTCGCTCTCATCGGTAATCTCGCCAACGACCTCCTCGAGGATGTCTTCGAGCGATATAAGTCCCTGAGTAGCACCGTACTCGTCAACAACGATGGCGATGTGAATCTTCTTCTTCTGGAACTTCTTAAGCAGATCATCGATCATCATGTGCTCGGGTACGAAGTAGGGCTTACGCAGCAACTTCTGCCACTCGAAGTCGTTGCCCTCAGCAAGGTGCGGAAGTAGGTCTTTGACATATAGCACACCACGCACATCATCAAGATCCTCGCCATAGACCGGAATACGCGAATATCCCGTCTCAACAATTGTGCGACGCACCTCGTCGTAGCCCGCCTCAAACTCTAGTCCAGTGATGTCAACGCGCGAGTGCATAATCTCAACAACCTCGGTCTGACCAAACGAGATGATGCCCGATAGCATCTTCTGCTCCTCCTCCGAGCCTGTCTCGGTGAGGTCCACGGCGTCGGCAAGCTCCTCGATCGAGATCTCATTGTTTTTCGACGCAAAACGACTCACGCGGCTCGACGTGCGGATGATGATAACGGCAAGTGGGTAGAGCAACCACCTTAAGAACTTAAGTGGTCCTGACAAAAATAGCGACATGCGCACAGGGTTACTCTGCGTGAATACCTTGGGCATGATCTCGCCAAAGAGCAGCAGTAAGAAGGTGATTATCACCGTATTAAAGACAAACTCCCAGACACCACTAAATATGAATATCGCATTGACAATGCGTGTAGCCATGATAACAAGACAGATGTTGACCATGTTGTTGGCTACAAGTATCGTGGCGAGGAGTCTATCGGGGTTTGATAGCAGCTCAACGACACGTTGCGCAGCACTATCTGACCTACCCTCAAGGCCCTCTATGTCGCTATGCGTGAGCGAGAAGAATGCCACCTCAGAGCCTGATGCCATTGCCGACATTACCAGCAACAAAGCCGCAATGATGCTGGGCGCAAGTATGCTCCCCAGCTCAATCGACTCTCTTATTGCAATTACATCCATGCGACGTTAGTTTTGGAACAACGAGCCACTACTCTCCACGTCGTTAGTTACCTCCTCGCGGCGCGACATGGGGCGAAACTGTGTGCGTGTCTGCGTCTCACTCTCCACCGAGAACTGAGTCTTCTGGCGGCTATAGGCTGGCTCTACCTGCTGTAGGCGCACAAGCTTATACTTATCCTGTGGGGGTAAGATTGTAAGACTCTCGGCTGGACGACGATGGATCTCAGGCTGTGCAGGGCGAGAGGGAATATCCTCAACACGAGGCTCCTTGATAACATCAACAGGGTTGATATCAATGTCTGAGCCTCTATAAGTTGTCTCAATCTTCAGCTCGTTGCCATCGTTGAAGCGTGTTGCAACAACAACAAGCTCTAGCTCGTCCTCAGCCAACCACGACTTCTCACTAGCACCCCAGATAATGTTCGCCGAGTGTATGTTGCCATCCTCGTCGGTGTAGCTAGCATTCTTCTGGATATACTCCATGGCATCTGTGATGTCGTCATGCGTGAGCTTGTTGATATCAGATACTGAGAAACTTAGCAAGATCTCCTTAGCTCCCGAGATATGGTTGTCGTCGAGTAGTGATGACGAGAGCGCACCCTCTGCCACCTGGAGTGCTCGATTGTCGCCCGAGGCACTAACAACAGACATGTGAGCACGACCACTGCCACGCATCACGGTCTCTACGTCGGCAAAGTCGACACGCACCAACGCGTACTCCACTGTAATAAGCTCAGCGATACCCTTAGTTGCCATTCCAAGCACATCATCAGCCTTGCCAAATGCCTCTTTTATAGGCAGTTTGCCATATAGCTTACGAAGTCGCTCATTGTCGATGATAAGCAACGAGTCGACCCACTTGTGAAGCTCCTCGATACCATCTACGGCATACTGGTAGCGTTTTGGACCCTCCATGCGGAAAGGCATAGTAACAACAGCCACGGTGAGGATGCCTAGGTCGTGGGCTATATTGGCAATGACGGGTGAAGCACCAGTACCCGTACCACCACCCATACCGGCTGCGATAAAGAGCATCTTGACGCCAGAGGTCTCGAGAAGGCTACGAATCTGATCCTCGCTATCGATAGCATACTGACGACCCACCTCTGGGTTGTTACCTGCACCATGACCAGGACCAAGCTGCAACTTGTTCTGAACTAGGCAGTTGTCAAGTGCGGCTGCATCGGTGTTACACACCACGAAGTTAACGCCATGAATACCCATGCGTTGCATGTGGTTGACGGCATTACCTCCAGCACCACCCACACCGATGACCATGATTATCGAGTCGGCATTGAGCTGGAAGTTTGATTTCGGACTATTGCTGGTTAGCGAACTGTCGAAATCGGTAGCTGCACTCGTCTGAGAAATTGTATTGTTGTTATCCATTGTTATCGCTATGTTATATTGCTTTATAAGCCTTTGTTAATCTGTGATTTGAACTAAGGACTAATAGTCGCTCTCGTCCACCTCACCTATAAATGATTCGCCAGCACGCTGGAATATCTTGCGGATCTTCTCGCCAAAAGACCTCTTCTCCTTCTGAGGAATATCATCGTCACCAACTATGTCACGGAAGACCTCCTCGGCACTTGCCATAGGCTGTGGTGGGGTGTAGCTTGGCTGCACAGGCTGCTGGGTGTATGGTTGTGGCTCAGGCGCATTTGTATTCTCGTGAGCAACTCTGTCGTGCTGCGAGATGCCCATAGGACGACGAGGAGCTACAACCTCAGGCTCACGTGGCGTCTCAACATTGGCTCTTACACCTATGGTGCATGAGCCGCGCTTAGCACCATACACTAGTAGCGATGCTACAGTAGCATCGGCAGGCGATGAGATATGCTCAAGAAGCGACTCCTCGGTAAAACCATACTCGGGGTGCACGGTGCGAGCATCCTCGATCTCAAGTTCGCGCGCAAAGAGCTTCTCGATGTCGCGCATCTGCGAACCACCACCAGTGAGTAGCAGTGCAGGAGCAAACTTAGAGCCGCATCCCGCCTCCTTAATCTCACGACGTACCCACTCGGCAATCTCCTTAAGGCGCGCCTCGATGACTATCGCGAGGTTCTTGCGAAGGATATTCTTCACAGGGCTACGCTTCGACGCCTGGAAGACAATCATGTCGTCAATGGCGAGTGCTGCAACCGCCGAGCCATACTGGATCTTAAGATCCTCAATGTAGTTCGAGGGTATGCTCAGCGAGCGAATATCGTTGTTGATCGAACTAGCACCGATAGGTATTGATGCCATGTAGCGCACCTTGCCACCATAGAGTACAGCGACATCGGTCACGCCACCACCAAAATCGACAATCACCGCACCATCCTGCATATCGTCAGTTGTTGCAATGGTGTTGTGGAGAACCATGGCGTTGGGCACTATCTCCTTGACCGATATATTGTTCTGCTGCAGACATCTGCGTAGACGATCGCTCATAGCCTTGTCGCATAGTATGAAGTTGTAGGTCGCCGAGAGCACTCGACCGTATGCACCCACAGGCACCTCCACCTCATGCTCGTCGATCTTATAGCGCAGAGGCTGCATAGCGATGATCGTCTCGCGATTGTCGGGAAGCTTAACACTCTTCATACGACGATCCAGCTCATCTACATCGCGCTGCGTAATCTGGTTGCTGCCATTGTGAAGCTCATCCTGCACATAGACAAGGTCGGTAACCTGAACACAGCGGATAAAGTCGCCCGAAAGGCCAGCATAAGCCTCCGAGATCTTCACGCCGAGCTGCATCTCGATACGCTCCTTAGCTGCAACCACAGCCCTACTTACCATCTCGCTATTCTCAACATGTCCGGCATTTACACCCTCGACAGGCTCCGACACGATGCCACGTATGGTGACAAGTCCATTATCCTCGACCATGCCAACAGCGATAACCACGTTTGACGAGCCAACGTCAATTGCTACAATCTGTTTACCATTCATACTCTATCTTGTTTTTATCTCTATTTTCCATTCTCCACCCAAGCAATGGCTGTCGCCAGCTACTCAGCCTCACTTGCCACATTGGGCGACTTGCGGCATACAACCTGTCCGTCGTAACGCACACTGACATGGTTGTAGGTCTGCCACCCCACGTTGCTGAGCACCGTCGAGTAGAACTTCTCTAGCGACTCGAACTTATGCTCAATACTCTCGAGGGCTCCGATGTCGATAACAAAGTCGCCTGAGCGAGGAACAACCTGAAGCTGAATGTGACCATCGCCACCCTCGCCAATGACAATCTGCGTTATCTCCCCTGCCCAGAACTCATCCTCCGAGAGCCACTCGACAAACGTTATGAGGCTATTGAAGTCGTGGTAACGCTTCTCCAGACGAGCTATCTTCTCGTAGAGTTTCTGCTGCTCAGCCTCATGTTTTTCGATCATCTTATCACGCTTCTGCTCCTCCTGGGTGTATCTTATTTGGTACTCCTCCTGATACTGCTTCAAGGCATTCTCCATGCTTTGCACGGTAGCATCGGAGAGCCAAAATGGAGCGCGTATAACGCTATCACGCACTCGTTTAAGGTCATCCTGGGCACGCTTCTTCGTGCGATAGATATCATACTTCTCATGCTCAATAGCATCTATGAGTCTATGCGTCGATGCTATCGAGTCGCCGACATACTCGGCAATGCTTCCCGAGAACTCTCCATCGAAGAGTGGGCGATAATCTCCAGTGACCACCGGTACGTATGCTGCATAGCCGTTCGTGGCACTAAAGACATAACCATTCTTGTCGACATACTGGTTATGCGATGTGGTGCGTAGTCGCATAAGTGGCTCACGCTGTGCGATATTCATCACCACTGCACCATCGTAGCTGGTGTAGGCGTTGGCACTAGCCACAGCACTATGTTCCAGGACCACGCTCTCGAGCTGCGACAGGTTTAGCTCGGCAAGGCTACACTCCTCGGGGGCGATGCCATGCTCTCTAATCCACGCCTGCATCGAGATCTCGTCGATAAGTGTGTAACGCTGAGTACCCTCGACAGTGATATTGAAGCTTGTTACAGGTTGGCTCTGACGATGCTCCCTCTCGCTACGATGCGCAAAGAGTATCGTCAAGACAATAACGCCGACGAGTAGTAGGTAGCCTACCACGATGGCTATCTGCCTAAGTGTCCTCCCTATAGTGCTTAATATCCCCATCTCAGCGTAGGCAAGTTATCTACTTAAGCTTAGCGCGCAGGGCCTTGTCAATTGAGTCGCAACAGACATCAATATTACCAGCACCAAACGTTACCACCACATCTGTCTCCATCTCTGCAAGTCGCGCTGCTAGATCCTCGCGCTCAACCACCGACCACTCCTTGCGTAGCATGCGTCCGATCATCTCGGATGTCACGCCCTCGATAGGTAGCTCACGCGCCGGATATATTGGCACGAGAAGCACCGTGTCGGCAAGCTCCAGAGCCTCAGCAAACTCGGGCGCAAGGTCGCGCGTGCGAGTGTAGAGGTGTGGCTGGAATATCGCCATGATCTTACGACCAGGGAATATTCCACGTAGCGACTCTATCGTCGCACGTAGCTCCTCAGGGTGGTGAGCGTAGTCGTCGATATATACCAACTCGCGAGTGTTGATATATACCTCCATACGACGCTTAACGCCCTCGAAGCTCTTCAACGCCTTACGCACACGATCTTTGTCGAAAGGCTTATTCTCAAGCTGCGCAGCACACCATAGCATTGCCACGGCAGCCACAGCATTCTCAATATGCACCTTACCCAAGATGCCAAGCTCGCAATCCTCGATACGTCCATCGGGCAACACAACATCGTAGAGGTAGTGTCCACCCTCGCAAAGGCGGATATTCTCGGCATGAAAGTCACCACCCTGGTCACATGAGTAGCGATATAGCTTACGCTCCGAAGAGTCGAACTTAAGCTCAACGCCCTGCTTAAGAATGAGAGCACCACCAGGCTTTATCTGAGAGGCAAACTGCTCAAAGGCCTCAACAACAGCCTCCACCGTGCCGTAGATGTCGAGATGATCGGCATCAACAGCGGTGATCACTGCAATATCGGGATTGAGTCTGAGGAACGAGCGATCATACTCATCAGCCTCGACTACCAACCTACGCCCCTCGCCCAAGACGAGGTTTGACGAAAAGTTGCGCGAGATACCCCCTAGAAAGGCACTGCCCTCAGCCGCCGCTGCGTGGTTGAGCCATGCGGCAAGTGTCGATGTTGTTGTCTTGCCATGCGTGCCAGCTACTGCCATCGTCAGCTTTCCAGTAGAGAGGAAGCCGAGCATCTTTGAGCGTTTCTCGATGGTGAAAGAGTTGTCGCGCAACCACGCCCACTCCTTATGGTCGGCAGGGATGGCGGGTGTGAGCACAACGAGCGTATCCTCATTCGAGCGCATCGACTCGGGGATTAGCTCGGGGTCATCCTCATAGTGGATCTTAGCACCCTCCCTCTCAAGCTCGCGCGTAAGCGGCGTTGCTGTGCGGTCATAGCCAGCCACGGCATAGCCCTCGTGCAGAAAGTATCGAGCAATGGCACTCATGCCAATGCCGCCAATACCTAGGAAATAGACATTCTTAAACTCATTCATATCTCTTAAGCCTTTGCAAGCTCCATCTCTATAACATTAACCACTCTCTCGGCAGCATCGTCGATAGCAAGGCGAGCGATATTCTCGCTAAGCCTCTGTAGCTGCTCCTTGTCGCCAACGAGCTCCAAGGCTACCTGCATGCCACGCTTAGCAGCCTCACTGTCGGCAACAATCTTTGCCGCCCCCTTCTCAACCAGTGCCATGGCATTCTTTGTCTGATGATCCTCCGATACGTTGGGCGAAGGGACAAATACCGTAGGCTTAGCCACAAGACATAGCTCCGACACGGTGCAAGCACCACTACGCGAGATGACCACATCGGCTGCCGAGTAGGCATAGTCCATGCGCTCGATAAATGCACCCTGCCAGATATTTTTTGTCGGGTGCTCGGCTATAAACTGCTGCATCTCACGCTCGTAATACTTACCTGTCTGCCAGATAACCTGCACAGGGGCCTCACCCCCTAAGGTAGCAATCCACGCCTTCATCATCTCGTTGAGTGTGCGCGTGCCGAGTGAACCTCCCACAACCATTATCACCGGAAGCTCAGCACTGAAGCCATAGTAGGCTAGTGCCTCCGCACGGTCGTTACCCTCAGCACTAAAGCGTCCACGCAGCGGGTTGCCCGTCATTACGATGCGCTCAGCGGGGAAGAATCGCTCCATCTTGTCGTATGCCACGCATATCTTGCGAGCACGCTTCGAGAGGAGCTTATTGGTCACTCCGGCGTATGAGTTCTGCTCCTGGATGACCGTAGGGATGCCGAGTCGCTGTGCCGCCCATAGTATTGGTGCTGAGGCGTAACCACCAAAGCCTACGACAATGTCGGCATTGAACTCGCGCACGATGCGCTTCGCACGACGTATGCTCTTAAGCACACGGAAGGGCACGGTGAGGTTGTTGAGGATGTTGTGCAGCGTGAGCTTGCGCTGTATTCCCGCCACGGGAAGTCCCTCGATACGATAACCCAACGCGGGTATCTTCTCCATCTCCATCTTGCCCTCGGCACCCACAAATAGGAGCTCTACCTCCTCGCCCCACTTGCGCTTCAAAGCCTCTGCCACGGCGACTGCGGGATATATATGTCCTCCGGTGCCACCACCAGAGAGTATTACTCTTCTCATCGTTATCTTTTTATTACATCTTGCGCCACGATAGCACCTGCGCCACCAACCAATTCAACACATTGGCACACAGCGCATTACCACTATACACGCTCGCGTGTAGGCATACGTGCGCAATTTCACCCTACAAAATTATGAATTATCTGCAGAAAATACAATACGATCAAGTTTGTTTTTTTAATTTTTTTGGCAGAGCGTGATTTCGGTTTTGGGGTCTACTATAGTTTAGCCACATGACTCTTAAGAGGCTTGAAGATTGAGGCGTATCAATCAGGCTCGGCAGGCTAAAATGAATTTACACAACCCCGCCACAACTACCTCTCAGTACAAATACAACAAAGGGGGTGACTAAAAAGTAAATTAGTCATCCCCTTATTGTTTAGAAGTTGAAGAAAAAGATGTAGTTTTAGGCTTGCGAAGCCCGAAAAACCGCAGTTTACTTAAGCGTAAATGAGGATTTTGAGGGCGAGTATAACGACAAAATACACTTTTTATTCAGCTTCTTCACCACATAAGTCGTTATATTACTTAAGCATAGCCTTTACCTCCTCGGCAACAGTCTTGCCATTGTAGCCAAACTTCTCGTCGAGCACCTTGAAAGGAGCTGAGTAGCCAAAGTGGTCGAAGCCATGGATGAAGCCCTTGTCGCCAACCAAACCTGCGAGGTTGATAGACAAACCTGAGGTCATACCATAGCGTGGCAAGTTGCCAAGCACAGATGCCTGATACTCAGCATCCTGATCGCGGAACAAGCCCTCACTTGGGATCGATACAACACGTGTTGCAATGCCCTCCTGAGCCAAAAGTTCAGCACCCTCAACAAGGGTTGACACCTCCGAGCCGGTAGCGATCATCGTAACCTTTGCATCTGGAGTATCGAGAACAACGTAACCACCCTTCTCAGCACGCATAGCCTCATCGCGACGCGACTGTCCACCAAGAGCTGGGAGCGACTTGATATTCTGGCGTGAGAGGATAAGAGCTACAGGACGCTTCTCCTCGAGAGCCATCTTCCACGCTGCAACGGTCTCCTCAGAGTCGGCAGGGCGAAGAACAAGCATAGAACGCTCGCCAGAGTGGTTGCGAAGGTGCTCCATAAGACGGATCTGTGCCTCATGCTCAACAGGCTCGTGGGTAGGGCCATCCTCACCTACGCGGAATGAGTCGTGTGTCCAGATGTAGATAACGTGCTTCTCCATAAGAGCTGAAAGACGCACTGCAGGCTTCATATAATCAGAGAATACGAAGAAGGTACCGCAAGCAGGGATGATACCGCCATGAAGTGCCATACCATTCATCACACATGCCATAGTAAGCTCGGCAACACCAGCTTGGAAGAAGTTACCAGAGAAGTCACCCTTGGTAAATGCCTTGGTCTTCTTAAGGAAGCCATCGGTCTTATCTGAGTTAGAGAGGTCGGCAGATGAAACTACCATATTCTCAACATGTTCTGCGAAGTAACCAAGCATTGTTGCAGAAGCTGCACGTGTTGCCTGATCGGGCTTAAGCTCGATTGCCGAGTAGTCGATCTCAGGGAGCTTGCCAGAGTAGAAGTTATCCATCTTCTCAGCCAACGCAGGGTTCTCCTTGCGCCATGCAGCCTCAACCTCAGCCATACCCTTAGCCCAAGCACGAAGCTCCTCGCGACGAGCAGCGTAAACCTCCTTCGACTCCTCGAATACTGCGAATGGCTCGTCGGGGTTACCACCGAGATTCTTGATGGTTGCAACGATGTCTGCACCTGCAGCTGTAAGTGGCTGACCGTGAGTAGATACCTGATTCTCGAAGCTAGTACCATCAGCCTTACGAGCACCGTAGCCCATGATGGTCTTACCGATGATAAGTGTAGGACGCTCTGTCTCGGCATTAGCAGCCTTGAGCGCAGCACGGATCTCGTCGATAGACTGGCCATTTACGGTGATAACATTCCAGTTCCAAGCCTTATACTTCATCTCGATATCCTCGGTATCCACCTCGTCACACTTTGTCGAGAGCTGGATGTTGTTCGAGTCGTAGTACATGATGAGGTTCGATAGTCCAAGGTGACCAGCAACACGACCAACACCCTGTGAGATCTCCTCCTGCACAGCACCGTCAGAGATAAAAGCGTAGGTCTTATGAGCCATCCACTCGCCGAAACGAGCTACCATGAAACGCTCAGCGATAGCAGCACCAAGAGCCATAGCATGACCCTGACCAAGAGGACCAGAAGTGTTCTCAACACCACGCATAACATCTACCTCAGGATGACCTGGAGTAACGCTACCCCACTGGCGCAACGACTGCAAGTCCTCAGTAGTGTAATTACCTGCTAATGAGAGCACTGCATAGAGCATTGGTGACATGTGACCAGGATCGAGGAACAATCGATCGCGGTGTGGATAAGCCATGTTATCGGGGTCATAGCGAAGGAACTCCGCATAGAGCACATTGATGAAATCGGCACCACCCATAGCACCACCAGGGTGACCCGACTTAGCCTTCTCGACCATCGAAGCAGCCAAGATACGGATGTTGTCGGCTGCACGCTGAAGTTTGTTGTTCTGCATAGTTATTTGAATTTATTTGTATTTTGAATTAATCTTAATCCTAATCATTTGGGTCTAACTTAGCACAAATCTAAGTATCACACAAAGGTACTAAAACTTTTCCATATACTAGTCATTTTTTGCGAATTTATCACAAAAAGGGTCAATGTTACGTTTTTCACCCCTCTTACACCCGATTATTTCACGTGTGCGCAATAATATATAGGTATATATATGCTGATGTTTCAAAAAAAAATCGTAACTTTGTCCCGAGTATATATGTATACGTAATCAATAAATTATATAGTTATGTTTGCAATTGACAACTACAAATTCGCTGGTAAGCATGCGATCATTCGCGTAGACTTCAATGTACCTCTTAACGCTGAGGGTAAGGTGGCTGACGACACTCGTATTCGTGCCGCTATCCCAACCATTAAGAAGGTTTTGGCAGAGGGTGGCTCAGTAATCCTCATGTCGCACCTTGGTCGTCCTAAGAAGAACCCAGATCCAAAGTACTCTTTGGAGCAGATTATCTATGCTATCGAGGAGCGTCTCGGCGTAAAGGTTATGTTCGCTGGCGACTGCATGGGTGAGCGCGCCGCTGAGATGGCTGCAAACCTTAAGCCTGGCGAGGTTATGCTTCTTGAGAACTTGCGCTTCTATGCCGAGGAGGAGGGCAAGCCACGTGGCTTGGCTGAGGATGCTTCGGAGGAGGAGAAGAAGGAGGCTAAGAAGGCTGTTAAGGAGTCGCAGAAGGAGTTTGTGAAGCGTCTTGCTTCGTATGCTGACTGCTACATCAACGACGCCTTTGGTACTGCTCACCGTGCTCACGCATCTACAGCACTTATTGCCGACTACTTCCCCGAGGACAAGATGTTTGGATATGTAATGGAGAACGAGCTTAAGGCTATTGACGGCGTTATGGAGAACCCTGAGCGTCCATTCTGCGCTATTGTTGGTGGCTCGAAGGTATCGACAAAGATCACCATCATCGAGAAGCTTATGGAGAAGGTCGATTCGATCATCATTGGTGGCGGTATGACCTACACCTTCGCAGGTGCCGAGGGCGGCAAGGAGGGTAAGTCAATCTGCGAGCCTGACATGTTCCCAGTAGCTCTTGAGATCTTGAAGAAGGCTGAGGCTAAGGGCGTTAAGATCCTTCGCTCGCCAGATGCTCTCATCTGCGACGACTTTGCTGAGACAGCTAATACCCAGGAGGCACCAGCCAACAACATCCCTGATGAGTGGGAGGGTGTCGACATCGCATCGCAGGGTAAGGCTAAGTTCCGCGAGCACATCCTTGGCTGCAAGACAATCCTTTGGAATGGCCCTGTAGGCGTATTCGAGATTGACAAGTTCTCGACAGGCTCACGCGCTGTGGCTGAGGCTATTGCTGAGGCAACAGAGAAGAATGGTGCTTACTCTCTTATCGGTGGTGGCGACTCTGTAGCATGTGTCAACAAGTTTGGCTTGGCTGACAAGGTGTCATACGTATCAACTGGTGGCGGTGCACTGCTCGAGTATATGGAGGGCAAGGAGCTTCCAGGCGTAGCTGCTATCCGCAAGTAATCTTTTGTAATTAGGGGTTATGTGCTGCTGCTCGCGAACCATATCGCTGAGCAAGAGCATCTAGCCCCTATCATAACAAAAACAGAGTATTACCAATTACTTAATAAATAATGAAACGACTAACTTTTATTCTTGCTACTGCGCTTATGATGACAGCGTGTGCAGGTGGCGATGCTGCGAAGGTGCCTGCAATCGACAAGGCAAACTTCGACGAGAGCATTAGCCTCAAGGAGAACTTCTACCAGTGGGCAACTGGTGGTTGGCAGAAGAACAATCCATTGAAGCCCGAGTTTTCGCGCTATGGCTCGTTCGACGTGCTTCGCGAGAACAACGAGATTCGCATCAACGACCTATTCAAGGCTATGGCAGAGTCAACAGCCGAGATGGGCACTGTTGAGCAGAAGATCTCTGACCTCTACAAGATGGGCCTCGACGAGGAGCGTCTTAACAATGAGGGCGCAGAGCCTATCCGCGAGGCTCTTAACGAGATTATGAACATCACTGATCGCGATCAGGTTATCGCCATGCTCGCGAAGCTCCACACTGATGGTGTTGGTGTATTCTTTGCTGCATACCCCGCTGCCGACCTTGCTGATAGCAATATGACTATTCTCTACATGGAGCAGGCTGGCCTTGGCATGGGTAACCGCGACTACTACATCGACGAGAAGAATGCCGACAAGAAGGCTGCTTACCGCACCTACCTCGAGACAATCTTCACCCTTGCAGGTATCGAGGGCGATATTAAGAAGATGGTCGAGGATGTGATAGCCCTCGAGGACCGCATAGCTGAGAAGCACTGGTCTAACGTGGAGTGCCGCGATATTCAGAAGGGCTACAACCCATTCACCTACGAGGAGTTCAAGGCTCAGTTCCCTGGCCTAGATTGGGATAGCTACTTCGCAGCTTTCGGCCTTAACGACCTTAAGAAGCTCGTTGTTAGCCAGCCATCGTCGTTTACCAACATCCTTGAGGTACTCAACACCACTGATGTTGAGGCATTGCGTGCCTATGTTGCGGCTCACTATATCGACGCTGCTTCGAACTACCTAAGCGAGGAGTTCGCCTTGGCATCGTTCGAGTTCTTCGGCAAGACAATGTCGGGCACTCAGGAGATCCGTCCACGCTGGAAGCGCGCCATGGGTGTGCCTAACTCTATCCTCTCGGATGCCGTAGGTCAGATCTACGTTGCTAAGTACTTCCCCGAGAGTGAGAAGGCACGCGTAGAGTTGATGGTATCTAACATCCAGAAGGCTTTCTCTAAGCATATCGACGCCCTCGACTGGATGAGTGACGAGACAAAGGCTAAGGCTCAGGAGAAGCTTGCTGCCTTCACCGTGAAGATTGGCTACCCTAACAAGTGGAAGGACTACTCGACACTTAGCGTTGACCCAGCAAAGAGCTACTGGGCAAATGTTGTTGAGGCTAACCGCTGGTACACTGCCGACTCTATGTCGGAGGTGGGCAAGCCTGTAGACCGCGAGAAGTGGATGATGCCACCTCAGATGGTTAACGCCTACTATATGCCTACAACAAACGAGATCTGCTTCCCAGCAGCTATCCTTCAGCCTCCATTCTACAACCCAGATGCTGACGATGCAGTAAACTATGGTGCTATCGGCGTGGTTATCGCTCACGAGATGACTCACGGCTTCGACGACCAGGGCTCGCAGTTCGACAAGATGGGTAACATGAACGACTGGTGGACTAAGGAGGATCGTGAGGCATTCGAGAAGAAGACTCAGGTGCTTGTAGATCAGTTCAACGCTATCGAGGTACTTCCTGGCTTGAATGCTGATGGTAAGTTCTCACTTGGCGAGAATATCGCCGATCAGGGTGGCTTGCGTCTTGCCTTCACAGCCCTTACCGACTACGCTTGGGCAGAGGGTCGTCCCGAGGATATCGACGGCTTCACTGGCGAGCAGCGTTTCTACATCGGGTACGCTACACTCTGGGCTCAGAACATCACCGACCAGGAGAAGGAGCGACTTACAAAGGTTGACGTTCACTCACTTGGCATCAACCGCGTAAATGCTACATTGCGCAACATTCAGTCGTTCTACGACGCCTTTGGCATCGCAGAGGGCGACGCTATGTTTATGCCAATCGAGGAGCGCGTAATTATCTGGTAATAAGGGATAATAACCATATTTAGATGTGGGTGGCTAACAAATTTAGCCACCCACATTTTGTATCAATGACCACCCTTGCATGACGCCTATACAAACAACAAGGGCTGACTAAAAAGTAACTTAGCCAGCCCCATCAAGTATTATATAATCAACCGAACTAAGCCTTGAAGAGCTCAACGTCCTCAGCCTCAGAAGCATTGATATAAGATTCTGCCTCGGTGATCTTCTTTGATGCGTACTTCACGAATACCTTTGTTGGGTTGAGATACTCTGCCTCGCACTCGCCAGCCTGACGGAGCATGATGTGTGAGAGGATGATGTAACCAGCGATCTCAACCAAGCGACGAGCGTGGAAGTCCTTATAACCTGCGCACTCCTTATCGATAGTCTCAACACGCTCAACAACCTGCTCATAAACCTTGCGAAGCTCTACAAGCTTGTCATACATAGCCTTAGTAGCCTCGGTTGGGGTGTTCTCCTCGTAGCGCATGATCTGCTCGAGGTAGGTGCCCTTAGTCACGTGGTTGATAGCTGCCACAACCTGGAGCTGTGTTGTACCCTCGTAGATATTCATAATACGAGCATCGCGATACAATCGCTCGCAAGCGTAGTCCTTCATATAGCCCGAGCCGCCATGGATCTGGATAGAGTCGTAGGCAACCTCGTTAGCATACTCCGAAGCGAACATCTTAGCTAGAGGGGTAAAGCCATCAGCAAGGCGGTTGTAGAACTTCATCTCGGCACGCTCCTCCGACTCGAGCGAACGATCGTGAGAGATGTGTGTTAGCTGCTTGTAGATATCAACGAAACGAGCTGTCTCATAGAGCATAGCACGCGACGCGAGGGTCTTAGCCTCCATATTTTTAAGCATCTCGCTCACGGCAGCAAACTGGATGATAGGCTTGCCAAACTGCTCACGCTCGCCAGCATACTTCAATGCCTCGCGATAAGCCGCCTCACACAGACCTGTAGACTGTGCTGCGATACCCAAACGTGCAGCATTCATAAGCGACATAACATACTTGATAAGACCCATCTTGCGGTCACCCACCAACACCGCTGGGGCGTTGTTGAAGACAAGCTCACAGGTAGGCGAGCCCTTGATACCGAGCTTATTCTCGATGCGGCGCACCTTCACGCCACCATCACGCTTATCATAGATGAGCATCGACAATCCACGAGCATCCTTAGTGCCCTCCTCGGTACGTGCCAACACCAACGAGATGTCGCCATCGCCATTTGTGATGAAACGCTTACAGCCGTTAAGACGCCATACGCCAGCAGCCTCATCCCACGATGCCTTGAGCATCACAGCACCAAGGTCCGAACCAGCATCTGGCTCTGTAAGGTCCATTGCGCAGGTCTCGCCAGCCGAAACACGTGGCAAGAACTTAGCTTTGATCTCCTCCGAAGCGAACTCGTTGATGGTCTCGGCGCAATCCTGCAAGCCCCAGATATTCTCGAAGCCTGCATCGGCGCGAGCAACCATCTCGTTAGCCATAGCAAAGCATGTTACAGGCATATTCAAGCCGTCGTACTTACGTGGAAGAGTCATACCGCCAAGGCCAGCCTCGTTGAGTGCCTCAATATTGCGCACCGTGCCCGAAGCATACTCCACATGGTCGTTAACAACACGTGGTCCCTCGTGGTCAACACCCTCGGCATTTGGGGCGATAACCTCGCCGCAAACCTCACCAACGATGTCGAGAACACGACGATACGAGTCGAGAGCATCCTCCGTATCCTGAGGTGCATAGTCGTAGAGCTTAGCGTCGGCAAAGTTGCGCTCCTTGAGCTCTATAATCCTCTTCATCAATGGATGCGAGAGGTGATACTGTAAATCTTTATTATCTGAATAGAAGTTTGCCATGGCTTTGCTTACTTTGAATTCTGCTTATAATACTTTATCATCTTAGGGATAACCTCCTCCACGCTACCTGTGATTGCATAGTCGGCAATCTTGTTGATAGGTGCAGCAGGGTCGGTGTTGATCGACACGATCATTGCCGAGCCATCCATACCCGCAGTGTGCTGAATCTGACCCGAGATACCGCAAGCGATATAGAGCTTAGGACGCACCGTAACACCTGTCTGACCAATCTGACGCTCATGCTCGGTGAAGCCAGCATCTACGGCAGCACGCGAAGCACCCACCTCGCCACCAAGGACGTCAGCCAACTCGTGAACAAGTTTGAAGCCCTCCTTAGAGCCTACGCCATAACCACCAGCGACGATGATCGAAGCACCCTTGATGTTGATCTTGCGCTCCTCGATGTGACGCTCTACGATACGCACTGCAAGGTCGGTATCCTTAACCATAGGCTTCCAGCCGATCTCGCGAAGCTCGCCAGCAGCAGGTGTAGCCACCTCCTCCTTGCGCATAACGCCCTCACGAACGGTAGCCATCTGTGGGCGGCACTCAGGGTTAACGATAGTAGCGATGATGTTACCACCAAACGCTGGGCGGATCTGATAGAGTAGTGAGTCATACTCCTTGCCACTCTTAGGATCCTTATGCTCGCCGATAACAAGCTCGGTACAGTCGGCAGTAAGACCGCTATGTAGTGCAGATGATACACGTGGTGCGAAGTCGCGACCCACAGGTGTTGCGCCAAAGAGGACGATCTGTGGCTGCTCCTGCTTGATAAGACCTACCATTACGGCAGTGTGAGGGAGCGTACGGAATGGGGCAAAGATCTCATCATCGGCAACCCAAACAGTGTCGGCACCATACTTTGCAAGCTCTGGGGCAAGACCCTTGACATTGTTACCGGCAACCACAGCCTCAAGTTTCACGCCAAGAGTGTTCGCCAGCTCACGACCCTTTGTTAGGAGCTCCAACGATACGTCGGCAATCTGCTGCTCCTCAATCTCGATATATACAAATACGTTGTTCATAATCTAGTAACTCTTAAGCGATTAACCGAGTGTATGACCCGCAATCAGTTCAACCATAAGTGCCTCGATGTCGGCATCCTCGCTCGTAAGTGTCTTAGCCTCCTTAGCCTGGAACACTACATTCTCAATCTTCTTAACCTTGGTTGGCGAACCAGAAAGGCCAAGCTGCTCTGGGTCGGGGTTAACATCGGCAGCTGCAAACTCCACGATGTGGAGGTATGGACGCTCCTCGATGAAGCCCTTAGCCTTATCGTCGGCTGTTGCCATCTCCGAGGTAGCCAACGCATACTTGAACTTCATCACGCGCTTAGCGTTACGTGGGCGGCACTCCTTAGCCGATGCATTAACAGTGATGACAGCTGGAAGTGGAGCAACAACCACCTCAGAGCCACGCTCCAAGCGACGCTTGATTGTGATCTCGGAGTCATTGATGTCAACAAGCTCCTCGGCGTAAGTCACCTGTGGGAGGTCGAGCTTCTCAGCCACCTGAGGACCTACCTGTGCAGTATCGCCGTCAATAGCCTGACGACCAGCTACGATGATATCGGGGTTGATCTTGCGTAGTGCGCACGACAGCGCATACGATGTTGCAAGTGTGTCAGATCCAGCAAACTCACGTCCCGAGAGCAGGTAACCACCATCCGCGCCACGGAACATAGCCTCGCGGATCACGTCAGCAGCACGCTGTGGGCCCATTGTAAGCACCTCAACACGAGCATTGCCGATACGGTCCTTCATCTGAAGAGCCATCTCAAGGGCATTAAGGTCTTCGGGGTTGAAGATTGCAGCCAGAGCAGCACGATTCACCGTACCCTCTGGAGTCATGGCATCCTTGCCGACATTACGAGTGTCGGGCACCTGTTTTGCCAAGACTACGATTTTTGTTACTTTTTCCATCATTTTATTGTATGAATGTTAAGTTTTCTCTCTAGTTTTTCAGCAAACGAAATCCTGCCAAAGATAGATAATTTTGCCTCAAAGTCCATAAGTTTTTCTACTTATTTTACTATCTCCACACGCAACACTCTCATTATCAATGACAACTATCGCTTTGTCGTTTTTCTTTTTCGCCACTATTCGGCAAGCGTAATACCTATACGTCGATAACTCTTAAGCAGGTTGTACGCCGCCACCTCGCTGCGGAAGAGCTTCACATGCTGATAGCCTCGCTCCACCATCTGGAGTGCTAGAAGTGGCTCTCCACGAAGACGCTCTATCGCCTCAGCTAGCTCGCCACAATCCTTCGACGAGACATATATCGAGCCATCGCCACCAGCCTCCTCGTGGCTCGATCCGCGCGTTGCAATAACGGGGACACCCACGCTTAGAGCCTCTAGTATCTCCACTGAAAAGCCCTCATATATAGATGGTTGGACGAATATCTCCGCCCCCTTGTATATTGATGGACGATCCTCCAGTGGCACATTACGCAGAAAGTGTACACGCTCTTCAAGGCCTAGTGTCTTGATGCGTCGCTTCATGCGCTTAGTATAGCTTGTCGCGCGACCCACAACCACCAGCTCCACGTCGTCGCTAAGCTCCGCCATGGCATCGACTATAAGCCCAAAGTTCTTACGCTCCTCCATGTCGCCCACCGTGAGCAGATACCTCTTAGGGAGTTCGTACTTTAGCCTTACCTCCTCAACCTGCTGCTCCGTGATCTCGTCATGGTATATGGGGTTACACCCCTCGTAGACAACCTCGATCTTCTCATGGTTGATACCCAGGATGTGTGCTATATCGCGCTTTGTCGCCTCGCTTGCCGCAATCACCAGGTCGGCACGACGACATGCTGACGCCATCTCGATGCTACGCAGCGTACGCTCAAAGATGGTTGTATGCTTGGGGAAGTGTGCGTAGTTAAGATCGTGGATCGACACCACGCTACGGATGTCGTAACGCGAAAGGCCAAAGGGGAGTCGTCCTGTGAGGCTATGAAAGAGTTCCACGTCGCCGCGGTGAGCATCCTTCGATATGCGCACCCACTGCCACCAGAAGGAGAGCTTGCGCCATAGCGAGCCATCGGGCTCCATCGACTCGACATTTGACATTGCATCTAGTGAGTCGTACTCGGCATTTGGAAGACGCTTAGGCAGATACATACGAAGATAGGCATCGTCGCTACATGCCGTAGCCAAGGCATTGATAATAAAGCGACCATAGCTACCAACACCTCCCTGCTCGGCATTGGCACTCTTTGCGTCGAAACCTATGGTATAGTTATGCCTCATATCTAGATACCTTAAGTAAATATGCGCACGTTGCGCGCACGCATGATTTTGCAAAGCTAATAAATTTTCTGACAAAATACAAATTCACCCCGCAACACACAATCTTTCGAGCCAAAACCAATACCATCTCAACCACTGAAAATCAACCATCTAACCCCGAAAGAAGAGTCATAATTAAAATTTTTCTAAAAAATATTGAAAATTTTTAATAAAATGCTTGGAGGATTAAAAAATACTCTTTACCTTTGCAGCGAAGTTTTAAGGTTCATTTAGGTTAGTAGTTTTAGGTTGGGAGGCAATCGAAGGATTGTAGCGAAAGTTATACACCTAGTAATCAGGGTATAAGTTTCGTTACTAAGACAGATGACGGTGCTCGTCATAGGTTGAATATCTTTCGGAGGCCTCGTTTTTTTTGCACTTCAAATCTCAAAAAAAACACCGTCTTAACAGATTGCGAAGCGTCAAATTCCTCATATTAAAAAAGTGCATCGCAGACTGCATATCTATTCCGCAAATTTTTACTAATTCAAAAAAAAACTTTTACTTTTTTTGTAAATAAGAATTATTTATATAAATTTGCATAGATAAATAGGGTATTTTCTACCCTTATTTGCAGAATGTTATACACATTTTTAATATTATTAACCATTTATTAACTTTCACATTATGAGGAAAATTTTTACTACCCTCAAGTCTGTTGTAGCTGCAGCTATTGTTGCATCTATGACATTGGCTGCATCGTGTTCTTATGACGATACAGCTCTCGTGGAGCGTGTTGATAGAGTCGAGAAGGATCTCGCTACTTTGACAGAGCGCGTTGCTGCTCTTGAGAAGCGTTTGGGCGAGGAGGTTGAGGCCTTGACAGCTCTTATTAATGGTAAGGTTGTGGTTACCTCTGTTGAGAAGCAGGGCGACGCAACTAAGGTTACCCTTTCAGACGGTTCTTCATTCACCGTTTACCCAGAGTGTACAGTAGTTGATACTGACACCGACACTAACACTTACATCTCTATCGCAGAGGATAACGGCGTTCTTTACTTCGCTGTTTACGAGATGGGTCAGTTCAAGGAGTGGTTGCTCGTTAACGGCGAGAAGGTTCCTGTTTACGATGGCAACGACCAGGACGACGACGTATGTGACAATCCTTACCAGCCTGAGGCACCTGTTGCTCCTCAGTTCAAGGTAGAGGGCGACCAGATCATGGTATCTATCGACGGTGGTAACACTTGGGTAGCGTCTGGTTTGTCAGCTGCTGCTGCTGGTGCTCAGATCTTCACTGGCGTTGAGGTTAACACTGACAACACTGTTACCTTCACATTGGCTGATGGCACTTCATTCAACGTTGTTGTAGCTGAGCTTATCGAGTTCGACACTACACGTGGTCAGCTCTATGTTAAGCCAGGTGAGACTATCGACATCACCGTTACTATCAATGACTCTGTTGCTGATGTTAACGTTATGAACCAGCCTCTTGGTTGGAAGGCTGAGGTAGCACCTAATGCTGCTGACGAGAACGGCGAGGGCGAGGGTGACGACGTAGATCCAGGCATGGGCGTTTTGGCTGCTGGTGGCACTGAGTTCACATTGAAGATCACTGCTCCTTCACAGGACTTCATCGCTGCAGGTTATGCTGAGAAGAGTGGCTACATCAGCGTTCACTTCAACTCTGACAATGGTGCTTGCAAGGTAGGTAAGATCGCTGTTGAGGTTGCTGAGATCGCTTTGGATGTTGATAAGAATGGTGTAATTACCGTTACCAACACTTGGGTTGACAAGTACACTAAGTCAGGCTGGTTTGGCGAGGAGAACGTTGAGGAGTTCAACAACTACTACTTGGCTATCATGCCTCTTGACTACTACAACGAGGATCTCTCACAGATCTACAATCCTAGCTGGAGTGCGTTCACTGTTCCTAACGTTGGTGCTTGGATTCATAACTTCTTTGCTAACGTAAATCCTGACTTCAACACCTACGACAAGATTCAGTATGTTGAGGGTGAGAACGAGAAGTGGGTATTCCAGGCCTCTGTTGAGGATATTCTTAAGCAGATTGACTATGACCGTGTGCTTACTTACGAGGGTGAGTCATTCGCGGTTGTTGTAGTTCCTACCGATCCAACTAACCAGGGTCGTTTGATGCTCGATATGGCTGTTGTTGCTCCATTCCGTCAGCTCAATGTAAATGTTGAGGTTGCTGAGCCTACTTGGAACAACGTATTCTTCAACGCTAAGCTTCGTGGTGCTAATGCTTACCACTTCAACATCAAGAATAAGGCTGAGCTTCAGGAAGAGATTAATTACGGATGGTATCCAAGCGAGGATGCTTACTACGAGGATTATCTCAACATGTGGATGACCGGTGGTCAATTCGGTTCGCACATTGTTAAAACTGACGTTGTAAACCAGCACATCAGCCTAAACGACCTACTTAACTATACTGCTCTTAAGGGTGAAGAGTATCTCTATCCTTTGGCTCCTAACACTACTTACTACTTCGCTCTTATTGCAGAGGAGGAGGGTAAGACTGAGTACACTGTGGATGACATTATCCGCTTCGAGTTCACAACTGCTGACCTTGTAGAGGCTGAGACACCATTTGATGTTGATGTTACACTCAACGAGGAGGAGACCACTTACTTCAATATCTGTGCTGATGTAACTGTTCCTGAGAATACTGCTGTGGTTTACGCACTTTGGACAGACGAGGAGCTCTTGGAGAACATCAAGGATACAGTTATCGCTGAGAGCTGGCCTATGGATGACTTCGAGGAGGGTTACTCTTTCAATGTTGAAACACCCACTAATTCTGAGAATGCTACAAAGTACTTGGCAATGGTAGTTATTGCTGAGGATGGTACTTACTCTATCGTTCAGCGTGAGTACAAGAGCAAGGCTGTTGTTGTTAAGGAGGGCGTAACTCTCGCTATCAGCAACGTTGAGTTCTTGACAAGCGGAGGCATTGCTAACGTTACTCTTGGTGGTATCGAGGGTCAGGAGGTAGCTTCTTACCGCGCTTACGCTTGCACTAAGGGTGCAATGTCATACTACGCAATGGATGAGGCTAAGATTGCTACTCTTGCATACGGCAACGACTATAGAATCAAGGAGTACAAATCTAACCCATTCACTATTACTGGCACTGCTGACTACAAGTATGAGGCAGTAATGGGTAATACATACGTTATCGCTGTAGCTGTTGTATTCGCTGACGGCACTGTATCTAACGTAGTATGTGAGGAGCACGAGTTCGCTAAGCCAGCACCATGGTTCATTCCAGTACGTGGTGAGTGGGACAACAAGTTCGACCTCTATGAGTACAACGGCGGTGATGCTGAGTATGCTTTCTGGTTGTATGACGAGAATAAGAACTACATCGAGGTAATCTGCAAATACAGCCCTCAGACTAACTGGGATTACCAGTATTCTGCTAAGTATGTAGCTATCGATGGTACTGAGAAGGTTGCAACTAAGGTTCAGACTCAGGCTCCAAGCGATTATGAGTGCGAGGCTGGCGAGAAGCACTTCCGCGTAGTGGCTAACTTCGCTGACGGCACACTTATCGAGGTTATCGCATCTATTCCTGCTGTTGAGGTTAACTACCTCGGCGAGGGCTCAACTTACGCTCCAGGCGGGGAGCTTGAGCCTGAGCCTGCAGCTGATTGTTTCCAGTATCTCGGTCGCTACTTTGACCTCGACGACAATGACGAGACAAGCGGTGGTGGCTATATGTACAAGGTAGTTGCTGGTGGTGTTGAGTACTCACTTGAGCTTTACTGGGCTTATGCAAACACAGATGGTGCTATCAAGGTTGGTACTTACAACTATTGCTATAACACGCCTGATGCTATGTATGCTGGTTGGGATGGTTTCTCTATCATCTCTGACAGCTACTACTACGGTTCAACTTTGAAGGCTACTGCAGACGGTGTAACCTTGACTCTTAAGGATGCAGATGGCAACCTTATCGGTGAGTATGTTTACGAGGGCGTTGCAACATTTGAGGAGGAGACTCCAGAGCAGCCCACTCCCGAGCAGCCCGTTGATGCAACTGAGCTTACTATCTCATCGCACTTCACAATCTATGGTGGTTCTGCAGGCGCTGGTGAGCACGAGTTAGGTTTCTACTATGACGTGGCCAACAGTAAGTTCGTAGACATCGACTTCTTGGCAAGTCCTATTACTGCAGGTACTTACACTTTGACGAATGGCTTGTCTGGAATGTACTGCAAGTCACATGGTGGAAGTATTACCGAGATTACTGTTATCGTAACAGATAATGGTGATGGCACTCTTACCTTCGATGCCACATTTAAGGCAGGTGATGGTAATTGGTACCACTTCACTTACACTGCAAAGATCTACGCATAGTAGATATATATGGTCGCACGACCTAAACCTCTTCGGAGCTTCCCAATCGGGAGGCTCCGATTTTTTTTTGGGGGGGTAGAGAGCGAGCAGGGAGAGAGCAGAGAGGGACGAGAGGGACGAGAGAGACGAGAGAGACGAAAGAGACGAGAGAGACGAGAACGAAGTCGAGCATCATCTTTTTTTTGTTGTTTTTTCTCTCTGTTGTCCCTGCGTCTCTTCGTCTCTGTTGTCTCTTTTGACTGCGCTTCTCTCTGTGTCTCTGTTGTCCGCGCTTCTCTCTGTTGTCTCTGTTCTCTCTGCGTCTCTGTTGTCTCTGTTGTCTCTCTGTTGACTGCGCTTCTCTCTGTTGTCTCTGTTCGCTCCCTGTTCGCTCATTGTTCCCTCATTGAAATTCATTAAAAAACACTTGATTGAACCCAACTTTTTTTCTATCTTTGCCTAAGATAGAAAACAGAATAACTATAAAACTATGAAAGACCTAATTTCAAAACTATCAATGCTCTTCGCAGTACTATCGCTAGCCTTTGTGGCATGCGACAAAGACCCCGTAGAAGAGCCCAAGCCAGAGCCAGGACCAGAGCCAAAGCCCGAGGTGGAGCTTACGATAACCTCCGACGCGCAGGAGCGAGTAGCGTTCGAGGGTGGCGAGGTGGTCATCACCTACACACTTAGCGGCGAGAGCGACACCCTCCCCGAGGCATCGTGCGAAGCTGAGTGGATAAGCAACATCGAGGTTGCCAGCGGAACAATAACACTCAGCGTAGCAGAAAACGAGAGCTACGAGGAGCGCACGACGAGGGTTAAGATCCTATTCAACGACAAGGAGCATGGCGTAGAGATCATCCAAGATCCAGAGCCACAGCCAGTGCCACCAGTAGACGAGCCCGAGACATACAACTACACAATGGCAACCGCCGAGCGTGATGCAAAGGTGTTAGATCCTGAGTTCAGCATCGTATTCTCATCAGAGGATGGCAAGACAAAGCTCATAGCACACCTAGTGGAGGCTGTGGGCAACTGGATGCTTGAGGGTAGTGAGTACAGCTCAGCAAGAGGCACAATAGACCTCGCAAAGACGATGTTCAAGAACGAGGGCGGCATAGTGAAGCTTAGTGATGCCGTAGCCGAGGTGAGCTACGTAGGCACTGACGATATCCCACCATCGTCGCGCTGCTACACCTTCACATTTACACTTACTGACAACGACGGCAACACCCACATACTAACATACGAGGGCGCGGTGGCAAACCTCTACCAGGGTCCTACAGGCCCCGAAGAGTTCGCACCTGCAAAGGTTGTCGCTGTGAAGTCGATGATTGGCAACTTCTTCTTGCAGCTCTATATCGACAGCACACGCTACCACGAGCTTGACCTTCTCGACGAGATCGCACCAAACGACAAGTATCTCTCTGAGGGAACATACAAGTACAGCGACAACAACATAGGTCACACCAACTCGAAGTTCAACATCGAGGGCGACCAGAGCTGCCCATTGGAGGATGCCGAGCTAACATTGTCGCACACCGAGGAGGGAGTATCGACAATAAGTGGCTTCATAAAGTCGGTGGCGGGCCACCACATCACCTTCGAGTGGTCGGGTGTTGTCGAGGGCTTCGACTTTACGGAGGAGGAGCCTGAGGAGCCTGTTGACCCCGAGGAGCCATCAATAAAGGTGGAGGTGAGCGCGGCAAAGGTCAACTATGACCGCGCGGGCGAGAAGCAGATACTCTTCACCGCAGGCGACCAGTCGCACCAGTTCAACTTCAAACACTCGGAGATCGTTGTTAGCAAGCCTATACCCGACGGCACATACTCAACTGCCGAGGGCACGATGACCGAGCGTTACTGCAAGCACGACATCGACTTTACGTATGGCGACATGACAAACGTGACGGTGAAGATCACAAACAACAGCGATAGCACAACACGCTTTGTGGCACGCTGGACATTCGAGGGCGAGGCATACTCGTTCGACTGGACAGGTGCTGTCGAGGGCTACACCTACGAGGATGTGTCGGGACAGAGACTCGACTTCACACCTACACATGTCGAGGTGTCGGATGCTGGCTTCGCAGGTCTATACTTCTACTTCTACGATGCACGCGAGAATGAGCTAGTACTAAACTACGACCGCAACAAGGTATATATGCCATATATCAACTACGAGGGCACGAAGCTCGACATCGACTCGACGGACTACACATTCGAGTTCTCGGATAATGGCGACGGCACGTACACCTACCGTGCTCGCTTTGTGACGCTCGATGGGCGCATCATCGAGTTCGAGGGCGCACTGCCAACATCAGTGAGCTAACGGAGCAGAGAGCTTAATATAACTAACAGAAGCTGAATAAAAAGTGTATTTTGTCGTTATACTCGCCCTCAAAATCCTCATTTACGCCTAGTAAACTCCGGTTTTTCGGGCTTCGCATGCCTAAAACTACATCTTTTTCTTCAACTTCTAAACAGTAAGGGGATGACTAATTTACTTTTTAGTCATCCCCTAATTTTGATGTATAATGATTGTTATAGATTCCGAAAAAAATAGTATATTTGCAATAATTAGCCTATAAGGAGCGTTTCGTCCTATAGGACGAGATTTCCAGGATATAGGATAAATGGATGAAGAGAAAAGAATAAATAACATAACACACAATGAACGAAATAGTTAACATCAAAGAGCTAAATGCTCATATCGAGCAGGAGTCGATATTTGTCGACACGTTGCGTCGCGAGATAGGACGTGTGATTGTCGGTCAGCAACACCTTGTCGACACCCTGCTTATCGGTCTTCTATCGGATGGTCACATACTATTGGAGGGCGTGCCAGGTCTTGCAAAGACACTCGCCATCACCACACTATCTAAGGCTGTAGATGCCAAGTTCGCACGTATTCAGTTTACTCCCGACCTGCTACCCGCCGACCTTATCGGTACGCTAATATACTCACAGCGCAACGAGGAGTTTGCAGTGAAACGAGGCCCTATCTTCGCCAACTTTATCCTCGCCGACGAGATCAACCGTTCGCCAGCAAAGGTGCAGTCGGCACTTCTCGAGGCTATGCAGGAGAAGCAGGTGACCATTGGCGACACCACATACCCACTCCCCGAGCCATTCCTAGTGCTCGCAACACAGAACCCACTGGAGCAGGAGGGAACATACCCACTGCCAGAGGCGCAGGTGGACCGATTCATGCTTAAGGCTAAGATCTCCTACCCTAAGCGCACCGAGGAGCTAGACATCATACGCATGAACCTACGCGGCGAGGGTCTTCCCGAGGTCAACCGCGTGGTGCGCCCCGAGGATATAATGCGCGCCCGCGAGGTGGTGAAGCAGGTGTATATGGACGAGAAGATCGAGAAGTATATCATCGACATAATCTTCGCTACGCGCGAGCCTTCGGAGTATAAGCTCAACCACCTACAGTCGCTCATCGCCTACGGTGGATCGCCACGTGCAAGCATCTCGCTAGCCAAGGCAGCAAAGGCCTATGCCTTCATCCAGCGTCGCGGATATGTCATCCCCGAGGATGTGCGTGCCGTGTGTCACGACGTATTGCGCCACCGCATAGGTCTAACATACGAGGCTGAGGCTGAGAACATCAGCACCGAGCAGATAATAACCGACATTCTTAACAACGTCATAGTGCCCTAATGCATCAGACCGAGAATGAAATATTGCGCCGTGTGCGCCATGTCGAGATAAAGACACGCGGTCTTTCCGACGAGATATTTGCGGGCAAGTATCACACCGCCTTTCGTGGTCGTGGTATGTCCTTCTCGGAGGTGCGCGAGTATCGCGTGGGCGACGATGTGCGCGACATCGACTGGAACGTCACAGCACGCTCGGAACGAACCCATGTCAAGGTCTACGAGGAGGAGCGCGAGCTGACAATGATGCTCCTCGTGGATGTATCGCCATCGCGTCTATTCGGCACAGCAGAGCGCACCAAGAAGAACCTCACAACAGAGATAGCAGCAACCCTTGCATTCTCGGCATCGAAGAACAACGACAAGGTGGGCTGCATACTCTTCTCGGACCGCATCGAGAAGTTTATACCCCCAAAGAAGGGTCGTAGCCACATCCTCACAATCATACGCGAGCTTGTGGGCTTCACCCCCGAGGGTGGATCGACAAACATATCGGAGGCTCTGCGCTTCCTCGTTGGAGTGAACAAGAAGCGCACTACGTGCTTCCTGCTCTCGGACTTTATCGACGCTAAGTCGGACATAGCAAAACTCGAAGATGCCCTGAAGATCGCCTCGTCGAAGCACGACATAATGGCGATCGAGGTCTACGATAAGCGTGACAGAGAGCTTCCCGACGTAGGTATCATTGAGCTTCGCGATGCCGAGACTGGTGCTACGGAGTGGCTCGACACCTCATCGCGCAGGGTGCGCGACTACTGGGCTAAGCAGTATGCTCAGCGTCACGATAATATGCTAGAGATGCTACGCCACAACCGCATAGACTGCGCTCAAGTATCTACCGACGACGACTTTGTTGTGGAACTTATAAAGATGTTCAAGCAGCGATGAAAATAGAGCAATACATATCGCGCGCGCTAAGCACCATCGCACTGCTGGTGGTGACAAGCGTAGCACATGCCGACATCCCAACAATCACGGCACGCCTCTCGAAAGATAGCGTAGAGGTGGGCGATCAGTTTGAGTATATCATAGATATTGAGAAGGATAGAGCCACCGAAATAGGCATTCCCGACTTTGATGGCAACCCCACACCCGAAGAGACCAAGAATAGACAGAAGGCACTTAGCAAAATATCGACCTTTACAGAGTATGACGAGGACAAACTCGAGCTTATCGAGGACTACCCCATCGACACACTCAAGGTGGAGGGCCGCAAGCTTCACCTACGCAAGCGTTATAGGCTAGCCGTGATGGAGACCGGCGACATGCATCTGCGCCCTACGATACTCTATTTCGAGAAGAACCGTGACCTTCCCGACACGATCTATGCGCGTGACACACTAACCCTTGCCGTAAGACGCTACGAGGATCTTGACACGATGAGCTTCCTTGTGGCAGACCCACAGCAAGGCTTCAAGGTAGACTCACTACGTGCTAAGCGTCAACTGCTTACCGAGGGCATCACAACGCAGAAAGACCTCCCATTTATGTTTATCGAGGTGCGCGACTATGTTATCTATGGCACAATCGCCGCCATCGTTCTTGCGCTCGTCGTATGGCTACTTGCAACGCTTATGTATCGCTACGCCCGCAAGCGCGAAACAGAGGTGCGCGTAGCTCCCAAGATACCACCACACATTGTTGCTAATAAGGCTCTTGTCGAGCTAAACAACCGCAAACTATGGCAGAACGGCAAGTACAAACAGTACTACACTGCTCTAACCTCGATTATTCGCGTCTACATCTCGGAGCGTTGGGGAGTTAGCGCATTGGAGCTTACCACAGACGAGATTATCGTAGCACTTAGCGACATCGAGATGCCTCACGATAGCCGCATGGCTCTTGTCAACCTGCTACGCACGGCGGACATGGTTAAGTTTGCCAAGGCACAGCCCGAGGCTGAGGTCAACGAGGAGTGCTACACAGCTGCCTACTACTTCGTGGAGAACACAAAGGTAGTCAACGAGGAACAGAACGAGGGCAAGGAGGAGATAACCACCCACACAGATATTAACGAATGATAAGAGCAAAAAAACATATAATATACATCGCACTGATTATCGTTTCGCTGCTTGCTGGCGCAACCCCACTCTCGGCACAACTTCTCCCCGAGCGAGGTCTGGTGCGCGAGGGTAACGAACAGTTCAAGCGACGCAACTTTTTCAATAGCCTTAACCGCTATAACGAGGCACTCGAGCACGCCCCAGAGTCCTACGAGGCGCAATACAACCGTGCCAACGCCTACCTGCACCTGATGCTTGAGAATAGTGGGAGCGAGGAGTACACCCCAGAAAGCTCGAACAAAATTTTTGAGGATATACTCACGAACCAATACCTTAGCACGGAGCAGCGTGCCGAGGTGCTACGCAACATTGGCGAGAGCCTCTTTCTACAGCAAAACTACGAGGCTGCGCTGAATGCTTTCCGCGAATCGCTAAAGCTTAACCCCGACGACAGTGAGACAAAGCGCAACTATGTGCTCACAAAGCGTATCGTCGATCAGAAGCGTCAGGCACAGCAACAGCAGCAACAGCAGCAGCAACAACAGGACGATCAACAGCAGAACGACCAGCAGCAGGATCAACAACAAAATCAGGATCAGCCGCAGAACGACCAGCAGCAGGATCAGAACTCTGATAACCAGGAAGATGACAACCAGGGCGACAACCAAGAGGAGAATCAGCCTGAGGAGCAGCCTTCAGATGAAGAGGAGCAGGAGTCAGAGGCTCCAGAGCCAAAGCCCGAGGGTCTTGATGCCGAGCAGGAGCGTATGCTCGACGCAATACAGGCTGAGGAGGATCGAACAGAGGAGGAGATGCGCGAGGCTGAGCGTGGCGCAGTGGTGATCGGTAAGAAGAACTGGTAGAGAGCCTAATAAAAGATGACAACAATGAATTTCCATAATCCCGAAATATTGTGGCTGCTACTTCTAGTGCCGCTTATCGCCGCCTATCATATATGGGTTGGTCGTCGTCGTGCAACACTCACCGTATCGACATTGGGCGATGGTAGAGCACCTCGCACACTGCGATACTGGCTACGCCCACTCCCCATAATACTCCGTCTTGCAGCACTATCACTACTCATAGTCGCTCTGGCGCGTCCACAACTACAACATGCCGAGAGCGAGACTACGGTGGAGGGTATCGACATCGTCCTTGCAATGGACATCTCGGGCTCGATGCTCGCACAAGACTTTAGGCCCGACCGCCTTGAGGCATCAAAACAGATTGCCGCAGAGTTCGCACAGGGTCGCGAGGGCGACAGAATTGCCGTGGTGGCATTTGCTGGTGAGACCTTCACGCAAGCACCCCTTACAACCGACCGCGGAGCAGTGCAAACGGCACTTTCGCGCCTACGCTGTGGCGTCATAGATGATGGAACGGCGATAGGCAATGGCCTTGCAACGTCAATAAACCGCCTGCGCGAGAGCAGTGCGAAATCAAAGGTTGTGGTGCTGGTGACAGATGGCGTGAATAACTGTGGACAGATAACGCCCCGCACAGCGGCAGATATTGCTCGCGACCTCGGCATCAAGGTCTACACCATCGGTGTGGGTCGTCGTGGTCAAGCACCAATGCCATATATGGACCCCTTTGGCAACTACGGCACGATGATGGTCGATGTCGAGATTGATGAGGAGCTGCTTGGCGAGGTGTCGAAGATCACAGGTGGCAAGTATTTCCGCGCCGAGAATGCTGAGGCACTAAGCAGAATATACGAGGAGATAGACCAGATGGAGAAGAGCAAGGTGGAGGTGGTGGACTATGTGAGCTACGAGGAGCTATACCTCGGCTGGCTGGCATGGGGTCTGCTACTACTTATCATCGAGCTGCTTGTGAGCCGCATTGTTCTAAACCGCCTAAGCTAAACTAGAGAGATAACACTATGAATATATTTAAATTTGCATCGCCCGAGGCACTATGGCTACTACTAGTCGTACCACTTGTAGTGGTGCTGCATGTTGTGCTACTAGCATATCGAGGTCGCAAGCTCAAACGTCTAGGTAATCCGGCAACACTACAAGAGCTAATGCCCGACTACTCTAAGGCGCGCGGATGGATAAAGCTCTCGCTCTTTGCCGCAGCCCTCGCACTCTTTATTCTCGCCATGGCACGCCCACAGACAGGCTCAAAACTTGGTAGCCGTGAGCGTCAGGGACGCGAGATTGTGCTAGTGGTGGATGTCTCTAACTCGATGCTCGCCGAAGATGTTGAGCCTAGCCGAATGGCACGCACACGCTACTCTATAACGCAGCTTGTCGAGAATATGAAGGAGGATGGTATCGGCATTGTTGCCTTTGCCGACGAGTCTGAAGTGTTGCTGCCCATTACCTCAGACTACACCATGGCTCTTGCAAAGGTAAAGCGTCTTGCCCCCTCGCTCATAGCAGCTCAAGGCACCGACCTAGGCAAGGCGATAGAGACTGCCCTACTATCGTTCTCAACGAATACACACAACACAAAGAGTCGCGTGATGATACTTATCACAGATGGCGAGGATCATGACGATAAGGCCCTTGCTGCGGCAGAGCGCGCTAGGCAGATGGGCGTTGTGGTATGTTGCATCGGTATTGGAACTCCCGAGGGCAAGCCCCTCAAGATTGATGGCAAACACATTGAGGATGAGGAGGGTAAGATGGTGCTAACAAAGCTAAACGAGCAACTTCTGCAACAGATTGCTGCAACAACAGAGGGTATCTACACACGCTCGCGCAACGAGGACTTCGGACTACAAGGCATCATCGAGCGACTAAACGAGATGGAGCAATCCACACTCTCGGAGATAGTGTTTGCCGAGTATGAGGAGCAATATCAGTGGTTTCTCGGCGCAGGAGTCCTGCTGCTCCTTGTCGAGATGTTGATTCTTGCAAGGCGCAACCCTCTACTACGCAATATCAAGTTATTCGAGCGAAATGAATAGATATACTAACTTAAAACATTGAATATATGACAATTAGAGAATTAGAGCCCAAGCTTATTTGGGAGCAGTTTGACGACATCACAAAGGTACCACGCCCATCAAAGAAGGAGGGTAAGATCATCGAATGGCTTGTAGCCTTTGCCGAGAAGCACGGCTTCGACTACCAGAAGGATCAAACAGGCAATGTCGTAATACGCAAGGCTGCAACAGCAGGCTTTGAGGATCGCCCATGCGTAATCCTTCAGTCGCACATGGACATGGTTTGCGAGAAGCGTTCTGACGTAGAGTTCGACTTCGAGAACGACCCTATTCGCACCTTTATCAAGGATGGCTGGGTATATGCTGAGGGTACTACCCTAGGTGCTGACTGTGGTATCGGTATGGCTGCGGCACTAGCCGTGCTCCTTGACGAGACTCTTGAGCACCCAGCAATCGAGGCTCTCTTCACCGTTGATGAGGAGACAGGTCTTACTGGTGCCTTCGGTCTTGGCGAGGGTATGCTTACTGGTAAGTATCTGGTAAACCTCGACTCGGAGGATGAGGGTGAGCTCTTTATCGGCTGCGCAGGTGGTATCGACACTGTTGCCAAGTTCGACTACGACCTTGAGGAGGCACCCGAGGGCTACGCCTTCGTACGCCTTGAGGTGGGTGATCTGCTTGGTGGTCACTCGGGCGACGATATTGATAAGGGTCTTGCTAACTCTAACAAGCTCCTAGCTCGCTTCCTATACAACGCTTGCGACACATTCCAGATCGCACTTGCTAAGTTTGACGGAGGCAACCTCCGCAACGCTATTCCTCGCGAGGCAAACGCCATCGTTGGTGTGCCAGCCGAGTCGAAGGAGGATTTCGAGGAGCGTTACTTGGAGTTTGGACAGATGATGATGGAGGAGTTCAAGCACACAGAGCCTCGCATGCGTTTCTCGGTAGCAGATGTTGAGCAGAGCGTTAAGGAGGTTATGACAAACGATGATATGTGCGCCCTACTCATCACCTTGGTGGGTCTTCCTAATGGCGTGCTCGCAATGTCGTTTGCCGTTCCAGGACTTGTTGAGACCTCAACAAACCTCGCTTCGGTAAAGTTTAACGACGAGCAGCAGGTTGTCATCACAACATCGCAGCGTTCGTCGGTAGAGAGTGCTAAGCTCTATGCTGCACAGACCATCGAATCGGTATTCTACCTTGCTGGTTGCGACGTAGAGCACTCGGATGGCTATCCTGGTTGGTCGCCAAACCCAGACTCATCGCTACTTGCAGCCACTGTTGAGTGCTATCGCAACCTATTTGCAACAGAGCCTAAGGTGCGTGCTATCCACGCAGGTTTGGAGTGCGGTCTATTCCTTGAGAAGTATCCACACCTCGAGATGGTATCGTTTGGTCCAACACTTCGCGGTGTTCACTCTCCTGACGAGCGTCTAGAGATCTCTACAGTAGATAAGTTCTGGAAGCTTCTTGTGGAGCTTTTGCGCGAGCTTAAGTAGCCGTAAAGCGTGCTACATATACAATGGGGATGACTAAAAAGTAAATTAGTCATCCCCTTATTGTTTAGATGTTGAAGAAAAAGATGTAGTTTTAGGCATGCGAAGCCCGAAAAACCGCAGTTTACTAGGCGTAAATGAGGATTTTGAGGGCGAGCATAACGACAAAATACACTTTTTATTCAGCTTCACTATTTTTTGGAGGCTGGGTCTAAGACTATTTATTGTTGTACGAGTTCATCGTGCGATCTACGCCAACAGAGGCGAACGAGAGCACAGCATCGCCAAAGAGCTTAAGACGCTCAGGGAGGAGCTTATTCTCCTCGTCGGTAAACTCGCCCAACACATAGTCGACCTGATGTCCGCGCGCAAAGTCGCCACCCACACCAAAACGCAGACGCGCATACTGGTTATCGCCAAGAAGCTCTGTGATATTCTTAAGGCCGTTGTGTCCACCCTCAGAGCCATTCTTACGCATGCGGAACGTACCAAATGGAAGAGCAATGTCATCCGAGATCACTAGTAGGTTTTCGCGAGGTATTCGCTCCTGATCCATCCAGTAGCGCACGGCCTTTCCCGATAGGTTCATATATGTCGATGGCTTCAACAAAAGCAGCGTGCGACCACGATGCTTAAGCGTTGCCATAGCACCATAACGTACGGTCGTAAAAGAGATATTGGATGCCTCAGCTAAGGCATCCAACACTCTGAAACCTATGTTGTGGCGGGTTGCGGCATACTCCATACCGATGTTGCCTAACCCGACAACAAGATACTTCATAATAGTTCCTTTTTAGGTTACCTACTACTACTTAGCAGCACGTGAAGCACGTGTTACGCGTACAGCACATACAGCTGTTGTTGCAGGAGTAACGAATGTAAGGTTCTCGCGCTGAAGATCGCCAACGAAGATTGTCTGACCAACCTGCAATGGAGTAACGTCAACAACGATCTCATCTGGAATATACTCAACCAACGCCTTAACAGTGAGCTTACGAGCTGAGAGCTGAAGCTTACCACCGATCTTAACACCCTCAGCGTTACCTGTGAGGCGTACTGGAACGTTAACTGCAACTGGCTTACCCTCCTGAACACGGTAGAAATCTACGTGGAGAACCTGCTCACGAACTGGGTGATACTGAACCTCACGCATAACTGCCTTCTCTACAACGCCATCGATGTTGAGCTCGATGATGTAAGAGTTAGGAGTGTAGATAAGCTGGTTAAGCTCCTTAGCGTCGATAGTAAATGCCTTCTCCTCGCCACCGCCGTAAACGATGCAAGGTACCTGACCCTCGCGACGTGCAGCCTTAGCAAACTTCTTACCGAAGTTAACACGTGCAGTACCGTTAATCTGAATTGACTTCATAATTGTTTAAATATTAATAGTTTAACTTCGATGTCGCTCAGGTGCAATAGTCAGTTGCACCCCCCTAAGACATCTGCTGGTGCGCAAAGGTAGTAAAAATTTGTCAATGAGCAACTTTTTGCGTATTATAATTATAATAAAGAGTCCAACAAACCAAAAAGCGAGGGTCGAAGCGAGGGTGTAAAACTAAAGATGGAGATGACCATAAAGCCATCCCCATCTTGTTAATAAATCGAAGAAAACTCTCGCTTGAGCCTACTACTTCAAGACGCCGAGCTTCTTACCAACCTTGATGAAGGCATCAACGCAACGGTCGAGCTGCTCAGTAGTGTGACCTGCAGATACCTGAACACGGATACGTGCCTGACCCTTTGGAACTACTGGGTAGTAGAAGCCTGTTACGAATACGCCCTCCTGCTGAAGCTCAGCAGCGAAGTCCTGTGAAAGCTTAGCATCGTAGAGCATAACAGCGCAGATAGCTGATACTGTAGGCTTGATGTCGAAGCCAGCAGCGATCATCTTAGTGCGGAAGTGCTCAACATTAGCTACGAGCTGATCGTGAAGCTTGTCGCTCTCCTCCAACATCTTGAACATCTCGATAGATGCACCAACAACTGCTGGTGGAAGTGAGTTAGAGAAGAGGTAAGGACGTGAACGCTGTCGAAGCATGTCGATAATCTCCTTACGGCCAGTGGTGAAGCCACCTACAGCACCACCAAACGCCTTACCAAGAGTACCAGTGAGAATATCTACCTTGCCACGAAGATCGTAGAGCTCGGTGATACCGCGACCTGTCTTACCCAATACGCCAGCCGAGTGGCACTCATCAACCATTACGAGAGCGTCGTACTTCTCAGCCAACTCACAAATCTTGTCGAGTGGAGCAGCGTTACCATCCATTGAGAATACACCATCGGTAACGATGATGCGGAAACGCTGTGCCTGAGCCTGCTTCAAGCACTCCTCGAGCTCTGCCATGTCGGCATTAGCATAGCGATAACGCTGAGCCTTGCAAAGACGTACACCGTCGATGATAGATGCGTGGTTCAAAGCGTCAGAGATGATAGCATCCTCAGCTGTGAACAATGGCTCGAACACACCACCGTTAGCATCGAAGCAAGCAGCGTAGAGGATAGTATCCTCAGTGCCAAAGTAATCAGCGATAGCCTTCTCAAGTTCCTTGTGCATATCCTGGCAGCCGCAGATGAAACGTACTGATGACATACCGAAGCCACGCTCGTCCATAGCCTTCTTAGCTGCGTCGATAAGACGCTGGTTGTCAGAAAGACCAAGGTAGTTGTTAGCGCAGAAGTTCAACACTGGGCGGTTAGCAACGTCGATCTCGGCACGCTGTGGTGACTCGATGATACGCTCTGTCTTGTACAAGCCGGCAGCCTTAATCTCGGCTAGCTCGTTCTGCAAATGCTGCTGAAATTTTCCGTACATTGTAGTAAAAATTTAAGTTATAGTTTTATTGAAATTATGTCCTAAAGATGAGTCTTACTCAGTCTTAATATCCTTATTTACATTCTTTGAGCCTACCAAAGCGTAGAATAGCAAGTATGCAAGACCTGCCACGATTACCCAGTAGCTTGTCAAATAGCTGCCTGTCCAGTCAACGATACCGTTCTGGAGCAATGGGAGAATACCACCACCACAAACAAGTGCCATGAAGATACCCGAAGCGCGCTCAGTATACTTACCCAAGCCCTCAACAGCGAGGTTGAAGATACCACCCCACATCACCGATGTGCACAAGCCACACAACACGAGCAACGCTGCGTTGATAGGCACCTCAGCCATGCCGAAGCCCTCTGTGCCCTTGAACACTGGGAGGTTTACAGATGTCTCAGGGTTGAGCATCATAGCACCCAACACTAGACCAAGGCCGATAACCGATACAGATGTAAGCATCGTCTTTGCCGAAACCTTAGCACCAAGCGCAGCACCAGCCAAACGACCAAAGAACATGAGCAACCAGTAGGTAGCTGCCACAGTTGCAGCGATACCCTCAGCACCACTCTCTACAGCAAGACCGCCATTCTGCAACCACTTCTGCAATACGTTAGGAATACCAACCTCAACACCCACGTAGATGAAGATAGCCACAGCACCCAACACAAAGTGGCGGAACGACATAGGTCCTACCTTAGAATCCTCAGCCTTAGCAACCTCGCGACGCTCAGTCTCAGGGATATTAGTAAAGAGGATCACCACAAATGCAAGGGCAAAGATAGCCAACGCGATAAACATCAATGGGAATACCTGCTTGATCTGGGCATCAGCAATGCTTGGCACGAAGACACCTGTGAGGAAGATAACGGCTGTACCCATGAATGAGTTGAACGAGCCACCAACCTGCAAAAGCTGGTTACCACGATTACCACCACCAGCAAGCTTGTTGAGCATAGGGTTAACCACGATGTTAAGCATACACATCGAGAAACCTGCGATGAACGCACCAAGGAGATATACGCCAAAAGCGGCATTACCCTCCAACAGACCAGCGATTGTCTGAACGCCAACGCCAGTGAAGCCGACAGCTACAGCAGCTAGGGCAGTGAACTTGTAGCCACGCTTCTGGAGAAGATTACCAGCAGGGATACCCATGCAGGCATAGGCGATAAAGTTGGCAAATACACCTAGTGTACCCATCCAGTTAGCTACATCAAACTGGTTCTTAAGCACGTCACCCATAGGTGATGCAAGATTGGTTACGAACGAGATCATTCCGAAAAGAAGAATCATCACGATGATAGCCAACACATTACTGTTTTTCTGTGTACTCATAATAGTATTGTTTTAATTATAAATTTTCAACTACTTATCTCGCTCTGCAATATAGGTGCAGAGATTCATCAACGACATACGATATGGCGAGTCGGGATACTTCGCAAGCAGATGCATGGCACGTGCAAGATATGCCTGCATAGTCTGCGCAGCAAGCTCTCGTCCACCATTCTCATCAACTATCGACTGAAGCTTGTCTACTGCCGCCTCATCCTTATCGCATACTTTAAGAAGCTCGATAATCTCCGCGCGCTCCTCCTCGGACTTACGCTCCATAACCTCGATAAGCGGAAGAGTTATCTTATGCTCACGAAGGTCGTTATTCGCAGGCTTGCCAGTATTATTCTGACGGTTGTAGTCTAGGATGTCATCCTGGATTTGGAATGCCATACCTATCGCCTCGCCAAACTTACGCATACGATCCACATCCTCGCGCGAAGCACCCACAGACAGAGCTCCGATAGCAGCACTTACACCCAAGAGGCTTGCTGTCTTCTGATTGATGATGTGGTAGTAGTCCTCACGCGTGGTGTCGAAGTTGCGAGCATGCTGACTCTGGAGCACCTCACCCTCGCAGAGTGTAGCCATAGCCAGACCCACGTACGACACCAGATCGTACTGCGCCGATGCCATGCCTATCGACATGGTACGAGCAAGAATATAGTCGCCTAAGATAATTGCCATATCACTCTGCCACTTGGCATTCACCGAGGGGCGACCACGACGCTCATCTGCCGAGTCGAGCACATCGTCGTGGATGAGTGATGCAGTGTGGATCATCTCCACTAGCATCGCTGCGAGATAGGTGCGCTTTGAGCAGTGTCGCTCAGCAGCTGCCTTCTCAACAGATATTGGCTCCTCGCCACCACTCATCATTGAGGCAACAAGAAGCGTGAGCATAGGACGCACTCCCTTGCCTCGCGATGTCAAGGCATAGGTCAACATCTCGTGCATAAGATCGCCTTCGGCAGAGATATTCTCCCCAACAAAGGTGTCAAAACACTCCATGTCTTGACTGATAGGTTTGCGTATAGAGTCGATTGTAACCATTATGTGCATGTTAATTACGCAAAGATATAGATTTTTTGTGAAAATAGGTCTACTATGCACAACAATCTGCACACAAAAAGACTCTTTTTATGTAGGTTTTTATTTTTTCGCAAATTTTTCGTACCTTTGGGCGTTAATTGTCTTTATAAGTAGAGTATGGTTTCAAACGATAATATGAGCTCTTCGGCTTCGAGCAGATTACAATGTTGGGGCAAGAGGCTTCTACCATGGATTACAGGTTTAGCACTTTTTGTTCTGGCTAGCCTAAACTTCTACGCACCACAGCTCGATGGCAAGTCGCTCGGTCAGGGCGATATTGCCCAGTATGCCGGCATGTCGCAGGACATCAAAGAGCATCGTGAGGCTACGGGCGAGGATCCCCAGTGGACGGGAAACATGTTCTCGGGCATGCCAGCCTACCTTATCGATGTGGAGTATCCCACGCAGGATGTGAAGCAGACTGTAGGCAGCATAGTAAAGGTCGTGGACGGACCTATGAACATGACCCTCTTCGCCATGATCATGATGATGGTAGCGGTGGTGATCATGGGTATCAATCCCTGGATTGGCATCATCGCAGGTCTTGCCTACGGACTCTCAACCTACTTCTTCCTCATCATCGACGCTGGGCACATCACCAAGATGTGGGCACTGGTCTATGCACCACCACTCATCGCCTCGGTGTGGTATGCGCTTCGCAGAGATGCTTGGAAGGGTGCTGCCCTAGCAGCTCTCTTTGGCTCGCTGGAGCTTGGAGCTAACCATCCACAGATAACATACTACTTCTTAATTGTTGCTGTTGCATTGTGGATCAGTGAGTTATGCTACGCTTACAAGGAGAAAACTCTGAAAAAATTCGGACGCACAACACTCCTCCTAGCCATCGCAGCACTACTAGCATTAGGCTCAAACTTCGCGCCACTGTGGTACACCTTCAAGCATCAGAAGTACACAACACGAGGCGTCTCGGAGGTCGTAACTGAGGATGAGGCACGAGAGAACAAGATCGCCTATAACACAGCATGGAGCTATGGCAAGGCGGAGAGCTTCAACATGCTTGTTCCAGACTACATGGGTCGCTGGTCGGGCGACTATAACAATAAGGCTATCGAGATATTGCAGAGTGCTGGCGTCAACGACTCAGTCATAGGCAGCGCCATTACCGAGGCGGCAGAGATCTACAAACAGCACTATCCTGAGATCACTCCTCAACATATCGAAGAGGCACTTATGAGTGGCGACGAAGAGCTACTTGCGCTTGTCTACCAGCTCGCCGACAAACGCCTCAGCGAGGCATCGGCCTACGCCTCAAACTACTGGGGCGACCAGCCATTCACGGCGGGTCCCACATACCTAGGTGCTGCTGCTATCTTCCTAGCCCTCCTTGGATTGATACTCTCGTCGGGACGCGACAGATGGTGGATTGCATCATCAATGATCTTCATGCTGCTACTGGCATGGGGAAGAAACTGGATGGGCTTCTACGAGCTGATGTACGACATACTTCCTGGCTACAAGAACTTTAGAACCGTATCAATGTCGCTGGTAGTGCTCGAGTGGGCAGTGCCACTCCTCTGCGCCGTAGCACTATGGCGCATCTGGAGCGAGAAGCCATCGTACAAGCTCCTAGTGCAACGCGTCTGCATCGCCTTCTGCATTGTCATACTGATGATTGTGGCCATGGTCATCACGGCAGACTATGGACTGGCAGACATCAACGCCAAACTAGGCAACGAGTGGTGGGTGGAGCAGCTCAAAGAGGCCGCCTACACAGCACGCCACGATGCCATGCACACCGACCTATGGCGATCGATGCTCTACGTGATGCTTGCCGCAGCAATAGTTATCATCTACGGCTGGTTGCGCGAGCATAAGGGCAACCGAGCAGTTGTGACATACGTTGCTCTTGCAGCCATCATCATGGTGGTTGCTGCCGACCTAACAGGCATCGGCAAGCGATACCTCAACGATAGCAAGTGGCAAAACAAGAAGCCAACGGAGGTTCGCGCAACAGCTGCCGACAACGAAATCCTCAAGGATAAGGATCTCGGATACCGCGTCTTTGACGTTGATCACTATGGATCAGCAACAGCAGCATATTTCCATCGCTCGGTAGATGGATACCATGGTGCGAAACTCGGTCGTTATCAGGATGTTATAGAACACTACATAGCTACTCAAAATGGCGCGGTACTCGCCATGCTCAACACACGCTACATAATCGAGGGTGGAGAGGTAATGCGCCTCGAGGAGGCCTTTGGCATTGAGCCATTAGGCGCAGCATGGTTTGTCGAGGGCGCATACTCTCAACCCACAGCCACCAAGGAGCTAGAGGCACTTGGATATGTCGACCTAGCCACCAAGGCGGTAGTTGCCGAAGATATAGCGAATCTAAAGCCCTCGTACGACGCAACAGGCACAATCACACTTACGGAGTATGCACCAAACTACCTAAAGTACGAATACGAGGCACCCGCTGAGGCTCTATGTGTGTTCTCAGAGATCTACTTCCCAGAGGGGTGGAGTGCATATATCGATGGCGTTGAGAGCGACTACTACGCCGCAGACTACGTACTACGCCTAATGGAGCTTCCTGCCGGTAAACACACCGTCGAGTGGAGGTTCCGCGCACCAAAGTGGGGAGTGGCAACAGCCATAACAGGCATCGCCTCATGGCTGATAATCATAGGCCTAGTTGCTACAGTCGCAGTGCAGCTACGTCGCAAGAAGGTTAACCCTTAAGATGGAGTAGATATGGGACGAAATAGTGATAAGAGAATACGCAATAGTGTACGTCGCTCGTACATCATCTCGACAGTAAGTATCGCACTGGTACTATTCATATTGGGTGCTGTGAGCTACGTGATACTATCGACCATCAATGCTGCCGAAACACTCCGCGAACGTGTAGTGCTCTCGGTGGAGATCAAGGATGAGCTATCGAACGACGAGAAGCGCAACATACTCTCGCAACTGCGCTCCTTCGACGAGGTTGACACCATCGAGTATACAAGCAAGGAGGATAAACTCCTTGACGAGGAGTTTCTTCGCTACTTCGAGCATGACATCGCATCGATCCTCGACGAAAATCCTCTAAACGATAGCTTTGAGCTTACACTACATAAGGAGAGCGTCGATGTTGCGATCATTGATAACCTTGTCGAGAGGCTCAAGACGATAACTGGCGTAGAGTATATCTCAGTGCCCCCAATAGAGATCATCGACAAGATGCACACCACACTCACAACGGTAATCATCGCACTTCTTATCTTCCTTGCCGTGCTGCTTATCATCACGCTGCTGTTGCTAAACAACACCATTCGCCTGGCAATATATGCCAAGCGATACTTGATAAACACGATGAAGCTCGTCGGGGCTACGAAGTGGTATATCATGCGCCCATTTCTACGTAGCGCGCTATGGCAGGGTGTGCTGTCGGGTGTTGTTGCTAGCTGCATGCTGCTTGGCATCGTATATGGCACACAGCACTTTATCCCCGCAACAATCAACCTACTAAGCCCCACCGAAGCAGGCATCATCATCGCCATGATGATAGCACTAGGCATTATCATCACACTACTATTCAGTGCTTTAGCCGTGGGCAAGTATGTCAATATGAAGACAAATAAAATACATCTATACTAATATACTAAGTATGAGCAACTTGGAGAAAAATAGAGAGAATGGCTCTCATGAGCGTATGCCTCTTACGCGCAAGAACTACCTTATGATGCTCGCAGGTGGCGTGATCATTGTCATCGGCTTTCTGCTAATGTCGGGCGGTGGTAACCATACAGCAACGGAGTTTGACGAGTCGATATTCTCGTTCCGCCGCATCACTCTTGCCCCAATAGTGGTTATCGCGGGCTTCGTATTTGAGATTTTTGCAATCATGAAACGTTTTACAGAGGAGTAATATGGAGATAGTTGAGTCGATAATATTGGGTGCCGTGCAGGGCCTCACGGAGTTTCTACCTGTATCAAGTAGCGGTCACCTGCAAATTGCCAAAGAGCTACTAGGCGTTGAGATTGAGGACAATCTCGCCTTCGACATCACGCTGCATGCGGCAACCGTGCTTAGCACCTTTGTAGTACTATGGTCCGAGATATGGAGAATTTTGAAGGGGCTATTTACACCCCATATCAACGATGAGAAGCGTTATATCCTCAAGCTAATCATCTCGATGATCCCGATCGGCATTGTAGGCTTTACGGTCAAGGATCATATCGATGCTATGCTCTCGTCGAGCTACATCATGCTCATCGTTGGTGGCATGCTAATATGTACATCGCTGCTTCTCAGCTTTGCCTACTACGCACGCCCACGCCAGAAGGAGAGCATATCGTATCGCGACGCCTTCATCATCGGTATATCGCAAAGTATCGCCGCCATGCCAGGTCTTTCGCGCTCGGGCACAACAATCGCAACAGGTATTCTGCTTGGCAACAACAAGGGTGCAGTAGCCACATTCTCATTCTTGATGGTGCTAGCACCTATCCTTGGCGAGACCCTACTCTCGGTAGTTAAGGATGGCTTCACGCTTGAGGGTGTGTCGTCAGCAGCACTTGCTGCCGGCTTTATCACCTCGTTCGTTGTGGGTTGCCTCGCGTGCAAATATATGATTAACATCGTTAAACGCGGCAAGCTCATCTGGTTTGCCATATACTGCGCCGTAGCTGGTGCAGTGGCGTTGGCATCATACTTTATTTAATATATGGAAGAGTTTTCGTTGAAAGGCATCGACTTTCCAGAGGGCTACGTGGCTGTTATCGACAAGCCCTACGAGTGGACCTCGGCAGATGTCGTACGTAAGATAAAGTTTCAGTTGCGCAAGTGTGGCCATCCCAAGATCAAGATTGGTCACGCTGGTACGCTTGACCCATTGGCCACAGGCATTCTTCTTGTCTGCATTGGTCGCGCCACAAAACAGGTTGAGAGGCTTCAGGCTGAGGAGAAGGAGTATGTTGCAGAGCTAGAGCTAGGAGCCACAACACCAAGTGGCGACATGGAGCACGAGATCGACGCAAGATACCCATTTGAGCATATCACACGCGAGATGATAGAGGAGGCTCTGCGCTCACTTACAGGAGAGCGTGAGCAGCTACCACCACTCTACTCGGCAAAGAAGGTTCAGGGCGTAAGAGCCTATGAGTTTGCCCGTGCTGGCGAGGAGATAGAACTTAAGAAGGCACTCATCAACATCTACTCGTTGGAGCTTGTTGAGTGCAATTTACCACACATCAAGATCGCTGTTCGCTGTAGCAAGGGAACATATATTCGTTCACTGGCATTTGAGATTGGCGAGGCACTAAATAGCGGTGCCTACCTAAGGTCGCTACGTCGCACACGTAGTGGCGGATTTACCACCGAAGGGGCACATACGCTCGACGACTTTATGGAAAAATTGCGCGAATGTGAAACAAAATAGCGACTTTTGCGTATAGTATTTGATTGTTACACGCTTTTTTAAAAGAAAATAATGAAGTTATCACAGTATGGCTATGAGTTTTCGCAGGATATGATTGCAAAGTATCCTACGATAAACCGTGATGATGCACGTCTTATGGTGTTGCACCGCTCTACAGGTGAGATCGAGCACCGCACATTTAAGGATATTATAGAGTACTTCGACGAGAAGGATATGTTCGTATTCAATGATACGAAGGTCTTTCCCGCACGCTTGCAAGGCTGCAAGGAGAAGACGGGTGCCGACATCGAGATATTCCTCCTTCGTGAGCTTAACAGCGAGCTACGCCTCTGGGACGTTCTTGTAGACCCTGCGCGTAAGATTCGTATCGGCAACAAGCTCTTCTTTGGCAATGACGACCTGATGGGTGCCGAGGTTATCGACAACACCACCTCTCGTGGTCGTACGCTACGCTTCCTCTTCGACGGCTCGTACGAGGAGTTCAAGGAGGCACTTTATGCCATGGGCGAGACACCACTGCCACGCTGGGTACGCGAGAAGGTTGAACCCGAAGATGCGGAGTGGTATCAGACAATATATGCTAAGCACGAGGGTGCTGTGGCAGCTCCTACAGCAGGTCTTCACTTCTCGAAGCACCTACTTAAGCGCATGGAGATCAAGGGTATCGACAGTGCCTTCCTCACACTACACGTGGGTCTAGGCAACTTCCGCACAGTCGATGTTGAGGATCTCTCGAAGCATAAGATGGACTCAGAGCAGTTCTTCATCACACCCGAGACAGCCGAGCAGATCAACACCGCTAAGCGCGACGGTCGCAAGATCGTGGCTATCGGCACCACCGTGATGCGCGCTATGGAGACCGCAGCATCTGTTGGAGGCATGCTTAAGCCTATGGAGGGCTGGACCAACAAGTTTATCTTCCACCCATACCAGTTCACCTCGGCAGATGCCTTTGTGTCGAACTTCCACCTACCCTACTCTACGCAGCTTATGATGGTTGCGGCATTCGGTGGCTACAACATGGTGATGGATGCCTATAAGATCGCACGCGACGAGGGCTACCGCTTCGGAACCTATGGCGATGCAATGTTGATTTTGTAGAAATATTTTCGTATATTTGCCTACTTAAAGCACAGACGTTATGGCAACAAACAAAATTTTGTACGTTTGTCAGGAGATCTCTCCCTATCTTCCCGAAAACGAACTGTCGAAGCTAAGCATTGAGATGGCTCGTCAGATGCAGGAGCGCGGTCAGGAGGTTCGTACCTTCATGCCTCGCTATGGCTGCATCAATGAGCGTCGCAACCAGCTTCATGAGGTGATCCGCCTATCGGGCATGAACCTCATCATCAACGACAACGACCACCAGCTTATCATCAAGGTGGCATCGATACCCTCTGCGCGCATACAGATCTACTTCATCGATAATGACGACTACTTCTCACGTCGCGCCGTACTCCACGATGCCGATGGCAAGACCTTTGACGATAACGACGATCGCGCAATATTCTTTGCTCGAGGCATGCTCGAGACCGTAAAGAAGCTACGCTGGGCACCCACAATCGTTCACTGTCACGGATGGTTCTCGGCTATAGCACCGATGTATCTTAAGAAGGTCTTTTACGATGACCCTCTCTTCCGCGACGTTAAGATCGTACTATCGCTTGCGGGCGATAAGTTCGAGGGCGAGCTAGCGAGCGACTTCAAGCAGAAGCTCGAGGGCGAGGGCATCATGGATAGCTCGATGAAGATTCTTGAGCAACCATCATACGAAAACCTCTATCGCTTCGTTATTGACTATGCCGACGGTGTTATCGTGACATCTCCCGATGCCGACCCAACGCTTGTAGAGTATGCTCGCTCAGCAGGCAAGAAGGTGCTCGACTACAAGGAGGGTGACGAGAAGGAGATCTTCGATAATTATAAGAGATTCTATGATGAGTTGTAGAGATATAGTGTTACACATAACCTCCCTAATTGTCCTGCTCGCAGCATTGCTTGCGGTGGGCTGTACCACCAAGGTAGACTTTACGCTTGGAGAGGAGTATGTGCCCACGAACCAAAATATGGAGCTTAAGCGTCGAGTCTATCGTGCTGGCAAGATGAAGGAGTCGGGCGATAGCTGCTACGTTGCCTTGTCGCGCACCTTCCTATACCAAACCGATTCTATAAAGAGCTCTAACCTCGACAATGTCTACTTCGGCTCGGAGCGAAGCGAGGAGTACGGAGAGCGTCGAGCAGGATTTCTCTCGCAGGTACTCTTTGGCACAAAGCTCGACGAGGAGTATGGTTGGGGCTATCGTCCCATATTTGACTCGATGGTACTCGCACTATATGTCACTGACTATCACGGCGATACCACCAAGAGTCAGAAGTTCGAGATCTACGAGATCATCTCAAACGACTATTTTAGCCTATCAAAGGATAGCACCTTCTACACAAACTTCGATCCGACGAAGTACATCTCACGTGAGCCTATCTTCACATTTAACTATCCTGATAAGGATAATGGCATCTACGTGGGTGACATCGAAAATCCGAAGAGCAGCTACGTGAAGCTTCATAACACAGATGCAACGATGGAGTATATCCGTCGCCTGATGTTTACCACTGATCTCGATGCTACGGAGGGCTATGGTCTAGACCAGAACGAGATCTACAAGCAGGGTAACGAAGAGCAGTTTGTGGAGCAGATACGCGGTATCTACATCGCCCCAGCCTCGACTGAGATAGAGGGCGAGGGAGCAATGTTTGCTGCCGACGTGGAGAATAGTGCCCTGGTGCTCTATGCACGTAATCGTTATAAGGAGGATCCAACGATTATCAAGGATACTATCATCATGCCTTATAACTTCTATATCAACCCCGTGAAGTACTCTGTAAAGGCAGGAAACGTGTCGATCTCGTGCGTCGAGCATGAGTTTACAGTTGAGGATAAGCAACTCATCGAGGAGCATAGCGAGGTGCTTGTGGGTAAGGTTGACGCGATGGCTGGTATTGTCACCGAGCTAGAGTTTACCGACGAGTTTATTCAGTCGCTTGCCGACCTAGCACTCGAGCATAAGGATGCCGTAGTATCTGTTAACCAGGCACACCTCACCATCTACCTTGAGGGCTCTGAGTACGACTTTGAAAATCTCAATCCAGACATCATAACACCGATCATGGATAACGCCATGACGCGCATGGGACTCTATGCTCGCTACGGTGGCTACGAGGCGGGTGCTAAGGATATTCTTAGCATTGCCGACTATCTATACTCGTCGGAGTCGTCGAGCGTCAAAATACCCTATGATGGCTACCTAAATCGCTCGTTGGGATGCTACAAGATGAACATCTCGAACTACATACAGTCACTCATCATGGCGGCTGTTGACAATGTTGATGAGAGTGGCAAGGTCGATTTCCAGAAGTTTAGAGATGACGACGATCTTTCTCGTCGTAGACGTATATACATTGGTCCAGAGGCATATTCACTCTACGGCTTCAACCATCAGCGAATAATCGGTGGTGATGTTGCGATCAACGGGGTTAGCAACACAGCACCAATAACCCTGGACATTACATATACGATTGTAAATTAACAGAATAGAGAATCATAAGTTTGGTAAACCTAAGTTCAAAGCTACTTAGGTTTTGCCACGTAAATGAGATAAAGAGTTGAGATGCAAGAGAATTTAGTTATTGTTGAGTCTCCAGCCAAGGCAAAGACTATCGAGAAGTTCCTCGGTAAGAGCTATATGGTAAAGTCGAGCTTCGGACACATCCGCGATCTGGCAAAAAAGGGACTTGGTATAGAGGTAGATAGGGATTTTGCACCAATATATGAGATTCCCGAGGATAAGCGCAAGGTCGTTGATGAGCTTTCGCGACTAGCACGTCAGGCAAAGACCGTGTGGCTAGCATCCGATGAGGACCGCGAGGGAGAGGCCATTGCATGGCACCTTGCGAAGGTCTTAGACCTACCTATCGACAATACACGACGCATTGTCTTTCATGAGATCACACAGCGCGCCATACTTGAAGCTATCGAGAACCCACGCACCATTGACATGAACCTTGTCAACGCCCAGCAGGCACGTCGCGTGTTGGACCGTCTTGTGGGCTTTGAGCTATCGCCCGTACTATGGAAGAAGGTGCGCCCAGCACTCTCGGCAGGTCGTGTGCAGAGCGTTGCCGTACGTCTTATCGTGGAGCGTGAGCGCGAGATCATCGCCTTTCGATCGTCGGCAAGCTACCGCGTAGTGGCGCAGTTCTACTCGCAGAACGATCCTCAAAAAACGCTCTTCAAGGCAACCCTATCGCGTAGCTTTGAAAAGCGCGAAGATGCAGTAGCCTTCCTTGAGGGATGTATCGACGAGCAATTCACCGTGGTTAAGTGCGAGGAGAAGCCCGTGCAGCGTTACGCAGCACCACCTTTTACCACCTCTACACTTCAGCAGGAGGCGGGTCGTAAGCTCGGAATGTCCGTAGCGCAGACAATGTCCGTAGCACAGCGTCTTTACGAGCAGGGTCTTATCACCTACATGCGTACCGACTCTGTGAACCTATCACAGATGGCTATCAACCAGTGCAAGAACGAGATCACTCGCCTCTTTGGTGCAAAGTACTCATACCCTCACAACTTCAAGACGAAGTCTAAGGGTGCTCAGGAGGCTCACGAGGCTATTCGTCCCTCATACATCGAGCGTCACGAGATCGAGGGCACAGCACCCGAGAAGCGACTCTATGAGCTTATCTGGAAGCGCACAGTAGCCTCACAGATGGTTCCCGCAGAGCTCGACCGCACACAGATTGAGATCAACCTCAGCCGTCGCACAGAGCAGTTTGTAGCAACCGGCGAGGTGGTACGCTTCGATGGTTTCATGCGCCTATACTCTGAGTCGTCCGACGAAGACTCACAGCAGGAGGGCGAGGGTGGCATCCTCCCAAAGATGGAGATAGGAACAGCTGTCGTTGCCACAACAATAACTGCCTCAGAGCGTTATACTCAGGCTCCTACGCGCTACAACGAGGCAGCTCTAGTTAAGCGTCTTGAGGAGCTTGGCATCGGTCGTCCATCAACATACGCACCTACAATCACCACGATCATCAACCGCGGATATGTCGAGAAGCAGAACCGCGATGGTCAGAAACGCCAGGTTGAGCACCTAACACTCTCATCGGGAAAGATCACGCAGAAGATCGCCACAGAGAGCTATGGCAAGGAGAAGAGCCGCCTAGCACCTACCGACATAGGAATGGTCGTAAACGACTACCTCGAGTCGCAGTTTGCCTCGATCATCGACTACCACTTCACCGCCAATGTGGAGAAGGAGTTTGACCGCGTAGCAGATGGAGAGATCACATGGCATAGCATGATCAACGACTTCTACGACCCATTCCACAAGCTTGTGGACTCGGCTATTGGCACGCAGAGCGATCGCACTCAGCAGGTGCGTGTACTAGGCGTAGATCCTAAAACGGGACTTACGGTGAAGGCTCGTATAGGTCGCTACGGTCCTATGGTCGAACTAGAGGGCAAGGATGGTGCTAAGGGTCAGTTTGCCTCGCTTAAGAAGGGTCAGCTCATCGAGTCTATAACCCTTGATGAGGCTCTCGAGTTGTTTGCCCTACCTCGCAACCTTGGTGAGTTGGATGGTGAGCCTCTCATGGTGGGTGTTGGCAAGTTTGGTCCATACCTACGCCACGGCAAGAGCTTCGCATCGTTGGCTAAGGGTGACGATCCATATACCATCACACGTGAGCGCGCCGAGGAGCTACTCAAGGAGAATAGCGAGAAGCAACGCGCTCAGGCTGAACCTCTACGCACATTTACAGAGGATGCCAATATGCTCATAAAGAGTGGTATATATGGTCCATACATCTCGTATAACGGCAAGAACTACCGCCTACCACGCGGCTCGAAGCCCGAGACAATCACATACGTGGAGTGTCAGCGAATCGTAAGCAAGACCAAGAAGTAGACGCCTACTCAAATTGGGTATTATCATAGATAAAAAGAGGGGTATTATCATAGATAAAAAGAGGGGTTTTACAATAGATAAAGTATAAAATAAGACATTTATATTCACCTAAAAACTATCTAATTATGAAGAAAATCTTAGCAGTAGCTCTTTGCCTCCTTATGGTGGTAGGTGTATCAGCACAGGGCAAGAAGGGCAAGAAGCAGCAGGAGCAGCCAACAACTCCTACGTTCACCGTTGTGAAGGAGAACCCTATCACAAGCATCAAGAACCAGAATCAGGCAGGTACCTGCTGGTGCTACTCATCATTGGCATTTATCGAGTCAGAGCTTTTGCGCATGGGCAAGGGCGAGTACGACTTTGCAGAGATGTTCATTGTTCACAACACATACCTCGATCGTGCTGACAAGGCTGTTCGCACACATGGCGACGTATCATTCGCACAGGGTGGCTCGTTCTACGACGTGATCTACGGTATGGAGAAGTTCGGTCTTGTTCCAGAGGCTGAGATGCGTCCAGGCGTAATGTACGGCAAGGAGCTCAGCAACCACAATGAGCTATCGGCAGTTAGCGATGCTGTTGTTGCAGCAATTGCTAAGGGTCGTCACCGCAGCTTGCAGGTAGATCCTGAGGGTCAGCCACTTTGGAAGAAGACCATCGAGGCTATCCACGACATCTACCTCGGCGTACGTCCTGAGAAGTTCACTTACAATGGTGTTGAGTACACTCCTAAGTCATTCTACGAGTCATTGGGCTTGAACGCTAGCGACTACGTATCGTTGACATCATACACTCACCACCCATTCTACGAGTCATTCGTTCTTGAGATTCCTGACAACTGGCGTTGGGCTAAGTCTTACAACCTCCCTATCGACGAGCTTATGGAGGTGTTCGACAACGCAATCATGGAGGGCTACACTATTGCTTGGGGTAGCGACGTGAGCGAGAAGGGCTTTACTCGTGAGGGTACAGCTGTTCTTCCAGATGAGGCAAAGGGTGCTGACCTTCAGGGTTCTGACATGGCTAAGTGGCTCAACCTCAGCGAGGCTGAGAAGAAGAACACTCCACGTCCATCGGCTGAGAAGTGGTGTACTCAGGAGGAGCGTCAGATCGCTTACGACAACTGGGAGACTACCGATGACCATGGTATGCAGATCTACGGTATCGCAAAGGATCAGAATGGCACAGAGTACTACATGGTTAAGAACTCATGGGGCGAGGCTGGTACTTACAAGGGTATCTGGTATGCTTCAAAGGCATTCGTTCGCTACAAGACTATGAACATCATCGTTCACAAGGATGCTATTCCACAGCAGATCCGCGAGAAGCTCGGCTTGTAATCGTTCGACACTTGTCAAAACATATCCGTTGTGGTCGTAAGACTGCAACGGATTTTTTTGTGTGGAGAGTAAAATGAACCGCATAAAAATTGGCAAAAGGGTGTAAAATTTTAAATAAAAATAAGTATCTTTGTAAAATATAATAAGTAGAATATTAACCAATTAAACGCAATATACAATGTCGGTAATAAGGCTTACAAAAGAGTTTACGTTTGAGGCAGCACACATGCTCGAAGGCTACGATGGGCTATGTCGCGAGATTCATGGTCACTCATATCGCCTTTTTGTGACGATCAAGGGAGAGCCCATAAGCGACCCACAATCGCCAAAACTTGGCATGGTAATGGACTTTGGGGTGCTCAAACGTATTGTCAACGAGCAGATCGTAGACCGTCTTGATCACTCGTTCATGATGCGCAACACGCTTGCAGCAGAGCAGATAGCCACAGAGCTTGGCTACAGCTTCTCGAAGGTTGTGCTTACCGACTACCAGCCTACGTGCGAAAATATGCTTTCGGACTTTGCTGAGCGACTCTTGGGTGCGCTACCCGAGGATATTGAGCTACACTCACTACGTCTACACGAGACCGCCACATCGTATGCCGAGTGGCACGCCTCGGACAACTTCTAAACCTTCGACACAATGGCCAAACGACTCTTTCTTATCGACGCATACGCGCTGATATACAAGTACTACTACGCCTTCATGGGACGCCCGATGCGCAATCGTGATGGTGTGAACACATCTGTGGTATTTGGATTTACAAAGTTCCTGCGCGACCTCCTTAAGCGCGAGAAGCCCGACCTAATAGGAGTAGCATTTGACCCTCCAGGCGGAAGTTTTCGTAGCGAGATATTCAAAGAGTACAAGGCCAATCGCCCACCTACACCCGAAGATATAAAGATCTCTGTACCACTCGTCAAACGCCTTCTGGAGGCGATGTGCATCCCCATTCTGGAGGTCAAAGGCTACGAGGCTGATGACGTGATAGGCACACTCGCCAAGCTTGGCGGCAAGGCTGGCTACGAGGTATTCATGGTGACACCCGACAAGGACTACGGACAGCTTGTCGACGAGCAGTGCAAAATATATACGCATAAGGGCGATAATATAATCATCATCGATAAGGCTGCAATCAACGAGAAGTATGGCTTCACTGAGCCAAGCCTCGTTCGCGATATGTTGGCTCTATGGGGCGATGCCTCAGACAACATACCCGGCGTACCAGGCATCGGCGAGAAGGGGGCCTGCAAGCTTGTGCAGAACTACGGAACGGTAGAGAACATTCTCGAGAACTGCGACAAGATAGGGGGCAAGACGGGTAAGAATATTGCTGAGTGGGGAGATAAGCTACTCTTGGCAAAGCAGTTGACAACAATATCTCTCGACGTACCAATAGCCTTCGATGAGAATGCACTAACGATGTGCTGTCCCAACTATACGGAGCTTCGCGCACTCTATGCCGAGCTTAACTTTACATCGTTCCTCCGCGACCTGGAGAACCTAGCTCCCGTTGACACACCAAGCGACGGACCACGACAGGAGGCACAGATACAACTTCAGGAGGTGTCACGCGCCAAGGCTGAGGCTAAGCGACGTGCTAGGCTAGAGGGTCAAGGCGACCTCTTTGCGGTGATGGATAGCGGCTTTAACAGTGCCGAAGTGAGCACCGAGAGCCAGGAAGAGGTGACAGATGCTGAGCCATTTGCTCAGATGCGCAACATCTCGAACACCGAACATAACTACCACATTGTCAATAGTAGTGATGAGCTACAATCACTCTGCGACAAGCTATCAAAGTACTCAGAGGTATGTTTCGACACCGAGACTACGGGTCTTAGTGCAGTGGATAGCAGCATCGTCGGCATGTCGTTTGCCGTAGAGCCTCACGAGGCATGGTATGTACCATTTAGCCCATCGAAACGCGATAGCTACATTGATATTCTGCGTCCATTGATGGAGAATAAGTTTATCACCAAGATAGGTCAAAACATAAAGTTTGACATCATGGTGCTTCGACGTCTTGGCATCGAGGTGCGCGGAAGAAAGATCGACACCATGCTTCTGCACTACCTGATAGATGCTGAGTCGCGCCACAACATGAACTTCCTTGCTGAGCGATACCTCAACTATAGCCCCATTCAGATCGAGACGCTTATCGGCAAGGGAGCAAAGCAGATAACGATGGATCTCGTCAACATCGAGCGCATTGCTGAGTATGCTGCCGAGGATGCCGACATAACACTACAACTTAAGGAGGTACTGTACAAGGAGGTCGAGGAGTTAGGCATGATGGAGCTATACAACACCATCGAAGAGCCTATGATCGATGTCCTTGCCGACATGGAGCTGACGGGCGTTAAGATCAACTGCGAAGCACTTGCCCTCTACGCAGAGGAGCTACGCACACTGCTTCACAAGCTCGAAACGGAGGTTCGCGAGATGGCCGCAGAGCCAGATCTCAACATCAACTCATCGCGACAACTTGGCGAAGTTCTCTTTGCCAAACTGCGCATCGCCGCAAAGCCCAAGATGACCAAGACCAAGCAGTTCTCCACCGAGGAGGAGTACCTTCAGGGCTTTGCTCACGACTTCCCAATCGTGGGTAAGATACTCGAATACAGAGGCGTAAAAAAGCTACTGTCGACCTACGTCGAGGCACTTCCAGAGCTTATAAGCCTCAACACTGGCAGAATACACACATCTTATAATCAGGCTGTTACAGCGACGGGTAGACTATCATCAACAAACCCTAACCTGCAGAATATACCTATTCGCGATGAGCTAGGCAAGCCAATACGCGCCGCCTTTGTTCCGTCCGATAGCGAGCACACGCTTTTAGCTGCCGACTACTCGCAGATCGAGTTGCGTCTTATGGCACATCTGAGCAACGATGAGGCCCTTATCGAGGCATTCCGCATTGGCGAGGATATTCACACCGCAACAGCTGCACGCCTATACCACAAGAGTCTAGATGATGTCAGCTCGTCGGAGCGTCGCAGTGCGAAGACTGCAAACTTTGGCATCATCTATGGCATATCGGCATTTGGTCTTGCCCAGCGACTTGACATACCTAACGGCGAAGCTAAAGAGCTAATAACCAACTACTTTACAAGCTACCCAGGTGTTAAGATATATATGGACGAAGCCATTGCCAAGGCAGCAAAAGAGGGTTATGTTGAGACGATGTTTGGGCGCAGACGCATTCTTCGCGACATCACATCCTCGAACCGTACCGTGCGCGGACTCGCCGAGCGAAATGCTATAAATGCCCCAATACAGGGCTCTGCTGCCGACATCATGAAACTGGCAATGGTGGAGATTAGCAGACGCTTCAAACAGGAGGGCATCGGATCAAAGATGATCATGCAGGTGCATGATGAGGTGGTTATCGACACTCGTCTTGACGAGCTAGAGAGGGTTAAACGCATCGTAAAGGAGTCGATGGAGGGTGTGGCAACACTGCAAATACCTCTTATTGCCGAGGTGAATAGCGGCAAAAGCTGGCTCGATGCACATTAACATATAGACATGAATATCAGGATAATAGCACTCCTAATGGTGCTTGCAGTTGGAATATGTGGCTGCGAGCAGACAACTGTTGACTCAGGCGAACAACCCAGTCATGGTGGCCAGATCTCGATAGAGGCTACAATCGAGAACCGATCACTCAAGAGCGGGTTTTGCAGCGGTGATAGTGTGGGTCTATATGCGGCAAACTATAAGGATGACGGCACAATAGAGATATACTCTGCGGGAAATCAGGCTGATAACGCTAAATATACATACAACAATAGCACAAGACGTTGGACATCCGAGAGCCCTGCCCAATATCGTGATAAGAAGACGGCAGTCGATCTCATCTGTTACTATCCTCACACCGCGATAAGCTCTCTAACACAGCAGCCTTTGGCGGTTGCAAGCGACCAGTCAGCATCGTACGATACCTCGGTGATAATGTGGGGCAGAGAGCGACACATAGAGCCTAGCTCAGAGCCCGTAACAATCACCCTCAACCCGCTGACAGCACTCATCGCCATTACGCTAAACAGGGGAGATGGCTGGACTGAGGAGGAGTGGAAGGTGGCTAATAGGAGTGTTACGCTGTGCAACACCATTCGCGAGTTCAAACTCAACATCGCCACAGGAGCGATACGCGTATCGGACAATCACGAGGCAAGCAACATTACTCCATACTGCGATGGCGACAGATTTATAGCCAGCCTCCCACCACAGATCCTCAACGCCACAACACGCCTATTTAGCATCAAGCTAGACGATATGCACTACGTCTTTACGCTCGACCAAAGAGTCGAGATGGAGTCGGGCAAGGTCTATAGCTACTCGATAACGCTTGATAAGCGCGATACGCCCGACTCAAGCGAGAAGCTTACAGGCACGATCATCGGCACACGTTACTCTGTGAACTATGCAACATCGGCGCGCAGCGAGACGGTAAACACCAAGGAGTCGGTATTCGACTCGAACTACGACACCTTCTTCGCCTCATACGACCGTTCAAATACGTGGGTGGGCCTTGATCTTGGCGAGCCTCATGTAATCACAGGGGTGGGCTACTCGCCCCGCATAACACAGCCGTCGAGGGTTGTTACAGCCCTGATTGAGGGTGCTAACAACGCCGACTTTAGCGATGCCCTACCGCTATATATTATCAAAGAGGAGGCCAAGGAGCGCGAGATGACATACGCCAACGTAGAGTGTTCACGCGGCTTTAGATATGTGCGCTACGTAACGCCCAACGACAAGCGATGCAACCTTGCCGAGCTGGAGTTCTATGGCTATCCATCAAGCGGCGACGACTCGCAACTATATCAGCTCACAAACCTACCCACAGTAGTTATCAATACTGCTAATGCTCAGGAGATTACCTCGAAAGAGGTGGAGATCACCAGCACCGTCTACATCATCTCGCATGAGGGAACGCACCTACTATGTGACACAGATACGGGCGTGCGCGGCAGAGGAAATGCCAGCTGGGACTTCGAGAAGAAGCCATATCGCCTGAAGTTCAGCCAGAAGTGCAGCCCTCTTGGAGCACCCGCCGAGGCTAAAAAGTGGACTCTGCTGAGCAACCACGGCGATAAGACCCTAATGCGCAACATATTAGCATTTGAGGTGAGTCGACGACTAAAGATGCCGTACACCCCATTCTGCCACCCTGTCGACCTAATCATCAATGGCGAATACAAGGGTTGTTATCAGCTCTGCGACCAGATAGATGTGCGCGAAAATCGTGTCGACATCACCGAGATGAAGAGCTCGGATAACTCGGGATATAATCTCAAGGGTGGCTACCTCATCGAGGTTGACGCATACGCCTACAATGAGAGTGTCTACTTCTACTCGCATCGTGGCACTCCTGTGACTATCAAGTCGCCCGATGACGATAAGATAACCTCGGAGCAACGAGCCTATATCGAGAGGTTCTACAACGATATGGAGGGTGCCGTATTCGCGTCAAACTACACCGACCCAACAAACGGCTATCGCAAGTATCTCGACTTGGAGAGTTTCCTACGCCACTTTATCATCGGTGAGTTTGCAGGCAACACCGACACCTACTGGAGTGTATATATGTACAAGGATCGCTCCGATGATAGGCTATATGTGGGTCCCGTGTGGGACTACGACCTCGCCTTCGAGAACGACTACCGCACCTACTGGATCAACCATCTGGACGACTTTTTGTATGCCTCACGAGGCTCGGCGGCAAGTGAGTCGGTAAGGCAGATGGTCGACCGCATCGTAAAGAACGACGCAGCGGCACGCAGCGAGCTACAACGAATATGGCAAGAGGCGAAGCTTAATGGCATAGAGGTGGGATCGCTCTTGGAGTATGTCGACGAGACAGCTCGCCTGCTGGAGGAGTCGCAACAGCTCAACTTTAAGCGTTGGCCAATACTCAACCAGTGGGTTCACATGAACTTCCAAGCTCTTGGATCATACGAGGCCGAGGTGGGCACAGTGAAGGATTATATCCGCGGACGTGTCGATAAGCTCGACTGGCTTATTGGTCATAGATAATGGGGGGTAGAAAGCAATGAGGGCTTGACAAATTCGTCAAGCCCTCTTCTATATGAAATACTACTTAGTCTTAATCACAATCTTAGCAGGTCTAAGCCCCTTCGCCTTTGCCACCAACTCTATCTCGCCAGCTTGCTCGGTGCTCTCTACAATGGCAGTCATCATACCACTAAAGACCTTCATGCGTGGGATGTGGAAGAGCTCTAACGACACGGGATTACCATTTGCTCCCGCGCGATAATGACCCTCGCCCTTGACCGTATAGTGGATCTCATGCTCAGCATTAGGACATAGATTTCCATCCTTATCGACAACACGCACGGTGATAAATGCGAGATCGCGACCATCAGCTGCTATCGTCTGGCGATCGGCAACAAGTTCGATATGGTGGGGAGCACCAGCTGTAAACATACTCTTCTCAGCGACAGCCTCGCCAGCCTCATTATACGCCACAACACGCACCTCGCCAGGCTCATAGCATGTATCCATCCACATCAAGCGATAACGCCTCTGACGCTTAAAGTTTGCCTGCGACTCCTCGTCCAACGAGTTGTCGTAGACCACAGAGAGATCCTTGGTCTGGACACCCTGACTCACACCATTGATAAAGAGCTCTGCCGATGGGTAGGATGTATATACGAATATAGGGGTCTTCTCGCCCTCGCGACCATGCCATGTCCAGTGAGGGAGGATATGTAGCGTCTGCTCCTCGGTGTTCCACCTACTGCGATAGAGGTAGTAGCGATCCTTAGGAAGTCCCGCAAGGTCAACGATTCCGAAGAGTGACGAGTGGCTAGGCCAGTTTGTATAGTATGGCGTAGGCTCACCTAGATAGTCGAAGCCAGTCCATACAAACTCACCTATCGCCCAGTCGAAGTCGTCGTGCCAGATCCAGTCATCCTCGGGGAGATTCGACCACGAGCAGTGCTCCACATCGTACGACGATGCCTGATGGTCGTCGTAGGTGGCCATGGCTCGACGCTCAACAGGGAACTTATAAACACCACGGCTACTAACAGTTGATGCGGTCTCCGAGCCTAGGATAATCTGCTGTGGCAGACGAAGATAGTCGTCGGGGTAGAGGTGTGGGCGGTAGTTAAATCCTGCCACATCCATCGTTGCAGCCATATTGTTATAGACCACATTGTGTGGCTGATCCATTCCCTGTGTCACGGGGCGCGTAGGGTCTTCGCGGTGGCAAATATCCTGAAGCATGCGCGAGAGCTTTGATGCCCAGATGACATCACCCTGATCGGGCACCTCGTTGCCTATGCACCACATCACAACACTTGGATTGTTACGATAGTGGCGTATGAGGTTTTGCAGATCGCGCTCCACCCACTCATCGAAATACTTGTGATAGCCATTCTCGACCTTTGGTGTACGCCACTCATCGAAAGACTCGAGCATGAGCATCATACCCATCTCGTCGCACGCCTCAACAAGCTCAGGTGCTGGCATATTGTGCGACGTACGTATAGCGTTACAGCCCATATCCTTGAGAATACGTATCTGGCGACGTATGGCAGCATCGTTCACAGCAGCTCCCAGAGGTCCTAGGTCGTGGTGGTTACACACGCCCTTAAACTTCGTAGGCACACCGTTGATGAACATTCCCTTATCGGGGATGATCTCGATATGTCGAATACCAAAGCGCGTGGTGTACTCATCTTTAAGCTCGTCACCAAGATATACTTGCGACCTCGCACTATACAACAGAGGCGTATCTACCGACCACAACTCGGGATTTGCCACGTCGAAACGCTGCTCAAAGAGCTTGCTATCATAACGGCTCACGAACCCTTCGGCACTTGCCACAACCTCACCGCGAGGGTTGCTAATCTCGGTGACAATGCGCAGATCGTCAGAGGCAACACCCTCGGGATAACATATCGAGGTGCGCAACAATACCTCGGCATACTCATTGGTGATGCGAGGTGTGGTGAGCTGAGTGCCCCACATAGGGATGTGAACATCATCCGTAACTACAATATGGACATTACGGTAGATGCCCGCACCTGGATACCAGCGCGACGACTCGTTCTCGTTCTCAAGACGCACGGCAAGCTCATTAACACCACCCTCAACAAGATAATCGGTGATATCGAAATGGAACGAGTTATAGCCGTAGGGCCAGTAGCCGACCTCCTTGCCATTAACATAGACTCGCGCCTGACTCATAGCTCCATCGAAGAGGATCTCGGCGCGACGTCCCTCGCGGAATGTGGGGACCTCAAACTTAAGACGATACCAGCCAACACCAACAAATGGAAGGCCTCCCGTACGTCCAGCATGCTCCATAGCCTCCTTTTGTCCATCCTGACTAATTGCCACATGTTGCTTGTCGTTATGGATGCTAAATGGTCCATATATCGCCCAATCGTGTGGCACGCGCACCACTCTCCACCTACTATCGTCAAATCCTACGCTGCTAAACACCTCGCTATCATCACGCGTGAAGCGCCAACCCTTATCCAATAGTATCTCTTCGCGCTGCTGCGCAGAGAGCGTTGCACTAAGGCCAATAATTGCAAACAGAAGTATAAGTACTCTTCTCATCATCTTTAGATTTAATTAAGGCAAAGCTACAAAAATAATTTCAAACCACAAAAAAGCATTCGGTATTAATAGTTTTTGCTAACTTTGCAACTAGAGGATAAATGATATTAACAAACGAACTATGAAGATAGCGATAATCGGAGCAGGCAACATGGGTGGCGCACTGGCTCGTGGACTAGCACAAGGCAGCATAATAGCCACATCAGATATATATGTGTCGAATCCCTCCACGGCAAAGCTCGACGCACTCAAAAACGAGTACCCCGAGATAAACGTCACTAGGGATAATCGCGTAGCGACAGCGGAGGCAGATATGGTGGTTATCGCCGTGAAGCCATGGAAGGTTGTGGAGGTTCTCGAAGAGATAAAGCCCTACATAGACTACACACGTCAGAGTGTGGCATCAATGGTAGGAGGTCTTGGCCTAGAGCAGCTTGGCAAATGGCTCGATAAGGGCGACGGGGTGCTACCTGCAACATATCTCATAATTCCCAACACCGCCATAGCTACAATGTCGAGCATGACATTTATCACCTCGGCACGCTCGACAGAGGCTCAGGATAGACTCCTTGTCGACATATTCAACGAGCTAGGCGAGGCAATGCTTGTAGACGAGGGGCTTATTGCTGCGGGCACATCACTTGCATCGTGCGGCATAGCATACGCACTGCGCTACATACGTGCCGCTATGGAGGGCGGCGTGGAGCTTGGCTTTAGGGCCGACGATGCTAAGCGTATAGTGATGCAAACACTACGAGGTGCAGCAGACATCCTCGCAACAAACAATAGCCATCCCGAGGCCGAGATTGACCGTGTGACAACACCCGGAGGGCTTACCATCAAGGGTCTCAACGCCATGGAGGCAGCAGGCTTTACAAATAGTGTGATCGAGGGACTAAGAGCTTCGACAAAGAGGTAATATAAGGGTTAATAGCTAGTTAGTGTCGTATGACAGCCCCTAATAGACGGCAATGCGGTCGATCGTTAGAGGACCGCGCGAGTCAAGAAAACGCACGCGCAACTCATCGAACGTAACCGTATCGCCGAGAGGGATAATGCGCTTGTAGCCTACGGTAGTGCCATCGGCAACGCGCCTCCATTGACCATCGGCATAGACCTCGACAGCAAACTCCCTAACACGCTGACCAAGAGCTATATGCTCCTCGATAACAACATATTTAGCAGTGACTATCGATTGCCACTTTAGGCATACGTCAGCCGACACGACACCATCCTCAGTAGCCCAATAGGCATCGTCGTCACCCTGCATGTTTCTCGCCTCAAAGCCCTCAGCACGCGATGATGTTGCACTAAACTCCGCTGAAGAGCTTAGGTCATTAGAGAAGGCTGCATCCACCATATTGCGCCATGCCATGAGCACCTCAACATCTTGCTCGGGTATACGTCCACGACGGTCAGGGGCGAGGTTCAGAAGGAGTGTGCCACCACGACCTACTGAGGTGAGATATATGGCAAATAGCTCCTCAGGGCTCTTAGGCTGCTCCGCGTCGTGGTAGAACCACCCTGGGCGAATCGAGACATCTGCCTCGGCAGGTGCCCAGCGCGAGCCATCCTCATCTCCATGACGCAATGCCTCAATGTTGTCGACACCATTAGGATACAACACCTCAGGCGATGCCATAGCCCAGCAGTGTTCATCTATGATGCCTCGCTCGTTGCTGCACCAGCGCGCATCGGGGAGCGATGAGCTCCACACCACAGTTTCGGGCGATAGCTCGCGGATGATGCTTACCACCTTAGACCAGTCGTAGTAGAGGTAGCCCGACTCCACCCAGCGTGTCTCCTTAGCACCCCCATAGTAGCCATCACCACCATTTGCACCATCAAACCACATCTCGAAGAGTGGTCCATAGCTTGTAAGCAGCTCGCGCACCTGATTGCGGTAGTACTCCAGATAGTTATCGGTGCCATAGTCGGGGTGGTTTCGATCCCAGGGCGAGAGATATAGACCAAACTTAATGCCGTGGCGACGACACGCCTCGCAAACCTCACCAACAATATCTCCTCGACCCTGCTTATAGGGGGAGTTCTTCACCGAATGTTCGGTATATCGGCTTGGCCACAGGCAGAAGCCGTCATGATGCTTAGCCGTGAGGATCAACCCCTTAAGCCCAGCATCCTTAACAACTCGCACCAGCTCATCGGCATCGAAATCGGTTGGGTTAAACAGCTCGGGCGACTCATCTCCGTAGCCCCACTCCTTATCCGTAAAGGTGTTTATGGTAAAGTGTACGAAGGCATATTGCTCCATCTTGTGCCACTGCAACTGATACTCCGTGGGCACAACGCTCATGGGCTCAGGTGCACTGCCTTGCCCAAAGGCAGAGGTCAAACACATTAGTGTTAATAGGAGGCCTATTATGTATCTCATAGCTTGCTTGATTACTCCTCAGGATAGATCATCTTCTTTGTCACGCCACCATCAACCGTGAGGCACTGACCATTTATAAAGTCGCTCTTAGCGTCGCACAAAAAGAGGCACGTGTGGGCAATATCCTCCGCACGACCAACTCTGCCCGAGAGGTGAAAGGCGTGGTCCTCTGATCGCAGAACCTCCCCCTCGCTGACACTTATCCAGCCTGGGGCAATGCAGTTTACGGTGATGTGATATGGCGCAAGCGACACCGCCAAGGCGTGCGTAAGCGACCATACGCCACCCTTCGATGTAGCATAGGCCTCCGTGCCCGCCTCGCTCTGCAAGTAGCGCGTCGAGCAGAGGTTTACGATACGACCATAGGGGTTGGTTGCGCCCATCTGCGCACGATGCATAGCCAGCAGTCGCGAGGTGATAAATGCTGAGCGCAGGTTGGTGTTAAGAACCATCTCGAAGTGCTCGACCGATGTTGCCGTAATAGGCTCGAAGCCACCAATGCCAACATTGTTGACGATAATATCGAGGTCGCCCCACTCATCGAGTAGAGTGCGCACAGCACTCTCCAATGCCGATTTATCACAAACATCAAGCTCAAAAAAACGAGCCCCTGTTGCTGCTGCCACCTCCTCGCCACGCTTAGCGTCAATATCGCAAAATGCCACTCGATCGCCCATTTCGGTAAAAGCCTCGACTATGGCACGACCAATACCGTGTCCCGCACCCGTAACAAAGACTCGTCGTGCGATAACCTCTCTCTTAATCATAGTGATAATTTAGTGTTGCTAGAGCTTTTCGTTGGTAAGTAGTCGTAAGTAGCGATCATAGAATTTCACGAACACGCCCTTATACTCAGTTGGGCTACAACTAATTAGCCTTTTAACAAACTTCTCCAACGTTATTATTTGAAGCTTATGTCTTTGCTCTGGGGCTAGCTCATCAACCACCGACCTCCACTCACGCTTCGTCGAGGGGTGATTCTCGGGCGACATGATCACCGAATAGGACTCTGCCCCGACACTTCTGCCATAGGACTCACTAAGTAGGAAGTTACGATAGATCTGCGTAAGCTTAATCTGCGATGCCTCAATCTTTGCCTCCGCCTCGGGGCTAAAACAACTCAACTCCTTGATAAGCCTCATCGATGTATCTCTACTTGCTGCCTCGTTCGACCCAAGATTTTCGGAGTATTTTGTCTCGATGGCAATAAAACTATTTCGACCATTGCTATCGACAAAGCGTATGATGGCATCCATAGCAGTCCTATCGCCCGTAAGCTCTAGATAGTTATCCGGTATAAACTCCAGATCTACATCCGTAACACGCTCTATATCAAATCCTGGAAGGGCACTTTGTATCACTCTGGTAGCCACATCCACCGACTCGCAAAGCATCTTACGCAATGGGCAAAAGAGGTTGAATGCCATTGGCTGGCTCGACAGAAGATTGTTGAACAGACGATCGGAATTTATCGTCTCGAAGGGCTTTTTATACGCCACACGATAGCGAGCATAGAGGTAGATGTAATCCTCCAAGAAGTTTACACCACTCTCTTCGCCTCGTGCTATGTAGTTGCCAAAATAGTAGCTCTTCTCTCCAACCACATAGGGGTGTATTGGCTCGCCTCGCTCGACCCTATATGCCGATTGCAAGGCCCTACACTTCGCCACAAACTTGGTATCTCCCAAGTGCGGCTCGCCATAAATGTGCTTTTCGTCCATCATCTATACTACCCTATTATATGCTATTTATCGTAGCGAATGTTATAGCCCAGCTGAGCAGTCTCGACACAAGCAATGCGCTCGGTGAGGTTGCCACACTGAATGGTAAACGTACCCTCCTCCAAGTACCACTTACCATCGTTTGCTGCCATGGCAAGCTCCTCGGCACGAACCTCAAACTCTAGAGTAAGGCTCTCGCCAGCGGCGATGCTCACCTTCTCAAAGTCACGCAAACGACGTGCATCGGGGACTACCGAGGCAACATCATCGTTGATAAAGAGCAACACGCTCTCCTTGCCATCGCGCTGGCCAACATTCTTAACATCAACGGCAATACGGATGGTATCGCCAGCCTTGAACTCCTTGCCGTCAAGCACACGTAGATTGCTATACTCAAACTCGGTATAAGAGAGGCCATAGCCAAATGCCCACTGCACAGATACCACGGCATTGTAGTCGTAAGCACCCTCCATAGTACCAACGCTCTCCGAGACCTTATGGTCGTAGGTGGTCATAGCATTAGAGTACTTCTGATAGGTGTATGGGAGCTTACCCGAAGGGTTAACATTGCCATAGAGGACATCTGCCAAGGCACGAGCACCCTCAGTACCAGGAAGATAGGTGTGAACAACAGCTTTTGTGTCGTCAACAAACGACGATATGATACGGCCACGACCCTCGTTGAGCACAACAACCACAGGCTTGCCCGTAGCGATAAGTGCATTGGCGAGCTTCTGCTGGTTCTCCGAGAGTGCCATCTCAGTGATGTTACCAGGTGTCTCGCAGTAAGAGTTCTCACCAATGCAGAGAACAACCACATCCACATCCTTGGCAGCCGCCTGAGCCGCCTCGATGTCGATGTTACACTCTGCTGCAAAGTGTCCCTGAGAGGCATACTCAACACCCGCAACATAGGTTACATTATCTCCACCAATGGCACGTATAGCATCTACGAAGGTCACACCATTGGGAAGCACCTTATCAACCACATCACCCTGCCAAGAGTAGCTCCAACCGCCACACAAGGGGCGCATACGGTCGGCATTAGGACCTGCAACGAGAATGCGTGTATCGGTGCTTAGTGGCAGGATATTATCAACGTTCTTAAGCAGCGTGATCGACTCAGCAGCTGCCTCGTAGCAGGCCTGACGAATCTCCTCGCCCTGGAACTTAGGATAGTCCTCAAGATAGGTGTTAGGCGTATCGAGCAGACCTAGACGGATCTTCATACGTATGATGCGGCGTGCAGCATCGTCGATACGCTCCATCGACACCTTACCCTCGTTTACTAGCTCGATGAGTAGCGGACAGAAATTGATGTCGTAAGGGATCATCGACATATCGACACCAGCGTTGATCGCTAGACGTATAGCATCTTTATAGTCAACGGCAATCTTCTCACGAGTATAGAGGTTGGCAATGTCTGCCCAGTCGGTGACAACCATACCATCCCAGTTAAGACCCTCCTTAAGCCACACGGTAAGTAGCTCATAATCAGCGTGTGTAGGGATGCCATTCACCGATGCCGAGTTAACCATGATAGACAATGCTCCAGCCTCAACAGCCGCCTTGAATGGAGCAAAGTGCTTCTCGCGAAGCTCGGCAATAGATACGTATGCTGGAGTACGATCCTGACCCGAGTTGGTCATGCCATAGGCCATATAGTGCTTGGGGCACGATGCAATGTGGTACTGATCAATGTGATTGGGATCCTCACCCTGATAGCCAAGCACCATCTCGCGAGCTAGCTCCGCAGTGAGGTAGGCATCCTCCGAGAAGCTCTCCCACTGACGAGGCCACGACGCTTTACGACCAAGGTCGAGCGTTGGCGAGTAGGTCCAAGGGATATTGCTGGCACGCACCTCGTAGGCAGTCATCTCAGCCATCTGGCGCACCATGGCACGGTTAAACGACGCTGCGGCATTCACCTCCTGAGGGAAGAGTGGCGATGCCCAGGTGTAGGTAGCACCATGAATGGCATCAATACCGTAGAGTGTGGGTAGACCAGTGTACTTGAGCGACACCTCGTTGATCTTGGTGATGATCCTGTTCCACTCCTCGGCAGTCTGCGCCTTGCCAGGGGCATTAAGCACCGAGCCAAACATATATCTCTCGGCAACAGCCTCGAGCACATCCTCCTTAAGTATGAACTGACTATCGTCGGCAACGCCTGTCACGCTGTTACCAAACATGTCGATGCCCAACTCAGCCATCTGTCCCACCTTCTGCTCGAGGGTCATGCCCTTGAGAATCTTCTCAACCCTACGCTCAATCTTTTTGTCTTGAGGGATTGCTGGCGCAACCTCCTGAGCCACTACAGATAGTGTCGATGCGACCAACGCAAAGGCGCATAGAAACAATTTCACGGTCTTCATATCCAATTATGTTAAAGTGTTAGTATTCGTTTTCGATATTTACAAAGATACGAAATATCCTCAACACAGCAAAGAGAAATGGAGCAAAAAGAGAGCTGTCGCACGCCATTTAGTGCAAAACATTGGAAATAGCCTCAAAATACTCTCCACATACGAACATATAAAAAGCTTTTCATATATTTGCACAGATAAATAGCAAATACATAGCCCCATGAAATACCCGAATATTAAGATGGCCCTAAGTAGAAATGCAATTATAGGCTACCCTGCCGGCATCGTTACAGGCATCACATACGGACTCAATCCACTCTTTGCCGTGCCGCTGATGAATAAGGGTGCTGCCATCGAGTCGATACTCTTCTTTCGATACTCGTTTGCTGTTATTCTGCTTGGAGCATTCCTCATGCTCACTAAACAGAGTTTCAAGATTACGGCAAAGCAAGCGGGCGTGTTGCTCGTTCTCGGTCTGCTATACACATCTAGTAGCCTATGCCTCTTTGAGGCATACAACTATATCGCTTCGGGCTTGGCAACAACTCTCATCTTCTTGTACCCCGTGCTGGTGGCGATTATTATGGTATTCTTGCGTGTCGTGCCTTCGTGGCCAGTGTGGCTTGCTATTGCTGCAACGTTTGGTGGCGTGATGATCATGACGCAGGGCAGTGGTGGCGAGGCGATAGATCCTATAGGTGTTGCACTGTCATTAGGCTCTGCATTGGTCTATGCACTCTTTATTGTCACGATCAACCGCAGCAAGGCGATCGCCGAGATCTCTAATACGCTGCTGACATTCTACACCCTAACGGTGGGTGCTGTTGTCTTCCTAGGTAAAATATTCCTCTCGGATACCGCTATAACGGCGGGCATAACGACAGGTGGCGATTGGCTAAACTTGTTAGGCCTAGCACTGCTACCAACCATTGTCTCGACAGCAACACTCGCCATTGCAACACGCAATATCGGCGCAACGAAGGCCTCGGTGCTGGGTGTTTTTGAGCCTATTACCGCCATCCTCGTAGGCACACTGATGTTTGGCGAGCCCCTAACCTCAAACATCGTTATCGGCATAGGCATCGCCATCGTCGCCGTAACATTTATGATTTCGGTGACAAAGCGATAGCGAGATTAACGCACTTAGTTCGCCATCGTGCGATTATAATCTCACGCCAAGTGAGAACTCTAGGTATTCGGCTTTGATGCTATGCGACTTGATGGCGAAGCCCACAAACATATTGCCAAGCTTGGGGAAGTAGTAGCGGAAACCAGCCTTCTCATAGTGCCAGCCACGCTCGCGGTCGCCAGCAGCCTTAGCCTCCTCACCATTCACACCCTTGTGGCGATAGGGGTATGCACCGATGGCAACATGCACCGCAAAGTTACGCCAGTAAACCTCCTGAACAACGGCTATACCTACCGAGAGTGGAGCATAACCAGGGCTCTTATCCACAGCCTCGTCGCCATAGAATAGACGGTCGCTCTTCTCCAGAGCATCCATGTTCGACGAGTAGAATAGATCGACACCGATACCCGTAGCATAGCGCATCGAGTAACGATACATGGCATCGAAACTCAGCGAGAGCTTAGGGTGTGCCTTGAGCGTTGCGACGGTCTCTGCCCTCTTTACTGGGTCGGGCTCGCTCTCCACGTATGCGTTCCACTCCGCCATGCAGGTGTGCAGACCGCCACCCAAGACAATCATATACTGCATGCCCTTGTCCCAGTCGCGCTCGAAATTATACTTCTGGGTGTACTTGTCATACTCGTAGTCCGAGAGACGGTAACGCGCAAACAGACCCACGCCCATAGCGTTTAGAGCCTCGTTGGGCAGAGCAAGACGGCCATTTGAGAAGTGGCGAAACATGACATTTACGCCCGCCTCCCAACGCTTGCCGAAGTGAACCTTACCAAAGACACCAGCACCAAAATAGGCCATAAATGGCGAACTAAGCCAGTTGTTGCCGGGGTTGTTCACAGGGTCATACCTGCCGGGGTTGTAGGTAACACCGAAGTTGAGCAGATAACCAGCTGAGAAACGCTTCGTCCTAAGGATAGAACGCTCGAATGAGCCATATAGCGAGTATAGGTCGGGGAAATGCGTCTGGTCGCTAAATTGGAAGTTACCCGTGCGCGCAACCGACATACCAATGTCAAACAACGGAAATCCGAAAGCCTCAGCATACGGGTTCTTGTTATCGGGATTTGTCTGAATACCCACAGCCGCCTCGTAGTTCATATAGCCTAACGACGTAAGGTTTGGTCGGGTATTCTCGATGTCGAAGCCATACCACCCCTGCGCCGAGAACGATAGGTCGGAGCTATGCACACCCTGCGCATTTGCTTTTTGGATGCAACATGTTGTAAGCGCAACAACCACAAGGATATATGGGATAAGTCGTTTCATCATACTTGAGTTTGAGTTTAAAGTTATGCTAATCGCACATTGTGATTTAGGCACAAATATACAATTTCTTTTGTAATTACGTGCGCTGGACAGAAAAATCCCTAAACGAAGTTTATGTCTACACTACACACAGATAGCTTTGCATAACTCCCCCTACAACCCACTTGAAAACTGAGAATAAAACCAGCCATCGACTCTCTATTCTAGTTAAGGTATTGCAAGAAAAATATAAGGATAAACACAAAGAGAAGGCGACAATAATACTTGCACACTAAACACAAATCAAACGACTTGCGAAGCCATTTGCAAATGCTACTTCCAACACCTCGCAATTTGATTTTGAATTGAAAATGTGCCATGTACTTTTATTGTCTTATCAACTCGAACTTGCCGTGGGATATGTAGGTGTAGGCTTTTATTGTTATCTATTACCAAAACTCCAATCAAAAATATACTCTGCCTTCTCTATCTGTATGACAAATTGAACGGTTTCTCCCTTTATTCTTTTAACATGTACATAACCCGAAATAGTTTCTCCTGGGTATATTGTATTCCTTTTCAAGTATCCAAGTCTCTTTATCTGCTGCTCTTCTGCCATCGCATTGCTAAAATCAGCCATTCGTTGTTGAGAAAGAACTCGTGCTTGATATGCTGCCCCAGCATCATAAGTTGTAGTATATGATGTAGTTGTACCAGAGTAACTGCCATATCCATACCCTCCAGAGCCATAAGCGTATGTATTACCCGAATAATAAGAACTGGTTGTAGAAGTTGAATATCCTGCATTAGCCGTTGACAGTCCTTCTGCGACACCCATTAAAACAGCCGCCCATATTTGAGAACGATTTACTTTCTTTAAGTACTCTTCAGATGACCAAACTTCTAGGTCTGTCGTAAACCCTTCTCTATCTGTTGATGATGCTGATATATTAATTACGGGATCGAATTCAATTGGGATAATAGTATTATTTGAGATAACAATATCTATTCGATGCCACCTACCATAATCTTTAACTATTGTATTTGTAAGGGCTATTATCACTCCATTCTTATTGTAAAATTGCCAGGGCGTACCATCTTGGTAATCCGATTTTCTTTCAGAAACTAAGGGGCTCTCCCA
>JAFNXN010000018.1 GCA_017379015.1 Alistipes sp.
CTTCTTCATAACTGTTTTGTTTTTTAATTGTTTATTATAAGTGTTGTTTGTTTTTTACTTTTTAGTGAATTTAGAGAGTTTAATGAATTTAGTGATTGTCGCAATAGCTAAACTCCCTATATTCCCTAATCTCCTTAAATTCCCTATTTCTTGCGCCCGTTAAAAACAACACGGCACTACCGCCTATGATAAGCAGTAGTGCCGATTGTTATTTGCAAAATTGTTGCTAACTATTTGACTATTAGAACATTGAGTAATGGGGGGGGGTATTTGTGGCACACGATGCAACTACTGCACAAGAGGTGCAGTTCACAGCATTGCGGTATGTCGCCAAAAGGTTATTCATAGCCCAAGTCACTCAATTTCAATATGTAAAGGTAATACTTTTTTTGATACGATGTATCACAAAAAGTGATTTTTTATCTTAATTATACTTAATTTATACTACATAGAAGACTACACGCAAAAGGGTAAAATCAACGCTTAAACCATTTTTGCACAAAAAGTCGTTTCACAACGCAACAACCTAATGCAATATATATCAACAAAAAAGGCGGTGAAATAAAATTCACCGCCGATAAAGCGTAGTCCATTAGGACAACTCCTAATCATTACTATCTCTGCTCAAATTTATCTCTCCTCTAAGCAATATACATACGACACATCGCTATAATCGACATAGAGCTGCATAACTCCATCGGACTGCACTCTTAGTCGTACCGTACATCGTATGCCCTCGCCATCGACACACTTAAGCTCCATCTGGCTACCACCATCTCTATCCTCATGCACATCCTCACTATCGTAGATGGTGAACTCCTGAGGCTCCGAGCTATAGATATCGATCTGCTCACGATCGAGGTTGATGACAACAAGGATGCTTGAGTCGGTCCAGTCGCTCCAATCGCTCCACATACCATCCTCACATGTACGATAAGCAAAATCGGTGGTCTTAAACTTATAAACCTGCGCATTTGCATCTACTCCCGAGAGTAGCAATAGCGAAAATAGGGCTAATAGAAATTTTTTCATAGTATAAAGTTTTAGGTTTCTCAATCGTTGGTGATATGCAAAGTTAATAAAATAAATTATTATCTCCAATAGTCAAGACCTATATTTAGCCAACAAAAGAGGGGCTGCCTAATAATTTAAGCAGCCCCGCGTATAAGTTAACCTAAAATACTAGCTTAGAAAGTAGTATCGGTACGGTGATCAGTGATATTAGCCTTCTGAAGGAATGAAGAGTAGATAGCACGCTCGTACATAGGAGCCTCCTTCTCAGTAAGTGGAAGACGCTCAGTAGCGTAAGTTGCAGGATCTACCTCACCATTGATCTTGCTAACAACGAAGATATATGCAGCGCGGTCGCCCTTAACAAACTCTACGTTGTTGAGATCGGTTGTAGCTGCGATAGCACCAACAAGGTGTGCATCGAGGTTGTTATCAGCAAACTTAACACCAGCGAAGTTCTCGCTCTTAGCACCCTCAAATGCCTTAGCGTCAGCCAATGAAGCAACCTTAGACTTGATCACGTCATACTTCTTCTGCTGCATGATCTCACGACGGATAGCAGAGTCGTTACGAGCCTCGAACTTCTGATCGTCGATAGCTGTAACCAAAACAACATAGGTAACGCCATCGATTACAAACTGCTTAGTGTCACCCACCTTAGCACCAAGAGCCCAGTTAGCCATATTGCTTGAGTTAGCAATACCCTGAACAGTAGTAGGCATACCGCTAAGAACATCTGCACGTGTTACAGTAGCAATGCGAGCACTCATTGACTGTGCTGAAGCAGCCTCTGAGAAGGTCTCGTTAGTGTTGCCCATAGCTGCGCTGAAAGCGTCGATCTGAGCCAATACCTCGCGGTTAGTGTCATCGCTAGGTACGATCTCGCGATCGAGGTTAGCAGTAAGAACAAAACGCTTAGACTCGCCTACGCCATTGATCTTAACAACGGTGCTGATACCAGCATTGTTGAATGCAAAGATGTCACCAGCCTTGCGACCATTGAAGTGCTTAACCTCAGATACAGGCATCTGCGAAAGGTAGATAGTCTGAGTAGATGCATCGCTTGCCTCCTGAAGCTTCTTGAAGTCACCACCGTTAGCAACAAGCTCCTCAACAGCCTTCTCAGCCTTAGCCATATCGTCGTAGATAGCAACCTCTACATCGTAAGACTCGGGAGCAGTGATGTCAGCAAGAAGGTAGCTTGCAGTCCACACGTTGTTCTTCACAACTGGACCGTAGCCCTTGCCAGCCTTGAATGCCTCAGCAACCTCAGCCTGCAAGCCATCGAAAGCAGTGTAGTAAGACTGAACCTTACCACCAGCAGCACGAACAGCAGCCTTGATAGCATCAGCGTTAGCAGCCTCAGCAACCTTTGCATCGAGAGCCATAACCTCAGCCTCAATTGCGCTCTTATCAGCCTCTGTTGCCTGACGCTCGAAGCGTACATAACGAAGGGTGCGGCTACCAATCTTGGCATTCTCCTTGCGGTTAGCCTCGTAGTATGCTGCGATCTCCTCATCAGAAACCTCTACATCAGCATCAGCGATAGCCGAGTAAGGGATCTCGACATACTCACCATCGAAGGTAAGCGTGTCGGCACGAAGAGCCTGAGCAACCTCGAGCTTGTTGAGGTAGTGACCAGCAGTAAGGATATTCATGAACTTCTCGTTAGCAAGCTGCTGAGCTACGAAGTGCATATCGCGGCTCCAGTTGATGCTAAGAAGCATGTCGATCTGCTCTGGTGTAAGCTCCGAAGAGGCATACTGCTCGCGAAGATCGCGATAAGTTGAGGTGATATACTCCTCTGCCTCAGCATCAGAAACGAATACACCGATGTTCTCAAATGCAGGTGCTGCGAAACGGTTGAAGAGCAATGTCTGAAGAGCCATAGATGCGCCCTGCTCGTGGCCGAAGTTAACGATACGACCCATGTAGTTAACAGTCTGAAGCTGGCTGTAAAGATCGCGAAGGCGAGCATACTCGTTGTGCTTAACCTCCTCACCAGCGATAGTGAAGACAGTAGGACCGTTGATGTCGTCCTCTGTAGGCTGTTTAACAAACGTATTGCTGTCGATATTAAGTGCAAAGATCACAAGCACAACAGCAATAAGTCCGGAAATAAGAAAGCCGAACTTAGTTTTCAAAGTGTTTAATGATGCCATAATTTTTTATTTTATTTTGATATTTTCATTTAAGACCCCAAAGGTAGTAATTTTTTATTAAATATCACTCTCTTAGGAGCTATTTTTGTTACCACAATCAAAATTATCTATCTCACCAGACCGAAACATCGCCATTTTCTAGCTACTGATCGATGCGATGAAGACTTACCAAGTCGAGGCGCGAAAGCTCACGACGCAATATCTTGATGTTATACGAGCCAACATTTATCTCCTCGCCCTCGTGCGGGATACCACCATGTTGTGCGATGATATATCCTGCAAGAGTGTCATAATCGTCACACTCCTCCAAGCCGAGCTGATACTTCTCATTGAGATACTCTACCTCAAGGCGCGAAGAGAACATCCACTCGCCCTCGCCCAATACCTTCTCGACCATCTCCTGCACATCGTGCTCATCCTCAATATCTCCGAAGATCTGCTCCAGCACATCCTCCAACGAGATAATGCCCGCCGTACCACCAAACTCATCAATAACGACAGCTATGCTTGCACGTCGCTTAGTGAAGGTCTCCAACATAGCCTGAAGGGGCATGGTCTCAGCCACATAGATGGTCTTTATAAGGACATCTGAGATACTCTTAGGATTCTCAAAAAGGCTCTTTGAGTTGACATATCCGATGATATTATCAATCGTATCGTGCCACACGAAGACACGCGTATACTTAGTCTCGATAAATCGCTCGGTGAGCTCGGCAATAGATGTCGATTCAAGGTCTACCGCCTCAACATCGACACGTTGCACCATACAGTCACGCACGCGCAAGTCTGCGAAGTCGAGCGCATTTTGGAATAGACGTATATCCTCAACCTCCTCGCTCTGCATCTCAACATTCTCATCGCCAACAAGATTAGCCAGATCGTCACGGCTAAACTCTGTAGGCTCCTCACGAGGCTCAACCTTGCTTCCGGCGAGTCGTAGGATGAGCTGCGAGAGAAGGGTGGTAAAACGTGAAATGGGGTACAATATGACGTACATCACATACATCACTGGCGAGGCAACCACATAGTAGAAATTTGGCGAACGACGCACAATCGACTTAGGGATATACTCGCCGATAAAGATGATAATAACCGTAGATATAATCGTCTGCGCCAATGGGTTAGCTATAGAGAAATAGTTGGCAAGCAGCAACGATATATATATTGAGTAGACAACCAAGGCAATATTGTTGCCAACAAGTATCGTAGTGATATAGTTGCTCGGATTACGCGAGAATAGTTCAGCTATACGGTCAAACATAGGACTCTGCTTACGATCGATCTCCTCACGCAGACGATTGCGACTAAGAAAGGCAATCTCCATACCTGAGCAGAATGCCGAGAAGAGCAGCATTAAGCATATAACCACTATTTGTGTAACTAACGGAGTATCCATACTATATTAATATACAAGCCTAACAGCACTTTTCGATAGGCTTCAAAAAAATGACACCTACGACACGAGTCGACGAGCGCCATATCAGCGGCTCAACACATAGGTATCCATCGGATCTTCTACTCGGGCTGAGCAACTCCAATCTGCACATCAGTACGCATCTGAGGCTGTAGCTGCTGAGTCTCTGTGGAGCGACGCACTGAGTTTGATGGTGTTGTTCCCTGTCGTGATGGCGGACGATTACCTGGGCGCATTTCAGGAGATGCCCCCTTAGGTGTCATGCCACCACCGGGACGCATGTTACCACTAGGCGCACCAACCTTCTTAGCACCAGCCTTTTGCGGTTCTCTATTTGAGGTACCCTTCTGAGGCTCCTTTGCCGAACTACCCTTCTCAGAGCCAGATGCCTCGGGCTGCTCCTCGACAGGCGAGAAGTCGAACTCCATCTCACTCTTATACTTTCTAAAGTGGATGTTCTTAAGATCCTCATCGGCCTCGAAACCTACGCCGAAGTGCCAACCATCCGACTGTAGCACCTTGGTATCGACATTCGAGTATATCTTCTTTGTGCGGGCATCCCAGAATAGCTGCTGGGTATGCACCTCGGTAAGTCCTGTGACGACTGTATCGCCGCCCTTACGATTTTTCTTGATAATAACCACATCACCCTTAGCCTCCCAGAGCTTCTGCTTGTCGTAGTAGATGGCATAATTAGCGGTGATTGTGGCATCCTCCAACGACAATGAGTCAGAGGTATAGGTGATCATGTGAATACCCTTGCGAAACTCCTGATAGGGGTTACGCGCAAGGCTATAGCCCTCGATTAAGGGTGCTGAGAAGGAGTAGGAACGCTCTCCATTCTCAGTCATAACAATGGTACGATGTTCGCTACGCTCGGTCATAAGCGTCTCGTAGTCGTACTCCGTTGTATCGCCAGCATTTGCACACGAGAATAGCAATGTAGCACTCCCCACAACGAGGAGTGCTAACATAGCATATCTATATAGTGGATGATGCATGACGATCAACCATTTAGATGATTAGCGGTAACGAACTGTAGTAGCTTTACCCGATGCAAAGCCGCAACGTACAGTGTAGCCCTGACCTGCTGAAAGCTCAGCGAAGAAGCAGGTCTCCTGTGTTGGGAATGCAGAGCGATAAGCACCAGCAAGCTGACGAGCAACACGCTGCACCTCTGGCTCGTGGCTAAGAAGCTCAACAGCCTGAGTCATAGCATCGTAAGCAGCCCAATAAACAGATGCACCACCGATGCCATCAGATGAACATGATGACGATGCGTAGCACTGACCAAGAACGAAGTAAGAGTAGCCGTTCTGTGGGTTGATTGCGTGCAAAGCACGAGCTGCAGTAGCAGCTGCTGTGTAGTTCGATGTGCTGAGCTCGATGATAGCAATCTGAGCGTAGAGTGACTCCTTCTTTGCTGGATCGGCCTCAACAGCGAGTGCCTCACGCAAATACTTAAGAGCCTTGTCGTTCTCCTTACGATCCTGGAAGCCCTTAGCAAGGAACAACGCAGTCTCAGATGATGGCTGTACAGTGTAGTAACGCTCAGTGATCTCGAAGAAGAAGTCGCTAGAGCAGCTTGCACGTGACATCAAAGCCACAGCCTGTGAAAGTAGCTCTGTATCATCGGGATTAGCAGCGATCTTCTGTGAGAACAACGCCTCAAGGTTGTCGCAGTTTGCAGCACCGCTATCAGCAAAGCTATCCTCAAAAATCTTCTTCTGACCTAAGCCATTCTCATCGGTAGCAGCGTCGAAATAAGGAGTAAGACGCTCATACTCAGAGAGGACCATCTCGCTAGTGATAGCATCATCGTAAGCGAAATCCTCGCAGAGGGTCTTGAAGTACATAGCAGCGATATCGAGCTTCACGCTGTTGCTAACGATAGCAGCCTCAACAGCATCCTTAAGTGATGAGCGAAGCATCTCGCGATTTGATGAGCAGTACTTGATGACGTCACGAGCCTTGAGGTCGAGGATATAGTCGCGACCATACTTAGCGTCACCACCGAAATACTCAACACGCAAGTCGTGGATAATCATCAACGAGTCGATCAAACGTCGCTTCTCATCGAGGTTACGAGCGCGGTTAATACGATTCTTATAGAGAGTTGTACCACGAGTAAAGGTGTTTACAGATGCCTTTGGGCAGTTAGCAAGAAGCTGCTGGAAATAACCTGTTGCAGCTGCATAGTCCTTTGCATCCATAGCCTCCTTAAGGAAGTTACTAGCTCCGATGTTCGAAGCACGCTCCTCCGCAGTGGCACCCCACTTACCATAAAGCTGGTCGTCGCTAAAATCCTGCGCTGTAGCACTAAAGCCGAAGGCAAGAGCTACAACAGCCAAAAGAAATTTTACGCTTTTCATAGTTTTTTTTAAAGTTTAAATTTTATTGTTTGTTTTAGTATTTTTCATCAATATCCCCCCCCCTAAGTCAACAGCCTCGCAGATTAGTCAAACTTTTGGCGCACAAACCAGTAGTCCGACGTATCGTGAGAGAAGAGTGAGAAGCCAATGGATAGCTTATAGTAGTTTTGTGTTATCAGTCCCACCTTAGCACTATTCACCTCGATTGTGCCTGGTGCCGACATACGGCCATACTCAAAACCAATGTTTATGGACGATGCACCCCAAAGACGAATTGGAAGACCAAGACCAGCAGTAAGTGCCATAGTATTAATTCCCTTGCCACCAAATGTCTGATAGTAGTTACCAACGCGAGCACCCACACGATAGGAGATACGATTGAAGTAGCTACGTGTATCGCCACGTCGTGGAGTGTACTCCACACCAAGCTTCACGGTGTGAGTATTGGCATAAGCCACATTTACATTCTCAGGGTTAGGGTTCTCGACATACGAGCCATTGTCATTACCCCAGAGAGCATAGTTATAATCGACACCCCAAGCCACCTTACGATCTACGTAGTAGATACCTGCACCCACCTGATGAGGCACACGAAGGTCGAGCTTAGCGATAGAGTTGTCAACAGGGAAACCATCAGGGACGATGCTGTTATAGCTATCGTCAGTATATACAAAACGGTGCTCGCGAGGATTTAGTTTTCCACCAAGGTCGTAGGTAAGACCAAGGATCATGACACGCTTTTCGTTCTGAATAACATTAAACTGCGCACCTGCCTGAAACTTCACGTTGTTGACAACATAGGAGTCAACGCCGCGTGTTGATGCAAACGTACCAGAGCCAGTAACCTGGTTACTAACCTGCGTGATATACTCTCTATCGATAGTACCCCAGAGATAGCGTGCCGCAACACCCACTGAGAGCCAGCGCACAGGAGCCCAACCAATAGCGAGCTTCACCTCAGTGATATCTCCCTCACCAGCATAGAGATACTGCACACGACCAATATCTGCCCAGTTATCCTGCTGCTCATCTGTTGTCATCATCTTGTAGCCAACACTGCTGTAAGGCGAGACATTGAAGATAGCACCAAGGTTTCGAGCGATAGGAAATGCAAGACCTATGTTGTGGATATTTGCCGTATTGTAGACCGTGCGCACCTTGTCCAACGCTGCACCATCAGCACCATACTTGGGCTGGCTATTGCGATAGTGCGTAGCATCGATATTCACATCGAATAGGGCACTCTTCGAGGGTGCTATGCTTGCCGCTGCTGGGTTAAGCGTGTTGATCTGCGAAGGGCTGCGCAGAGCGATACCGACACCACCCATCGAGCGCATCTGCACCGAGCCTGGTGTAAGCACCTCGCCAAGGCCATACATCGAGTATGGCGAGTAGGCATTAACACTAGATGTTTGCGCCTCCGCCACATGTGGCAACAGCGTGGCAATCACCGCCACAAGTGCCACAACAAAACCAAATATGTAGTTACTGCTTCTCTGCATTGTAGTTCAAAATTCTATTCAGCCCAAAAATTACCGGCTCACAGTCTGCAAATATCGCATTTTTAATTTGCTTCGCAAAATATTTTGCGTCGCCGCCAGTAAAAATTATGCATTTTTTTACATTTTTCTTTGAAAAATCATCAACATAGCCTCTAATCTCATGCTCAATGCCGCGCATGACACCCTGTTCGATAGCCTCACGGGTGGTACGACCGTAGGTCAAAACCTCATCCGTAGCAGTGCATAGTGGTAGCGATGCCGTGTAGTCGTGAAGGGCGCGAAAGCGAGTGGTCACACCCGGCGAGATGTTGCCACCGCGAAACGCTCCACCCTCAACATAGTCGATGGTGATAGCCGTACCAAAATCGACAATCAGCAGATCACACTCAGGATAAAGCGTTGTTGCACCCACAGCAGCCGCAAGGCGATCGGCACCAAGAGTCTGAGGCGTAGAGTAGCTATTGGCAAGGGGCACAGGCGTCGTGGCAGGGCTAAAATTGACAACATAACCCACAACGTCACGCAACATATTGCAAACCCACTCAGCATCGCCACGTGTCGACGACACAATGGCTCGGCTAACCGCATATCGCGCAATGATTGCACGAAGCCATTCTTCGGCCACTGACTCCGACACGAAGCGTTCCACCTCACACAAGCCATTCATTACCACAGCCTTAGCACGAGTATTTCCTATGTCGACAATAAGATTCATCTCTACTTTGTTTGCTTTTGTTCGCCAAGTGCCGCCAAGCTACGCAACATCTCCACGCCCTCGGCTATTGAGTATATCTTTCTAACGGTCATCGACAGACGATTATTGTACTGCTTAACGACAAACCTATCGGGCTGAGCAACAACCTTGCGCAACATCTGAAGGAAGAGCTCGGTCTTAAAGAATGGCGAGTTGTTGTCGCCCACAAAACGGACTATCATCAGACCATTCTTCACCTTAACATGCTCCATACCGAGGTTGACCGCCTCGCGACGCAAGCGCACAACATCGACAAGCTCGATGACAGACTGCGGAAGACCGCCAAAGCGATCCTTCAGACGCTCCTTGAATGCCTCGAAGTCGGCATCATCGTGCATAGCATCAATCTCGCGATAGAGGCGCAACTTCTCAGCCTGTGAGCAAACATAACTATCTGGTATAGAGGCATCAATATCAATGTCAATCGTAGCATCATCAACAAATGCCACATCGCGCATCGCATCGTTCTCCGTCTGACTCAAGCCCGAGGTATCGAGGCCCTCGGCACGAAGCTCCGAGATTGCCTGATTTAAGATCTTCTGGTAGGTCTCGATGCCCACATCTGCAATAAAACCACTCTGCTCAGCACCCAAAAGATTACCAGCACCACGAATATCTAGGTCCTGCATCGCGATATTAAATCCAGAGCCGAGATCCGAGAACTCCTCGATGGCACGTAGACGACGACGCGCATCCCCAGCAAGAAGCTCCTCAGGGGGCGAAAGAAGATAGCAGAAGCCCTTGCGATCGCTACGTCCTACACGGCCACGCAGCTGATGCAAATCGCTCAGACCGAAACGGTGTGCATCGTTGATAATGATAGTGTTAGCATTACCAATATCGATACCATTCTCGATGATTGTCGTGGCAAGCAGCACATCGAACTCACCATATATAAAGTTCATTATCAGCTTCTCAAGCTCATCGGCAGGCATTCGTCCATGTCCCACGCCAACACGCGCCTTGGGGCATAGTCGCGTGATCATGCCCTGCAACCTTGTAAGATCCTCCACTCGGTTATGAACAAAGTAGACCTGACCACCGCGCGATAGCTCCTCCTCGATAGCATCGCGAATGACCTCCTCGGAGAAGAGGTGCGACTCGGTGACAATAGGCTGGCGGTTGGGTGGAGGTGTCGATATTACCGACAGATCGCGCGAACCCATGAGCGAAAACTGCAATGTTCGAGGGATAGGCGTAGCCGTAAGTGTAAGAGTATCAACCGATACGGACATCTGCGTAAGCTTCTCCTTGGCAGCAACACCAAACTTCTGCTCCTCGTCGATAATAAGCAATCCGAGGTCGTGGAACTCAATCTGCTTCGAGAGCATCTTATGTGTTCCGATGAGAATATCGATCTTTCCCGCACGCAGATCATCGGCAATACGACGCGACTCCTTAGCCGACTTTGTGCGGTTGATATACTCAACCGTAACTGGCAGATCGCGCAGTCGCTCGGCAAATGAACGATAGTGTTGCAGGGCAAGAATTGTCGTAGGCACAAGCACCGCCGTCTGCTTACCATCACACGCGGCCTTGAAGGCAGCACGTATTGCAACCTCGGTCTTGCCAAAGCCCACATCGCCACACACAAGGCGATCCATCGGCTGATGCGACTCCATGTCGCGCTTAACGGCGGCAATAGCCTTCATCTGATCGGGCGTATCCTCCCACTTAAACGATGCCTCAAGCTCCTGCTGTAGATAGCCATCCTCCGAGAAGGCAAAGCCCTCAGAGGCCTTGCGCTTGGCATACAACGCGATAAGCTCTCGCGAAATATCCTTAACAGCCTTCTTGGTAGTCGCCTTAAGCTTCTGCCACGCGCCGTTACCCAACTTATATATCTTTGGAGGCTCACCCTCGCCACTCTTATAGCGCGAAATGCGATGCAGCGCATGGACATTCACAAACAAGATGTCGTTATCCTTGTAGATCAGCTTAATAGCCTCCTTAACACGTCCATTCTCATTGAGCTTCACAAGACCGCCAAAGCGTCCTACGCCATGATCGATATGCACCACATAGTCGCCAACCTTAAGAGCATTAAGCTCGGCAACGGTCATCTGCTCGTCGCGCTTTATCTCGCCACGCAGACGGTAACGCTGATAGCGATCAAAGATCTGATGATCAGGATATAAGCATATCTTAAGGGCATTATCCACAAAGCCCTCATGAAGCACCATATCGAGCGAGCTGAAGTCAACTGCACGACGACCCGACTGATGGAAGATATTATTAAGACGCTCAACTTGAGCCTTGTTTTTCGAGAGAATATATGTGGTATAACCGCGCTGCGCATTCCAACGTATATCGTCGGCAAGCATCTCGAAGTTGCGATTGAAGCGTGGCTGCGGCGAAGTGTCAAACGTGATGGTTGTCTGAGCAGGACGCTCCCTGAGATTATTCTTTAGAAGCACAACACTGCACCCCTGAATATCTTGCAAAATGCGCTTTTGCGAGGTAAGACGCGAGGAGATAGTTCTGACATCCTCCTCATCAGATGCCTGCTCGAGAGCCTTCTTGCGCAGGTCTAACACCTTACGCATGACGTAGTCGCCATCCGAAAACCACCATGTCGCCGAGCCCGCAAACTGCGCCAGCGAGACGCGCTCCGCCACACTCTCGCGCATCATATTGGGGATGATCTCAACCTCCTCAGGACGGTCCGACGAGAGCTGACTCGATATATCGAACCTACGCAGCGAGTCTACCTCATCGCCAAAAAAGTCGATACGATAGGGCTTCGACTCGACATACGAAAAGACATCGACAATACCACCACGCACCGAGTACTGACCAGGCTCATAGACAAAGTCTACACGCTCAAACTGCTGCTCAATAAGCCACTCGACAAGCTCGCTCTGCTGCATACGCTCACCCCTACGCACCTTGCGCGACTGAGCCTCGAGGCGCACCCTATCGGCAACGCTCTCGGCTAACGCCTCGGGATAGGTGCAAACAGCCAAGTAGCCCTTCGTAAAACCAGCAATGGCATTGAGGGCCGCCGTGCGACGCACCACGCCTTGGGCATCCTCAGCTCCATAAGCCACCGAACGCTTATAGCCCGACGAGAAGAACGCAACGCGCTCTTCATCAAGGAGTTCATAGAGATCATTAACAAGATATGCAGCACTATCGCGGTCATCGGCGACAAAGATATGCACACCGCCCATTCGTTCCACGGTTGCTGCCGCATAAAGCGAATAGGCTCCGCCGACCATCTGCTCAAGATGGACGGTAGAGCCTATAATTTCCAAACACTTTTTTAGTTCGTTCGCCTGTTTGGACTTACGAACGATACTCTTCAATTTTTCCATTTCGCTTCTCTATAACCTCTACATTAGAAGCGACTTGCCCTCCTTATCGAGGTAGCTAACATCGATCATGCCTATGCTCTGATCAGATGTTAAAGCTATACGTAGCTTATACTTGCAAATCCAACGCATTCGTCGCGACCATAATCCTTCGCTCAGATAGGCAGCAACATAGGGGCTGACCTTGAGGTTGACATACTTACATCCACGCTCAGCGAGCAGCTGTATCTGTCCCTCGATCTTCTCCTCGAGCAGTATCGTTGGTCCCACCTTACCAGTACCGAAACATGTTGGACAGACATCCGAGGTCTCGGCAACAGCGATTGGGCGCACCCTCTGACGAGTGATCTGCATCAGTCCGAACTTCGTGAGTGGCAAGATGGTGTGCTTAGCCTTGTCCGTAGCCATCAGCTTCTGCATCTCCTCGTAGAGGAGCTGGCGGCTTGGAGCCTTACGCATATCGATAAAGTCGATAATGACGATACCACCCATATCCCTGAGTCGCAGCTGTCGTGCTATCTCTGCCGCAGCAGCGAGGTTAACCTCAAGAGCTGTCTGCTCCTGATCGACCTCTGCCTTGGTGCGGTTACCAGAGTTTACGTCGATGACGTGCATAGCCTCGGTATGCTCGATGATAAGGTATGCTCCACGACGGAGCGATACGTACTTGGCAAATAACGACTTGATCTGCTTCGCAACATCAAAGTTGTCGAAGATGGGCACCTTGCCCGTATAGAGCTTCACGAGCTTATCCATCTCGGGTTTGATGGCATGCACGTAGCTCTTAATCTCGTTGTAGAGAGGCTCGTTGTCGACAGTGATCTGTGAGAATGTGTCGTTCAACGAGTCGCGAATGATTGTATTCACTCGGCTCATCTCGCTCATGAGTAGCGCGGGGGCATCGCCCTTACCAAGCGCGGCGATGGCACTGTTCCATCGCTCTACTAACGAGAGTATGTCCTGCATGATGTCGATATCCTCAGCATCGGCAGCTGCCGTGCGAATGATGACACCAAAGTTCTGTGGCAACACATCCTGTGCTACCTTACGAAGTCGTTTCTTTGCAGCATTCGAGCGTATCTTTGTCGATACAAACACCTTTGACGAGAATGGCACCAACACCACATTGCGTCCTGCAAGCGAAATATCTGCTGTAAGACGTGGTCCCTTGGTCGAAATTGCCTCCTTGGCAATCTGCACCATGACGAGTTGACCCTGCTGAAGGTAATCTCCGATACGACCCTCCTTTTCGAGTGGCTCCTCGAGCTTCATGCTCTCGACACGTACGGGGCGTTTCTGCTGCGTATGACTATCGACAACGCGACGCAACGAGTTGAAATTGGCTCCGAGGTCGAGGTAGTGGATAAAGGCATCCTTCTCGTGACCTATGTTAACGAAAGCTGCATTCAGTCCGGGCATAATCTTGCGAACCTTGCCGACATATATATCGCCGACAGAGAAACCGGTCTGACACTGCTCCTTGTTAAGTTCGACAAGCACCTTATCTTCGCAAAGTGCTATCGAAACTTCGGTTGGATTTACATTGATAATTAACTCTCTCTGCATAACTTAACAATGTAAATCTTTGTGTTTTTAAATAAATAGGTGAAGCTAAGGCATAGACCTTAGCTTCTCCTATGTCTGTTAAGAAAAATTACTTCTTCTTATGACGATTCTTGCGAAGACGCTTCTTACGCTTGTGCGTCGCCATCTTATGACGCTTGTGCTTCTTTCCGTTTGGCATAATTGTAATATATTAAATTAGGTTTTACTAAACTCCGGATTACTTAATCTCAGCGATAAAGCTCTTAGAAGGCTTGAAAGCAGGGATATTGTGCTCAGGAATAGTGATGGTTGTATTCTTAGAGATGTTACGAGCAACCTTCATAGCACGCTTCTTGATGATGAAGCTACCAAAGCCGCGCAAGTAAACATTCTGTCCATCGGTCATAGCCTCCTTAACGCTATCCATGAATGCCTCAACGATAGCCTGAACCTGAATCTTCTCAACACCGGTTGACTTAGCAATCTGGTTTACGATATCTGCCTTTGTCATGTCTTTAAAGTTTTTATATGTTTTATTTTTAATACACAAATTTCATCGACTACATTGCTAACATCGCAATAATCACCACAATGCAGCAATAAAATCTCAACAAATTTAGACGCAAGACAACACCTTTGCGCAAAAATGTCCGCAAATATACGTTGAATTGTGCGAATTTGCAACAAAAACCGAAAATAAAATCGTTTTTATTGATATTCCGAGGGTTAAACTATCTCTCAACCACTCAGCACAGTAGCCTATCTAAACTGATTTAGTGCATTTGCCAACCCCTCAACAGCCTGATCGAGGCCCGACTGGATCTTACCTCCAATCATCATTCGCATCATCATGTTGAGCTCGGCATGGAGCACCATGCGTACACGCGTATCGCGCTCATCGACCTGCTTAAGTTGAATCCAGAAGGTGAAGTCGATAGGTATTCCACCCTCGTCTGCCACAATCTTAACATGCTTATTCTCAACACGCTCTGCAATACGAAGGCCCACCTTCATGCCCTTAACCTTAAACGAGCAGCTATCCTCGGTAGCCTCCCACTCCTCGACCTTGTCTTTCATTGCAGGCGAGAGCAGATCCATGCGCGAGATAATCGGAAATATAAGTGCTGCAGGGTGGTGTATCTGTTGTTGTTTTGACTCGTACTTCTCCATAGTTTTATATTTTTAAGAGCACAAAGTTAGTCATTTTTATCTAATTACAAAACGGCGGGCGCTATCCGACAATATCTCGATGCGCACAACCATAGTATCGTCGGGCAGCAGCGCCTCGATCTTCTCGGGCCACTCCACCAGACATAGCTCACCTGACGACAGATACTCCTCCGAGCCGAAGTCTAGTGCCTCCTCAACACGCTCGATACGATACATATCGAAGTGATAGATCGTGCGGCGACCCTCATACTGGTTGACAATAGCAAATGTCGGGCTGGTGACATCATCCTCGCTACCGAGGTAGCGCGCTATGCGGCTGATTAGCGTGGTCTTACCCGCACCCATTGGCGCATCAAAGGCCACCACAGTACGACCATCGAGGCTCTCGACAACAGCCTCAGCAACACGATCAAGTTCGTCGAGCGACTGAATCTCAATTACTCTCTCCATCATTCTACTTACTCTTGGGTTTTAGCACAGCAAAAGGCACCATCATCTCCTCCATCGAGATGCCGCCATGCTGAAACGTATTTTTATAGTACCTTATATATTTATTAGCGTCATTATTATAGACTAAGAAGTCGCGATTGTAGGCGAATATATAGCTTGACGTAAGACGTCCCGAGGGTAGCTGAACATCCTCAGGGCGAGTCACCTCATACACATCACGCGAGTTATACGCCAGGTTACGACCCGTCTTATAGCGCAGATTTGGCGAGGTCTCCCGATCACCCGTGACACGCACCGGATTATCCACACGTATCGTACCATGATCCGAGGTTATGATCACTCGATGGCCACGCTCGGCAAGCGACTTGAGGAGCGTATAGAGCTCCGAGTGCTCGAACCACGAGCGCGTGAGCGAACGGAACGATGCCTCATCATCGGTAAGATCGCGGATGATGTCGGTCTCGGTGCGGGCGTGCGACAATATATCTAGGAAGTTGTAGATAACCACCGAGAAGTCAGCCTCATATATGCGCTGCATATTATCTAGGAGCTTACGCCCTGCCTCGGGGCGCACCAGCTTATCGAACGACAGGCGATACTGCTTGCCCGACTGCTGGATAAGACGGCGCAAGAACTCCTCCTCATACATATTCTTTCCGCCATCCTCGTTGTCATTGAGCCACTTCTCGGGCATCAACTTATCGATTGCCAAGGGCATCAAACCAGCAAACAGCGCATTGCGAGCATACTGCGTAGCCGTAGGCAGGATAGCACAATAGATGTCGTCAGCCTCCACGTCGTAGAAGCCGCGCAACATAGGCTCGATGGTGCGCCACTGATCGTAACGCATATTATCGATTACCACCAACGTAGTCTTGCCCTTGTCGACCTCGGGGAATACTCGTCGGCGCATCAACGTATGCGACATCACGGGTATCAGCTCGTCGCTCTGGCGGCGGTTGATCCAGTCGTAGTAGTTGCGTGCCACAAACTTCGAGAAGCCCTGATTAGCCTCATTCTTCTGGTAGCTTAGCACCTCGCGAATGCTACGATCCGACGAGCTTGACAGCTCGATTTCCCAGCCAACAAGTTTGCGGTAGAGTGCCACCCAGTCGGCAAAGGTGTCGGCCTGCTGTTGCTGCTGCGCAATGCGTCCAAACTCGGAGCGATAGTCCGCCGTAGTCTGCTCGGTTACAAGCTGTTGCGAGTGCAAGTTTTTCTTTATCGAGAGCAATACCTGATTGGGATTTACGGGCTTGATGATATAGTCGGCAATCTTCGAGCCGATCGCCTTGTCCATGATATTCTCCTCCTCGGACTTAGTCACCATGATCACAGGTAGCGAGGGACGCTCTGCCTTGATCAGAGGAAGCGTCTCAAGGCCTGTCATGCCGGGCATCATCTCGTCAAGGATCACAAGGTCGTAGGCACACTCGGCAATCATCTCAACAGCGTCGTAGCCATTATTACATGTGTCGACATCGTAGCCCTTACTCTCTAGAAACATCACATGGGGCTTCAACAGATCAATCTCGTCGTCCACCCAAAGTATCTTATTCATATCTCTAATTTCTAACTACAAATTGCTAATTACTACTATTTTATTCAAGTGGGAGGATGTAGTTGGCGTAGGTACTCCAAGCCGCATCACCCTTATATGTCTCGACACTCTCGGTAGGGACATAGACACCAAGCTTCTCGCTACAACCATCGAAGATACTAAGCTCTGGGAGCTGAGGTGGCTCGATAGAGTATAGCTCCAAGTGCGTAAGCGATGGACAATACGCAAAGGCACCGCCTTGAATCTGTTTAAGGTGCTCGCTATGCACTGTGGCACGCTCCAGAGAGTGACAATAGGCAAATGCCGACTGATTGATATGTGTAACCGTGGCTGGAATATCAATCTCCGCAAGGCTCGTGCAACCCGCAAACGCAAAGTCGCCCACCACCTTCAACATCGGCGGAAGCACCACACTCTCCAAGCTCTCACAACCCTGAAACAGGCCATCTCCAAGCTTGGTAATGCTCTCTGGTATATTCACTTCACGCAACAACAAACAGCTAACGAATGTGTTCGCTCCAAGCACTTCGAGCGACTCGGGCAGAGATACTCGCACCAACTTAGGGCAGTCGCCAAGGCAGTTGTCGCCCATCAGCGTAACGCCCTCGGGGATATCAATCTCCGTAAACTCGTGGCAGCTCATAAAGGCATAATCGCCTATCGACTTAAGCCCATCGCCGAGCTTAATATCGGGCAGAGCAATACAACCACAGAAGGCGTAGCAATCGACAGTCTCCAACTTTGAGGGGATATTTAGCTCTCGGAGAGCTACACAGCCATAGAATGTACTACTCTGGATTGTGGTGATATTATCCGATAGGCGCACCCTCTCCAAAGACTCACACCCATCGAAGCACAAAGCACCAAGCGAGGTTACGCTATCCGACATCGTAACACTTCTTAGTTCATTGCATTCGAGAAAAGCACCATCGCCAATGGTCTGAACGCCATCAGGGATAACAACATCGGTCAGCGACTCACACTCTGCAAATGCCGACTCGCCAATAGAGAGCAGCGACTTGGAAAGCGCGACATCCTCAAGGAGGAAGCATTGATAGAATGCCGCCTCACCAATGCTCTCTACGCCGTCGGGCAATACAATCGACTTTAGATTATTAAAATACGATAGCACGAAAGCCTTATTGCGAATCGTCGTTAGCCTATTTTTAAACTCGATAATTCCTACGCCATCGAGATATAAGTTATTGGTAATCGCAGCGTTAAAAGCACCACTACTGGGCTCGAAGATCTTGCCATCGCTTGTGGTGTAGCGGATAATATTCTTGTCGCTGGGCTGGCGAACGGTGAACTTTACCGACATTATGGGATTTTCGACAGAGCGCACCACAACCTCCGCCTCACGGCTAATATTAGTTGTGTTGGGCTGAGTCACAAGTCTTGCACTACGCAGACCCAAGGCTCTTGTATCTGCCGAGAGCCACTCCGCAGCCTCATCGGGGACTACGACCTCGCACTCAATATTTGCCTCGTAGCGAAGCACCACCTCGCCACCCTCGGGCATAACCCAGTGGATGTTTGTATCTGAGGTCTTAAGCTGTGGCACCATACCCTGCTTTACGACAAGCTCAAAGGTCTCGCCACCCGCCTTGAAGCGATATGTCACCTTGCGCTCTTTGTCGGCTCGCTCGGCAGTGAAGGTCACCACCTCGCCCGTGGCACTACCCTTTCCACTCTTCACCGAGGGCTTGCACCACGATGTGTAGCCCGTAAGCTCCCACGCCATATTGCTCACCACACGCACCTCGACCGTGCCACCACCAGCAGGGATCTCCACCTTGCTCTTATCAAGCGAGAACTGCACCATATCCATGTCGTTGCTACAACCCGCAACAAACACCAAAAGCGCAACCACGAAGAGTGAAAATAGTCGTCTCATAACCCACCGTTTTTCTGCTTTGCGAAATTTATCGTTCCAGTAGTAATTACTCTTTTCTAAATATCTTACACAAGTAACGTTCCACCACCTCACAAATTGTGGCATAGCTCAATTTCAGCCTCTCAGCAAGAGCATCCTCATCGCACCAGACCACCTCCGTGATACCCTCCTCGCGCTGTGCTCGAAGCTCGCCGCCGATGGCTCGCATCGCCCACCACTCGGTGCGCTTAAGCTCCCAACGGCCATAGGTGTCGTAGGCGTGCCACGTATGAGCTAGCGCGCTCTCGCCCACCACCTCACAGCGTATGCCCGTCTCCTCCTCGACCTCGCGCAAGGCAGCCTGCATGCCACTCTCACCCTGCTCCACATGTCCTTTGGGCAGATCCCAACGCCCTCGCGAGCTGATCATCAAGATAGCTCCCTCGCCATTATCGACGATGCCTCCTGCCGCCTCAACAAGGTGAAACTCACCCTTTAGAGCCTCGAACGTAGCCTCGACATCTGGCGTTAAGAGTGCCACATATTTGTTGTTTTCAACTTTTTTTATTACTTTCGCTCTCGAAATTGCCATATTATCATCTACGCTCATTGCATGGTACTCCTCTGAGGGGAGCTGCGAGCAGATGACAAGGCATGTAGAGCCGAAGTATATGGTGCGCATTGGGCGTTGTTGCATAGTTTTGTGCATTACCTATTGTGGCTCTCTCGCGTGAGAGGCTCTATGGCATGAGAACGCTCATGTAGAGGAGCCGACGTTACGACGGCAAAGATACAAAAAAGGGGACATAACTTAAAACTACATAACTTATTTATGAAAAAAATTCTATTTCTTATGACATTTGCATCGCTTCTTGCGTTGGGTAGCTGCGAAGAGAGCAACCTACCTAAGCCCTTGGTTATCGACAATGCTCTGACCGAGGCTGAGAAGGAGGCTGGTAAGTTCACCCCCGAGGTGATGTGGAAGATGGGCCGTATCGGCGCGCAGACGCTCTCTGCGGATGGCTCTAAGTTGGTATATGCTCTCACTGAGTACAACATCGCCGAGAACCGCGGCGTCACTACACTCTGGTTGCGCGACATGGCTACAGGCGAGACTAAGCGTCTCACCGACTACAACTCTTCAAACCACTCGGCACAGTGGCTCGACGAGTCGAACATCGCCTTTTTGTCGAACCGTTCAGGCTCGTCACAGGTGTGGGCTATGGACATCAACACCCTTGCTACACGTCAGCTAACTACCCTTGCGAAGGATGTTGAGGGCTTCGGCATCGCTGGCGACCACGCCTTCTACGTACAGCGCGTTGAGGTGGCTAAGCTCAAGGGCTCTAACAAGTACGAGGATATGGACAAGTCTAAGGTGCGCATATATGACGACCTCATGGTACGCCACTGGGACTACTGGGATGATGGCTCATACCTCCACATCTTCGCTGCCGACTACAAGGATGGCAAGATTGCTGAGGGCAAGGACATTATCGGTGCTGACAAGGCATACGACGCTCCTCTTGCGCCATATTTCGACAATGCCGAGATTCGCCTCTCGCCCGACGGCACACAGCTTGCCTACACATGCAAGCCTCTCACCGGCACCGAGTACGCGCTCTCTACCGACTCTGACATCTTCCTCTACGACTTTGCTACTGAGGCTACACGCAACCTCTCGAAGGAGGCTGCCGAGGCTGGTGCTGACGCGTTTGTAGGCTACGACAAGTACCCTGTATTCTCGCCCGACGGCACTAAGATCGCCTTCCGTTCGCAGCGTCGTCCAGGCAACGAGGCTGACCAGCAGCGTCTTTGGGTCTTCGACCTCAAGACCAACAAGTGCGACTACATCACACGTGGTCAGGACTACTGCGTGACTGAGGTGGCTTGGGATGGCAACGACGCTATGTACTTCGTGCTTCCATGGCGTGGCACACACCAGGTGGCACACATCGACCTTGCGGGCAACATGAAGCATATCACACGTGGCAACCACGACATCAACGCCTTCACCTTTGCTGGTGGCAAGATCGTGGCAAACATGAACACCATCTGCAAGGCCGTAGAGCTCTACGACGTAAACCTCGAGTCGGGCGAGCTCACACAGCTTACCGACGTAAACCGCGAGATCTACGACAACATCAAGTTTGGCGAGGTTCAGGAGCGTTGGATCACCACCACCGATGGTAAGCAGATGCTCACATGGGTAATCCTACCTCCCGACTTCGATCCTACGAAGAAGTACCCTACACTCCTCTACTGCCAGGGTGGTCCTCAGAGCACCGTATCGCAGTTCTGGAGCTACCGCTGGAACTTCCAGCTTATGGCTGCCGAGGGCTATGTTATCGTAGCACCTAACCGCCGTGGCTGCCCATCATTTGGTCAGGAGTGGACCGACCAGATCTCGGGCGACTACTCGGGACAGAACATCCGCGACTACCTTGCTGCTATCGACGAGGTATCTAAGGAGCCATGGGTGGATACCGACAAGCGTGGTTGCGTAGGTGCGTCGTATGGTGGCTACTCTACATACTACCTTGCGGGCGTTCACGAGGGTCGCTTCAAGGCCTTCATCGCTCACTGCGGCATCTTCAACTTCGAGTCGATGTATGGCCACACCGAGGAGCTCTTCTTCGTGACCAACGACTATGGTGGCGCATACTGGGATAAGGATAACGCCGTGGCACAGCGTTCGTATGCTAACTCGCCACACAAGAACGTTGATAAGTGGGATAGTCCTATTATGATCATCACTGGCGAGAGGGACTACCGTATTCCTTATAGCCAGTCGCTCGAGGCGTTCACCGCAGCACGTGTTCAGGGCATCGACGCTCGCCTAGTGTCGTTCGAGAACGAGGCACACCAGGTGTTCCAGCCACAGAACTCTGTAGTTTGGAATCGCGAGTTCTTTAGCTGGTTGAACAAGTACCTTAAATAATTTTTGATTGTAGGGCAGCCCCTGCTGCCTTTCAACAATTACCCCGAATGGAGTTTTCCGTTCGGGGTTTTTCTGCTCTCTCTGCTCTCTCTGCTCTCTCTGCTCTCTCTGTTCTCTCTGTTCTCTCTGTTCTCTCTGTTCTCTCTTCGTCATCCCGAGCGAGCATTTGCGAGCGTGGGGATCTCATGATTAGCGCGTTGTGCAGGAGATTGCCACGAGCCTTGCGGCTCTCGCAATGACCAAGAGGAGGAGATTGCCACGGCTTAACAGCCTCGCAATGACGAAGAGAGTGTTTTTCCGCGTCGTCGCTTTGTCCCTTAGTCCCTTCGTTGCTCTCTTCGCGCTATCACATTCGGCTCAAAGAGCAAAAAAAATGATTACTTCAATGTTGCACAATTGACAAATTTTATTTACTTTTGCATCAAACATTCGACAAAAGAGAGCCAATAAATGTCCTATAAGTCAACATATTACGAGCTGACCACCCTAATTTCGCGAGGGGGGGGGGATTTTTCGTCCTCTAAATCAGCACGTTACGGCTATTCGATAAATAAACTCGACTATTCTATTTTACCCTATCACCCGCCACAGAAATGTGGTGGGCGGCACTCTTTGTACCTATGTCCTTAGGGGTGCTGCACCTCTTATTCGACCTATTTAAATGCGCATCGCGCGCACGTAAGGAACAGATCTTTTTAACCTTTTAATAATTTAACACTATGAAAAAACTTTTAGCTTTATTGGCAGTGGTACTCTGCGTAGTATCATGTCAGACAGAGCCTGAGGGTCTTGACGTAAACGTCGGTGGCGAGATCGACGCTATCGTCAATGTCACAATCCCTGAGGTTGAGACTCGTGCTGCTGGCGGCAACAACAGCGCACTCGGCGTATTTGACAATGGCGTGTTGGCTGGCGACGCTACTATGCGTTACATCCTTCAGGTTTACTACAAGGGTGAGCCTTCACAGGAGCGTCTTGTAAAGTACAGCGATGACAAGAGCGTAGCATTCGACGTTCGCCTTGTTCCTGGTCGCGACTATCAGTTCGTTGTTTGGGCTGACGTTGTAGACGGTGAGGATAAGGGCGACAAGCACTACAACACTGAGGTGCTTCACGACATCAAACTCAATGGTAAGTGGAATGCTATGGACGAGAGCCGTGATGCATTTACTGCTACCGTTGCTGTTAACAACTACTCTAGCGCTAGCAACATCACTGTAAAGCTTCAGCGTCCTTTCGCTAAGCTTCGCGTTGTGACTACCGACATGGTGGCTCTTAGCAACATTGGCATCGAGCCTGCTAAGGCTACTGTAGAGTACACTGTTAAGCACTACAATGCTTTCAACGCATTTGAAGGCAAGGTTATCAATGACTCTAAGAACCGCGACATCAAGCACGAGGAGTTCGATATCGCAGTTTATGGCGACAACTCAAATACCGATAAGGTTCTCTTCACTGACTATTTCTTCCCAACTGAGGACAATATCGTTAAGTTCAACCTTACTGTTAAGGAGAAAGGTGGCAAGGTTATCGGCGAGACTGTAGCATTCAACACTGATATTCCAGTTAACGCTAACTACCTTACTACTATCAAGGGTAACATCCTTACCGACGGTAAGAACTTCGAGGTTAAGATCGAGGATGCTTTCGCTGGCGAGACAGAGTGGCCTAACACTCCGGCTGGTGAGCTTGTTGCTGCAGCTATGTTTGGTGGCGAGATAACTTTGACAGAGAATGTAAGATTGACTGAGCCTCTTAAAGTTACGTCTGAGTTGACAATCAACCTCAACGGCAAGACTATCACAACCACTGAGAAGGAGCCTGGTCGTCACCACTATGCTATCGACAACTATGGAACTCTTACTCTCAAGGGCGAGGGTGCAATCAATGCTCGTGGTATTGAGAACTTTGGTACAATGACTATCAATGGTAACATCACAATCACAAACGTTGACACAAACGGTGGTTCTGCTATTTGGAACGAGGGTAACCTTGTAATCAACGGTGGTACTTTCACAACAAATGCTGAGGCAGGTGAGGGTAGCTACGGTAGTGCACTTAACACTCAGGTAGGTGGTAGCGCTGTAATTAACGGTGGTAACTTCACCGCTTATAGCCAGTTGACTTATGCTATCCTCAACTATGGTGAGACTGTTATCAACAACGCTACTGTAAAGGGTAAGCATGGTGCTGTTGGATCTGCTGATGGCGCTGCATATAAGACCACTATCAACGGCGGTTCATTCGAGCTTATGGAGAATCCTGGTGTATCTGACCACTGTACATACTATGTATCTGCAATTTACGGTGGTACATTCTCTATGGTCGTACCTGACCCTGCACACGGTGATTCAGTATTCTGGAAATCAACAATTGCTGATGGTTACAAGGTAATTGAGAATAATGGCAAGTTCAACGTTGTTTCAGCTGATGTTGACAATGTTGTAGCAAACAAAGGTGAGTTGAAGACAGTTTTGGAGGCTGTAGCTGCTGGCACAACAGACGTAGTTATCGACGCTAATGGTGCTAACATCGGTGATCTTAACTATGGTCTTAAAACAGCTTTGGTTCCTGCTGGCAGAACAGTTACTATTCGCAACGCAAATGTTCAGGGAAAAAGCTATGGTAATGGCGTAGATGGTACAGTTATCTTCGAGGGTTGTACATTCAATAATAGCGGTGCTTACTCTATCCATTTTGACAATGGTAATGGTGATGTAATCTTCAAGAATTGTAAGCTATACGGTTGGAACTCATTTGGTTCATCTCTTAACTCTGTATCATTCGAGAATTGTACTTTGGATGGTAATGGCACTTATGCTTTGATCCGTTCTTATGTAACATTGACATTGACCAACTGCGTTATCAACACTTCAAACGCAAATCATACTGACGCATATTCAGAGGGTGTTGAGGCAGTTGCTCCAGCTACATTGACTGAGAACAATGTAACATACGTAGCTGATAACGCAGATGCTTTGGCTGATGCGCTTGCAAATGGTGGAAGCGTTGTTATGACTGACGACATTGAGACAGAGGCTGCCACAACAGCACCCTATGGTAACAAGTACGCATATAAATTGGACGGAGGAACTTTGGATGGCAACGGTCACGAGCTATATATGGAGTGTTATGGTGACGACTACGGAATCATGACTTCTGGAGGTACTATCAAGAACCTTACTATCGAGGAGGGTTGCCGTGCCGTTATGATTATGTACCCAACGCAGGATGTTATTCTTGACAATGTTAACATTGGTGGTGATGGTGTTCTTTACCCAATTAACACCGGTGAGGCTGGCGCTGAGGGTGTTAAATTAGTTGTGACCAACTCAACACTTGCAGGCTGGACAAGTTATGGCGAGATTGAGAGTGCATCATTCACAAATGTTAAGTTTGAGCAGGGCACATACTATAACAATATCTATGGTCGTGTACTTAAACCATATGTAAATACTACCTTGACTAACTGCTCATTCATTGAGCATATGAACTTGGATTTATCTAAGCTTAACAATGGACATAAGGTAACATTTAAAAACTGTACTGTTAATGGTCAAGTAATTACGGCAAGCACATTCACAGTGCCTTCTACAGATGCAGAGTATGACACTGAGCTGTTTACAATCGATCTCCCATCATGGGCTTCGAGTGTTAACGACTGCGTAATATTCGAGTAAGTGTAGGGACATATACTTTTATCAGCGCTCGGCTTGCGCCGAGTGCTGATAAAAGTAAAAAACACTAAACAACACTGGTCTTAATCTATTGCTTTCATAAAAATGTAACAGTGTTGTGGGGAGGGACATCGGCGGGTGTCCCTCTATCTTTTTTTGCTCCGCTGAGCTCTGAGTATGGGGTGAGTAGTTTCACTGCGCTCTGAAAGTTTCACTCTACCCAGGGTGCGCTACAGCGCACGGCAATACCCACAGCTACCCAGAGTGGACCTCAGTCCATGGCTCTACCCAGACAACCATCACCTTCCACTTTCATCTTTGCTCTTTCATCCTGCTCTTCGTCCTCTCATCATTGCTCGGCTTTGCAGTTTTAGAAAAAAGTTGTATCTTTGTATTCAAATGGAGTTAGGAAACTAATAAATTTCAAATATCTAAAACTAGTAAAACTATGAGAATTAAACATTTCCTCTATTTTCTCGTGGCGCTACCTCTACTATTTGTAGCATGCGACGAAAAGGCACCGGTTGACGAGGTGAAGAACCCAACAATCGAGCTTACAGCGGGTGAGGCAACAGAGTCTACACTATCGTTCACCATCGCCACAACAGAGGCTACCGACGTAGCGTGGTTGGCTGTGGAGGCTACCGAGACCACACCAACAGCATCTGAGGTGTTGGCAAATGGTGCAAAGGTTGAGGCTAACAAGAGCGTGAGCTGCACAGCAACAGAGCTCGAGGATGCCACAGAGTACACAATCGTGGCTGTAGTGAAGAACTCTAAGGCTGTAGACAAGAAGGAGATCAAGATGACTACCGAGGCATCAGATCCTGAGGCTACACAGTTCAATCGTAAGTCGGCTGCCGAGGCTGAGTTCGCAGCAGAGGGCGGCAACGGCGAGATCGAGTACGAGATCGTAAACCCTATCGAGGGCGTTGAGGTGACAGCAGAGGCTGACGTGGAGTGGATCACAGCAACCGCAGGCGAGAAGATCACCTACACCGTAGCAGCAAACGACGGCGAGGCACGCGAGGGTAAGATCACAGCAGCGTATGGCGAGCTATCGTTCGAGGTGACAGTGAAGCAGGCTGCAAAGAAGATCGACGAGCCAGAGGATAACAAGGTGGAGTTCACAGCATCGGTATATGAGGTCTACTACTACGGCACTCAGTACTCGACAGCCTACAACTACCAGGTTTACCTCTCGGACAACGGCCTTAACGAGAATGGCAACTACAAGCAGGATGGCATCTACTACATGCTCGACATCTACGCTGCCGACAGCGCCGAGAACACCAACTTCACACTCCCTAACGGCAAGTACACAGCATCGGAGTCTTCTAACGCCGGCACATTCGGCATCGGCGACTATGGCGCTTGCATAACATTGGTTGACGGCGTGCCTACATACGACATCTACATGCAGGGTACTGTTACCGTTACCGACGGCAAGATCGAGGCTAGCATAATGATGGAGGATGGCGAGATCCACCACGTAGTATATGAGGGCGACCTCAAGTTTGGTGGCGACGAGCCTGATGACCCTGAGCAGCCATTGGAGGCTACTCACACCGCAGATAAGTGGTTGTGGGGCGGCTCATCGAGCTACGGCAACAAGTATCAGGTGGTTGGCGAGGGCTTCTCACTAGACGTTCACTTCCCAGCGCAGTATGCCCAGGAGAACGCATTGGCTGAGGGCGACTACATCTGGACATCGACAACATGGTTCGGATACAACGACTTCGAGAACGAGTTCACAACACGCTCATTCAACGTTAATGGCACATCAGTAGCCGTAGACTCAGGCTCGGCAAAGGTGGCTAAGAGTGGCGAGGAGTATGCTATTCAGCTTGTACTCGACGGTCGCGATGGCGTGAAGTATGTGATCGAGTTCAACGGCATTCTCAACGCTAAGGAGGATGTTGGTGGCGACGAGAACATCGTGATGACATCACTCTCGGAGGGTGTGTACAACAGCTCATACGGCTTCTACACATTCAAGGCTGCTAACGACAACATCACCTTCGACCTGCTTATCAACGACTATCAGTCGAAGAGCAATAGCATCGAGGCTAATAGCTACATGTACGCTCCTATGAAGAGCCTTGTAGGCTCTCAAGGCTACTTCTTTGTGGATAACTTCAAGCTCGACGGCGTGAAGTACAAGCCACAGGTAAACTCTACAATGAGCGTTGTTAACGATGGCGCAAACGTAGGTATCACACTTAACCTCTACATGGACTCGGGCGATCAGCTTACCGTAGTCTACAACGGTCCTGTCGGCGAGGGCGGTGGCACAACACCTTCAGAGCCTACTAAGCTCGACACACCATCAGTATCGGGCATCGCAGTGGGCAACGCCGCAACAATCAGCTGGCAGGAGGTTGCAGGTGCTAAGGACTATACCGTGACACTCAATGGCACACTTGTTAGCACTGTTACCGACACCTACATCGTATATAGCGACCTCGAGTACAACACAACATACAGCGTATCGGTAGTAGCAAACCCAGCAGACGCCACTGCACACCTCGCCTCTGACGCAGGTACAGCATCGTTCACCACCGAGGCAGACCCTAACGAGGGCGGCAACGAAGGTGGCAACGAGGGTGGCAACGAGGGCGGCAACGACGAGTGGGTAGGTCGCGAGGTTAGACTCCAGCTTCTTGCCTACATGGACAACGTACTCTACACCAACGTAAACAACGAGAGTAAGTACTTTATGACCGCATTCCGCAATGGCATCGTAGCTGGTAAGTTTGTTATTGCTGGGGAGAACAAGAGCGAGGAGATCATGACCTCTGGTCACGCAACATCGCAGTACGGCTTGTTCGGTGGTACAACTCCATTTGCTGATGGCGACACCATAGAGGTTGTCGACAATGGCGATGGCACATACACCATCACCTATCGCGTAACCGTAAACGACGAGAAGCTAACAGCAACCTACAGCGGCGCTTTACAGTAAAGGCTTAGGCTATACATGTAAAATTTTAGGGCTACCCTCGGGTAGCCCTAATATTTTATATATAGGTACTTGTTTAGTAATTCTGCCCGTTTGTTTTGAAAATTGCAAAATTTTAATTAATTTCGCATAAAGTTATATAATCAACCAATAAATATGTGTGCCCCATGAAAAGATTTGCGATGTTATTCGCACTATGCAGCATACTCTTTGCTGCGTGCGACAAAGAGAACGACCCCATCAACACACCCGAGCCTATTGCCGTGGAGAGCGTGGTTGTGACACCCGCCTCGTGCGAGCTTGCTGTATCCGAAGAGAAGACTTTAAGCGTGGAGATACTCCCCGCCGATGCAGAGTACACGCTCGAGTGGATATCGACAAATAGCGATATTATCGCCGTTGAGGATGGCACGATCAGAGGCGTTGCCCCAGGCACAGCCATCATCATGGCAAAAGCGGGCGACAAGACTGGCAACTGCACGGTGACAGTGGTTGGCACCCCAGTAGAGTCAATAACCCTAAACTACCACGAGCTAGAGCTTGAGGAGGGCGGCGCATTCACACTATCAGCGACGATAGCCCCCGAAGATGCCGACAACAAGTCGATACTATGGAGCTCCTCAGCACCCGACATCGTCAAGGTAAACGGCGCGGGCAACCTCACCGCCATACGCCCAGGACTCGCTGTAATCACCGCCAAGGCGGGCAACTGCACCGACGAGTGCGCCGTGAGAGTCAATGCTGCACCTCTGAGCGTCGGCGACTTCTACTACTCGGACGGCTCATGGTCGCAGTCGCTCGACCCTACACGCACACCTATCGGCGTAGTATTCCACGTTGGCGACATCACAGCCTCTGACCCAGCACTTAAGGCGGAGCACCCATACTGCACACACGGCCTCGTGGTGGCTCTCGACGAGCAGACTGAGATGGGCTGGCAGACAAACTACCTCGAGTATAACGACACGGTAGGTCGCTGGGTAGAGCTTAACACCAACTACGAGACAATAACCACAGGCTTCGAGCTTGAGGACAACTATAACCGCGCCATAGGCTACAACAACACCAAGGCAATCGAGGCATTCAACGCCGCCGAGGAGAATGCTGCATGGCCCGTGGAGGCTGTTCAGTATGTCGTAGACTACCGCACCAAGGTGCCAGCACCCGAGACAAGTAGCGACTGGTACTTAGGCTCTTCAAAGGAGCTATCGTTGCTCGTATCAGGACCTTACGACCAGAATATCTGGGATATTCGCGATCAAGGCATCACCATCGAGAACAAGAAGCTAATCAACAAAAAGCTTGAGCAGATTGAGGGCGCATGGCAGATTGGCGTTCAGATCCCTGTAATGATGTTCTACTGGACTAGTACCGAGACAACTTGGGAGATGGCGGGCCTTATGATGCCGATGAATGGTCAGATGCCTCACGGCTTCAAAGGCGACAACGTTGCATTCTACACCGCACGTGCTATCTTGGCATTCTAAAACCTACACAACTAATAATAAACGGAGGTACATCACGTATCTCCGTTTTTTTAATTTTGAAACTAACTATTTGGAAAGAAATACCATTTTTTATAATTTTGCAGAAATGAAATATATTAATTAAATTAATAATCAAACTTATGAAAAGAGTATTTTACCTACTACTTGCACTTCCACTGCTCGTTGCTGCGTGCGAGCCTGATAAGAGTGATCCTCAGCCACAGCCCAAGCCCGAGCCCGAGAAGGAGTATGCTGCTGAACTAACACTCACATCGGAGGCAGAGATGAATTTCGATGCCGAGGGTGGCGAGGGTGTTATCACCTATACTGCAGAGATGGTTGAAGTTACCCGTACCGAGCCAGCAGTTGTTGAGGCTAACTGTGCGGCTACATGGGTTACAGACCTTACTGTTGCCGAGGATATTACCTTCACCGTAGCTACCAACGAGGCAGAGGCTCGCGAGACTAAGATCGTGGTTACATACTGGGACAAAAAGTTCGAGGTTGCTGTTAAGCAGGCGGCTAAGTTAGAGGAGCCAGAGCCACCAAGGACTATTCACTTTGAAGCGAAGCATCTTGACGGCATCTACTATGGCGATATGTACTCGCCAGGCGTTGCCAACTACTACGTATGGTTCTCGGATCTCGGCCTAGGTCAGGACTACGCACCCTACGCTGGTGGCACTTACTACCGTCTTGACCTATACACCGACGAGTTCCACGCTGGCTTTGATAGGCCTACAATCCCTGCTGGCACATACACACTCGACCTTGCCGACACCACAACAGCTGGAACGCTAGGCTACATCCACTCACTCTACTTCGCATACGACGAGGCAGGTAATATGACCACTGGCTACGAGGGTTATCGCTTCTCGGCTGCTGAGCTGCTTGTTGACGAGACTGGACTTATGACGCTCACAGCGACTATCGAGGGTCATACACACATCGTTACATTCCAAGGCACGTCAAACATCGACGACATCAACAACTATGGCGACGAGTAGCCCCCGAGAGGTGTATAGTTAACCACGACCTACGCTTTGGCGGAATAGAAAGGCTAGTTTAAACCTACACAGCGTCATCTTGAAATGATAGATGACGCTCTTTTTATTAATGACACAACTCAAAAAAAGCATACAACTCTTGCAAATTAAACTAAAATTGATTAATTTTGTCTATGATCGAGCAACACTAGAAAATAGATATACTAGAAATTATTCAACAACTAAAACTAAATAATACTATGAAAATCAAACATTTATTCTATCTATTGCTTGCATTGCCATTGGCATTTGCTGCTTGTGAGGAGCTCTCTCCAGAGCCAAAACCAGAACCAGGTCCAGGTCCAGAGCCCGAGAAGGAGTATGCTGCTGAGCTAACACTCACATCGGAGGCAGAGATGAATTTCGATGCCGAGGGTGGCGAGGGTGTTATCACCTATACTGCAGAGATGGTTGAAGTTACCCGCACCGAGCCAGCAGTTGTTGAGGCTAGTTGCGCGGCTACATGGGTTACAGACCTTACTGTTGCCGAGGATATTACCTTCATCGTAAGAGCCAACGAGGCAGAGGCTCGCGAGACTAAGATCGTGGTAACATACTGGGGAGAAAAGTTCGAGGTTGCTGTTAAGCAGGCGGCTAAGACAGAGGAGCCTGAGAGTGGCGTTAAGTTCGCAGCTACATGCCTCGATGGTGACTACTACGGCGACGAATACTCACCAGGTGTAGGCAACTACTACATATTCCTTTCAGACCTTGGCTTAAGCGAGGATGGTGAGCCTTATATCGGTGGCACATACTACTCTGTAGACCTCTACGGTCCATTGTTCGAGGGCGAGGGCGACATCACACTCCCTGTCGGCACCTACACATTCGATGCAGAGGATACTTGTGCAATGTGGACCATTGGTAACTACTACTCAGGTTACGCTAAAATTAATAGTAGCGAGGACTACGAGACATATACATTCACCGATGCAACACTTGTTGTTACCGAGACTGACGTAACACTCACAGCCACAATTAATGGCGAGGTACACACCGTAACCTTCGAGGGCAAGGGCAATATTGCCGACTTCTCATCAACTAATACAGAGGTCGAGTTTGAGCCTAACTACGCCTTTGGCTACTACTTTGGCGACATGTACACCCCTGGTGTGGCTGACAACTTCTACTTCTTCATCTCTGACCTCGGTATGGACGAGGAGGGTTACGCACTGCCAAATGGTCAGTACTTCCGCTTCGACCTCTACACCGAGATCGTTGATACCACCAACGGCATCGAATTGCCCGATGGCACATACGAGTTCGACGTGAACAACACTTATGCCCCTGGCACATTCACCGACGAGTACTCTATGTATTATAGCATGGATGAGTACGGTTATGATTATGCTGCTACCGCACTATTCTCTGAGGGTACATTAGTCAAGGAGGGCAACAAGATCAGTGTAGAGGTTATCATCGATGGCACAACCATTACTTTTGAGTTCGAGGGCATAATCGACATCTACGACTCTCGCACCCCAGAGGAGGATCCAGAAGACCCAGAGGATCCTGAGAACCCAACACCTGGCGAGAGCTACTCGACACTCACTGGCGACTTGGAGCTCAACATTACCAACGCATTCTACGCCTTGGAGTACTACGGTGACTACTACAGCGCAGATACCGACAACTGGGTACTCTACCTCTACGAGGACATTGAGACTCTGGATGGCGCGTTCATTATGCTCGACTTCACCAACGACCCATACGCTGACAATATCGCTGGCACATATACTGTAGATGATGGCGACTGGACCTACGAGCAGTACACTTACTTCCCAGGATATGTTGATGGCGATGATATGTGGGGTTCATGGTACACCGAGATGGTTGCTGGCGTAGATCTCACTGCTATAGCACCTCTCACCAATGGCGAGATTAAGATTGAGTGCGCAGGTGACATCTACACCATCACATTCGACTGCGTAGACGATGCTGGTCACAAGATTACTGGTAGTGTTGTAGCTAATCCTATCGACTACTCAGCAATGGCACTCTCTGCTACAAACGTTTCTAAGAAGCCAGCTAAGAAGAGCTCAAACAAGGCTGTTTCGATGCAGAAGAGCAAGGTTGAGCCTATGAGCAAGAGCACAACCGAGAAGAGAATCTTGACTGCTCGATAAACCATTTCGACTAATACTCAAAAAAGCGTCATTCCGAAAGGATGACGCTTTTTTTGATGTTTTCATTTTTTTTCATATCTTTGTGTTAGTGCTGTCCCCCTACACTGAGAATTTTATACTACTAACTACACGACTATGAAAGTTAAACACCTTATCTTTATGGTGTTGGCACTGTCGCTAACACTCTCAGCATGCGAGCCTCAAGCTCTCGAGGAGGACAACAACACAGAAAATCCTCAGCCTGACCCAGACCCAGATCCTCAGCCAGACCCAGATCCAGATCCTCAGCCAGACCCAGATACTGTATATTTTGAGGCGCACCACTCTAGCGGAGCATACTATGGCGACCAATACTCACCAGGCGTCGACAACTACTTTATCTCGCTATCGGACAATGGCTTCGATGCCAATGGCTATGCGCAGCCTAACACAACATACTACCGTCTAGACCTCTATGCACCAAAGCACGCGGGCGAGTGGCAGGAGCTGATGCCACTACCCCTTGGCGAGTATCGATATGATGCCGAGAATAGCTTTGAGGAGTGGACATTTGCTGCCGACTACTCAGGATATGTGACAACTAACGACACAGATGTATCTGCCCAAATAGAGTTTGAATCGGGCAAGCTTGTTGTTGAGGAGAATAGAACAACACTCACCGTAGTTATTGAAGGCAAGACCCATATTGTGACATTCACCGGCGAGCACATCATCGCCAACGTAAATCCTAAGCCTATAGGCGACAATGAGCTAAAGGTGGAGCACGCCTATGCACTATATTATGGTGACAAGTTTACGCCCGACACTGCCGATAACTTCTACCTATATTTAAGTGATAAGGGTCTTGATGAGTATGGCTTCGAGTGTGCCGGCGGCACATACTACACCTTTGACCTCTACACCACCCTATCCGACGATATGACACTACCCGAGGGCACATACCATTGGGATGCCAACGAGACCCTTGCCCCAGGCACAATAAATAGATACTACACCAAGTATTACGTGTGGAACGAGGAGGGCACAGGCTACTCTGATAGTGCCTACCCCACTAACGCCACACTTTCCATCAGCAAAGAGGGCATCACTGCCGAGGTGTGGTTCGACGAGGCTAAGCACACGGTAACATTCGAGGGCAGTGCTACCATCTACGAAATACAAGAGGAGGAATAACAAGAATAAAAAGACTAAAATATTTGCATCTTCAAATAAATTTACTTAATTTTGTTCAAGTATTGATAGATTTACAGACTACATAGATAACATAATTCAATAACTAAAACAGATAAGACTATGAGAATTAAACATTTACTCTATCTATTGCTTGCATTGCCATTGGCATTTGCAGCTTGTAACGAGACCGAGGATCTTACCCCTGCGCCTGAGAAGGAGGCACAGTTGACTCTTACGTCTGCGGCTGAGATGAATTTCGATGCTGCGGGTGGCGAGGGTGTTATCACCTACACTGCGGAGCTTGTTGATGTAACACGTCAGGCTGATGGCGATGTACCAAAGGTTAGCGTCGCATGTGAGGCTAACTGGGTTGAGCTTGGCAATCCCGACTTTGAGAGTGTTTCATTCACCGTTGCAGCTAACGAGGCTGAGGCTCGCGAGACTAAGATTGTTGTTAACTACGCAGTTAAGAGCATCGAGGTAGTTGTTAAGCAGGCGGCTAAGCAGGAGACTGGCAAGGAGTATGTTATGGATGCAGAGCTAGCTTCAGCTACACGCATTGCAAGTGACGAGTTGGATCTTCCAAACGACCACTTCGCTATCGTATTTGTAGACAATGACGAGAATCTATCTGTAGGTGTTGTACTTAAGGGATCAGAGGGCGACACACTTCTCCAGGCTGGCGACTATACAAGCGAGGCTGAGAACTTGATCGGTGGCTCAATATTTGTATATGAGACTGAGGATGAGTATGAATTCACTCAGGGTAGTGTAAAGGTAGAGCTCGAGGGCACAACCTACACATTCGACATCGAGCTAGTTTACGAGGATGGTGGTCTATACCACTTCACCTACGAGGGCGAGGTAGCGGACATGGAACTTCCTCAGACTCCTGAGGCTGAAGAGTTTGTACCTGTAAAGGTTGAGGCATACCGCGAAACAACGTGGGATCTTGGCAACTTCGAGCTCGACCTCTATATAGATGCTAAAACATGCCACTACCTCGATATGCAGGATAATGTAAATCCTAACGATAAGTACCTCACTGCAGGTCACTACTCAATGAAGGATGGTAGCATCACCAACTGGTCGAACTTTGTTCACAATATCGAGACTGGCGAGGGTGCCTATGTCGTTGATGCCGAGATCGACCTTACACACAACGAGGATGGTACAACTAACATCAAGGGTTACATAGAGTCAGAGTATGGTCAGCGCATCGAGCTTGACTGGACAGGTGTTGTTGAGGGCTTCGACTTCTCAACTGAGGAGCCTACTCCAGGGCCAAGTGATGTAGTGTTTAATGCTACATACTTTGGTGGTAGCTACTACAACGTTGGCGTACACAACTACTATTTTGCACTCTCTGATGTTGAGATTACTGGTTCAGAGGCTGTTGATGGCGCAACATACTACTACTTCGACATCTACTCTACGGAGATTAACAGCGACATGACTATACCTAACGGCGTTTACACATTTGATGTTTCAAACAGCTACTCAGCAGGCACATTCACTGAGGAGTATGGCTTTGGCTTCCATGTTAATGGCGACGAGCGTATTTGGTATCTCTATGCTGAGGGTAGCAAGCTAACTGTATCGGACAACAAGATCGTTGCAGAGCTTGTTATGTTGGATGGCACAAAGCATGTTGTAACATACGAGGGTAGCCTATCACTAGGTAGCACAAACAATGATGAGGAACTCTCAATTGGTCTTAGCAGCGATATGGAGATCGACGTTACAGGTTGGACAGTAATCCCAGAGTACTACGATCAGTACTACTCTAACGACACTGACAACTGGTATGTACACTTATACGAGGATATTGAGACTGGCAACGGTGGCTACATTATGCTTGACCTATTGGCAGACTACGCTACATCAGTAGACTATCGCGGAACATTCACATGTTCTGAGGATCCTGCTATCAACACATTCTTGAGTGGTCGCATCGAAGACGATTACTTGACAGGTAGCTGGTACACAGAGCTAACTGATGGAGATATAAGTGGACTAATGGTTCCATTTACAGATGGTACTATCACCGTAACATTCAATGATGACGGCACACAGACTTTCAAATTCGACTGTACGGAAATCAATGGTTACAAGTTCACCGGTAATGTAACTTGCGAGGTATATGCTGGCGGATACTCAGCTATGAGCAAGGTTGCTACAGGCAATCACAAGAGCCTAACAATCGATTTTGGCAAGAAAGTAGTTCGCTAAACATTGAACCTCAATAGGGTTTTCATATAGGGTCACCTTCGGGTGACTCTATTTTTTATTGCACATTGCAAAAAAATCACTATATTTGCCCGAGATTAGGATAATATTTTAAAAAAGATAAAATTTCATGAAGAAGATTTTTTCATTTATGCTACTCGCATCACTACTTGTGGTAGCATGCGACAAGGGCGGTGACGAAAACGTTAAGCCAACGCTTAAGATCACCTCTGAGAGCACTATCGAGCTTGGCATTGAGGGCGGCACAGCCGAGATCACCTACACCGTGGCAAATGGTGCTTCGACAACTGTAAATATCTATGAGACAACATCGTGGCTTGACACAACAGTAGAGCCATCGAAGGTAATTGTTACCGTAGATGCAAACGATGGCATGTCGCCACGTGAGGCTAAGATCACCGTTAAGTACTACGATGCATCAGAGGAGATTATCGTTAAGCAGGCTGGCAAGAGCAGTGGCGACTACGATGTAGAGTTCGTCGGCAAGCGTTTCGAGGGTATCTACTACGAGCCAACTGGTTCGAGCATGGCAAACTACTACGTTATCATCTCGGACCGTGGCGTAGCTATGGATGGTACACCAAAGGCTGGTGGCACCTACTACTTCTTCGACATGTACTCAGCAACAGCTGCTGAGGATGGCTACCCACTACTTCCAGAGGGCAACTACTCATACGACACAACAAATAGCTACGCGGACCTAACCTTCAGCGAGGAGTTGAGCTGGTATGCTGTGATGGGTGCCAACGGTGAGTACAGCAAGACAGATGAGTTCACAAGTGCCTCAGTAAGCGTTACGAAGAATCGCTTTGAGGCTGTAATCGAGCTTGCCTCAGGCGAGAAGCACCACGTAGTTTACGAGGGTGAGTTGCTCACTGCTGTAGGATATATCTACTCTACATTTACCGAGGATGTCGAGTTTGCAGTTGAGGATGCTACAATCAGCGCAAACCTCTACGGCGACATCCTTGAGATTGGTCAGCAGAACTGGTATATCGAGGCTGTCAAGGGCAGCGACCTCTTCATGATCGAGGTGTTCACCCCAAGCACCACCTCTTTCGACGGCATTTATCAGATGCTGGATCCCGAGGCTCAGGACTATACTAACCGCTTTATCCCTGGCATGATTGGCGAAGACGGCCTTGTCGGCACATGGTATGCAAAGGTTACAGATGGCTCTATCAAGGGTGATGTCATGGCACCAATGGGTGATGGAATCATTCGACTTACAACATCGGGCAATACTCTCACCATCGAGTATGGTTGCAAGGATGATGCTGGCAACAACATCACTGGAAAAGTATCTGGCGCACTAACCATTAATGATATGCGCTAATAGCGATAAAGACAAAACATTAAACCAACTAATTAATAACCAGTTATGAAAAAGCTTTTCTATCTATTGCTTGCATTGCCATTGGCATTTGTAGCATGTGATGATCCTGATCAGGGCGTTGATGAGCCACAGGTACAGGATCCAGTATTAAAGGTCGTTGAGACTACTATCGACTTCGCAGCTAAGGGCGGCAACGGTGATATTCACTACGTTGTTGAGAACGCTGTTGAGGGCACTAATGTTAAGGCTACTTGCGAGGCTCAGTGGGTTAGCGATATCAACGTAGCCGAGAAGATCACCTTCACCGTAGCAGCTAACGAGGAGACCGAGGCACGTGAGACTACTATCGTTGTAGCTTATGGCGAGCTCTCAAAGAGCGTTACTATCAACCAGGAGGCTAAGGCTGAGGCACCAGCAGTACCTAAGCTTGAGGCTGTAGAGTCTACAGTTGAGTACGCATGGGATGTTACCTCTGGTGAGGTTGCATTTACTTTGGAGAACCCTATCGCTGGCGTAGAGGTTACTGCTAAGACATCTACAAGCTGGATCTCACAGGTTCAGGTTAAGGATGGCAAGATTTTGTTTGCCATGGAGAAGAACATGGGCGAGGCTCGTGAGGGTAAGATCACTGCTGAGTACGGTATGTTGGAGCCTATCCAGTTCACTGTAAAGCAGAGTGCATACGTTGCTCCAGATCCAGTTCTTACTGTTGACAACAACACTTTCGAGTTCGATGCTGAGGGTGGTAACGGTTCATTCACATACACCGTAGAGAACCCTGTTGCAGGCGTAGTACTTGAGGCTGAGGCTGATGTTGAGTGGATCACTGAGGTTACTGTAGCTGATGGCAACGCTTCATTCGCAGTTGCAAAGAACGAGGGTGACTTGCGCGAGGGCAAGATTATCTTGACATACGGCAATATCAGCGCAGAAGTTGTTGTTAAGCAGCTTCCATCAGGCTACGATCCTAACATGAACTACAGCATCTTCGGCGTCATCGAGACATGGGCAGATCTAAAGCAGGAGGGTAAGCAGTGGAACGTGACATTCGTTGAGCACCACGATATCCTTGGCGATATGCAGACTACGATCAGCTTCTACAACGAAGAGGCTAACATCCAGCACCTTAACTCTGGTAGCTACTCAGTAGCAAACGGTGGTATCCTTGTTAATAGCTTCTCACAGAATGGCTTCTCGATTTACCGTGGTAACAGCTCTGACGCTGCCGACATCGCAGACGCAAACTTCGAGGTAACGGCTGATACTGACGCTCACATAATTACTATCGAGGGTTCTTTCAAGGTAGGCAACAATATTATCACGTTGAACTACACTGGTGAAATCAGAGGTATGGATATTAGCAAGCCTACTAACGAGGCTATCAACATTACTGACTGGAAGACTTTCACTGGTAAGTATTGGAATGGCTACGATGATGATAGCGAGTTTATGTTCCAGGGTCGCTCAACTGATGGCTCAGTAGAGATCATGTTTGACTGCTACGCATTCCCACGCGTTACCGACAAGATTGCACCTGAGGGTACATACACTATCGCTCCATGGGAGGCAAAGGATAACTACCTGGGCGACACTCTATATGTAATGGATCAGTCACACATTACATATAATACTATTAAGGGTAACCTTTCTGAGGGTACATTGACCATTGAGCATATCGAAGGCGGTTACACCATTACGTTCGACTTTATCGACACTCTTGGTCGTCACTTCACTGGCTCATATAGCGGTGCGTTGACTGCTGGCTCAACTGTAATAAACCCAACCATGTAACGAACATAATTCGTTAAAAACGAGAGGCTGACTTTTAATGTAAAGTTAGCCTCTCATTGTTTTATAGATACAAAATAAGAGCTATCCCCCACACTGAAGAATAGCTCCTTACTTATTATACATCTATCTACCTGCGCTAGCTCACCACCTCGGCATTAACCTTCACGTAGTTATAACCCATACGCTTAAGCTGCACGGCAACACCCGCCCTAAACATCACATTCGTGGTGCGAGCAAAGACATGGAACGCCATGACGCTCTGTGCCTCGATACCCTCCTTGCGGATAAGGCCCTGCGCAACCTCTGCCGTGGTGCGAACCATATCCTCGACCTTCTCGGCAGCCTCGCTACCTAGTGGGTGGCAGAGCAGTATCTCGGTGATATACTCGTCCATGCAGTCGAAGCCACGAGGAGCAGTAAAGAGTTTATGTAGATCCTCCTCCTTCTCATAGCGTGACCACTCCTTGTCCCAAAGCACCGCAGCACCCATACCCTCGTACATTGCCCAAGCAATGGCAACAAGGGGGTACTTTGCGATCTCAGGCACAGCATCTGCCATGTATGACGGCTGAGCATCGTGCCACTTCTCATTTAGCTCCTCGACCTCGAGTAGCTGTCCTTCGAGCCAGCCGAGCGACGAAAGACGCTCCACAAGGCTCTTGCTAAGCGACTCCTCATAACGGTTGAGAATGTCGCGCTGTTGATCTGTCATAGCTTCAATAAGTTATGATGTTATCTTCGTTTCTTTGTTGTCTTCTTACGTACCGACCAGCCAAAGTGACCAAGCATCTTACCTAGCGAGAAGTACTCGCCGTGCGAGTATACTATGGGGCGAGCCTTCTCCAACGAGAACTTGCCCGTCTCGGGGTCGATAAACCTCTCATCGGCTTCGATGCCTACGACATCGGCTATAAACATATCGTGCGAACCAAGCTCCACAACTTGCCTTACACGGCAACATATCGAGAGTGGCGACTCGGCAACCAGCGGTGCTGCAACATGGTCGTTAGCCATAGGCGTAAGCCCCATCGCCTCCCACTTATTCACGTCGCGCCCCGAGCGCACGCCACACCAATCTGTCGCACGAGCAAGCTCCTCGGTGGTGAGGTTGATGACAAACTCACCCGTACGACGTATGATGTCGTAGGAGTGACGCTCCTTGCGCACCGAGATGTAGCACATCGGCGGATTGGTACACACCGTACCCGTCCACGCCACGGTGAGCAGGTTGTACTCCTCGGGCGTAGCTCCTGAGCTCACCAACACCGCAGGAAGCGGATAGATGAGCGTGCCTGGCTTCCACGACTGCTTCTTATGCTCCGTCATAGCCTACATCTTCAAGCAGGTTATCCGATGATGCAGCAGCCACGGCAAGCTCATCGCAACGGTTATTCTCCACCGTGGTGGCGTGACCCTTGACCCATATAAAGCGCACGTTATGCTCGCGATAGATGCGCAAGAAACGCATCCAGAGGTCGGGGTTCTTCTTGCCCTTGAAGCCTGTGCGCTCCCAGCCAGCCAGCCAGTTTTTGTTCACAGCCTCAACGACATACTTCGAGTCGGAGAAGACCGTAACATTGCTACCGCGAAAGCGCAACGCCTCCAAAGCTACGCATACCGCCATAAGCTCCATGCGGTTGTTTGTCGTGAGGCGAAAGCCCTGCGAGAGCTCCTTGCGGTGAGGTCCCGAGAGTAACACTATGCCGTAGCCTCCGCGCCCGGGGTTGCCGAGCGCAGAGCCATCGGTAAATATTCTAATATCTGCTGCCATTACTTAAGGGCATTTATCTGCTCCTTGATGGCTGCAATCTTAGCCTCAGCATCAGCCTGCTTAGCACGCTCGTTAGCCACAACCTTCTCGGGTGCCGACTGCACGAAACGCTCGTTCGAGAGCTTCTTCATAACCGATGCTAGAAAGCCCTCGAGATACTCGAGATCGGCTGTAAGCTTCTTGATCTCAGCCTCCTTGTCGATGCTACCCTCCAAAGGTATGAAGTACTGCGTAGTCTTCACGATGAATGCTGCTGCTGCGGCATCCTTCTCCTCGACAGCCTCAACTAGCTCGATGCCACCGAGCTTAACTACCGTAGCGATAAACTCTGCTGGGTAGTTCTCATCGGCGATATAGCGAAGCTTGAGAGCCTCACGCTGTGGGATATTCTTCTGCTTGCGCACGTTACGTATTGCCGACACGATCTCCTCGGCAAGGGCAAAGCGTGCCAAGATCTTCTCATCGGCCTTACGCTCAGCCTTAGGCTGCTGTGCGATGACGATAGACTTAACATCTGCCTCAGGCTTAAGATCCTGCCATATCTCCTCAGTGACAAATGGCATGAATGGGTGCAACAGACGCAATAGCTCATCGAAGTAGTGCTTAGTGCGTGCGATGGTCTCGGCGTCGATAGGAGCCTGGTATGCTGGCTTCACGATCTCGAGATACCAGCCGCTGAAGTCGTCCCAGAAGAGGCGATATAGCTCGGTGAATGCCTCAGAGATACGATACTGCTCCATGTCGTGGTTGATGCGCTCGATACGCTCAAGCATAACCTCGTCGAACCAAGCGATGGCCTGCTTTGCAGCATCGGGCTGCTCGATGGTTGAGTCCACCTCCCACATATTTACTAGACGGTAGGCATTCCAGATCTTGTTGCAGAAGTTACGACCCTGCTCGCAGAGTGCCTCGTCGAACATCACGTCGTTGCCGGCCGATGTAGACATGAGCATAGCCACACGCATACCATCGGCACCATACTTAGCAATGAGGTCGAGTGGATCGGGCGAGTTACCGAGCTGCTTCGACATCTTACGTCCGAGCTTATCGCGCACGATACCTGTGAAGTAAACATTCTTGAATGGACGCTCCGCGCGCCACTCGTAGCCCGCCATGATCATACGTGCCACCCAGAAGAAGATGATATCTGGACCTGTGATAAGGTCGTTTGTAGGATAGTAGTACTCGATCTCAGGGTTGTTAGGATAGCGAATACCATCGAATACCGAGATAGGCCACAACCACGACGAGAACCATGTGTCGAGCACATCCTCGTCCTGGCGCAAGTCTGCCATTGTGAGCGACGCATCCTTCTGCTGAGCCAATGCCAAGGCCTCCTCAGCAGTCTCAGCCACCACATAACCACCCTTAGGGAGGTAGTATGCAGGAATGCGCTGACCCCACCATAGCTGACGCGAGATACACCAATCCTTGATGTTCTCCATCCAGTGACGATAGGTATTCTTATACTTTGCAGGAACGAACTTGATGATATCCTCCAACACAGCCTTTGTAGCTGGCTTGGCAAGCTCCTCCATCGACAAGAACCACTGCATCGAGAGCTTAGGCTCGATGGCTACGCCGGTACGCTCCGAGTAGCCCACATTGTTTGTATAAGGCTCAACCTTCTCCATAAGGCCGGCTGCTGTGAGGTCACCCTCGATAACGCGGCGGCACTCGAAACGCTCCATGCCCACGTACATGCCCACCTTATCGTTGATAGTGCCATTGTCGTTGAAGATGTCGATAGCCTCAAGGCCATACTTCTCGCCGAGCATATAGTCGTTCACGTCGTGCGCAGGGGTCACCTTCAACGCACCAGTACCGAACTCAAGGTCTACATACTCGTCGCGGATAACAGGTATCGAGCGACCTACCAAAGGCACGATCACACGTGCATCGGCAGGAAGATCCTTGTAACGCTCGTCGTTAGGGTTCACGCAGAGAGCCGTATCGCCAAGGATGGTCTCGGGACGTGTTGTTGCCACGATGATATACTTATCCGTGCCCTCGATCTGATAGCGTAGGTAGTAGAGCTTACCCTGTGACTCCTTGTAGATCACCTCCTCGTCCGAGAGTGCTGTGCATGCCGAAGGATCCCAGTTTACCATGCGCACACCGCGATAGATGCGACCCTTGCGGAAGAGGTCCACGAAGACCTTTATCACACCTGCTGTGCGAGGCTCGTCCATAGTGAAGCATGTACGCTCCCAGTCGCACGATGCACCGAGCTTGCGGAGCTGCTGGAGGATGATGCCACCATGCTTCTCCTTCCACTCCCAGGCGTGCTTGAGGAACTCCTCACGCGTGAGCGTCGACTTGTCGATACCCTCAGCCTTAAGCTTAGCAACCACCTTTGCCTCGGTAGCGATAGATGCGTGGTCGGTTCCTGGCACCCAGCAGGCATTCTTGCCCTGCATACGTGCGCGGCGCACAAGCACATCCTGCAACGTGTTGTTGAGCATGTGACCCATGTGCAACATACCTGTCACGTTGGGTGGTGGGATTACGATTGTATAAGGCTCGCGAGCGTCAGGCTCCGAGTGGAAAAGGTTCTGCTCCATCCAGAAATCATACCATTTCTGTTCGATGAGCTCGGGTGAATACTTGTCTGCTAGCTGCATAATTCTCTATATTTTTGTTTGTTACGTTTCAAGGGCTGTTGCGCGCACATATATATAGACACACACAACCGACAAAGATAATAAAAATTTTGAAATATACAAACACTTAAGGCGGCAAGATTGTTGCAATGACAGGAAAGCGGTGAGCTAAGAGTGGAAAGTTATTTCGTTAGCAACTAACGCCTTCTCTCTTTTTCACTCATTTGCTGTGTCTTATCGTCACTTAAGTGAAAGCTTTGCGACGCCACTTCATCACTCGCAACAACCGACCCACACAAAGCAGATAATTCCAAAAAAAACGCTCGTAACTTATTGCACGTTAGGGAAAAATCACTATATTTGCACACTCTGTGTAGTGGACTAAGCGGTGAGGATGAGAGAGATGTGGTTAAAATAAAAAACTTAGCAACACTGCACACCAACGTTAAAACGCTAACAATAAATTATTTACAAATATTTTAGTTAAGGTTAATTATGATCAAAAAGTCAATCTTCGAGGAGTATGTAGCTCCTGAGATGGAGGTCATCTCAATGGTTGTTGAGGCTGGCTTCAGCCTATCGTCGGGCATCGCAGATGCTGAGGAGGACGATTTTGGCGATTTCTAAAAACTATTGCAACAATGAAGAATTTGTTTAAGAATCTGATGCTTGTTGCAGTAGCTGCAATGGCATTTACGGCATGTACCGAGACAAACGACGAGGTTAATGCTGTAGTTAAGAAGACAATTGTCACTGGTGTGGCTTCATTTGGCGACGACACCCGTTCTGGTTTCACTGGCTCAGAGGTCACTGAGGATGAGAATGGCGAGAGCGTTACAGTTTACAAGTCAGCATGGGACGGCGGCGAGAACATCTTGCTCTTCGCGGAGAATGGACTTGAGACTAGCGCAACTATCAACGCAGAGGGTAAGTTTACTGCTGAGTTCGAGGGCGAACTTCCAGAGAAATTCTATATGACAGTGTGCTCGCCTGCTGTGGCTTGGTCAAGCATGTACAACTACACTATTCCTGCTGTGCAGACTCCACGTGCTAACTCTGTAGACCCTAATGCTCACATTCTTCAGGCACAGAATGTTTACGTTATTAACGGCACAGCTGACCACTTCAACATGCAGCACCAGGTGGCATACGGTAAGATGACCGTTAACACTCCTGCTGAGTTTGTTATCGACCATGTTGAGATTGCGCTTAATGGCGTTTTCTCTAACTATCCTCGCAACCTCAGCTACACAATCAAAGCAGACAACGTAGAGAACAACGTATTCTGGTTTGCTACTGAGCCTATCACTGTTTCAGACTTCACTGTTACTGCTTACGACGCTGAGGGCAAGGCTTACACTAAGAGCGTTACAATTCCTGAGGGCCGCACGCTTGCGTTCGGCTACGGCCGCGTAGGTTCATTCTCAGTGTCTGAACTTAAGGAGTACAAGGCGCCAGATACAGTAATGGATTCTGCAAAGTATTATTTCGACTACAACAATTATGGTGGCTACGATAATTGGGGTTATGTAGTATTTGAGGATGAGTTCCTTGGTACTTTAGTGCTTAACTGCACATTTGACTCTGGTTTGTATTTGGATATCTGTGAATATACTAGCGGAGCAAATGCGTTGGGTGTGCGTTTTGATGTTGGCTACTCTTATTATAATGTAGTAGGCGGAACTCCTTCTTCGTTGAATTATAATTATTACAACACAATGACCGTAGATGTTGTTGATGGTAAGTATAGTATCAGCCTTGATGTTAAGAATGATAATGACGAGATATTGAAGGCTACATACGTAGGTGACATCGAGGGCTTGGGATACCCAGACCTTCGTACTCAGCTTGAAACACCTAATGTAAATGCAACCGCTGAGGGTAATGTTATTAATATCTCATGGGATCCTGTTACTGGTGCTGATTATTACTATATATTCTGTAATATCGGTGGTTTAGAGCCGATTACAACAACCGAGACATCAGTAAGTATTGAGGCAGCATATAGTACTCAATATCAGTTTATTATTCGTGCTGAAGCGAATGATTCAAATCCTGACTATAGAACATCACAGGATAAATACTTCGATGTGACAACAGGCAAGGATCCTAATGCGTTTGCAGCAAATATTGCTACAGATTTGTATTTTAATGGCGATGGAGATTTAGTCTTCGTTGTTGATGCCTATGAGACATTCAAGGTTAGGTTGAATAGTGCTAACCGTCCAAATAATACTACAATCTTGGCGGGTGATTATACAGGTATTAACTCTAGTACTGTTGCAGAGGGTCAATTCTCAGTTTATCAGAAGATAAAGGGTGGTTACAACGAGGGTTGGTCTTCTACAAAGACTGCATCAACAATGAGCGTTGAATACGTTGACGGACAGTACCTAATCATTATTGATTATGTTAGTTCTTGGGGCGGAAGCGGAGAAGTTGGCTACAAGGGTGTACCTACCGGATGGGATCAGCCTGTTGCAGATACAACTCCAGTGATTAAACTTGATACAACAAGCGTTGAGCTTATGCGTGCTGGAGGTTCAGTAGATGTTAATGTAACTTTGAAGAACATTACCGAGCCTATTGTAGCAGAGTCAAACAATGCACAGTTCACAACTTTAGTCAATGGTAATGTTGTAACAATTTCTGCTCCTGAGAATAATACTGGAGCTGATATTGATGGCATTGTTACTATTTCTGCAGGTGGTGTTTCAGCGCAGGTTATGGTTAAGCAAGCTGCTGAAGATGTAGTTGCTGAAGTAACTTGGAGTTATTTTCTAGATTCAAGCAGCTCAGGTGTCTATGGTCACATCTGGAATGTGTCAGGTAATGACCTTGATGGTTATCCTGTTTCAGCACAAATAACTATGGATTCGCGCAATGGCTATACTACATCATCTAATTTCACAGCTGGTACATATAATTACCACGCTCAGTATGCTGATGGCAACTTTGGAGATGGTATGTGGTTTACAATGAGAAATATTGAGTTTAGAGGTACTTCATATAGTAATTATGATGTTACAGGTACATTGACAGTTGAGGTTGTTGATGGTCGAACAAAGATTACTGCTGATATCTATAATTACGTGAATGGTTACCAGACTACTAAAATTACAACTTTCGTAGGTTACCTAAACTAAAAAATAGATAATCCTTTTTCGGAGCTTCCTTTGCGGGAGGCTCCGATTTTTTTTGTAGGAGGGGGAGGTAACAGAGACAACAGAGACAACAGAGACAACAGAGACAACAGAGACAACAGAGACAACAGAGACAACAGAGACAACAGAGACAACAGAGACAACAGAGACAACAGAGACAACAGAGAC
>JAFNXN010000036.1 GCA_017379015.1 Alistipes sp.
CCGAAGTCGGTCATAGCACCCACACCTACGAAGATCAAGCAAGGATAGATACCGAGCTTAACACCGAGATAGAGGTAGTCCAAAAGACCTGCGCCATGAGAGAAAGCCTCCCAGTTTACATGACCGCCCTCAAAGAGACCAGCGTGGAACATATCTGCACCAGGAAGGTTAGTCAAGAGCATACCGAATGCGATAGGCATAAGGAGCAATGGCTCATACTTCTTAACGATAGCCAAGTAGAGCAATACGAACGCGATGAGCAACATGACTGCACATCTCCAATCGTATGTGTTGGTCATAGGGTCATTATCTTCGGCAATAGCCTTATCACCCTTAAACTTTGCGATACCCGAATCAGATACGAACTTGCTCAATGCCTCAGCGGGATTGAAACCTTCCTCCTCAGCTGCAGGCTCCTCAGCAATTACCTCCTCAACCACTGCAGTATCCGCAGCAGCCTCGTCGATGAGCATGATACCCTCGTTAGCCTCAGTAGCGGGAGTCTCAATTACCTCGCCCTCAACAGGCTCGGCGGGCTGATTCTCCTGTGCCTGCAAGGGCATCACGAACATCACAGCTGCGATGAGCAATGAAAAATAGAATTTTACACTCTTCATATTAAGTTAATAATTAAAGAGTTAGTATTACTCAAGGTCGATGAGAGCCTCACCCTGCTGAACAGCCTTGCCCTCAGTAACATAGATCTTCTTAACTGTACCAGCTGCGGGAGCCATGATCTCGTTCTCCATCTTCATAGCCTCCAAGGTCATGAGAACCTCGCCAGCCTTAACTGCCTGACCCTCCTGTACCTTAATCTTTGAGACACTGCCTGGAAGTGGTGACTTGATTGAGCCGGCGTTGCCAGTGATAACCTGTGCGGGAGCATCTACGAAGTCGCCACCAGACTGTGAAGGCTTAACGGCTGCAATCTTAGGAGATACGATAGCCTCCTCCTTCTCAACCTGTACGGTGTAGCTCTTACCATTAAGCTCGACACGAGCTGTGTTACGCTCTGTCTCCTCAACAATGGCCTCGTAGCTCTTACCATTAATATTGAATTTGAATTTCTGCATAATTGCGTGTTTAGTGTAGTGGTGTTAGTTTTACAATTGTTTGTTGATGTTACGCACCTGCCATGCCGAAACATCGTGGTTCTGGCGGAAGGTGAGCACATCGCTCTCCTCATCGTGACGATTGAAGAAGAGGTTGACAGCCATAGCGATGGCTGCCACCTCCTCGTCAGAAATGCCGTCAGATGATGCTGCTACGGGCGCTGCAACTTCTGCCTTCTTACGCTCACGGAAGATTACGCCGAAGAGCTTCAAGATGAAGATAAGAAGCACAAGCATAGTGAACACCAAGCAGATGCTCACAAGTGCTATAAGACCTGCATTAGCCCAATTTGTTGCTGCAAGTATCATCATAACTTACTTATATATTATTATAAGACTACAAAGGAATGTTGTTATGACGCTTTGCGGGGTTCTCCAAACGCTTGTTGCGCAATGACTCCAAAGCACGGATCACGCGGAAACGAGTGTTGCGAGGCTCGATAACGTCATCGATATAGCCGTAGCGTGCTGCGTTGTAAGGGTTAGAGAACTTGTCGCGGTACTCCTGCTCCTTCTCCTCAACAAACTTCTTCTTGTCCTCTGCATTCTCGAATGATGACAATGCCTTAGCGTGCAATACCTCAACAGCACCGCTTGCACCCATAACTGCGATCTCGGCTGTAGGCCATGCGTAGTTAACATCACCACGGATGTGCTTAGATGACATAACGATGTATGCACCACCGTATGCCTTACGCAATGTAACAGTAATCTTGGGAACTGTAGCCTCGCAGTACGCGAAGAGAAGCTTTGCACCGTGAGTGATAACACCACCGTACTCCTGAGCTGTACCGGGCAAGAAGCCAGGAACATCTACCAATGTCACCAAAGGAATGTTGAACGCATCGCAGAAACGCACGAAACGAGCAGCCTTGCGTGATGCGTTGATGTCGAGTACACCCGCCATGAACTTAGGCTGGTTAGCGATGATACCTACGCTCTGGCCGTTGAAGCGTGCGAAACCTGTGATGATGTTCTTTGCGTATGCTGCTGCACTCTCCAAGAACTTACCGTCGTCAACGATAGCCTTGATAACCTCCATCATGTCGTAAGGCTTGTTGGGGTTATCGGGGATGATGTCGTTCAAGATGTCCTCCTTACGCGCGATGTCGTCAGTACATGGCTGGTCGGGAACCAACGCTGTGTAGTTCTGAGGCATGTATGAGAGAAGGTCGCGGATAAGCTGCAAGCCCTCCTCCTCAGAGTCTACTGCGAACTGTGCCACACCACTCTTTGTTGTGTGCATGTTTGCACCACCAAGCTGCTCCTGAGTTACATCCTCACCAGTCACGGTCTTAACAACCTTAGGACCAGTCAAGAACATGTTAGATGTCTCACGACGCATGATGATGAAGTCGGTCAATGCGGGAGAGTAAACTGCACCACCTGCGCAGGGGCCGAAGATAGCCGAAATCTGGGGGATAACACCCGAAGCCATAACATTGCGCTGGAAGATGTTAGCATAACCTGCCAAAGCGTTTACACCCTCCTGGATACGCGCGCCACCCGAGTCGTTAAGACCGATGCAGGGAGCACCATTGCGAACTGCCATATCCATAACCTTGCAGATCTTGTCAGCCAAAGAGATTGACAAAGAACCTGCAGTAACAGTGAAGTCCTGTGCGAATACATAAACAAGACGACCAGCGATGGTACCGTAACCAGTTACAACGCCATCACCGAAAGTATGCTTCGCGTCCATACCGAAGTCGTAGCAACGGTGTGTAACGAACATATCGAACTCCTCGAAGCTACCCTCATCCAAGAGCATAGCGATACGCTCACGAGCTGTATACTTACCCTTCTCGTGCTGCTTGTCGATTGCCTTCTGGCCACCACCCATGCGTGCTGTCTGGCGGTTGTCCATCAATTTCTCAATCGCTTTCTGAATCTCACTCATAGTGTTTTTCTATTTTAGTTTAGTTAATTTTCAGTTTGTGCGGAATGGCCCGACAATAATCTATTCAGCCACCCCGTTCATCTAATAAGTGATATAATTTGAGTTAGTTTTAGGCGCACGAAATTCTTGAAACCGCAGTTTACTAATGCGTAAATGAGGATTTCGAGAATGAGTGCAACGCCAAAATAACCAAATTAGAGCGCTTATTACTTATTTTTGTTTTCGCAGAGCTCAGTAAGGATACCCTGTGTAGACTTTGGGTGGAGGAATGCGATTGTGAGACCCTCAGCACCCTTACGAGGTGTCTTGTCGATAAGGCGGATGCCGTGTGCCTCAGCATCAGCGAGCTGCTCCTCGATGTTCTCGCAAGCGAGAGCCATGTGGTGGATACCTACACCCTTGTTCTCGATATACTTAGCGATAGTAGACTCGGGTGATGTAGGCTCCAAGAGTTCGATCTTAGTCTGGCCAAGCATGAAGAATGCTGTCTTAACCTTCTGGTCAGCTACCTCCTCGATAGCGTAACACTTAAGACCCAATACGTTCTCCCAGTAAGGAATTGCCTCCTCAAGGCTGTTAACTGCAATGCCGAGGTGCTCGATGTGTGATACTTTCATTTTTGTTTTGTTTTTATAAAGTTTAACTTAATATTTGTTTTTTATTGTTTATACAATACATACCCACAAAAAATCACCCAAAGATACTTCTTTTTTTTGAAGGCACGAAATATTTCACGCTCTTTTTTCAAATAATTTCTACTACAGGGAGGTCGTGGTGCTAATTTAACTTAGCAAGTGAAAAAAGATAGTGCCGAGGGATTGATTATTGCAGAAAAATCGCTATCTTCGCATAATAATCATTTGAGACTATGAGACGCATTCTCGCCATACTCACCTTGATGGTGGCCACAGCGGTTGCCGCGCATGCCCAGAGCATACGCCTTGGTGAGCCCATTCCCGCCATCAGCGTGAGCCCCGCAATAGATGAGGAGCTCGCACTCTACAACCGCGACTACACATGCCTCATCTTCGCACATTCGGCCAGCACACCCTGCGTGGAGGCGCTGCGCAACTTCAAGGCTACGGCCGAGGAGATACACCTCTCGTGCGCCATCGTCATCATCACGGGCGAGGCCGAGAGCAACCGTGAGGAGATTATAGAGCGCCTCGGCATCGAGGAGTATATCGTGGCCTTCGACGACAATAACCGCACGCTCAGGGCCTTTGGCATAAACTATGTCCCCTTCGCCGTGATATACCGCACCAAGAATTCGCGTGTCGAGTGGTTCGGCCCCATGCACCATTTGAAGCGCGATACGATAGAAGAAATAAGCAACCGATAAAACCCATAATATTATGGCTTTCAGCAAGATAGAACACTACGAGAAGGAGTATCTCGACCAGCATCACGACAGCGCACTCAATGTCACCGAGGGTGTCGAGGAGAAGCCCGTCGTAAACCCATATTTCGTGCGTAAGAAGCGCCGCCAGATGACCACCGAGGAGTATGTCGAGGGCATCCTCGCGGGTAACATTACCATCCTCGCGCAGGCCATCACCCTCATCGAGAGCAACAACCCCTTGCACTATGCTCAGGCACAGGAGATTATCGAGCGCTGCTTGCCCCATGCAGGCAAGTCCGTACGCATCGGCATCACGGGTGTTCCTGGCGCGGGTAAGTCGAGCTTCATCGAGGCCGTGGGCAACATGGTTACATCGTATAACCACAAGCTCGCGGTGTTGGCTATCGATCC
>JAFNXN010000022.1 GCA_017379015.1 Alistipes sp.
AAGTACAACTAGTCGTCTGTCGACGCGGAAGGGTTAGGCTGTCCATTATGGGCAGCCTTTTCTTTATTTGTTGTGATAAGGGGTCGATTGCGGCCCCTAACAAAAAATGCCACCAATGGGACGTACGCTTTAGTACTACCCATCGGTGGCATTTTTGCCGAGTGTAGCACTCGGCACCCTTCTGACAACAAATTTTCTTTGATGTGATAAGGCGTCATCTACTGCCGCTAGCGAATTATCTCAGCAATGGGCAGAGAGACGAGAGAGACGAGAGGGACGAGAACGAAGTCGAGCATTATATTTTTTGTTGTTTTTTTCTCTGTTTTCTCTGTTGTCTCTGCGTCTCTGTTGTCTCTGCGTCTCTGAGAGAGGGACGAGAAAGACGAGAAAGAAGTCGAGCATCATATTTTTTTGTTGTTTTTCTCTGTTGTCTCTGCGTCTCTGTTGTCTCTGTGTCTTTGAGAGGGGGCAGAGACGAGAGAAAAACTTAATCGGTCATTCCGAGGGAGCTTTAGCGACCGTGGGAATCTCATGATCAGCGCGCTTTGGAGGAGATTGCCACGAGCCTTGCGGCTCTCGCAATGACGAACAGAGGTGGAGATTGCCACGAGCCTTGCGGCTCTCGCAATGACGAACAGAGGTGGAGATTGCCACGAGCCTAACGGGACAATGTTACGAGCAATAAATTTCTTGTCAGGGTGGTGTTAATGAGGTGATGACATAAGAAAGCCCGAATGGGATATACATTGATGTATTTCTCATTCGGGCTTTGGGTTGAAGTGCCGCAGTAGCGTCACTATATCAAGAAATCAAGATATTACTTGATGCGCTCGTAATACTCGCGAGTACGAGTATCCACGCGGATCTTATCGCCGGTGTTGATGAACAAAGGTACCTTGATTGTTGCGCCGGTGTTCACTGTAGCAGCCTTAAGCGAGTTTGTCGAAGCGGTATCGCCACGCACGCCTGGCTCGGTGTAGGTGATCTCCATATCAACGATTGGAGGAAGCTCAGCTGAGAGCACAGTCTCCTTCTCGGTGTGGAACATAACCTCAACGATCTGACCGTCAGCCATAAGGTCTGAGTTGTTGATGAGGTTCTTGTCGATGTTGATCTCCTCGAATGTCTCGGTGTGCATGAAGTGTGCGCCGAGGTCATCCTCGTAGGTGAACTGGTATGGGCGACGCTCTACGCGCACCTGCTCAATCTTCTGCGATACTGAAGAGAATGTCTTGTCGAGCACGTTGCCGTTCTCGAGGTTCTTGAGCTTTGAGCGTACGAAAGCTGGGCCCTTACCTGGCTTGCAGTGCTGGAAGTCTACGACGATAAATGTCTTGCCGTCCATCTCCACGCACATACCAATCTTGATGTCTGAAGCTGTGATTGTCATGATTGTGTTGTTTTTTTATAGTTAATATTTGTCTTCTCTTTTGTTTGATGTTGGTGATTTTTACTCTCTTCACCAGCGTGCAAAGATACAAATAATTTCTTAAAATACAATAACGTGCCTCGATTAGCTCGCTAATACCATCTCTAGATTATTGCTGCGGTGGGACGTTGTTTGTAGCTCGATTTGTATGTTTGTCGATTTTTTATCTTAATTTCTTTGGCGAATGGTGCAATTTTTATTACCTTTGTTCAGATTATCGGCGGGGAAAAATGTCTCCGCGTAGTTCGTTGCCTACGTGCGCGCGTGTATCTTATTAGTATACAAGCTGTTGAGAACGGGGCATGAGTGGCATGATAACGTTTAAACAATATTAATATTTAATTTTCAATTTTTTTACAGTATGAAAAAGTTTTTAGCATTGGCTGCTTTGGTACTTGGTATGGTATCATGTCAGCAGGACTACGCCGGTCTTGACGTAGATGCCAATGGTGAGGCTGCTGTCACTGTAAGTGTCGCTATCCCCGAGATGGAGACACGTGCTGGTGGCACCAACAGCGCTGTAGGCGCATTTGGTAACATCGACCTTACAAAGTACGATGTTCGTTACATCCTTGAGGTCTACGATCACAATGGTGCGTTGGCTAAGGAGCGTTTGACAAACTATGAGGATAAGGGTCAGACTACAGCATTCAACCTTCGCCTTATCCCTGGTCGTGCTTATCGTTTCGTAGTTTGGGCTGACTTCGTTTTGGAGGGTAAAAAGGAGGACCTTCACTACAACACCGCAGACTTGAAGAATATTCAGCTTGTAACCACCGAGTGGGCTCTTAGCGACGAGTCTCGTGATGCTTATACTGGCATTAAGGATGTTGACAACTTCAGCAACTCAGCACCTATCTCTATCGAGCTTAAGCGTCCATTGGGTAAGCTCCGCGTTGTAACTACCGATGTTAAGGATATGTTCAACGTATTGCCTGAGGATATCAAGGTAGTGTACTTTTCTAAGATTTACACATCTTTCAATGCTCACGCATCAAGTGTAAAGGATAAGGAGACTGTTGCTCACGTTAAGGAGATTAAAATCTCTGATAGCGAGTACAAAAACGAGTGGGTTGAAGTTAATAGTGAGAGCAAGGTTAAGGGCGATTTGACTCTCTTCACTGACTACTACTTCGCAGCTGAGCAGCAGGAGCCTATCAACTTCACTTTGGAGGTTAAGGATGACAAGGGTGGTGAAATTCCAAAGGTTGTATTCAACACACCTATTCCAATTCAGCGCAACTATCTTACTACCGTAACTGGTCCTATCCTCACTGACTCTGGTAACATCACTGTTGAGATCAAGGATGCGTTTGAGAATGGTCCAGACTGGAATCCTGAGGATGACAAGTTCGATGTTGAGTTGATCTCTGGTATTAAGACTGAGACCCTTGTGCTTGAGGCTGGTAACTATCTATTTGACGATGTAACTATCAAGGCTGCTGGTAATGCTATCGAGGTTAATGGCGACGTAGTTATCGACGTTATGGGTGTTATGACCCTTGACTCAGAGGGCGGTATCGTTGTTAAGAACGGTTCTTTGGTAATCAATGGCGTTGTTGAGACACGTGGTGCCGAGCGTGCTGGTATCCTTAAGGTTGAGACTAAGGAGGGTAGCGCAATTGGCGGTAACAACATCACTATTCAGAACCTCGCAGGTCTTACTGCTAAGGCTAATGGCGATCACGCATTCGGTATTGGTGCTGCAGGCGCAACTGTAGTTATCAAGAACACTAAGATTGACTACGTTTGTGGTGGTCACATCCAGCCAGTGTTCGTAAACGATACAAAGTATGGTAAGTCAGAACCAGAGGGTGGCGCTGCCATCGGTGGTGCTAACGTAACTATCGAGAACTCTGAGATCGTTAAGGCTGAGGGTGGTAGCAAGGCTGCTGCTATTGGTAACAAGTTCTGGGCTGATACTAACATCGTTATCAAGAACTCTACTCTTGGTGACATCTTTGGTGGTAACGCTTCGGCTGCTATCGGTGGTTCACGCTACAATGGTGAGAGCAAACATAATATCTCTATCGAGATTGAGGACTCAACTATTACTAACGCTGTAGGTGGTCAGGCAGGTGCTGGTATCGGTTCAGGTTATGACACTCATTGCAACCAGGAGAATTATGAGGCTACTAACAACATCGTTATCAAGAACTCTACTATCAAGGCTAAGGGTGGTAAGAACGCTGCTGGTATCGGTACAGGTTACCACTCAGCATACTTGACAGGTTCTATTGACGCTGCTTCTACTGTTGAGGCTACTCATGGTGATGAGCCATTCTATAAGAGTACATACACTCTTTCACAGAATATCGGTTATGGTATTGTTGATCCAGCTCGTGAGTTCTCAGGCGCAAATGCTGAGGTGACATTCACTGTTGCTGGTAAGGTTATCGCTACTCCTTCATTTAGAGTTACAAGCGCTGATGATTTCAATAAAGTAATGGCTCTTGGCTACGAGTATATCAATGTTGAGTTGGGCGGTGATATCACCGTTGCCGGTGGTACAAGCAAGGAGTATGGTGGTGCAGATACAAAGATGATTGTTATCGATGGTAATGGTAAGACTTTGACCTATACAGATAGCTATCGCACTTACGTTAAGATGGCTAACGCTGATGGTAAGATCGTATTCAAGAATATGAATCTCTACCGCGAGACTACAGGCGGTACACATTGGCACGACAACAATATGAAGTTCTGCTGCAATGCTGAGTTCAACAATGTTAAGTTCAACAAGGGTATCTGCTTCGATAACACTAAGACCTTTGTAGTAAACGATGCTACAATCACTAAGGGTAAGGTTGCTACATACGGTTTGTTTATCACTGCTGGCTGTGATGTAACTATTGATGGTCTTACCATTGACCACGCAGAGGGTGTTGCAGGTCGTGGTATTAAGATTGTTGATGAGGATGTAAAGAATCCAACACTTACAACACTTACAATCACTAACTCAACATTCAAGACTGCTGCTAAGGCCGCTATCTTGGTAGGTTCTTCTGCAGGTGCTGATATCACTGTTAGCAACCTCAATATTGCAGAGGTAGTTGAGGACTCTTCAAACGAGGTTTGGGTTGATGAGGACTATGCAGCGTATGTTAACAAGGTAAACGTTGTTGGCGGCTCTATGATCGTTGAGGGTCAGTCAATCGTTTCTATTACCAACATGGAGACTCTGAAGAGCGAGCTTGCTAAGGCTGGTGAGGCTGGTGCCGGTTACACCGTTCTTGAGATTACTGCTGATATCAATATGACAGGCCAGGAGTGGACTCCTATCAAGGTTGATGGATACAATGGTGCTGATATCGTAACTATCGATGGTAAGGGTCACACAATCACAGGTCTTAACGCCTCATTGTTCGCTGGTGGCTTCGCTGGTGGTTCAGGTATCGTTATCAAGAACCTCACAATCGCTGATTCTCAGATGGTAGCTACTAACACTCAGGGTTATGGTGCATTCGTAAACTGCGCTGACTCAATGGATGTTATTACTCTTATCAACTGCCACCTTAAGAACTCTTCAATCATCACCCCTAATGATGGTACTGCTGAGTCACGTATTGGTGGTCTTGTTGGTTGGACAGCTGGCTATGGCAATCAGAACGATGGTCCTGTAGATTCATATATCACTATCGAGAACTGCTCGGTTACAGGTTGTACTTTGAAGGGTGCTGGCTCAATTGGTGCTATCTGCGGTCACGCTGGTGCAAACAAGGCTACATTCACAACTATCAAGAACTGTATTATCGAGGATAATAAGCTTATCTCTACTGATAATGGTAGCTGGCGTACAGGTGTTGTTGTAGGTACTGCAAACAATGGCCAGTGCAATATTAGCAACATCACTGAGAGCGGCAACACTCTTACTCAGACTTCTGCAAGCGATTTCCAGAACCCTACAGGTGATAAACGTCACTACTATGGTCGTTTTGTTCCTGCTGGTACAGGTAGTCTTGAGATTGATGGTATTAAGGTGTTATAATTAATAGAATTTGCTAACAGAAATTGCGCTCGGCTTCGGCCGGGCGCATTTTTTTTGTTCTGACTAGCAAAGAGACGAGAGAGGGGACAGGGACGACAGGGAGAGAGCAGACTACTCGTCATTCCGTGGGAGCTTTAGCGACCGTGGGAATCTCCTAGTTAGCGCGCTTAGGATGAGATTGCCACGAGCCTAACGGCTCTCGCAATGACGGAGAGAGAGACGAGAGAGACGAGAGGGACGAGAGGGACGAGAGAGACGAGAGAGACGAGAACGAAGTCGAGCATCATATTTTTTTGTTGTCTCTGTTGTCTCTGCGTCTCTGTTGTCCGCGCTTCTCTCTGTTGTCTCTCTCGTCTCTGAGAGAGGCAACGTCGTTGCTCTGCCATACATAATAAAATTGGGCTGGATAGGACATACTTAGCGTATTTCCTATTCAGCCCAATGATTGAGAGGCCGCAGATGCAGCCTTATAATCGAAAATTATACTTCGGAGGTAAACTTAAAGCGTATATCCTTAAAGTTCTCCTGAGCAAGGGCAAGGGCATAGCTCGTATCTGCGAGGAAGACATCGCGACCATGCTTGTCAACAGCCATATTGGTGTGCTTGCGGCGTTTGAAGTCGGCAAGCTGTGCCTCGTTATCCGACTCGATCCAGCAAGCCTTGTGTATCGATATTGGCTCCCAGCGACACTTAGCACCATACTCGTGCTCAAGACGATACTGGATAACCTCAAACTGCAAGGCTCCCACAGTGCCAATGATCTTGCGACCATTGAGCGACGAGGTGAAGAGCTGCGCAACACCCTCATCCATAAGCTGATCGATACCCTTGGCAAGCTGCTTGAACTTCATAGGATCGGCATTCTCGATATAGCGGAAGTGCTCAGGCGAGAAGGATGGGATGCCCGTGAACTTAAGCTTCTCACCCTCGGTGAAGGTGTCGCCAATCATAAACGTACCTGTGTCATGTAGACCGATGATGTCGCCAGGGAATGCCTCGTCGATAACCGACTTCTTCTCTGCCATAAATGCCGTGGGCGACGAGAACTTAAGCTGCTTGCCGCTGCGCACGTGCAAGTAGTTCTTATTGCGCTCGAACCTTCCCGAGCATATCTTCATAAAGGCGATACGGTCGCGGTGGTTAGGATCCATATTGGCGTGGATCTTGAAGATGAAGCCCGAGAGCTTAGCCTCCGAGGGCTCGACAATGCGGCTCTCGGTAGTAGCATTACGTGGCGAGGGGGCGATGCGGATGAAGCACTCCAACAACTCGCGCACACCAAAGTTGTTCACCGCAGAGCCAAAGAAGACTGGGGCAAGGTCGCCAGCAAGATACTGCTCGCGCTCGAAAGTGTCGTAGACGCCCTCAACAAGGTCTACATTCTCGCGTAGCTGCTGGGCAAACTTATCGCCAATATACTCGTCGACCTGCTTAGAGCTTAGGTCGTTGATCTCTACTGTCGAGGCGTCGGCAGTCTGTCGCTCATCCGATGTGAAGAGCGAGAGGTTGTGCTCGTAGATGTTGTAGACACCCTTGAACGTGTCGCCCGACGAGATGGGGAATGCCAATGGACGCACCTTGATCTTTAGCTCGTTCTCGATCTCATCGAGGAGGTCGAACGGATCCTTACATGGGCGGTCGAGCTTGTTGACAAAGACGATAACGGGGGTCTTGCGCATGCGGCAGACATCCATGAGGCGGCGTGTCTGGGTCTCAACACCCTTAGCACCATCGATGACGATGATTACAGAGTCTACGGCAGTAAGCGTGCGGTAGGTATCCTCGGCAAAGTCCTCGTGACCAGGGGTGTCGAGGATGTTGATCTTAACATCCTTATACTCAAAGCCCATAACTGACGTTGCTACAGAGATACCACGCTGGCGCTCGATCTCCATAAAGTCGGAGGTAGCTCCCTTCTTAATCTTGTTGCTCTTGACTGCGCCCGCAACGTGGATAGCACCACCAAACAGCAGTAGCTTCTCGGTGAGCGTGGTCTTACCAGCATCGGGGTGGGCAATGACCGCAAAGGTGCGGCGGCGGGTGATTTCATCTATGAGTGCCATAGCGTCTTTATAATATAAATAGGTATAAACTTCAAAATTAGCTTCTCTACAGAAGGCCGTGCAAAGATACGAAGCAAATTACAATAAGCAATAAAAAAATGCGTTTTGTCAGTTGTGTTTTATGAATTTTTTATACCTTTGTATGGATGTATGTCTATATGTACACCGAGAATCTAGATAATTTTAAGGAATATGGCACAAGATAAGTACACACTCAGTGAGGTGAAGTTGGGCGATAAGCAGTTGGAGCGTGCGTTTATCAACCTTCCTAAAAGATTATACAAGGGCGACAAGAACTGGGTATGCCCCTTCGATAGCTCGATAAAGGCGGTATTTGACCCAGCCAAAAATAAGCTGTTCGAGGATGGCGAGGCGATACGCTGGGTGGCATTCGACGCCGAGGGACGATGCGTGGGACGTATCGCTGCCTTCTATGATAAGACCCACGCCTATGGCTATGAGCAGCCTACGGGTGGCTGCGGTTTCTTCGAGGCTGAGCAGGATCAGGAGCTTGCCAATATGCTCTTTGACGCTGCGCGCGACTGGCTCAAGGAGCGCGGTATGGAGGCGATGGATGGCCCTGTGAACTTCGGATCGCGCGATGCGTGGTGGGGACTGCTCGTCGAGGGCTTCGACTATCAGCCACTCTTCGAGAACCCATACAACCCTCCCTACTACAAGGAGCTGTTCGAGAACTACGGATTTAAGAACTACTTTAATCAGAATACATACCTCTGGGATGTGTACAAGGATGATGTCGACGAGAAGGTACACGAGCGCGTCAAGCGACTGATGTCCACGCCCGGCTATCGCTTTGCACCCATTGGCAACGAGGATCTTTACAGCGTAGTGGAGAAGTTCCGCGTGATATACAACAAGGCGTGGGCACTCTTCACAGGTGTGCAGCCCATGACTCAGGAGGAGGCGCGCGGCATGGCAGATACGATGGGGGCGATTGTCGATCGTAACCTAATATGGTTTGCATATTTCAACGACGAGCCTATCGGCTTCTTCATCATGGTGCCCGACCTTAACCGCCTGATAGGCAAGTACAACGGTAAGTTTGGCATTGTCAACAAGCTACGTATGATGTGGGACTTGAAGATACGCAAGAGGTGCGACCGTGTCTTTGCCATAATCTTTGGCATCACACCAGAGTTTCAGGGCAAGGGTGTTGAGTCAGGCATGATGAAGGCGATGCTCGAGGGCTATGTGCGCACCAAGCGCAACCAGTATAAGAGCATCGAGTTTGCATGGATTGGCGACTTCAACCCCGTGATGAACAGAATGATAGAGCGTTACGTATGCGCACATCGTCATAAGGTACACACCACTTATCGCTACCTCTTCGACCGCACAAAGGAGTTTACGCGCTGCCCTCGCGTAGGCCTTAAGCCACGCCCAAAGGTGGAGGCTACGGAGAGCGTCGAGAGACAAAAGAGTGAACAATAACCAAGATAATTACAATAACAACTAAAACCGAAAAACTAAATGAAAACTACAGCATTTACCAAGTACCATATTGCTAATGGTGCAAAGATGGCAGAGTTCGCAGGCTACAACATGCCTATCGAGTTCTCGGGTATCAACGACGAGCATATCAACGTTCGCGAGAAGTGTGGCGTATTTGACGTGAGCCACATGGGTGAGATCTGGGTTAAGGGTCCACGTGCTACCGAGTTCTTGCAGCGCATCACAACAAACAACGTTTGCGACCTCTTCGATGGCAAGGTGCAGTACACAACAATGCCTAATGGCAAGGGTGGTATCGTTGACGATGTATTGGTATATCGTCTTAACGAGCAGAAGTATATGCTCTGTGTGAATGCCGCTAACATCGAGAAGGATTGGGCTCACATCTGCAAGCAGGGTGAGGAGTATGGCTTGCGCGCTGGCGAGGAGCTTGAGAATGGCTCAGATAAGACAGCACAGCTTGCTATCCAGGGTCCTTTGGCTATGAAGCTTGTTCAGAAGATGACCGACGAGCAGGTTGAGGATATGGAGTACTACACATTCAAGCTCTGCAAGGTGGCAGGCTGCGATGTGATCCTCTCTACTACTGGCTACACTGGCTCGGGTGGCTGCGAGATCTATATGTACAACGAGGATGCCGACACCATCTGGGAGGCTATGTGGAAGGTTGGCGAGGAGTTCGGCCTTAAGAACATCGGCCTTGGTGCTCGCGACACTTTGCGCCTCGAGAAGGGCTTCTGCCTCTATGGTAACGATATTGACGACACTACATCGCCTATCGAGGCTGGTCTTAACTGGCTCACTAAGTTTGTTGAGAATAAGCCATTTATCGACCGTGAGCTTATGGAGCGTCAGAAGAAGGAGGGTGTTAGCCGCAAGCTCGTAGGCTTCAAGCTTATCGACCGTGGTGTGCCTCGTCACGAGTATGCTTTGGCTGACCTTGAGGGTAACGAGATTGGTCATGTAACATCTGGTACTATGTCACCATGCCTCAAGGTAGGTATCGGTATGGGCTATGTTAAGCCAGAGTTCGCAAAGGCTGGTACTCAGATTGCCGTAGTCGTACGTGGTCGTCTGCTCAAGGCTGAGGTAGTACGTCTTCCATTCGTATAGTTTTATACCCGATATGCTATGTCGGTGCTACAAATATGTGGCACCGACTGCTTTTTTTGATGTTTTTCAAAAAAAAAGCGTCGCAAGATGCTTAATATTGATATTTATTTGTATATTTGTATTGTTATTCGAGTCGCTATGTGTGGCGGCTAAGGTTTACAGAAAACAGATTTAGTATTAAAACAATCAAGTTTATTCATTTATAACCTTTTAACTTAAACTAAAACTATGGATGTAAAAGTTTTGATGGCCCAGTTGGAGGCTAAGCACCCCGGTGAGAGCGAGTACTTGCAGGCGGTTCAGGAGGTATTGGAGTCTATCGAGGAGGTATACAACCAGCACCCCGAGTATGAGAAGGCTAAGATCGTTGAGCGTATGGTTGAGCCTGATCGTATCTTCACTTTCCGCGTAACTTGGGTAGACGACAACGGTGATGTTCAGACTAACCTCGGTTACCGTGTTCAGTTCAACTCGGCTATCGGTCCTTACAAGGGCGGTTTGCGTTTCCACCCAGCTGTTAACCCTTCAATGTTGAAGTTCCTCGGTTTCGAGCAGACTTTCAAGAACGCTTTGACTACCCTTCCTATGGGTGGTGCTAAGGGTG
>JAFNXN010000002.1 GCA_017379015.1 Alistipes sp.
AGTGCAGAGGGTGCATTTAAGAATGTAAACTTCAACGATTACACTATTCGCTACATTCTTCAGGTTTACTACAACAACGAGCCTTCACAGGAGCGTCTTGTAAAGTACAGCGATGACAATAGCGTAGCATTCGACGTTCGCCTTGTTCCTGGTCGTGACTACAACTTTGTTGTTTGGGCTGATATTGTAGAGGGTAACAACTATGTGGACAATCAGTGGTCAAATGATGATGATCTCCACTACAACACCACAAATCTTCACAACATTACGCTTAAGCAGACTTGGGTTGCAATGGACGAGACTCGTGATGCATTCACTGGTTACTACAACACTGCTGACCACAATGTTAAGTATTCAAGCTCCCTTCCAATCAACATCACTTTGAAGCGTCCTTTCGCTAAGCTTCGCGTTGTGACTACTGACATGGTTGCTCTTAACAACCTTGGCATTGCTCCTTACAAGGCTACCGTTACATACGCAAACAAACATCGTGAGTCTTTCAACGCTTATGATGGCACCTATGGTGAGCTGACAAAGCAGAATGTTAGCTTAACTTACAAAATCGCATCTTATGACGATAACTCAGATACCAACAAGGTTCTCTTCACTGATTACTTCTTCGCAGCTGAGAACGACATCGTTAAGTTCGACCTTGACGTTTACGAGCAGAACAACGCTAAGATCGGCGAGACTGTAGCATTCAACACTGATATTCCAGTTAACGCTAACTACCTTACCACTATCAAGGGTAACATCCTTACTGACGGTAAGAACTTCAACGTTACTATCTATGATGCTTTCGATGTTCCAAGCGTCGAGGTTGAGGGCGATATCAAAGATCAGCTTAAGGATGCTGCAAACTTTGAGACCTACGTGATCGATCTTGAGGGAGACCTCGTATGGGAGACTGGTGGCGGACACGGCTCTACTCCGCTTATCCCTGAGGGTGCTGCTACCAAGACTCTTACAATCAACGCTAACGGTTACAAGGTGATTGCTACTGGCGCTGGCGTTGGTGCTATACGCATGGCTAACGGTGGTAAGCTTATCTTCAACAATGCAACTATTGTTGACCAGACTGAGTCATACAACGAGGGTGCATGGGAGCTTGGCTACCTTGAGGTTGCTGGTAAGCTCGAGTTCAACAACTGCGTTATCGACAACACTATCTCTATCGACGGCGAGGAGGCAGTTTTCAACAGCTGTACTTTCAACGATAAGGTATACAAGGGTACTGCTGGCAACGAGTATGCTGCTTGGGTAAGCAATGGTAAGGTTACGTTCAAAGACTGTTCATTCAGCGGTGCACGTGGTATCAAGGTTCATGAGGCTTACGGCTCAGAGGTTAAGGAGGTCATTGTTAACAACTGTACTTTCAACAACCTTTCTAATAAGCCAGGTATGGCTATCGGCACACTAAATACAGCTACAAAGATTGAGATTAAGAACTCAACATTCACTAACTGCCAGCCAGGTGACCAGGGTCTCTATATGTATGAGACTGATACCGATGTTACCACATTCGACTTCTCACAGACAGGCAACACTGTAAACGCTGTTGTAGAATCAAGCGAGGTATTTGCTAAGGTTATGAAGGCTGACTTCCACACTCTCAATATTAGCCTTAATGCAGATGTCACTGTTGATGTAAACGCAAACATGGCTGATTATTATTTCGGTGGTAATAATACAAACGTTATCACTATCAATGGTGCTAAGGTATCTACCGCTGCTGCTACAGGTGCTGGTAATAATGCCTACACACTTACTTTCAACCACAAGAACAGCGACTGGAACTATATTCGTTTCAACAACGACAATGCTAAGTGGGTTATTAAGAATGTTAAGCTTACCAACTCGGGCAACAACAATGGTCCTTGGAATCGTCACGACATCCGTTTCTACAACGATGTTGTTCTCGAGAATGTAACCTCTGATAAGGCTATCGCCTTGCTTGCCGACGCAGACCTTACAAACGTTGTTATCTCAGACGTTCACCCCAATAATAGTGAGGCATATGCTTTGTGGATCACAGCAGAGGGCCAGACTGTAAACATTAAGGATTGTGCTCTCTTGGCTCACGAGTCAAAGACTACTGACCGCGGTATCAAGATTGACAATCAGTATATCAACGAGGGCGAGGCAAAGGTTACTTTGAATATTGACGGACTCAAGGTTAAGTCACAGAAGAAGGCTGCTATCGTAGTTAAGAGCACAAAGGGTGCCGATATCAATATTAAGAATATCGATATCACAGAGGTTGCTGCGGATAAGGCTAATGCTGTATGGGTTGATAGCAGTGCTGCAGGCTATGCTGCTTTGGTAAATGTTACTGGCGCTTCAATGTTCACTGAGGGTGCTGAGATTATCGAGGGTAATGACAAACTTAATGGTCAAGTTATTGAAAATAATAGTGTTGTATATCTCGGCGAGGGTGAGTATGTTATCCCAGCAGCAGCTCAGGGTAAGACTGTAAAGTTCGTTGGTACGGGCGCACCTGAGGATACTAAGGTTGCTGTAACTAAGGTTGGTACAGGCGGTGAGAACTGCGACTATGGTCTTGATGGCTCAACCGTAACTTTCGAGAACATCACAATCACAACAAATAGCTCAACATATATTGGCTATGCTCGTTGCAATGGTACATACAAGAACTGTATCATCAACGGTACTTACACACTCTATGGCGACAGCGTATTTGAGGATTGTACATTCAACGTATCGGGCGATGTTTACAACATTTGGACTTGGGGCGCTCCTACAGCGACCTTCACACGTTGTACTTTCAACTGCGACGGTAAGGCTATGTTGCTCTATGGTCAGGCGAATACTAAGCTAACAATGAACAACTGCGTATTCAACGACAATGGCTCTATCTCTGGCAAGGCTGCTATCGAGATTGGTAACGACTACAACACGTCTTACGAGCTTACAGTGAACAAGGCTACTGTTAACGGCTTCGACATCAACCCTAAAGGTTTCGTAACTGGCACAACTCTTTGGGCTAACAAGAACTCAATGCCTGCTGACAAGCTTAAGGTTACTGTTGATGGCTACACATGGGTTGCTAATGGTCTTTCAAAGAAGGATGGCGAGTACTATGTAACTAACGCTAACGGTCTTGCTGTTTTGAATACTATGATGTTAAATAAGACAGCTGGTAAAGGTATAGTTGTAAATCTTAGCGAAAACATTGATTTCGCAGGTAAGACTTGGACTCCTGTAGACTCACACGCTGACACTGCATTCACATTTAAGGAGCTTAACGGTAATGGTCACACAATCTCGAACCTTACCATAAATGGTCAGGCGATGTTCACGCGTTTTGCTGGTTTAGGTGATGTTACAGTTAAGGATGTTACTTTTTATAACGCTACTGTAAACAGCACATCTATCAACACGTCTATCCTTACTGTTCAGACATACCAGAACGTATTGCTTGACAATGTAGACGTTAAGAACTCTTCAATCAACGGTGGTTACAAGGTTGCTCCATTGATCGCTACTGTTTACAATGAGAGCTCTTCAACAATTACTGCAACTTTGAAGAATTGTGATGTAGAGAACGTGACTGTTAAGGCAACATCTTACGATTTCTGTACTACAGGTATGGTTGCATTTGTATATGCTGCAGACAACGATACAATCGAGTTTGAGAATTGTACTGTAAAGGATGTAAAGCTTATGGCTCCAAATGATAGCTATAAGGCTCATGCTGCTATTTACACTACAGGTAGTGACTCATTGTATAATGAGGCAGAGGGTGTTACTGTTACTAATGTAACTTTTGAGGCACTCTAATCCTACGTTGATAACTCAACACTTTGCACTCGGCTTCGGCCGGGCGCTGATAAAAGTAAAAAACACTAAACAACACTGGTTTTAATCTATTGCTTTCATAAAAATGTATCAGTGTTGTGGGGAGGGACATCGGCGGGTGTCCCTCTATTTTTTTTGCTTTAAGGGAAAGCGGAATGAGCAGATACCCCCCCTGCTACGGTACAGGGTCGTAGCCCGAGCCGCCCCACGGATGGCAGCGAAGCAGACGGCGGATGGTGAGATAGAGACCCTTGATAGGCCCATGCTTACGCAGTGCCTCGATGGCATACTGCGAACAGGTGGGGGTGAAACGACAGGTTGGGGGCTTAAGGGGCGAGAGGCAGAGCTGATAGAAGCGCACCAGCAGGATCAGCGGGAAGGTGAAAACACGTCTAACGATGCTCGACAACCTCTGCCATGATCTTTCTGACTGCATGAGCGATGGTATTATAGGACAGAAGCTCCTTGGAAGAGTAGACAAAGGCAATATCTACGTTGACACCCTCAGCCTCGGCAAAGGTGTGTAGCACACCCTTACTAAGGCGAAATGCCTCCTTGGTGCGACGACGCAACAAGTTGCGCTTGTTTGCACGCTTATGGTTGCGCTTAGGAACGGAGAATAGCACCTCAACAGATGGTGAGGTGCTATTCTCGGTAAGAGTCATATATCGAAATGGGAAGACAAAGCCCGACTTGCCATCCGCGAAGAGACGACGCACCGCCGAAAGCGAGCTAAGACGCTCTTGCTTAGGAAGTGAATATGGCTTACTCTGGGGCATTGCTATCTCGATACAATATTATATTAGAGGATCACTCGCTTTTTTAGACTAAGCCTTGCGAGTGCGCGTGCGTGTCTTCTTCTGAAGCTTAGACTGCTGAGCGCGGATAAACTCCTCCTTCTCGAGATCCTCCTTGACCTGAGCATCCTCGATGGCAACACCCTCAGAGATCTTGCTGCAATATATGTCGAGTGCCTTGACCATAGATGGTGCCTCGGGCGATGGCGCTGAGGCCTTAACGCTTAGTCCAGCATCGATAGCTGCACGCAACGTAGCCTCACCAAAGGTTGCAACAACAGGGAGCTTGTCAACATCGAAGTTCTCAACAAGAGCCTTAACATCCGAGGGCGAGTAGAGTGCAATGATGTCGTAGTTCGCAGGGTTAAGCTCGCTCATATCTGCCGACACCGTGCGGGCAAAGACCACAGGGTCAACCTTAAGCTTAAGCTTCGAGAGGGTCTCGGGGAGCTCAGGCTTAAATGGCTCGGTGAGGGCGAGGATAAACTTCTCATCCTTATGCTTCACGATAAGCTCGAGGAGCGAGTTGAACGTACCATCGGCAAACGAGATCTTACGCTTGCGATAGACGATATACTTCTGCAAGTAGAGGGCAACAGCCTCGGTGTTGCATATATACTTCATAGTCTCGGGAACCACAATGCGCGCCTCCTCGCAGATGCGGAAGAAGCTGTCGATAGTGGTACGCGACGAGAAGATCATTGTCGAGTGATCGAGGATCTCGGTACGCTGAGCACGAAACTCCTTTAGCGACACACCAACAACACGTATGAGGGGCATATAGTCGATCTCAAGCTTGTGCTTAGCCGAAAACTCAAAAAATGGGGATTTCTCTATAACTGCCGGACGGGGTTGCGACACTAAAATCTTACTTACCTTCAAAGCTTTAAACTGTTAAATCTTCTACAAAAATATCTATTACCACTCCGTTAGCTGCAATCTTGTGTTGACAGATGATTTACAACACCCTGCTATCCAGGGGCATACACCAATAAATACTTGTACCTATCGCTGTAACATTGTCACCACAAAACTGATTGGCAGCAAAAAAGCGGTGCAAAGGTACAAAAACCAATATAAAATCGGAATTTTTTTCGAGAAAAAGAACACAAAAATGTCTTTTAAATATATCAAGAGCAGGAGTATAGAGCAACAAATAAGTGCCACACCCCAGCCTCGAACGCTACTTGGCGCAGCAACCAACCATACGGCAACAAGTGGATAGAGCGATACTACGTATCGAACGAAATTTATCGTCGTGATGCTCGACAACTCCATAGGAAGCGTACTCTGCGAGATCCACCCCGTTGCCAGATGCAACAGGTAAACCCACACGAAGAGCAGTGCCACAAAGAGCAATGCTAGTGGTGCAGCCACACGGAAGAGCAGCCCCTCGTAGACCGCACCATCGATCGCAAACTGCAAGTCGGCAATGCGCACACCGACAAGTGCCAGCATAATAGCACCAACCACAACTGCCATAACCTTGAAGGAGCTGAATGGCAGCACAGCACCCTCCGTCGAACTACGACGCTCGCCACGAAGGCTCAGCACATTACCCCACACAACACCCATAAAACCCCACGAGCGCACCAACATATTGAGATAGAAGAGAAGCGACAGCGCAACAAGCAGCTGGTAGGCCCCCGACGACAGAAACGTAGGCGCAAGAGGTGCTACGGCACTCTGCTCGGCAAGCTGCACCCCAACGCCAAACATCTCGTCGGCAGCAACAGCACGATAGCCACCCTCAAATATCGGATCTCCCGACATGAGATGTGAGCTACGACCAAACATCTGCTGATCATTTACCAAGCGATACCCCGCCTCACGGAGGCTATCAACATACGACACGCTACTCATAATCGTTGCGGTTAAGTGTTACACGAATTGTTGTCCCCTTGCCAATCTCGGAGCGCACCACGGCGATACGTCCCTTATGATACTCCTCGATAATACGGCGCGAGAGCGATAGTCCAAGACCCCAGCCTCGGGTCTTTGTAGTAAATCCAGGCTCGAAGATGCGTGTCCAGTTACTCTTGGGGATACCCTTGCCCGTATCGCTAACCTCAACAAAGACATGCTTATCGGTCTCGCCCACAACAACCTCGATAGTACCCTGACCCTGAAGCGCATCGAGCGAGTTCTTCATCAGGTTTTCGACAACCCACTCAAAGAGGGCTGAGTTGATAGCCACCTCGATAGGTGCCATCGCCAGGCCATTATAGGTAAGCGTAACATTACGGGGCACACGACGACGGAAGTAGAGCACCGTGTCGCCAACAACCTCATTGATATTCATCGGTGTGAGCTGCGTCTCGGAGCCAATCTTCGAGAAACGGTCAACAACCTTATTTAGGTGGACGAGGTCCTTAGCCATCTCCTCAACCGCCATCTGGTCGACAGGCTGACTACGCAGATACTCCACCCAGCCGAGCAGCGACGACGTGGGAGTACCCAGCTGATGTGCCGTCTCCTTTGCCAAGCCCACCCAGACACGATTTTGCTCGTTCTGCTTGGTAGAGTAGAATGCCATGTGTGCAAAGATCGCAAATATGGCGATGATGATAAGCTGCACGTAGGGGAAGAAGGTGAGTGCCTCGCTATGGGCACTTGAGACAAGCGACGAATAGTCTGTAGTGCCGTAATAGATTGTAAATGTGGTAGGTGGGATGAGATAGGTTATGGTGATGGGTCTATTCTTGCGACTCATCTCCATGATCTCGGCGCGCAGACGCTGAGGGTTATTCACTATCTCCTCGGGGAGGTTGGTAACAAGCGGAACAAGCTGATCATCGGCAATGACCATCGGCACCGAGGTGTGCTCGGCGAGCTTGTTGAGCAGCTCGGTGTTGTAGAAGATATAGCCACTCGAGCGCGAGGAGCTGAGAATATCCTCCCACATCTCCACAGCGTTATGCTCCGAGTCGCGAAGCTGAGCTATGGCAAGCTCATCCTCATGGCGCATCTCTGCCGATATTGTCCATGTGTAGTAGACCGACAAGGCAGCCAACGCCAGACCGATGATGATGACAATCGATCTACGGCGCGTGGTGAAGAGATCACTACGAAGTATGCTACCCCTAAGCTTCATAATCCACCTTAGAACTTAAACCACTCTATTGCACATCGCGAACTATTAATGCATCCCAAGATCCTGCTCACGAAGAATACGAGAGTACTCCTCAGAGTTCAAGATCAGATCTATGGCACGCGCAACGCCTTCATCCTTACAGCTAGAGTTCTCGCACGCCGCCGCGTTGTAAGCATAGCGCGTAAGGATCTCTATTACAAGCATATCCTCAATCTCGCGACGATAGGTCTGCATGTTCGACATCTTGTCATCCTTGATCAGGTCGCCAAGCTGCGTAAACTCACCCGATAACGCCTCGTCGTAGTGTTCGCGTTGCAGAGCCTCTTGCAGAAGCTTCAGCTGACGACGGCTCTCCGACTCGTAGACAACATCCTTATCTGCGATAAACTGCACGAAGTCGGCATAATCCTCGTCCGAGAGTCTAAACTCACGAACATTGATCTGGGCATCAGCGTGCTCGAGCATATATTTATCAACCCAGTCGTGCATATAGCCCATCACGTAGAGCGTCACAGCAAAGCGATTGTAGTATCGTGGGTCGAGCTTAACATCGGGAACGATACCACCACCATCGTAGACCCTACGTCCGCCGCGTGTCCTAAACTCCGAGATCAACGAGTCGGGAACAACGCCCACAGCCCCATCACTACTGCGTGTCGAGTAGTCATGCGCCTGAATGCAGCGACCCGAGGGAATATAATATCGCTCGGTAGTGTACTTAAGATATGTGTTATAGCCCATGTAGGCGGTACTCTGCACCAACCCCTTACCATAGGTTCTCTGCCCCAAGACCACCGCACGATCCATATCCTGAAGTGCGCCAGCAAGGATCTCCGAAGCCGAGGCCGAAGCACCGTCGACAAGCACGACAAGAGGGATGTCGCGAGCTATCGGAGCATGCTCGGTTACGAAGTGTCGTAGCGACATCGAATCACGACCCATGATCGACACGATGCGCTCGCCACGATCGACAAATAGCGAGGCGATGTTGATAGCCTCGCGCATCACGCCACCACCATTCGAGCGATAATCGAGGACAATACCCTTCAGTCCCCCTTCGGCAGATGCCTGAAGGTGCTCCACAGCGCGACGCATCTCCTCGTAGCTACCATGTATAAAGTCGTTATGGAGAATATAACCCACGCCATCACGAATGATACCATAGTAGGGGACACTTGGGATAGATATGCGTCTGCGGTGCAACGTAAGTGTATCTATCTTACCACCATAAAATCTCTCAACAACAACCTCAACATCGGTCTCAGGATCGCCACGCAGATTGCTACTCACAATATCTGCGTCAGCACCCTTCATATCTTTACCCGCAATCGAGAGTATCTTATCGCCCGACTTGATGCCTGCCTCATCGGCTGGCGACCCCTTATACGGCTCGGTGAAGATCACATAGTCACCCTTCTTGCGAATTGCCGAGCCCACACCGCCATACTTACCCGTAGTCATAATATCGAAATCCGACATATCTGACTCGGAGAGGTACTGCGAATAAGGGTCGGTAACCTTCGTAAGTCCCATCACCGCAGCGCGTAGCATATCATCCGCCGAGACGCTTTTGACATGTCGCATATCGAACTCACGCATAACATTGGCAAGGATCTCTATCGAGCGTCCCAACTCAAAATCAAGGCTATCGCGTCGCGACTGCGCCGATATAGGCATTGCGACTAGAAGAGCCGCAACAAGTGCCATACATCTATATTTGACTACCCTACTCATCATCAATCTTAGTTTTTGTTACTCATAGCGTCGGCTATCAATATATGACTTGAGCTGCAATGCCACACGCGCCACGGCACGACGTATTCCCACGAGCACCACACCCCCATCACATCTACGCACCTCGATACGATCCTCGAAGAGGAGCGTAAGACGGTGGATAGGACCCTCGGCACGATATACCAATCTATCGACATCCTCCTCAACGAGGCGGAACCCAAAGATACGCATAGCATTATCGATGCGCACCCTATCATCAACCATATCGCAGCCCTGGATTGTACTACTCATATAGCCAAACTTTGGATAGAGTGCCGCAAGCAACACAAATACAATGACCATATATAGACCATTGCGCGTATTAAGGTGCAATAATAGCTGCTGCCATAGCGTCGCCTCCGTAGGCTGCATAAGCCCCATAAGCCATACCAACCCCACGTATAAAACGCAGAGCATAACAAGATATTTCAGTGAACGAACAACGTATCTCTTCATAACTCTAATTTATTCATTATCTATTCCTTGTACAGCACTCGCCACCTGCTCCATAAGCCATCGCGGTGTCGATGTTGCGCCACAGATGCCAACACTCTCAACACCCTCAAACCACTCAGGCTGAAGCTCCGATGGCTCCTCAACCATGTAGCAACGCTCGTTGGCACGGCGACACACATCGCAGAGCACCCTGCCGTTCGACGACTTACGTCCCGAGACAAAGATCACCACATCTACCCCACGCGAGAACTCCGAAAGCGACTGCTCGCGTCCTGCCACACGGCGACAGATCGTATCGTCAATAGTAACCGCATCGGGATTTGCAGCACGACGCTTAATCTCACAACCAAGCTCATTAAAGAGTTCGATACTCTGCGTGGTCTGCGAGAGAAAGTATATCGGGCGAGAGTAGTCGATAGTATCGAGATCCGAGAAGCTCTCTACAACCGTAACATCATCCTCAACCTGACCCGTAAGGCCCACCACCTCGGCATGACCTCGCTTACCAAGAAGCACAACGCTACCACCCTCACACTGCATGCGATTGTAGGCATCACGCACACGACGCTGCAAACGCGCCACAACGGGGCAGGTGGCATCAATTAGCTTAACGCCCAACTCCTCGGCATGCTTATAGGTGCGTGGGGGCTCGCCATGAGCACGTATAAGGAGCGTGGCACTGCCCAAAGTAGGAATATCGTCATACGACACTGTGCGCAAACCTAGAGTCTCGAGTCGTTGCACCTCGATACGGTTATGCACAATATCGCCCAGCGAGCAGACCTCGCCAAGACGCTCAAGAGCTGCCTCCGCCTCACTTATGGCGCGCACTACGCCAAAGCAGAAGCCCGAATTATCGTCTATCGTAACTCGCATAAAGATTGTTCATAACTACTTTGACAATACCTCCTCGTAACGCTCCATGAACCACGCCATCTGCTCCTCGACGCTCATATTCGAGTTGTCGAGCACCAGCGCATCGTCAGCCTTGCGCAGAGGCGATATAGCACGACTCATATCGGCCTTATCGCGCGACACAACATTCTCGTATATCTCCTCAAGGGTAACACTATCGCCAGCAGCAACTAGCTCCTTGTAACGTCGCTGGGCACGTACCATAGCATCTGCCGTCATATAGATCTTAAGCTCAGCCTCGGGGAAGACCACAGTGCCTATATCACGACCATCCATCACCACGCCACGTCTTAGACCCATCTGCTGCTGCATAGCAACGAGCTTCGAGCGCACCGCGCCAATAGAGCTCACCGCACTAACACAGTTGCTAACCTCAATAGTGCGGATCTTACCCTCAACCAAGTCGCCATTGACATAGATGTCCGAAGCACCTCGCTGAGGATTAAACCTAAAGTCGATGTTTATCTCATCGAGCATCCTCACAACCATATCATCGTCTACGATACCCGAATTTATCGCTCCGTTCTCAAGTGCATAGAGCGTCACGGCACGATACATTGCACCTGTATCGATAAAGATATAACCCAAGCGGGCAGCTATAGCCTTAGCAAATGTACTCTTGCCACACGACGAATGACCGTCGATAGCAATAATAATCCTCTTTGTATCCATTCTATTTGATTATTGTCGAAAGAAGTGTGAAGAGTCCGAGCACGCCAATAACCACACCAGCTACATGGTTGATCGTAAGCATGTGACGGGGACGAAACCTCTTACGAAAGATATTTATTATCGAGGTTATCGTGAACCACCAGGTCATAGCACCCAGCATAAATCCAAGAATAACCAACACATTACGCAACATACGACCCACCGCAGCACCATCCTCCACCGAACCGCTTGTCGAGATCGAGAGATCGAGGTTAAACATGGTGAAGAAGGCGAGTATATAGGGGATGATCACCACAAAGTTGGCGAGCGTCACGCCAAACATCGAACCAAAGTCCTGCCACAGATTGGTCTTACCAGCACGATTTTTACGAATCTGAGGCACAGGGTTTTGAAAGAATATGAAGACGCCGATGATCACAACGATGGCACCTCCGCAGAGCTGGATGATCATGCTATACTCATCGATATATGACTTTATAAGAGCATAGACCGAGAAGGCGAGTATTGCAAGCAACGTATCGGCACACGCCACACCAAGACCCGACATGATGCCCGACAGATGTCCCTTGCTCAATGTTCGCTGTATGCACAACACAGCCACAGGACCCACCGTAACACTTGAGGCAAGACCCACACAAAGACCTCCAACGAGTATTTTAAGCAATTCGATCAACATCCGTTTTTACCATTTTAGCCAACACCTCGCCACCACTTTTTGCAGCCAAAAATGTTAGCACACATACGTTGCAAAGATACAACCTTTTTGGCATTATCCACATAGGTTTTTTAGCAAATTTGACATTTTATCCTTAAGGATACACTTTTTCGATATTCGGTGCATTGCAATATGCGATAAACTTAGTACCTTTACACTCGAAAACAACGTACTAACAAATAATCACAAAAGAGATTTATACTATGAACGAAGTAAAAAAACCAGGCATTGAGATTCAGCTTGACGAGCAGGTAGCCATGGGTAACTACTGCAACCTTGCGATCATCGCACACTCAAACTCTGAGTTTGTTGTCGACTTTGCAACAATGCTCCCAGGACTACAAAAGGCACGCGTAAAGAGCCGTGTAATCCTCACCCCTGAGCACGCAAAGCGTCTGCTACTATCTCTACAGGAGAACATCACTCGCTACGAGAACACCATTGGCAAGATCAATATCCCATCGAAGCCCATGATCGACCCATTTGGCAGCAAGGGCAACGCCTAAACTATCACTATCTAAATAACTAAAGGGGTTGGCTAACAAGATATTAGCCAACCCCTTATATGTTTAGAAGTTGAATAAAAAGATGTAGTTTTAGGCTTGCGAAGCCCGAAAAACCGGAGTTTACTAGGCGTAAATGAGGATTTTGAGGGCGAGTATAACGAAGAAATACACTTTTTATTCAGCTTCTTTCCCTTACTCTAGGCTAAGTGCCGAACTATCCAACGTAGAGCGCGTAGCACTATTAAGCTCGTCAACAAGAGCCTTTAGCTCAGCGACATCACCCTTGTTCTCTGCCGTAGGCATCGTGTAGAGTCGAGCAATCTTTCCCGCCTTACCACTATCGTCGGTAGCATAGGCCAAAGCCGTCTGCACAACATTCCAATCAGCAAGATAGAAGGTATAAGGCGATGAGGTTTTGCAGGTCTTCCAATAGCCTGTTGTTATGCCCCATAGCTCGCTATCCGAGTAGGCAGTCTCGTTGCTGCAATCGCCATCAATCATTGTAGTGAAGAGCGTGCGCACATCGTCTAAGTTATTGTACTTCACAACGGTAATCGCCCTACCCTTGGTTGCCGTAGCATCGCCAAAGACAGCTCCCGCCTCCTCGTCACCCGAGAAGTAGCCAACGATCTCGATAGAGGGATTGGCAACACCAAGTGTGTCGGTTCGCACGATGCTGTCGAACGTAAATGTCTTGACCACCTTACCCGTGTGTACATCGAGGGCATAGATGTATGCCATGATCTCCGTATCGGGCTGTAGACCACCAACTTGAACCGAGCAATTTCCATTGTAGTAGTATTGGTCAAGGACCTCGCAAACGGTGATGCTAGGGTTGAAATCCTTAGAGCCAGTGTAGTAGAAGTCGAAGGCCTCCTCCTCGTAGCCTACGTATGTTACCTCATCATACTCGCTAGGCACGCAAGCTCCTGGCACATAGTAGATTGTAGGGTCAGACGAAATGATATTCATCGTGAAGCCATACGCCGATACCGCCGTTGTCGAGATCGAGAACTCCACCTCCTCGAGGCTACCACCAGGCAGCGTGCGGAAGGTCTTCATCTCAGCCTGTGTCGTAATACCACCATCGTAGCCAAAGGCGATGATATAGTAGTCGGTATCGGCAGCTGGAAGCGACAAGGCACTAGCACCTACATGCTCCACCATACCACGATCGTTGGACATAACATCCATCCAGCCACCCCACTGTTCAACAATCTTATGCATCTGCTCGTCAGCCGTTGATACTCCATCCCACGGCGCAACGAGGGCACAATACTTATCCTTGTCGTTGGATGGGGTGATGCGGAACGACGCTTTCATCTGACCGACATCTAACACCTCAATCTCGAAGGTCATCTCTGACTGCTTAGCCCCCTCGGTAGTGTACATGCTGCGCTGCACATCGGTTGAGATAGCAATGCCATCCCCGTCGAGAATAAGACCCGCAATGAGGATGTAGTAGTCGGTGTACTCCTTAAGGCCCTTAGCCTCGAGCTGCAAGTCACCCTTATGTATCAGAGTGTCAACAACTTGCTGCTCGGTGTAACCCTGCTGCAGAAGGCTATTTATCTCCTGCTGGAAGTAGTACTCATAGAAGTAGCTTTCGGACATCTGATAGCCACCCTCCTGCGTAACATAGTAGTCGTACTGCTCCTTGGTCATTGTGCATAGATACCACTGTAGCTCCTTATCAGAGGGGGTAACCGTCATAACAACGCTATTATCAGCAACCGAGGTGCTTACCTCAAAGTCGCACACAGAGCTAGGTACGCCCAAGGTCTTGAACGCCACCTTTGTAAGAGACGTAGTGGGATCGTAACCCTTGGCGTCATCGACACCAAAGACAAGGATATAATAGTCGGTATCTGCCATAAGCTGCGAGAAGCGCGCCTCCTGAAGAGTACCACGATCCACAATCTCGGGCATATACTCTTCAAGCGTCTTACCCATGCCCGACGCCTCGTCGCGAAGCTCCTGATAGATCGCCTCAACAAGGAACTCCTCGCGCGTGAACTCCTCAACACGGCTCTTTGAGTAGACAACACAGAGATATGGCGATGCCTCGTCGCGTGGCTCTACGCTGAATGTCACCGAGCCTCGCGTGGTTTCGTGTATCACAACCTCAAACTCTGACTTCTCGGGAGTTGGCTCAGGTGCTGGGGTCTCTACATCCTGCTGACACGCCACGGCAAATAACGCCACGGCGGATAACAATAGTCTAAATAGTCGCATAATGAATCTATAAAACTACGGAGCTACGCCAGTCAAAAGCATAGCTCCGCAGTGATTAACGGTATTATAGTTTTATAGAGCGAAGCTCTTAACAACCTTTACGCTAACAAGGTCGCTTGCTACACTCTGCAAAGGCTCAACCTCGTGATACTTAACATATCCAGCAGAAGGTAGCTCAACCTCCTCGTTCCAGATGCAAGTGATCATAGGCTCAGCAACATCGTTAATAACCAAAGAACGTGTCGCAGCCTTTGGCACAGCGTTGTTCACCTGGTTAACATAGGCTCTAAGCTCCTCAATGTCGCCAGAGGTTGAAGGCTTAACACCAACAGCACCTACACCTGCCTCAAGACCGTTAGCATCCTGAGCATAGGCAACGATGGTCTGCTCGAGGTCCCAATCAGCAATGAAGAAGTGATAAGGCACTGATAGGCTAGTAAGCTCCTGCCAGTAGCCACGCATATTTGCGATGATGTAACGATCCGAAAGAGCCAAGACATCGGCATAAGGATCGCTTGTGAGTGCTGCGAAGGCTGCCGATGCATTCTCAACGCCAGTAAGCCTAACAGCAACGATAGGACGACCTACAGTGAAATCTGCATCACCGAAGATAGTACCATTCTCGTCGTTACCATTGTAGACACCAAGGATCTCAACACCTGGGGTTACGTCACCGATAGCAGTAGTCTTGGCAATAACATCGCTATAGTAGCAACGTGCAAACTTACCAGTCTTCATGTCGATAGCCAAAACATAGCCGATATACTCGCGCTCAGGATCGAGGTTAGCAACATAGTACTTACCATCACCATTGCGATAAGGATAGCCCTGCTGCTTAAGACGGTCGATAGCCTCCTGATATGTTAGACATGGGCTCTGACCCTCCATACACATCTGCATAACGAGGGCAAGCTGATCGGCAGAAGCGGCAATAGCAGCCTCTGGAGTGAAGTTATCAGCATAGGCGATACCAGGCTGATAATATACAGAGGCATCGCTAGCATCAACCTCGAAAGTGAAGTCGTAAGGACCGATGTCTGAGGCCTTGAACGAGAACTCAGCATTCATTGGATCGCCATGATTAGCAGTCATAAACGATACATATACAGGTGCTGAGGTGATAGTACCTGGGTTAGTGTCATACTCGCCAGTCTCCTCATTGATAAGCTTACCGTAGTTAGGATTTGGCTCGAAGCTAAATGCTACGATGTAGTACTCGGTCTCAGCAATGCTAAGCTCTACGCTGTTATCGCCAGTGAGGTCAACAACGCCCTTAGAAGGCTCGCGATACTTGAGCTCGTTGTTATCCCAGTAATAGATATACTCAGAAATAGCACTTGTTGCAATATCGATAGGCTTCATGCTCTTCTTTGCAGAGTTGATAAAGCCGATGTAGTAGTAGTACTCAGCATCAAGATCAGATGGGGTGATAAGCACATCAGCCGAGAAGTGCTCGATGTTGGTGATGTTTACATCGAAGCTAAGGTCGCTTTCAGCAGCCTCGCCCGAGCGATAGCGAATCTCCTTTGGAGTAGTGGTAATGTATGCCTCACCATTCTCATAGGTCACACCAGCAGCAAATGCTGTGTACTGTGTCTTTGCCTCAAGACCTGCAACATTGAGCGTACGCATACCCTTGTGGAAGAGCTTCACGCCAATCTCGTCGTTAGAAAGACCCTCACTCTTGAGTGTCTCGATCTCGGTGTTAAGAGTGTTCTGGAAGAGCTCCTGGTTGCTCCAACCATACTCGCCATCTGCCGATGTATAGGCGTCATACTCATCTACTGAGAGGTTGATGAGGTGCCATACCTGGTTGGCATCTGAAGGCTTAACGTTGATTGCTGCGCTAGTAAGATATACGCTGGTCTTAAGCTCGAAAGTACATGTTGACTGTTCGGGCTGAGCAGTCTTGAAACGCACCATCTCGATCTCTGTTGAAGCAGCATACTCCTTAGTGCTGTCTACACCAAATACAAGAAGGTAGTAGTTTGTAGAGTGGGTAAGACCACCCACCTCAAGGTTCTCCTGCTTACCACGCTTAACATGATCAGCCATGTAATCAACAAAAGTCTGATCTACGCTCTCGGCATACGCCTTGATCTCGTCATAGATCTTTGCCACGATCTCGGCATCAGTAGCACACTGCTCAACGCTATAAGCATTGTAGATCACAGAGAAGTAGTCAGCCTCGAGATCAGAGGGTGTAACATTGATAAATGCTGAAGTGCGAGTCACGTCAGAAACCGAGATCTCAAACGTAAGCTCAGTAGGTGTGGGTGTAGGAGTTGGATCAGGATCGGGCTGTGGATCCTTATCGTTACACGCTACAAATGAGACTGAGGCGAGCATCAAAGCTGCCAACATCCAATAAAATTTTCTCATAGGTTTTATATGTATTAGGTTATATATTAATCGTTTACACCTCTCAATTTGGGGCACGTGCTCACCTCTACCTAAGCAGGTTTTCGGCAAGCACAACTCCACCGATACAAAATTATATTTTTTTGGTCGTACTACCAAATTTTGCATCTATTTTTTCGCTTAACTCAATGTCGCAGTGGCATGTTGGGAGTTGGGAGCGCAGCAGTGGCGATGACAGAAAAAAGCCCGGATGGGACATACTTGACGTATTTCCCATTCGGGGAGGTGAGTTTGGTGCCGCAGATTGCGGCTTATCAAAGTATAGCCAATTTGTTGTTAGAAGGCGTTAGATGTGGTGCCAATTCGAAATTGAAACGGATGGGGGAATACTTGGGCGTATTTCCCCATTCGTGGCAATGAGCTTGGTAAAGCAGATGACGCCTTATCACAACAAAGAGACAATTTCTTGTCAGAGTGGTGCTAATGTGGTGCTGACACGAGAAAGCCCGGATGGGACATACTGTGCGTATTTCCCATTCGGGCTTTCGACTGAAGTGCCGCAGTAGCGCCACTATCACAAGAAATTACATGTAGAATGGACGAATAACACCATTACCTACCATAACCATATTGTTGTTGAGCGATGGCATCTCAGCCTTAGGCTCTACACTAGTCTCTACGACCTCGAGGTTATTCTCAACGCTAGTAGCAGAGAGGGTAATGCCCTCGTCAGAGATAACTACTGACTGTGGAAGGCTAAATGTCTTAGCAGAGTTAAGCTCATCAACAAGCGTCTTCAAATCTGCAATCTCACCCTTATTCTCAGCTGTAGGCAATGTGTAAAGACGGCCGATACCACCAGGTAGACCGCTCTGATCTACAGCATAAGCGAGAGCTGTCTGTTCGTAATCCCATTCAGCAACATAGAATGAGTATGGCTGAGCAGTCTTAACCGAATCCCAGTATGGAGCAGCATCCTTCCAAAGCAAAGTATCTGAGTATGTTGCAGCATTTGTAAGGTTGTCACCAAGCATTGTTCCAAAGAGTGAGCGAGCACCGTCAAAGTTAGTGTACTTAACAACGGTGATAGCCTTACCCTTAGTTGCAGCTGGCTGACCGAATACAGAGCCATTCTCCTCGTCACCTGAGTAGTAGCCTACAAGCTCAATAGAAGGAGTTACAGAACCCACAGCGAGTGTAGTTGCCAAGTTCTCAAATGTATGAACACGAGCTACCTTACCAGTATTGTGGTCAAGAGCCAAGATATAACCCATAAATTCTGTCTCTGGTGTCATACCCGCAGCATCGATGTTGGCTGGACCCTTATAGAAGTACAAGCCCAAGAGGTTTGCAATAGTGAAGTTAGGATCGTACTCCTGCTGCATAGCAAGCATCTCCTCGATACCAGCCTCGATCTCAGCAACCAATAGAGTCTCATCGTACTCCTCAGGGGTGCATACACCTACAGTGTAGTATGTAGAAGGCTCAGTTGTAGTGATACCCACCTTGAAGCCGTATGGACTAATGTTAGAAGCCGACATAGTAAAGATTGTATCCTCAGCTGGAGGTGCTGGCAATGTGCGGAATGTCTCCATCACTGGCTCAGTGGTTACACCACCAGCATAACCGAAGGCGATAACGTAGTAGTCAGTATCTGGAGCATCGAGCTTATACTTGTAAGAGCTACCAGGGCCACCAGTATAGTCCTGAACACCTGAGTAGAGCATCATACCTGCGTTCATCCAGCTACCATACATAGCAACGATGTTGTTCATAATCTCCTCAGCAGTCTGCTTACCATCCCAAGCAGCACACATCCAGTGGAAGGTCTGCTTATCATCCGATGGAGTGATCTTGATAGCAGCACGATCAATAGTTACATCAGTAACCGAAACCTCCAATGTAAGGTCTGAAGCCTTAACATCGCCTGTTGTGTAGGTAGATGTGGTAACATCAGAGATGATAGAGATCTCACCCTGCTCAGTGATGTCGAACGCTGCAACTAGGTTAACATAGTCTGCATTAGCAATAAGATCCTTAGCCATAAGGGTGAGGTCACCACGGTGGAAGATGGCGTCGATGATCTGCTGAGCCGAATAGCCAGCGCCCTGAAGCTGTGAGAGCTGATTCTCAAGGCAGAGAAGGATGAAACGACGGTCGTCCATCTGGTACTGACCAGCAGGATCGGTATAGTTATCGTATGTAGGCTTGTGGATAGTGTAGAAATACCAAATAACCTCCTTGTCAGAAGGAATTACCTGATACTCAGCAGAGTTGCCATTAACAGTGGTGTTGATCTCGAATGAAACCTCAACCTTTGGAGCAGCCAATGTAGTAACCTTAGTTTTGAATACATCAGAGCTAGCCTTATAGTCATTAGCAGCATCTACGCCGAACACAACGATGTAGTAGCTAGCCTCAGGTGCAAGACGCTCAAACTGGCTATCAATGACACCCTTGTCAACAACCTCAGGCATGTACTCCTCAAGAGTCTTACCTGTTGCGCGTGCCTCAGCCTCAAGATCCTGAAGGAGAGTCTGCACGAGGAACTCATCGCGAGTGTACTCCTCAACAGTCTCAGCATCGTAGAGCACACATAGATACTCAGCCTCAAGGTCTGAAGGAGTAACAGTGTAGTTAACAGTAGAGTGTGTAACCTCACCAACCTCAATTCCGAAAGTCAACACCTCAGGCGTTGGCTGTGGCTCTGGACCTGGCTCTGGACCTGGCTCAGTTGATGGAGTCTTCTCACAAGCTGCAAATACCAATGGTAGTGCAAGCAAGAAATAGAAAAGTTTTTTCATAGTTTTAGTTTGTTATAAAGTTGAAATAGATTCCTAGCTCCTCATTAAAATGCCCTCAAAAAAAAGAGAACACCATCCAATTTGCAAAATTATACTATTTTTATCGTAATACAAAATTTTTTACCGATATATAGATAAAAAGAGGATGACTAATTCACTTTTAGTCATCCCCACTCTATTTCGAGTTGCAGAAAAAGAGTCAGCCTTAAGCTTAAGCTCCTTTATTGAGCACTACAACCTACCACTCCAGTCGAGCGTAATCCTATTCGCTGGCACAGCATCGTCCACTGCATCAATGAGAATACGATATGTACCGCCTCCATTATCTGTGATGGTGATCGTGCCATCGAGGAGAGGTGCCTGCTCCACACCTACGCCGTCAACATACTTCTGGTAGAGCGAGCCCATCATAAAGAGACCATCGTCCGAAATACGCATGCCTGGCACAAAGACACCTGGACCGAAGTTTGGCTTCGTAGGATCCTCCTCCGAGAAGCCCGACGCCCTGTATGTGCCTACAAAGCCAGCAGAGGAGTCAGGCGATGTGGTCAAGAAGTCGAGGACAAGGTATGTGCCATATTTCAAACCACTCTTGCAGACGAACTCAATCTGCCAATTACAGTAGCCACACTCCCAATAGTCACCAAAGCTCTGCGCTGTGGCATCACAGTTAGATACATCGATAACGAGATCTCCCTTAAGGTTAGAGATATACTCCGGCACAGTTGAGTCGGTGAGGGTATAATCACCCTCGAAGGTCACATGATACTCCTTGTCACCAACCAGCGCAACAAGATCAAACTTGTTGCCCTCAACAGTAAGCGTAGCACTATCAAATTGGGTAGCCCAACCCTCGAGATTCTCATCAACGTATGAGTAGTCGGTGTTTCCGAGGTTAAGAATGGTGTAGGCATCATAGTTATTATAGTAGTCGTACGAGTATCTGCCATCGGGGATCTTAATAACACTATCATCCGACGCAGCTGGGGCAAGGATGTCGAAGCGGAAGAACTCCGAATTTGCTACCACCGAGCCATCAACGATACCGCCATCCGACAAGATCAACCAATAGTGAGCAGTGCCTGGTGCAAGATGATCGCCATAGTAGGAGCCGATAAGCTCAGTCGCTGTGACCTCGACCTTATCAACAGAGTCAACATTACCATCCTCATAGGCCTGATGAACGACAACAGTAGCCGAGAGAGCACCATAGCTAATGATCACCGCACCCTCGCGAAGAGCATTTGTAGTATTCTCCGAGATAGAGATCTCTACCTCGCCAAACGTATCAGTGTTGGCAATCGTAATCATCTCAGCATTAACAACCTTGACATCGATATTCTGACCATCAACGGGGTTTGTCAGAGAGTACTCGATGGTATAGTTGCCAGCAGCCTTATCAACACGCAGTGTTGTGCTTGACGTGATCTCAAGCTTAGGCTCAGCAGGCAGATCATTTGCTGGCTCACACGCCACGAACATAAAGGCACAGAGTGCCATAAAACAAAGCAAAAAGTTTCTCATAACATAAATTGAATTAACCTAAGCACAAAGATATAAAAAATTTTTTAAGCTGACCGATCTATAGTAAAAAGAATCTACCTCGGGATATTACTAAAACGTACAGCCCAAGGTAGAATAGTTTTGGGATGCACCTTATTACATAATCCTATTGTCAAAAGACAAGGGATGTGGTACAACACAAAAGTAACTACCGTAGGATAGTACTATAAGGTACAACCTACGGTAGTTAACTATTAGTGATGTGCCGCAGATTGCGGCTTTCACAAGAAAAATTACATCTTCTTGCCTACGTTAGTCTTCTTAGCACCCTTTGCAGCAGAAGCCTTAGCAGCAGCCTTAGGAGCAGCTACCTTAGCCTTCTTCTCAGCTACAACAGTTGCATCCTCAACAGCGTCAGTCGACTTCTTAGCGCGTGAACGACGTGTCTTTGGCTTAGCCTCAGCAGCTGGAGCAGCAGCCTCGCGACCGAATGTGTAAGTCTCGTTGAAGTCAACGAACTCGATGATACACATATCAGCACCGTCACCAAGACGGAAACCAGTCTTGAGGATACGAGTGTAGCCACCAGGACGCTCCATGATCTTTGGAGCAATAGTACGGAAGAGCTCAGTAACAGCCTCCTTCTGCTTCAAATATGAGAATACTACACGACGTGAGTGAGTAGAATCCTCCTTAGACTTTGTTACAAGTGGCTCGATGAACTTCTGAACAGCCTTAGCCTTAGCAACAGTAGTCTGAATACGCTTGTGCAGAATGAGCGATACAGCCATGTTTGAGAGCATAGCCTTACGGTGACCAGCCTGTCTGCCAAGGTGATTAAAATTCTTATTGTGTCTCATAATTAATCTTTATCAAGTTTGTAGATAGATACGTCCATACCGAATTTGAGGTTCAAAGAGGCCAACAACTCGTCGAGCTCCGTGAGCGACTTCTTACCGAAGTTGCGGAACTTCAACAACTCGTTGCGGTGGAGCTTCACAAGATCGCCAACAGTATCAACATCAGCAGCCTTCAAGCAGTTGAGCGCACGAACACTCAAATCCTGATCGGCAAGCTTAGTCTTGAGCAATTGACGCATGTGCAAGATGCTCTCATCGAACTCCTCAACACCCTGCTGCTCCTCCTCGTCAAGAGTGATCTTCTCGTCTGAGAAGAGCATAAAGTGCTGAATAAGAATCTTTGCCGCCTCCTTCAACGCATCCTTTGGATGGATTGAGCCGTCGGTAGTAATCTCCAAATTCAACTTCTCGTAGTCGGTCTTCTGCTCAACACGGTAGTCCTCAACAGAGAACTTAACGTTACGGATTGGGGTGAAGATCGAGTCGATAGGAAGTGTGTCGATATCCTTCTCAATTCCCGCATTCTCCTCAGAAGGCACATAGCTACGACCCTTACCAATGGTAATAGTCATCTGCATCTTTGTGCCAGGAGCGAGGTGGCAAATAACCAACTCAGGGTTGAGAACCTTGAAGAATGAGAGATAGTTCGAAATGTAGCCTGCTGTAAGCTCAGTTACACCGGCAACATTGATCGATACCTTCTCAGCCTCCTCGTTATCTACAGTGTGCAAGAAACGTACCTGCTTGAGGTTCAAGATGATCTCAAGCATACCCTCCATCACACCGGGGACAGCGGCAAACTCATTGTTCACGCCAGCAACCTTCACAGTCGTGATAGCATAGCCCTCCAACGACGAGAGCAAAACACGGCGCAAAGCGTTTCCGACAGTCATGCCATAGCCAGGCTCCAACGGACGGAATTCAAATTTACCGAACGACGAAGTCGACTCCAACATGATGACCTTTTCAGGTTTTTGGAATGCTAATATTGCCATAATATTGAATTTGTTGTTAATTACTACTTAGAGTACAACTCGACGATAAGCTGCTCCTTGATGTTCTCTGGAATCTCCTCACGCTCAGGGGTCTGGAGGAACTTGCCGCTCATTGTAGCGCCATCCCACTCCAACCAAGCGTAGCGGCTGCGTGCAGCACCCGACAACGACTCAGTGATAACCTCCAAGGTCTTAGACTTCTCACGAACTGATACTACATCGCCCACCTTAAGTGCGTATGAAGGGATGTTTACAACATTACCATTTACGCAGATGTGACGGTGTGACACAAGCTGACGTGCAGCTGCACGTGTAGGAGCGATGCCCAAACGATAAACAACATTGTCCAAACGGCACTCGAGCAACTTAAGGAGGTTCTCACCAGTGATACCACCCATACGTGCTGCAGCCTCGTAAGTACGAGCAAACTGCTTCTCCAAAATACCGTAAGTGTACTTAGCCTTCTGCTTCTCAGTAAGCTGCTCGCCATACTCAGAGTTCTTCTTACGCTTGCGAGCAAGACCATGCTGTCCAGGAGGGAAGTTACGCTTCTCAAGAACTTTATCAGCGCCATAAATAGCCTCGCCAAAACGACGGGCAATCTTCGACTTAGGTCCTATATATCTTGCCATAATATCTTTTTAAATTAAAAGTAAAATTAAGTTTTAAACTTCTCCAGTTCTTAATCTTCGTCTGTAAAATTATGCTACGAAGCAAAAATTATACGCGACGACGGTTAGGAGCACGGCAACCATTGTGTGGTAGTGGAGTAACATCGATGATCTCAACAACCTCGATACCCGCACCGTGGATTGTACGAACTGCAGACTCACGACCCTGACCAGGACCCTTCACGTAAACCTTAACCTTACGCAAACCCATATCGTATGCAACCTTTGCGCAGTCAGCAGCAGCTGTCTGGGCAGCATAGGGAGTATTCTTCTTTGAACCACGGAAGCCCATCTTACCAGCTGATGACCAGCTGATCACCTCACCAACCTCGTTAGTGATGGTAATGATAACGTTGTTAAAGGTCGAGTGTACGAAAGCCATACCCTGAGCCGAAACCTTAACAACCTTCTTCTTAACTGTTCCAGTTTTCTTTGCCATAACTCTCTAATATTACTTAGTTGCCTTTTTCTTGTTTGCTACAGTCTTCTTCTTACCCTTACGAGTACGTGC
>JAFNXN010000003.1 GCA_017379015.1 Alistipes sp.
ACTCGGCTATCGGTCCTTACAAGGGCGGTTTGCGTTTCCACCCAGCTGTTAACCCTTCAATGTTGAAGTTCCTCGGTTTCGAGCAGACTTTCAAGAACGCTTTGACTACCCTTCCTATGGGTGGTGCTAAGGGTGGCGCTGACTTCAACCCTGTTGGCAAGTCTAACGGTGAGATCATGCGTTTCTGCCAGGCATTCATGCAGGAGTTGTGGAACAACATCGGCGTAGATACTGACGTTCCTGCAGGTGACGTAGGTGTTGGTGGTCGTGAGATCGGCTTCCTCAACGGTATGTATCAGAAGCTTGCTCGCAAGTACCACACTGGTGTATTGACTGGTAAGGGTGAGACTTGGGGTGGTTCTATCCTTCGTCCTGAGGCTACTGGTTACGGTGCTTTGTACTTCACTGAGCACATGTTGGCTAAGGCTGGCAAGAACATCGCTGGTAAGACTGTTGCAGTTTCAGGTTTCGGTAACGTAGCTTGGGGTGCATCACAGAAGGCTGTAGAGCTTGGTGCTAAGGTTGTTGCTATCTCTGGTCCAGACGGTGTTTGCGAGATCCCTGGTGGTATCACTAACGAGATGATCGACTACATGCTTGAGATGCGTGCTTCTAACCGTAACAAGGTTGAGGATATGGCTACTAAGTATCCTGAGGCTTGTAAGTTCACTGCTGGTAAGAAGGCTTGGTCTGTAAAGTGTGACATCGCTCTTCCTTGCGCATTCCAGAACGAGTTGAACGAGGCTGACGCTAAGGAGCTTTTGGCAAACGGCACATGGTGCGTTGCTGAGGTTTCTAACATGGGTTGTACTCCTGAGGCTATCAAGGCATTCCAGGAGGCAGGTATCCTCTTCGCTCCAGGTAAGGCTGTTAACGCAGGTGGTGTAGCTACTTCAGGTCTTGAGATGACTCAGAACTGTATGCACATCTCTTGGTCAGGTAAGGAGGTTGACGAGAAGCTTCACTTCATCATGGAGTCTATCCACGAGGCATGTGTTAAGTTCGGTCAGCAGCCAGACGGCTCTGTAAACTACGTAAAGGGTGCTAACATCGCCGGCTTTATGAAGGTTGCACAGGCTATGCTTGAGCAGGGTATCATCTAATAATTTTCGATTTTAGAGGGCACCTTTAGCCTATCACAAACAAAACCCCACGGGCTGTACGTGAGTACTATCCCGTGGGGTTTCTTATTGCGATAAACTAAATCTGCTCCACTAAAATCAAAAATTAGGACAACCCTCGGAGTTTTTCTTTTACGATAGTCCACATCTCACGACTTCTGACATCAAATTTTTGGGGCTAATGTGTGTTATTGCGATAAACTAAATCTGCTCCATTAAAATCAAAAATTAGGACGAGCCTCGGAGTTTTTCTTTTACGATAGCCGGCATTTCACGTTGTCTATCATCCTTATTTTCATTAATTTCTCTAGCCTCAATTCATATGGTCATTGCGAGGCTTGGTACAAGCCGTGGCAATCTCCCGAGAGTGAGAACCTAAGAGAGCTATCTTGTCCGTGACCATCGCTTTGTTATACTGTCACTCTATCTCCGTTAGCGACAACCGCTTCTACGTGCCACTCACTACTTTCGACTCTTAGTTCTTCTCTTTCGAGGAGATAAATCAAGTCGTAGACATATACTGTGTTAGTATAATTATTGCTTAAAAATAGCGATATTGTTGGATTGTTTATCTATTTTTTATACCTTTACATAATCAAAATTGAAGATTACAATTTAAAATATTACAGCTATGAAAAAGGTTCTCTCTTTAGTAGTTATGATGCTTGTTGCATCATTCTCAATGATGGTTTCGGCTCAGGGTATTGTTGGAAAGTGGAAGGTTGACTCAGGGCAGCTTCTAGCAGGTGCAAATGTGGCAGATGTTAAGCTCGACGTTATCTTTGAGTTTTCAGCAGATAAGAGTGGTGGTTGCGACTTTAGCGTAGTTATGGTTCAGCCTATTGATAATGCTACCAATATGAAGTTCGAGCTCTTTATGGATATGACCTATACGTGGAAGCTTTCGGGTGATCAGCTAACTCTTACCCCTAAGAACATCGATATGAAGCTTGGCGACGTGAAATTTGTTCCCGAAAATCCTCAGTATGATGCCATGATCCCATCTTTGCGTCAGATGATTGAGCAGCAGTTTAGCGCAAACAAGGCTGAACTTCTCAGTAGCTTTGGCGTAGGCGGCGAGGTGTCAAAGGTTGAGTTCCCTGAGCCTAACGTGATGATTATGCAGAGTGAAGATGGTAGTCCTGTTAGACTTAATCGTATGTAATCACCCTACTTTTAATATAATGAGGGGATGGCTTTCTTAATAGCCATCCCCTCATTTTGTGTTGTGAACGGTGTGCCTCCTACATAAAGAGCTTAACACCAAAGAAGTATGTGCGTGGTAGCGAAGGACCGTAGATATATGCCGAGTCGCGGCCAGCACCTACGTCTAGGTCGCGCTGGTATGAGTCAAATATATTCTTCACGCCAAGGTTAACCTCGATGTTTACCACGTCGCTGAGGTTAAAGGTGTAGCCTAGCTTAAAGCCAAAGTCCCAGAATGACTCGGTGCGCTTCTCCGAGTCGGGGTGCTCAACACCACTAATATCGGTGTATGCGGCGTGCTGAACGAGCATAGGTCCGGTGAATGTGCCGAAGAGTGAGGCGTTAAAGTTATCAGTGATGGTGAAGTTCGTGTTCATATATCCGTAGTGGTCGGGCGAACGGAACATGGTGCGCTGTGCCTCAACATCCTCAGACCACCTCTCAAGCTCGACGTAGCGGCTCTTCTGGAAGGTGTAGCCCACCTGTACGTCGAAGATAGATGGGATGCCCAGTTTAAGCTCTGCTGTGATACCTCCTACATTTGCACCAGCAGCGTTGCGACGTATCTTATATATATAGTTGTTGCCCTCATCGTCGGTTGTTTCATGAGTGTTTTCGAGCGTGAAGACATCGTCAAGCATCGTGTAGAAGCCCTCTATGAGTAGGTTTGCCTGTAGACGACCAAATGTGCGGTAGTAGTCTGCCGAGGCACTTAGCGAGTGCGAGAACTCGGGACGTAAGTTGGGGTCGATCTCGATGATTGACACTGAGTGGTTTCGCGCATCAATGTGAAGATCCTCGTTGTAGGCCTGTGGTGCTCGGTAGCCACTCGAGTAGCTAAGACGAAGACCAAGATCCTCGATAGGGCTGTAGCGCACGTTGGCGCGAGGTGCGAAGATTGGAGCGTCAATCATATTGTGCTTATCGAGGCGGAAGCCTACCAAGATGTTGATCTTCTCGCTCTTCCACTCGTTCTGCGCAAAGAGACCTACGGTTGATGTGTGCTGCTCGAGGCGGCGATTTGTCGCATGGTATATGTCGTTGAGCATATTGTAGTTATACTCGATGCCGGCAGTAAGCTCAGCGGGAAGCCCCGCCTTGTAGTTGTAGGTGTACTGACCACCACCCACCATCGTGAAGTCGCTTGTCGAGCCGTAGGCATTAGGGTTCATGTCGGTGCCAAAGTAGCTTGAGCGACCGATGCCCTGTGCCGAGAGGTAGATGCTCGCGCGATGACGCATGTTGGGGAATAGGTCGAAGCGCAAGCCACCGCCGTCGATGTTATGGTCGAGCTGCTCGCAGATCATCGCCTTGTGGGGAGCCTCCATGTGTTTGTCACCTCCGCGGCGGAACTCATGAATGTGGTGATACTCGGCGGTGAGGCGTGAGTGTGCCGAGGTCTTGTAGTAGGCGCGGAAGCCCACAGTCTCTGAGCGTAGCTTGGTGATGTCCGAGAAGCCATCGTCGTTGCGGTCATAGCCATCGCGCGCCTTCACCTGACCGAAGACGTATGCTCCCATCTTGTAGTCGTCCGAGACGAATGCACCACCCAGCGAGGTGTTGATGTCGGGCGTGCCATCCTCCATGATGTTTGTCGTGTTTGATAGTGATAGGGTGTTGCGCACAGGATCCTTAGTGATGATGTTCACCACGCCACCAATAGCATTTGACCCAAATAGGGCAGATCCGCCACCACGTATCACCTCCACGCGCTCAACCATCGCAACAGGCATAAGGTCAAGACCATAGACGCCCGCAAGTGATGAGAATATCGCGCGGCTGTCGAGCAAGATCTGTGAGTACTGACCCTCAAGACCGTTGATGCGTAGCTGTGGAGCACCGCAGTTTCCGCATGTATTCTCAACGCGTAGTCCCGACTGGAAGTTCATCGCCTCCGAAAGTGCTGATGAGGCTGTGCCCTCGAAAAGCTTTGTTGAGGCTACATTCACCACGGTAGATGTCTGACGGCGATTTGTCTCGTTGCGTGTTGCCGAGACCACCACCTCGTCAACGAGTGTTGAGGATTCGTTAAGTGAAAAGTTTAGCTCGATGGATGTCTCGCGCTCTATGTTTATGAGCACCTCCACACTCTCGTAACCTAGGGCTGAGGCAACCACAAGATGCTCGCCCTCGGGCATATTATTTATAATATAGTGTCCCGAGCTATTTGCTGCGCAGCCTATAGTCGTACCCTTGATGGAGATTGTGGCGTAGGGTATATGTTCCTCTGTCTCAGCGTCTAGAATATGTCCAAAGATATTTGAGTCGGTATTCTTTGATACTTTGTGTCGAATGATCTCAACGTTAGGCGAGATGGGCTTGTTCTCTATGGCAAAAGCAAGCAGAGGCATTGTTAGTATAATGAGTGTAAGTAGTTGTTTCATCGTTGTTTGTGTTAATGATTAATGCGTCAAAGTAGCTGCATCATGCCATGCGGCATGACGTAATTTCCCCGTAAGGGTGGATGTTTGGATTAGAAATTATGCTACCTGTGGGGGTGCGCGCAACGATGAAATGCCGCCACTATACTCGGTGACGTTGCTAGGCTTGCTTGTCGCAAATATTAGAAGTGAGCAGTCGATCCAGCTACTAAGGCTAAATGCTTGAGTTATAACGGCTTCGCTTATCGTCTGTCGTGAAATTATGTCAAGCGACGATGCTGTGTGACTGTGCGAGTCGGGGCTACTCGCAAATGGATGCGAGTGGACAATGATTTGCTCGTTGAGAAGGTGCGTATGCAAAAACAACGTGGTACTCGTGAGGTTAAATATCGCCACGAGAAGGAGCATCACACTAAATATGTTGCGCTTAGTTGTTTGCATAAATAAATTATAATCAGCGCGCAAAGATATAAAAAATATTGATAACACACATTCTTGAAACCGATCTTTTTATCTATCTTTGTGCCCTAATGATGAGTATTAGAGAATATATACCGTACTACAAGCGGGTGTTGAGGCTTGCTTCTCCTGTTGTTATTGCACAGGCAGGTCAGCTCACCACACAGTTTGCCGATACCGCCATGGTGGGTAACTTTGGAGGTGAGGATCCTGTGCCTCTGGCTGCCGTGTCGCTCGGCAGCTCACTCTTTCTGCTTATCTATCTCGCCTCGCTTGGACTCGCTCTTGCCATCACCCCTTTGGTTGGTGAGCACTATGCTCGTAACGATCGAGCTGAGGTGGGACGCATATTTCAGAATAGCATCGCCTATAACCTCATAATAGGTCTTTTCGCAACGCTGTTTGCCTACTGTTTGCGACCATTTATCGGTGTGCTTGGTCGCTGGATGTCAGGCTCCGGAGAGAGTGTTGAGCAGGTGGCTGAGATGGCTCTCCCGTACTACGATATGCTGGTGTGGAGCCTTATTCCGCTGATGGTTTTCCTTGCCGTAAAGCAGTTTTTAGAGGGTATCGGCAATACGCAAATCGCCATGTGGATAACTCTCGGTGGTAATGTGGCTAACATCGTGCTTAACTACATGTTTATCTTCGGCGAGTGGGGTGCTCCAGCACTAGGTGCCGAGGGTGCAGGTGTTGCCACGTTGCTTGCTCGCATAGGTCAGATGATAGCCATCGTTGTGGTCTTTTTTGCTTGGCGAAGGTTGCGCATTTATCGCACGTTCTTTAGTCGTAATGCGTTGAAGATTAGCTATATATATGCACTGCTAAAGATCGGATGTCCGATCTCGTTTCAGATGGTACTAGAGTCGGCGGCCTTCATCCTTACATCGATCCTTGCACTCTCGTTTGGTGAGGTTGCAGCAGGCTCGATGCAGGTGGCATTCAGCATTGCAAATATAGCGTGGATGATAACCGTGGCGATTGGCTCTGCTTCGACGATCTTAGTTTCGCATATCTATGGTAGCGAGAGCCGTTCGGAGCTACGTCCTACGGTGATGGCGACATATCATCTTGGGCTACTTTGGGCAGCTATAATGGCAGTTGTCTTTGTGGTGCTGCGCGAGCCGATAGCCTCGATCTTTACCGATAATCGAGAGATTATTTCGCTTACCGTGGAGCTTATGTTGCTTATCGCCGTATATCAGTTTTCGGATAGTGTTCAGGGCTTGTCAATCAGCATGTTGAGAGGATTGCAGGATGTCAAGATTATCATGCCGATAGTTATGTGTAGCTATCTTCTGATCAACATCCCCGTGGGTCTTATTCTCGCCTATGTGTTTGAGATGCAGTGCCATGGTCTTGTCATAGGTCTTATAGCTGGTCTGAGTGCCGCGGCGTTGCTCACCGCTATGCGTCTTAACCGCAAGGTAAAGAGTCTTTTGTAGTCGATCTTTGCTTTGGCGGTGTGGAGTTCCGTTCACTCCCAAAATCCGTCCATTCGGACTATTAATTCTACCACTTATTAAAAAACTTTAAAAAAAGTTTCCCTTATTAAATAATTGTATTACCTTTGCACTCTGAGAATTTATACCCCTGCGACCACCTTATTAATATTGTGGTCGTACGTTTGTTTTTTAAGACGTAGGTAATTTTTGTAATAAAAATCGATAATATGAGTAATGTAAATCTTACACCCAACTATTTGTTTGAGGTAAGTTGGGAGGTGTGCAATAAGGTGGGCGGCATTCACACCGTCATCGCCTCTAAAGCACCCACTGTAAAGCGTCAGCTGGACGATAAGTACATCACTATCGGTCCAGACTTCTCGCAGGATGCTGCAAATCCCGAGTTTAAAGAGGATACCACCCTTATGGCAGCATGGCGCGAGTCGCTCTACAAGCAGGGCGTTCGCGTTCGTATTGGTCGCTGGGCTATCAAGGGTGAGCCTATCGCAATACTTATTGACTTTAAGTCATTCTTCTCGCAGAAGGATGAGATCCTTAAGCGTCTTTGGGAGACATACCACGTAGACTCGTTGTCGGGTCAGTGGGATTATGTTGAGCCAGTGTTGTTTGGCTATGCTGCAGGTGTTGTTATCGCTTCGTTTGCCGAGAACATCGCTGTATCTGCCGACAAGATCGTTGCCCACTTCCACGAGTGGATGGCTGCTGCTGGTTCGCTCTATCTTCGCGACAATGCTCCTTACGTGGCAACAGTATTCTCAACCCACGCTACAGTTATGGGCCGTTGCATCGCTGGCAACCGCCTTCCACTATACAACGACCTTCACAAGTTCAATGCTGACGAGCTTGCTCGCCAGTTCAACGTTATGGCAAAGCACTCGCTCGAGAAGTCGGCAGCAACCTATGCTGATGCCTTCCTCACTGTGAGCGAGATCACTGCTAACGAGTGCCGCTACTTGCTTGGTCGCGAGGTAACACGCATCACCCCTAATGGCTTTGAGAACGACTTTGTTCCTAAGGCTGAGGAGCTTGCCGCTATTCGTGAGAACTCTCGTAAGCGTATCATCGAGGTTGCTTCGGCTACTTGGGACTATGAGTTCCGCACCGAGCCTATGATCGTGGCTACGAGTGGTCGCTATGAGTACCGCAACAAGGGTATCGACGTATTCCTCGAGTCGCTTAAGCAGCTTGCTGCATCAAACCTCGAGCGCGAGATCATCGCCGTGGTTGCAGTTCCAGCAGCATCTATGGGTGCTCGTCAGGATCTTGTGGCTCACCTCGAGAATAAGGAGGCAGCTATCGACCCATCACAGCGTCGCTACCTCACTCACTACCTTGAGAATGAGGCTTGGGATCAGGTGTGCCAGTCTGTTGATGGCAGCATCCTCTCTACCACAGCTTCTCGCGTTAAGGTTCTCTTCGTTCCTACATACCTCAATGGTCACGATGGCATCTTCAACATGCCTTACTACAACTTGCTTGCAGGTGTTGACCTCTCGGTATTCGCATCATACTACGAGCCATGGGGTTACACTCCACTTGAGTCAGTAGCCTTCGGTGTTCCTACCGTTACTACAACCCTCGCTGGCTTCGGTCTTTGGGTTGCTAAGCACTCGTCACACGACGGTATCGACATCGTACGTCGCGACGACTATAACGAGCGTGAGGTTGTTCTTCAGATCACCGACGTTGTTAAGCACTACCTTGGCATGAGTGCCGACGAGATGGCTGAGGCACGCGCCGCAGCACAGGAGATGTCGTCGACAGCTCTCTGGAAGAAGCTCTTCAAGGAGTATATGATGGCCTACGAGGAGGCTATGGACAACTCTATCTCGCGTACTAACCGTGTCCTTATCGATGGTGGCGACCGTTCGGAGCAGATCAACTTCGTGCGCCAGCAGCTCACCTCAAATCGTCCTTCATGGCACCGTTTGATGGTTGAGAAGGGTATTCCTGAGCGTTTGAAGGCTCTTGAGGAGCTTTCGCGTAACTTGTGGTGGTGCTGGACTGCTGCTGCCCGCGATCTGTTTGAGTCGGTTGACGAGGAGCTTTGGGTAAAGGTAGACCGCAATCCTATTGCGCTTCTCGACAAGCTCTCTACGGCACGTTGCGAGGAGCTCTGCGCTGATAAGGATTTCCTCAAGCGTATGGATGCTGTATATAAGGAGTTCACCGAGTATATGGCTGAGAAGCCATCGCCCGAGCACGCTAAGGTAGCTTACTTCTCAATGGAGTATGGTTTGCACTCGTCGCTCAAGATCTACTCTGGTGGTCTTGGTATCTTGGCTGGTGACTACCTCAAGGAGGCTTCTGACCGCAACGTACCTATGGTTGCCGTGGGTCTTTTGTATCGCTATGGCTACTTCACACAGCGTCTTTCGGCTCAGGGTGCTCAGGAGGCTACTTACGAGGCACAGAACTTCTTTAAGCTTCCTATCTCGCCTGTACGTGACGAGTTTGGCAACTGGGTGACAACACAGGTTGCTTTGCCTGGTCGTACACTCTACGCACGTGTTTGGAAGTGCCAGGTTGGTCGTACCGACCTCTTCTTGCTCGATGCTGACTACGAGGCTAACCTCGAGGAGGATCGTCAGGTTACCTACTACCTCTACGGTGGTGACTGGGAGAATCGTCTTAAGCAGGAGATCTTGCTCGGCGTAGGTGGTATCCGTGCCCTCGTGAAGATGGGTATCAAGCAGGAGGTTTACCACTGCAATGAGGGTCATGCAGCCTTCATCGGTGTGGAGCGTATCCGCAACCTCATCGCTAAGAAGCACCTCTCGTTCTCTGAGGCTATGGAGGTTATCCGTTCGTCGTCGTTGTTCACAACACATACCCCAGTGCCAGCAGGTCACGACGCATTCCCTGAGTCGATGATCCGTCAGTATTTGTCGCACTATCCAGATGTTCTTGGCATCACCTGGGATCAGTTTATCAACTTGGGTAAGACCAACCCAAGCGATCCTAACGAGAAGTTCTCGATGTCGGTGCTTGCATGTAACCTCTCGCAGGAGGTTAACGGTGTGTCATGGCTCCACGGTGAGGTGTCTAAGGACATTCTCGGTAACATGTGGCCAGGCTACTTCAAGAACGAGCTCCACATTGGCTATGTGACAAACGGTGTTCACTTCCCAACATGGGTTGCATCGAACCTTCGTCGCTTGTATGCTAAGTACTTTGGCGATGCCTTCTCGGGTCACACCTATAACATCCCTGACTGGCAGAACGTTCATAAGATCGACGATAAGGAGCTTTGGGCGGAGCGTATGATGCTTAAGGAGTGTCTTATCAAGACCATCCGCAAGCGTTTTAGCGATCCTACACAGGTGCGTCTTCAGTCGCCACGCCAGATGGTTCAGGTTACTGAGAGCATCAAGCCTGATGTGCTTACTATCGGTTTTGCGCGTCGTTTCGCAACATATAAGCGTGCATACCTCCTCTTCACCAACCTTGAGCGTCTCTCGGCGTTGGTTAACAACAAGGAGCGTCCTGTGCAGTTCATCTTTGCTGGTAAGGCACACCCTAACGATAAGCCAGGTCAGGATCTTATCAAGCGTATCGTTGAGGTTTCGGCAATGCCAGAGTTCGTAGGCAAGATTGTCTTCTTGCAGAACTACGATATGGAGCTTGCACGTCGCATGGTTCAGGGTGTTGACGTATGGCTCAACACTCCTACACGTCCTTTGGAGGCTTCGGGTACTTCGGGCGAGAAGTGTGTTATGAATGGTGTTATGCAGTTCTCAGTTCTCGACGGCTGGTGGGTTGAGGGCTACAAGGAGGGTGCTGGCTGGATGCTTCCTATGGAGCGCACATACGCCGACCAGCGTTTCCAGGACGAGCTCGATGCCGAGATGATCTACAACACTATCGAGGAGCAGATCGTGCCATTGTACTACGATCGCGCCGAGGATGGCGTGCCACACCGCTGGGTTAACGCTGTTAAGAAGTGTGTTGCCGACATCGCGTCGAACTTCACCACTAACCGCATGCTTATCGACTACGAGGAGCGTTTCTACAATAAGCTTGCTGCACGTAAGCGACTTATCCTCGACAACAACTATATGATGGCTCGCGAGATCGCTCAGTGGAAGCGTAAGGTTTCTGCAGCATGGGATAACATTGCTATCCTCGATGTTAAGCGTGCCGAGATCGAGTCTGAGGCAATGTACGTAGGTAAGAAGTACCGCTTCGAGCTTACTCTCGACCTCGCAGGCTTGTCTAAGGAGGATATTGGTGCTGAGCTTGTTGTTGCTACTCAGATCGAGGCTGGTCAGGCAGCAAATGTTGTTGAGACACGCCGCCTCGATGTTGTTGCTGAGGAGGGTAACACTGTTACCTTGGCTCTCGACTACTCACCTGAGCACACCGGTACGTTCGACGTTGCTTTGCGTGTGTTCCCAGTGAACGAGAAGTTGGAGCACCGTATGGACTTTGCGCTTGTTAAGTGGGCGTAATTTCCGATTTTATAGGGCATCTTTAGCCCATCCCAAACAAAATCCCGAAGGCTGTACGCTGAGTACTATCCTTCGGGATTTCTTATTGCGATAGACTAAATCTGCACCTCCTCATCGTCATTGCGAGAGCCGTTAGGCTCGTGGCAATCTCCCCCTCATCGTCATTGCGAGGCTGCTAAGCCGTGGCAATCTCATCCTAAGCGCGCTAACAAGGAGATTCCCACGGTCGCTAAAGCTCCCTCGGAATGACGAGCAGTCTGCTCTCTCCCTCTCGTCTCTCTCGTCCCTCTCGTCTCTCTCGTCTCTCTCGTCCCTGTCCTCTCTCTCGTTTCTTTGCTAGTCAGAACAAAAAAAATGCGCCCGGCACAAGCCGAGCGCAAAAGATATTAGATTGTATTAAGTTATTATTCCCAAGTACAACCAGTGTAAGTAACTGTTGCTCGAGTTGTATCAACAGTATAGCCTGGGCAGAAAGTACAGTTTACAAACTCAGTATTTGAGTATGGACGGCAGTACTTGTAGCCTGAACCCTCACCGAATGAGCAGTTAACGAACTTTGCCTCGCCAGCTGTTTTAGCGTATGATGTCCAACCGTTGAAAGTACAGTTAGTAGCCTCGATACCCTGGTTCATACCCTGGTCGCAAGAGATGGTATAAGTAGTGCCGGTGATTGTTACGTTCTCCAAAACTACCTTCTCAGAGTAAGAACTATTGTGGTTGATGAAGATACCTCGGAATGAGCCAGTAACAGTAAGGTTCTTGATAAGACCACCAGTAGTGTTGATACCTGAATCCCAAGTACCACCAGCACCATTGATGTTTAGAGTGTGACCGTTACCATTGATTGTCTGACCATTCTTTACATTGATACCAGTCTTACCATAAGCGTTACTCATTGAAGCAGGATCAATCGTGATATCGTTAGCAAAGGTTACATCCTCGTTTGCCTCCAAAGCTGCTACAAGCTCGTCTGCTGTTGAAACAATAGTGTTTCCATCAACATCAGTAATTTTCGCGTTGTTAACATTCGAAACCAATGTGCTAAGATTCTCATTTGTCAAAGCAACACCGTTAATAGTACAGTTTATTAACTGAATCTGACCCTTAGGATCAATTGTGTAACCCTCGCAGAAGTCGCAATTTACGAACTTTGTAGGACCATAAGGACGGCAGAACTTGTAGCTTGAACCCTCACCGAATGAGCAGTTTGTGTAAACTACCTCCTTGTGAACATCTGAGTGAGATGTCCAGCCATTCAATGTAGAATTAGAGATGTAAACACCATAGTTCTTATTACCAGCATCTGAGTTGAATGTATAAATTACATTCTTAAATATCACGTTATCAATGAATACATCACCAGTAGCACCTGGCATAAAAATACCACGCATAGCACCAGCAACTGTCAAGTTCTTAATTGTACCATTAGTTGCAGCAATTGCACAATCCCAAGTAGCATTAGCTTCAGTAATAGTCAAGGTGTGATCAGCACCATCAAGAACAGCTCCATCTGCAACCATTAGACCAGTTGCACCATAACCAGAATTTGCCTTTGTATCAGACGCCTTTGCTGTGATATCGCCGCCCATTATAGCATTGCCGCCATTAGCAAGGGCTGCTTCCAAAGCTGCAATACCCTCAACAGTAGTATAATGTCTAATAACATATGCACCATGATCTAGCTCTAACTTATAAGCTGCTGGAACGTTGCCAGTCAAAATTTCGCCATTTACAGCAGATGCCGCGATAGATACCTCAACAGGCCACTCAGTAGAGCCAGCTGTTACATAGAGGTATACATCACCATTAAGAGTTGCACCCTCGTTTACAACCAATGTACCAGTGTTAGCATTTGCGCTTGGATCCTGCATCCAGATAGACTTGTTAGCACCCTCGATAACAGCGCCTGCGTTTACAGTAAGGCTGTTGTTTGCCTCAACACCATTGAGGAACTGACGAATTGCACGGTAAGGAGACTTAACTTTAACACCATCGCCAATTGTTGCAACAGCTGAAGAACCCTTACCATTTGTGAGGTTGTCGATACCGTAAGCCATATCAGTACCACCAAGGTGCTCAAGAGTTACACCAGTAACGGTAAGATTACCACCAACAGTGTTAGCAATAACTGCTGAGTAGGAATTCCAACCTCTATTGATAGTAGCCTTAACAGTGAGTTTACCGCTACCCTCGACTGTAAGATTACCCTGATTCTTAATAAGCTCGAAGTTCTTATTGGTATTATCAACGATGCTCAATACTACGCCCTCATTGATTGTAAGCTTCAACTCCTTGCCATTTGCAAGTGCGAGTGGCTGCTCAAGTGCTACGCTTGCACCTAGAGTGTACTCACCACCATTAGCAAATGCTTGAACAAGACCTGCGTAGTAGTTAGTCACTTCACCATTAACAACATTATTGTCGATGTCGTTACCAGTGATTATAACATCACCACTGTTGTTCTGAATAGCACCATTCTCGAGGTTACCGCCCTGAATCTCAACATCACCACCGTTGTTCTCGATAGCACCCTCTTCGATGTTACCGCCCTCGATAGTTATGTTACCACTGTTGTCAATACCAGCATTGTTACCAACCTCGATCTTACCTGCCTGATTCTCAGACTCATCCTTGATAATAAGAGTATTGTTCGATGGAATCTCTACCTTAGTGTTATCATCAAATTTAAGTGTGAAGCCGTTAAGGTTGATTGTGGTTGTATTGCCACCAGTTGCACGTGTCTGTGCATAGTAAGCAAGATCACCAGTAGTGATAACGATATTGCTACCCAAAATGATCTCGCCACCATTTGCCATGGCAACTAGTACCTCATAAGCCGATGTGATGATATTCGTTTCGTAGTCTGGATTTGTGCCACCAGCATTCACGAAAGTATCCTCGATAGTAACCTGGAAGCCCTTACCGTCAGTAAGGATGTTACCCTTGATAGTGGTCAAGTAGTTGCGCTGAACGTTGATATCGGTCTGGAATGCGTTCGACTTGATAAGATCATCGTTCTGATCGTATACGTCAAGGTTGAACTTAACGATGTCGCTCTCAGCGAAGAAGTAGTCAGAGAAGATGGTCATTGTGCCCTTAGAGACATTGTTATCCCACTCATTAGCATAGGTTGTAATAGTGTAGGTGTGAGTCTTAGCCTCGAGTGATGCATTAGCAGCCTTACCAGTAAGAGCGTTGAATGCTACGCGGTGAGATGTGGTGTAGGTTGCAGTTGCCTTAGAAGGAGTGATCTTGATGTTGCTAAGAGCTTCCATGTCGGTAGTCACAACACGAAGCTTAGCGAAAGGACGATAAAGAGACATGTCAATAGACATAGCACCATTGTAGTCCTCGATAAGCTCGGTAGCGGTAAATGCATCGCGGCTCTCGTCCATGGCGTTCCAATTACCTATGAGGGTGATTTCCTCAAGATTAGATGTGTCGTAGTGGTTGTCGGTGTCGTTCTTACCATCGGCTACAACATCAGCCCAAACAACGAACTTGTAGTCACGATCAGGAACAAGGCGAACCTCAAATGCTACGCTCTTGCCATCGCTGTACTCAACCTTACGCTCAGTAGATGGTTTGTACTTTTCTACGCCATTCTCCATGGTCTTGTAGTACACCTGAAGGATGTAACGCATAGTGGTGTTGTCTGTCGCATCACCAAGGATGCCATTGTTGAATACGCCGATACCACTATTTGTAGCACGGGTCTCAGCCTCAGGGATTGTGACATTGACGATAGCGTCGATCTCGCCACCGACATTTACGTCGAGACCCTCAGGCTCTGTCTGACATGATACTACACCTAGTACCAATGCCAAAAGAACTAAAAATTTTGCTTTCATAAAAATGTAAATTAAAAAGTTGTGGTTTGTTTGTTTTTGTTTATTAAAATTTTAATGAGTTAATAAATGTTTCTATCTAATCCACCATGTAAGTGCGTCTCAAACATGGCGCTTTGTACTCGTTGTACGGTGTAGCTGGGCTAGAGCTACAGGATGCCTCCCTTAATAGTGGTAAGCGTGTTGCGCTTGATGTTCACCGTGGTGCTAAGCTCCTTACGGGTGTTGTTGCCAGCATCGTAGAGCGTGAGTTTAAGGCTCAGTGGCGAGGGCTGCTCATCGGCAAAGATGTAGTCGCTGAAGATAACCTTATCGCCAGCAGCACCACAACCCGCAAGGGCATACTGCGCAAAGCTCCTATCGTTGAAGTTGTTGAACTTTCCACTGGCAGCATTGAACGTGGTGGCAACCTGCGTAGAGTAGCTCACAGCAGCCTTAGTAACATCGGCATTAGCGTTGGTAGCCACAATCTGAACCTTGGCAAATGGTCGCTTGAGATTAAGGTCGATAGTCGAAGAGCTTGAGAAGCTCTGAACGCTGGTAAAGCCCGTGAAGGCGTCGCGATGATCGTCGTTAGCAACCCAGTTCTTGATGCTGATCTGATTTAGACCATTCTCGGTGGTGTAGTAGGGGCTCTCAGTAGCCTCTGCCGCAACGATGTCGACCCATGCCACAAAGGTATAGGCGCGGTTGGGAGGAAGGTTCACCTTGAAGGCCGTTGAGGTGCTAGTGTCATACTGCACCTGGCGTGAATACTTGCCATTGTGGTAGACCTCGAGGATGTAGCGGTAGCGATAGCCCGCATCGAGCGTCTGAAGCTCAAGACCAGCATCGCCACGTGTAGCCTCGTCAAGGTTGAGAGTGATCGTATTCTCGACACCCAAGACAAGATCCATATCTTGATCTTTGTTGCATGCCACAAGAGCAATAATCGCAAAAATCAGCAATAACAGCTTTTTCATATTAGTTAAAAATCTAACTTAAGCAATTTAAACCTTTCTAAACACCTACAACCCCACCACAGTAGCACCCAACGCGCGCACATTGATCCTAAAAGGTCCTCTCTAAAGATGAGCATGTGCGACGTTAACCCCACAACTGTGATTGGTGCGGGAGGGTGGCGTTAGTATGTGTTAGAACATCATCTGAGTGTTATCTGCTTGATATTTCGGCGGTATAGCAGACAATATGTGCCTAGGTCGCGCAGCACAAAGCCACATCATAGACCTAGATACACCTATGCAAAGATAGCACATAATTCTTATTTTGCAAAAATATGCGATTAAAATACCTTATAAAAAAATCGTGGTGGGGTGGTGCTTTGTTCTTAAAAGGTGGAAAAATGGTCTATATGGGAGCTGTGGTTTGGTGCGGAAATGCTCTCATTAAAAGAATATAAAATTATAATAAAAGTCCATATTGATGGTTTAAAATTCCAAAAATCGTTATTTACGTATTTTTACTACTTTGTTAATTTGGAAATTACGCTAACTTTGCCCCAAAATTAAATCATAAACTATGAAAATTAAACATCTACTACTACTAATCGTAGCACTGACAATCGGCATTACGGCTGAGGCTCAGACGACAAAGAGCGAAAAGGCAGGCATGTTTGCTGACGCTAATCTCAAACTCTCGGGTTATCTCCAGACAGGTTTCTCGTGGGACGACAACGAGGGCTCATCATTCTATATCAAGCGCGCGCGTGTAAGCCTCACGGGTAACTTCGCCGAGGAGAAGTTCGACTACCGCCTTCAGGTAGACATGGCAGGAACGCCCAAGATCTGTGACCTCTACTTGCGCTACAAGCCACTAAGCATGGTCAACGTGCAGCTTGGTCAGTTTAAGCTCCCATTCTCGTTGGAGAATGAGCTCTATGGTCCTACAACATTCGAGTTTATCGAGTACTCGTACCTAACGCTCTACATGGCGCGTAACAACGCACGTTACGATGGCATCGCAGCTACGGGTCGCGACCTCGGCATGCAGCTCTATGGCGGCTTCGTGGAGCGCGATGGCTACAACCTTATCAACTACAACATCGGCGTATTTAATGGCGCTGGAATAAATGTCAAGGACAACAACAAGTCGAAGGACTTCATCGCACGTGTTATTGTGAAGCCCATAGCTGGATTGTCGCTCTCGGGATCGTATATGTACTCAGAGGTGAAGCATGGCGGAAACAACTATATGAAGGCTCCACGTTGGTCGGTAGGTGCTATCTACGACGTGCGCCACTGGATTGCCCGCACCGAGTTTGCGCAGGCTAACTTCGGTGGTAATACCACTAACACCTTCTATGCCCTTGCTGGTCACCACTTTGAGAAGCCTTGGACCGTGGCAGCACGCTATGAGTTTGTGCGTGACGAGCTACGAGTGCTCGACGAGCAGCGTGTGACACTCGGTGCGGCATACAAGCCATTCAAGTTCTTGCGCCTACAGCTCAACGCATCGTACACGATGAACGACATCGTGAAGCGAAACACGCTGGGTGCTAACTTTATGGCAACCGCTATCTTCTAGTGCTGCGAAGCAATTTTTAAAACTTTTAGAGATATGAAAAAGCTATTAACTGAGGATTGGGTAGTAACATTTCTGAGCATCCCCCTGCTTGTATTTGCTGCCTTGGCATCGCTACTGCCGAATGGCGGTATCTCGGTGTCGGCAGATCTTACCGAGCTTACAGCCTGGGTCGATATCGCGCTATTCTTTGTTATTGCTCTTGCGTTGCTTTTCTTAGGTAATAAGATCCTTAATCGCCCACTTAAAGGTCTTTTGCCATCCTTTGTAGTGGTCTTTGCTATAGCACTTCTAGCACAGTGGATAGCTAAGATCGATGCGGTGAAGTACTATGGCTTTGAGGCTGTATTCTTCTCGGTGATCTTTGGACTTATCATTCGCAACGCATTCCATATCCCTGAGTGGCTAAAGCCAGCTATCCAGGGCGAGTTCTTCATCAAGATTGGCGTAGTCTGCCTTGGTGCTACGGTACTCTTCTCAGATGTCATGAAGTCGGGTGCTGCGGGCCTTATTCAGGCTATATTGGTTGTGGGCATAGTCTGGTTCTTCGGCTACTGGCTAGCTCGTAAACTTAAGGTGGACGAGGCTACGGCGATGACCCTGGCGAGTGGTTGCTCGATATGCGGTGTCTCGGCGTGTATTACCGCAGCTGGTGTTGCGGGAACCGAGAAGAAGCAGTTGTCCTACCTTATCTCTGTGGTGCTGATCATCGTTGTGCCGATGATCTACCTCATGCCGTGGTTGGCAAAGCTCATCGTGCCAATGGTTGTCGACGACCCAATGGTTCAGAACGAGGTTATTGGTGCGTGGATTGGTGGCACTATCGACACTACGTCGGGTGTTGGTGCATCGTCGGAGATGGCGGGCGAGCTTGCGCAGAAGACGGCTATCGTGGTTAAGGCTACGCAGAATGTGCTTATCGGCGTTGTGGCATTCTTCATTGCTCTATATCTCTCGGCACGCTCGGGCGATGGTGGTAGCTTCAGCCGTCCTTCGTTTGGTATCGTGTGGGAGAAGTTCCCGAAGTTTATCCTTGGCTTTGTGCTCGCCTCGGCAGTATTCAGCATCTTGCAGTCGCAGGATATGCTTACGCTTAACGAGAAGGGTAAGATAATCGAGACAGCAACGGCTAAAAACTTCTCGACGTTCTTCTTCTCGCTATCGTTCGTATGTATCGGCATGGATACGCGACTCAAGGAGATTGTCTCGCGCGAAAATCGCCATGCCCTATGGGCATTTATCGGTGCTCAACTCTTTAATATTTGTGTTACGTTCCTCATTGCCTGGCTGATGTTCGGCGTTGTGAAGCCGGCGTTGTGGCCCTCTAAGATAGAGGTAGAGAGCCCTAAAGCTGTTGATGTAGAGGAGGCTATAACGGTTGATAATCAGTTTACAATCCCTGTTGCTCCTGCCGCCACAGAGTCTGATGTCAATGTGGTGGAGTTCGAGAGGCTGACCGTAGAGGAGGTTGAGGAGATTGATGAGGTTGAGGAGATTGAGGAGCCTGTCGAGTAAGCTGATTAGCTAGCTATTGTCAAATATGGGGTAGACTATGTAGAAGTCTGCCCCATATTTTATATCTCTAGCTCAAGCTGCTGATCACGATATAGGTTCTTTACGTGGCAGCCACTCTTGAGGGCATATCCCACGGTCTGCCCCGTGCCACTAGCTCTGCCGTTCCACCATGCGACCAGAAGGTCAGCACCATCAACTAGTGCCTCGTTACGTTGGCGATATACTCCCGTGTGGTAGCTCTCCGAGATAAATGTTACGGAGTCAGCACTCTCGAAGAGCATCTGATAGGTGTGTCGATCGATGTCGTTTAGGTGGGCATGGAAGTGGGGATAGGGGATATATAGCTCGATCTTAATGGGATGAGGGCTGCTGCTGCGGAGCTGCTTTACGATGCTCCCTGCGGCTAGGTCGAAGCCCTCTGCCATGCCTATGCGAAAGCGGCGAGCACCACCCTCGATGAGTCCCTTGACATAGTTGCGAACTATGTCGTCGTGGCTATGGTTGTAGGTGCGGTGGCCGGTGAAGGCTACGATGTATGGGGTCTTGGCTCTTTCCATGGTGCAAAGATAGGTAAAATATGGTTTACTCTATATGTTTGGTCTAAACTTTGCTCATTGTAGTGGCGTACAACATTAAACAATGTATGCTATGAAACAATCATCATTTTGTCTGCTCTCGGCGTTAGGAGGTGCTCTCGTCGGAGCTATGGTGGCAATGCTCGTGACACCTCAGTCGGGCAAGGAGCTACGTGGTAAGATTCGTGAGGCTATAGATGAGGCGCGCGACAATATGCGCCACTCATGTGAGTGTAACCACACGGCTGAGTAGAGGTAGTAGAACCGAGCTGCGCTATGTCGTTTCTGCTGTTTGTCGTTATGGCAATCGTGGGATTGTCGATGCTTGGTGCCGCCTGTGTAGTGTGGCTTCAGAGCCTAACGGGAAGTCTGATTGTTGCCCTGTTGCTTGTCGCGGCACTCTTTGTCGTAATCGCCATTACCATATATCTCGTAGCGATACGCTCGAAGCTCAGGCAGTGGCAACGACGTCTTTACACGGTCTACGATATGAGTCTTACGTTTGAGATGCTATATCGCGAGGCTGTGACGTTTCTAAAAAAGATTTTGGGAGGCACCTAGTACCTCCCAATTTTTTTATATGCGCATTACTGAGCAAGGTGCTCTATGAGGATCTTGATGCCTATGGCGATGAGCACAACACCGCCCAAGATGCCCGCCTTGGAGCCAATCTTCGAGCCTATGGTGCGACCTAAGTAGAGCCCCGATGCCGAGAGTATAAATGTCACCACGCCTATGATAGCTGCTGCAAGCCAGATGTTTACACCTGCAAAGGCTAGGGTGATGCCAACAACCAGCGCGTCAATACTTGTCGCCACAGCCATAAGTGCCATCACGCGCCACGAGAAGTCGTTGTCGAACTCCTCGCTATCCTCAGATAGTGCTTCGCGAATCATGTTGATGCCGATGAGTAGCAGCAGACCGAAACATATCCAATGGTCGATGGAGGTGACGATGTCGGCAAACGAGACACCAAGAAGGTAGCCCACGAAGGGCATGAGTGCCTGAAATCCTCCAAACCACAACCCCGTTTTGAGCACGTGAGAGCTCTCTATTCGTTTGAGCGTAAGACCCTTGCCGATGGCTACCGCGGTGGCATCCATGGCTAGGGCAAACCCCAGAAATATCATCTCAATAATCCCCATAGTAGGTCTAAATATTGGCAAAATCCTTGAGTTTTGCGATCTCCTCTGCCCAGCGACTCTCGTCTGGGGTCTCGAGCACTAGAGGGATGTCGTTAAATCGCTCGTCCGAGGCGATGTAGCGGAAGCACTCCCAGCCGATCTCTCCCTCGCCAAGTGGCGAGTGGCGGTCTATGTGACTGCCAAGTGGGCGCATAGCATCGTTAAGGTGCATGCCACGAAGATATTTGAAGCCGATGATGCGATCAAACTCTGCAAATGTGGCGTCGCAAGCCTCGCGTGTGCGGAGGTCGTAACCTGCTGCAAACGAGTGGCATGTGTCAAGACATACACCCACACGGCTCTTGTCCTCGATGCGATCGATTATGTAGGCAAGATGTTCAAATTTAAAGCCGAGGTTCGACCCCTGACCAGCGGTGTTCTCGAGCACTGCGGTAACGCCTGTCGAGCGATCTAGAGCCATGTTGATTGACTCGGCAATGCGCTTTAGCGAGCCCTCCTCGTCGATACGTTTGAGGTGGCTGCCAGGGTGAAAGTTGAGGCGGTCAAGGCCGAGTAGCTCGCAGCGATGCATCTCCTCGAAGAATGACTCACGCGACTTTTGTAGACCCTCCTCGTCGGGGTGTCCAAGGTTTATGAGATAGCTGTCGTGGGGTAGTACCTGTGAGGCGTTGAAGCCACCATCGTGCATAGCTCTGCGGAACGTATCTATCTGTGTTGCAGTGAGCTCGGGTGCTAGCCACTGTCGTTGGTTCTTTGTGAAGAGTGCAAAGGCTGTAGCCCCTATACTGAGCGCATTGCTAACGGCATTCTCAACACCACCCGATGCGCTTACGTGTGCACCAAAATATTTCATATATTGTATGTTCGTTAATTGTTTAGTAAAAATGCACAAATATACGAAATAATTGTGAAAAAATAGTATCTTTGTAGCCGTAACCGAAAAAAATTAACCAAACAATCTATATGAAGAAGTTTTACTCTATTTTGGCATTTGCCATGCTCTTTACTGTTGCCGATCTATCGGCACAAGTCTCTGTTGAGGAGGCTCCTGCCGTTGGCGAGAAGATAGTTTTTGAGGATGTTATCAAGGATACTGGCGTTAGCGTTGGCGAGAACGCTGAGCTGCGTCGTAAGGCGGATCGCTTGGCTCTACGCAAGGAGCGTAACACGATCGACTTCACCGCAAACCTCCATGGCTCGCTCACGGCCTTTAGTAAGTCGTGGCAGGCTTCGGGCGATAACACCATCACGGTGCTTGCCAACATGAGCTTCCTGCACACCTACAAAAAGGGTCGTTTCACACTCTCAAACTCAGCCTCGGCAAAGTTCGGCTATAACAATATGCAGATGGAGCTTGAGGGCGAGCGTCGCGGCGTGTGGTTTAAGAATGTCGATGAGATTGCATTGTCGACATCTCCACAGTGGGCAATGGTCAAGAACTGGACCTATGGTGCTAATGTTAAGTTCCGTACGCAGTTTGCTCCAGGCTATGAGAATCGTGGCGATAAGCAGATTGGCAATTCGCGCGTCTCGAACTTCATGACCCCTGGCTATTTGGACGCCTCAGTCGGTTTTACCTACGTATTCCCATTTGAGAAGCTACCCTTTAAGCTTAACCTATCACCATTGGCGATGAGTGCGACATATCGTCATGACTTTGGCACGTCGAACGACTATGGTGTACCTGTGGGCTACAAGTCAAAGTACGAGGGTGGTCTTTCGGTTCAAGTGGACTTTGATCGTACGTGGGGTAAGAATGGCTGGTTGCGCTATCGTACCACAGCCTATTCGTTCTACGGCTGGATCACTGCATTGTCGGCGACTAAGTTCTCGGACATTGTCCCTACGATACGTTGGGAGAATACCATCGACATCAAGGCGACAAAGTATATCTCGACACAGATCTACTTCCAGCTCTACTATAACAAGGCTGAGATTGATAAACTACAGGTGTCGTCAATGCTTAGCGTAGGTCTTACCTATCGTTTCAATAATAAGTAGTTCGTTTGGCACTATCGTTGCCATAAATAGTTGATTATCGTAGTATAATATGTCTGAGGAGGTAAAGAAGAGAGGTGGTTTTTGGCGTGTGGTCATTGCAGTGTTGGTAATACTTTCGGCGCTGCTCACGGGTATGCTCATCGAGCGAGGAAGACTATATCATCTGTGGAATGCTCTCTCGAAGAGCAATTCGGAGATGGAGCATGTTGCCTCGGAGCTTGAGAACCTGGAGCGTTATCTCACGCTGAGCGACAAGATGGTGCAGACGGTGAGTGCCATACGTAACTACTACGTGGACTCGATACGTATGGATACCATCTACGATCGCGTGATTCCGAAGCTCCTCTCCGAACTCGATCCCCACTCGGAGTATATCCCAGCCAAGGATTTCCAGAAGGTTAACGAGTCGCTTGAGGGCGAGTTTGACGGCATCGGCATCGTCTTTAATGCCTCGACCGACACGATCATGGTGCTTAGTGTGATACCTCAGGGTCCGAGCGATAAGGCGGGCTTGCGCGCTGGCGACCGCATAATACGCATCGACGGCCGCGATGTTGCCGGTCAGAAGATCCCGCAGGACTCTATGGTGCGACTTATGCGTGGCCCTCGACGTTCGCATGTCAAGCTATCGTTGCAACGCCATGGCTTGAAGGATCTTGTCGAGGTGGATGTTGAGCGTGATGCTATCGAGCTGCACTCAATCGAGACATCCTTTATGCTCGATCGCGAGGCAAAGATCGGCTTTGTACGCCTGTCGCAGTTCTCACGCACGTCACATGCCGAGATGCGCAAGGCTATTGACGAGCTGCTTGCCGAGGGCATGAGCTCGCTCATTATCGACCTGCGTGGTAATGGTGGAGGCTTCCTCGATCAGGCGATACTTATCGCCAACGACCTGCTACCCGACGGAAGGCTTATTGTCTATACGGAGGATCGTCAGGGTGTGCAACAACGTCAGTATAGCCATTCGGGCAAGTACCCTGAGTTGGATGTTGTGATCCTTGTTGATGAGCTTAGTGCCTCGTCGAGCGAGATCCTTGCTGGTGCCATTCAGGATAATGACCGAGGTCTTGTCCTAGGACGACGCACCTTTGGTAAGGGCTTGGTGCAGTCGCAGATACCATTTGCCGATGGCTCGGCACTACGTCTTACCGTAGCGCGATACTATACCCCCACGGGACGCTCCATACAGAAGCCATACGTGCATGGCGACGAGGAGTCCTACCAGATGGATATTATCAATCGCTACAACCGCAACGAGTTCTTCTCTGCCGACTCTATACATTTCGATAGCTCGCTACGCTATACCACGCCCGCAGGACGCACCGTCTATGGCGGTGGAGGCATCATGCCCGACATCTTTATTCCGATGGATACGGTGGGCTACACGGCCTACTACAACAAGGTGTGGAATAGCAATGTTCTCTACCGTTATACGCTCGAGTTTACCGATCGTCATCGCGAAGCTATCGACCAGCTAGAGAGCCTCGAAGAGCTTGACTCGTTGTTTGATAGATATGACCTCATGCGCGACTTTGTAGCCTATGCCGAGCGCAATGGCGTTGCTACACACCGCGCCCAGCTAGCCACGTCGCGTGAGATTATTCGCGCACAGATTCGTGCATATATTGGTCGTAATACGCCTGTGGGCGATGCAGCATTCTACTACAACATCTATCCTGTCGATAATGTGTTGCAACGTGCTGTAGATGAGATCAAAAAGAGAAAATAAAAGTCGCTAGATATGTTAAAACGCATTATTGGAGTGCTCTTTGCACTCTTTGTATTGGCAACGATCCTATGTGCCGCACTCGAGTATGGCAGCTATGAGTCGATGCTCTTTTCCGATGGTGAGGAGTTTGTGCTTGAGGACCTCATAGAAGATGAGCTTGTCGTTGATCCCAACATAGCGCCAGATGCCGCACCGCAGATAGCTCCAAATACAGCACCCCAGCAGAGTGCCGAGGGTGCTGATCAACTTTAGATAAAAGAGCCCCGCCGCTGTACTGAGTGCCAGTGACTATGGTTAGTACCCAAGATATTCGGACTATCTTTAATTAAATTATTTAGATATTAGATAGATATGACTAGTAACGCATGTAATGAGGTTTCTTCTGATGCCGAAAGGTGGAACGATGTCAAACAGCTTAATGATATATTCTTAGTACATCAGTATCTTAGGGAGCATCCAAACACTCCATATAAGTCGCAGGCAGAGTCGCTATTTATCTCGCTCAAGCAGAACGAGATAAGAGAGATGCTCAAACAAAATACCGAGTATGATGCAGAGCGTCTTATCCGCATAATTAACGAGGGTGTGATCTCCGAGAACGAGATTATCAACTCGAAGGTCGTAACCAAGCCAGTGCTCGAGACTCTTAAGTCTTTAAAGACCGTTCATGGCGATATTTTAGATATTCATGTAGCCATGAACAGCTATATGGCAGAGTGCAAGGAGGGCTATACTGATGTCTACTTCTTCGGTGTGCCAGCGTCAGGTAGGACCTGTCTAATTGCGAGCCTTTTATGCTCAAATTTAGTCCATGTCAATCTTGCTGCCGGCGCTGGTGACTATGCCTTGGCACTCCAACAGTACATAGATGCTGGTCTAACAATTCCACGTACCCCAGGTACATTCGTAACGGCCATTGAGACTACAATAAGATCAATGATGTCAGCTGAAGCTGAAGCTAAGGTTAATTTCATTGTGGTGCCTGGTGAGGAGTACGCGTTGAATATTGCCTTTAATCCTGAGCGAATCTTCGAGTTCGAGGATATGGGTGTTAGTTCTGTAAGGCTACTTCAAAACAACAACCGCAAGGTATTCTTCTTTATCATCGATCCTACGCATTACGCGGTGCGTATCAACCGCGATATTGTGGATGGCTACGACGAGAATACTGGCGCGCCTATCACTCACCTTGAGTACTGCGTGGTGAACCAGCGCACGTTGATTCAGAAGATGGTTAACATCTTCGAGAATCCAGGCAACGCCGAGATTATGAAGAAGGTTGACTCAATCAACTTTGTTATGACCAAGTCGGATAGATTGGGCAATGCCGTGGAGCGAGAGAAGAAGGCAAGAGAGATATTTAACAACAAGTTCGCAAATAGGATCCTCGAGCCACTTATCAGCCTCTGTAAGAAGTATAATATCAATTCTAGTACAGAGTTCCACCCTCAACTCTACACCTTCTCAATTGGAAAATTCTACCCTGGTTGGGTATTTGAGTATGATTCAACAGATTCTGATCGTTTAGCAGAGGCAATAAGGAGTTTTTGTCACAATAATAGGCCTAAGAGATGGTGGGAAAAGATTAAGGATGTAAGATGGGTTAGGAGGAGCAAATCTTGATAGATAGAGTGAAGTAGCGACGACGCGAAGAAAAATCCCTTTGTCATTGCGAGGCTTGGCACAAGCCGTGGCAATCTCCTTCGAGGCGCGCTAATGAGGGAGATTCCCACGCTCGCCTCAGCTCGCTCGGAATGACGGGGTGGTTACTCCTATCATCTTTGCTCTTTTATCGCTTCTCTTTCTTCCTGTCATACTCCTCAACAAGGCTATGGCCGATGCGTACGGCGGTCTCCTCCACTCGTTTGTAGGCATCCACCGTGGCATTCTCAACGGCCTTATAGCCACCTACTGCAGCCCCCTCAACAGCCTTGTAACCATCAACTACGGCGTTCTCAATATTTACATACGCCTTAACCACATCTTTCGCGAGACTCTTAACTCTCTTTGTCATAATTGTATTGTTTAATTAATTCTGTTTTCAGGGAGCAAAAGTACTATCTTTGGCTGTGTGAGTAAAGTGCTGAGAGTCGAAAATAGTGGAGTGATACTCTGCTTGGCTTGTTTTATATGGTAGATATTTCTTAACTTTGTGGAGTGATAGTCGAATTAATTATATTTGCCAATGTTAGCTGAAGTTGTTGAAGAGTATCTTGTGGATGATCGTTGCGCTGTGGTATATAGCATAGGCGATGAGATCTCGCTGGTTGAAAATCCATCGTTTGCCGTGCTGCCATGCCACCCCTATAAGTCGCCTTTCACTGTGGCAGTATATTGCCGACGTGGATCTGCTACTGGGCGTGTTGGTGCGCGCAGCTACGATCTTGAGGCGGGAGGATTGTTCATCGTGCTACCTGGTCAGATTAATGAGCTGGTGTGCCTAAGTGATGATTTTGAGGCCACATATCTCCTTATGACAGACAGTTTTACGGAGAGCTTGAGCGTTGGAAATACCTTTGATATGCACAACATCATTTGTTCGCGCCCCTATGCACTTCTCTCGCTGCGGGCGCGTGAGGCTGTCGAGGACTACCTTAGGATGGCGCGTAACACTATCTCGGTGGAGGAGAACCCTCATCGTCTGGAGATTTTGCGTCTTATGACGCGCGCCTTCTTTTTGGGGTTGGGCTACTTTCTCCATGAGCATAGTGCGCCAAAGGGCGAGAGTCGTCAATCAAGGCTCACCTCCGAGTTTATTGAGCTTGTCGAGAAGAACTATCGCACGCATCGCGACCTTAAGTATTATGCCGATAGCATGGGCCTGACGCCCAAGTATATAACAACTGTTGTCAAGGCGTCGAGTGGTCGTAGTGCCATGGAGTGGATCGAGCGTTATGTGACGCTTGATGCCATTGCGCAGCTACGTTCTACACGCCGTTCAATCAAGCAGATAGCCTACGACCTCAACTTCCCGTCGCTATCCTTCTTTGGCAAGTACTTTACGCGGGTAGTTGGTATCTCGCCCGTTGCTTATCGCAATAGGGAGCAGAACTAAATGAAGCTGAATAAAAAGTGTATTTTGTCGTTATACTCGCCCTCAAAATCCTCATTTACGCTTAAGTAAACTCCGGTTTTTCGGGCTTCGCAAGCCTAAAACTACATCTTTTTCTTCAACTTCTAAACAATAAGGGGATGACTAATTTACTTTTTAGTCACCCCCATTACCTCAAGTTCTCCTTTCTCCTTAGTACTGCTCCTTCTCGTTGGGGAAGTCGCGGCTCTTAACATCGTCTACATAGTGGCCTACGGCCTCCAAAATCGTCGTGCCAAGGTCGGCATAGCGGCGTAAGAAGCGTGGTGAGAAGGCCTGTGTGATGCCTAGCATGTCGTGTGCCACGAGCACCTGACCATCTGTAGCACCACCAGCACCAATGCCGATAGTTGGGATGTGTAGCTCCTTAGATACTCGAGCACCCAGCTCTGCGGGGATCTTCTCCAAGACAAGGGCGAAGCAACCGGCCTCCTCAAGGAGTCGTGCGTCGCGAATGAGCTTCTCTGCCTCCGCCTCATTCTTAGCCCTAACATTATATGTGCCGAACTTATGTATCGATTGAGGCATGAGTCCGAGATGACCCATCACGGGGATACCTGCCGACAAAATACGATTTACCGACTCCAGTACCTCTTCGCCACCCTCAAGCTTAACAGCGTCAGCCTCAGTCTCTTTCATGATGCGAACTGCCGAGTCGAGAGCGAGTTTGGAGTTGCCCTGGTAGGTACCAAACGGAAGGTCGACAACAACCAAAGCGCGCTCCACGGCGCGAACAACCGACTTAGCGTGGTAGATCATCATATCGAGCGTTATGGGTAGGGTGGTCTCAAATCCCGCCATCACATTTGCGGCAGAGTCGCCAACAAGGATGACGTCGACACCCGCCTTATCCACAATCTTTGCCATTGAATAGTCGTACGATGTGAGCATAGCGATCTTCTCGCCACGCTGCTTCATCTCGGTGAGTCGTAATGTGGTTACGGCTCGTAGTGTACTCTCTACAGACATACAGTTTGAGTTTTGAAAATTTATACAAAGATAGTCATTAATCGCAAATGTGCAAATTTTATCGCACGACAGATGTCACTTATCTCCAATATACAAAAAAAATACTAATATATATTGTATGTTCAGAAAATAATGCCTATCTTTGTGGCGTTATTAGGCGAATGTAAGGGGACGGGAGTCCCCTTATTTCGTACTTGTAGTCTTGATTACGAAAGAAAATATAATTTATATATGATTGATCCTAAGTCTGTTATAGATATTGCTGAGCGTCATTTGGCGGGTAGCGATATGTTTGTTGTGGAGTGTAAGATTACCCCTATGGGCGAGATTGAGCTCCTAGTAGATAGCGACACGGCAGTTAAACTAGAGGATTGTGCTGCGCTCAACCGCGCTATCGAGTCGGAACTCGATCGTGAGGTCGAGGACTACTCGCTAATGGTAGCATCGGCAGGCATCGGCTCAGAGCTTAAGCTCCTCAGACAGTTCCACAAGATTTTGGGCAGCGATGTCGAGGTATTGCTCAAAGATGGTGTCAAGATTTTGGCGAAGCTGGAAAGTGCCGACGAGAGTGGCATCACCCTATCGTACGAGGAGAAGCAGGCCGTAGAGGGCAAGAAACGCAAGGTAACGGTAGAGGTTACCAAGGAGTACAAGTGGGAGGAGATAAAGTATACGAAGGAGTATCTTAACTTTAAGTAATTTGATTAGGGAATTTAAGGAGTGTAGAGAGTGTAAGGGGAGTAGAGAGAGTCGGGAAAAAGGAAAAATCACTAAATTCCCTAAATTCATTAAACTCACTAAATTCACAAACCTCCCTAACCCCCCCCCACAACAGAGCAAAAACAAAACAAGAACAAAATATATATTAGAAAATGAAGTACGTTAATCTAATCAGCAACTTTGCTGAGTTTAAAGAGCTCAAGAGTATCGACAACAGCACGCTCATCGGCGTGTTGGAGGATGTTTTTCGCCATGCGTTGCAGAAGCAGTTCGAGAGCGATGAGAACTTCGATGTGATCATCAACCCCGAGAAGGGCGACCTTGAGATTTGGCGCAACCGCACAGTGGTGGAGGATGATGCCGTGGAGAATGTTAACACCGAGATCTCACTCTCGGAGGTTAAGGCTATCGATGAGTCGTATGAGATTGGTGATGAGTATGTTGACCAGATCGACATGACAAAGTTTGGTCGTCGTGCAGTATTGTCACTACGCCAGAACCTCGCATCGCGCATCCTCGATCTTGAGAAGGCAGCCCTCTTCGAGAAGTACTCGGAGCGTGTGGGCGAGATCATCTCGGGTGAGGTTTACCAGGTGTGGAAGAAGGAGGTATTGGTGCGTGACGACGAGGGTAACGACCTCTCGTTGCCTAAGATGGAGCAGATACCTAATGACTTCTACCGCAAGGGCGACACCATCAAGGCTATCGTGAAGTCTGTGGAGATGAACAACAACCAGCCACGTATCATCCTTTCGCGTACCGACAACCAGTTCCTCGAGCGTCTATTCGAGCAGGAGGTGCCTGAGATCTTCGATGGTCTTATCACCATCAAGAAGATTGCCCGCATCCCTGGCGAGCGTGCAAAGGTTGCTGTAGAGTCTTACGATGAGCGCATCGACCCTGTAGGCGCATGTGTCGGCATGAAGGGCTCACGTATCTACACTATCGTTAAGGAGCTTCGCAACGAGAATATCGATGTGGTGAACTATACGGCTAACACCTCGTTGATGATTCAGCGTTCGTTGAACCCTGCAAAGATCTCGTCGATAACCATCGATGAGGAGCGTAAGACAGCAGCTGTATACCTCAAGCCTGAGGAGGTGTCATTGGCAATCGGTAAGGGTGGTTTGAACATCCGTCTTTCGAAGCTACTCACAGGCTACGACATCGACGTATATCGCGAGATCGAGGAGGAGGATGTAGCACTTACCGAGTTCTCTGACGAGATCGAGGGTTGGATCATCGAGGCTCTTAAGAGCGCAGGTTGCGATACCGCAAAGAGCGTGTTGGAGCTCTCTGTTGAGGAGGTAGCGCAGCGTGCCGACCTTGAGATCGAGCAGGCAGAGCAGGTTGTAGCCATCCTTAAGGCTGAGTTTGAGTAGTGTAACGATTAACGAAAAGATATTGAATGGAGAATAATAAGAAGATAAGGCTAATACAGGTTGCTAAGGAGTTTAAGGTGGGCTTTAATACGCTTGCCGACTATCTCCAGCGCAAGGGCTTGCAGAGCGACTGCTCGCCCTCGTCACCTGTGTCAGCAGAGGTATATGAGGCATTAGTAAAGGAGTTTGGTGGTAATCGTCAGTCGGGTGGCGAGCGCGATGCAGTGCGTGAGCGTATCCAGCAGAAGGGCACAGTGAGCCTCTCGCAGCAGAGCAAGAAGGATGAGGAGGAAGAAGAGGAGGTTATCATCAAGAGTAATATGATCAGCGTCAAGGATGAGGTGCGCGGACCTAAGATCTTGGGTAAGATAGACCTTAACCCTAAGAAGAGCGAGCCTGCAAAGGTAGAGCCTAAGCCCGAGCCAGTGGCTGTTGCTGAGCCTGAGAAGGTTGTCGAGCCAGTTAAGGTTGCTGAGCCAGAGCCAAAGGTCGAGAAGCAGCCTGAGGTGGTAGCACCAAAGGTTGAGGAGGCACCTAAGCAGGAGGCAGAGGTGGTTGAGCCTAAGCGCGACAGCGTATTCCGTCCCGACGTAGCGCAGCTCGATGGTCCTAAGATCCTCGGCACGATGGATGTTTCTAACATGGTTCCTGGTGGCAAGCATAAGCGTAAGCGTCTCGAGAAGGAGAAGGTGAACGTAGCCAAGGAGGGCAAGAACGTTATGAAGCAGGAGAAGGGCGACAAGAAGGGTGGCAATAACAACAACGCTCAGCGTCAGCAGCAGGCGGGACAGCCACAGCAGCCTAACAACAAGAAGAATAAGAAGCAGAAGCAGCAGCCAAAGCCTGTGGTACGCCCAGAGGTGTCGGACGAGGAGGTATCAAAGCAGATTAAGGATACCTTGGCACGTCTTACCGCTAAGGGTACTAAGTCGAAGGGTGCTAAGTATCGTAAGGAGAAGCGTGATGAGGTTCGTGAGCGCATGAACGAGGAGATCGAGCGCGAGGAGATGGAGCGCAGCGTGCTCAAGGTGACAGAGTTTGTTACCGTGAGTGAGCTGGCTACCATGATGAACGTATCGCCAATGGAGGTTATCTCGGCATGTATGAATCTCGGCCTTATGGTATCTATCAACCAGCGTCTCGATGCTGAGGCATTGGTGGTTGTTGCCGAGGAGTTTGGCTTCACCGTAGAGTTTGTGTCGGTGGAGATTCAGGAGGCTATCGAGACAGATGCCGATAGCGACGACGATCTCACGCCACGTCCTCCAGTAGTTACCGTTATGGGTCACGTAGACCACGGTAAGACATCGCTTCTTGATAATATCCGTAAGACCAACGTTACGGCAGGTGAGGCGGGTGGTATCACCCAGCACATCGGTGCCTACTCTGTTGAGCTTAACGGTCAGAAGATCACCTTCCTTGATACCCCTGGTCACGAGGCATTTACTGCGATGCGTGCCCGTGGTGCTAAGATGACCGACGTAGCTATCATCATCGTGGCTGCCGACGACTCGGTGATGCCTCAGACCGTTGAGGCTATCAACCACGCCTCAGCAGCAGGTGTACCTATGGTGTTTGCTATCAACAAGATGGATAAGCCACAGGCTAATGCTGACCGCATCCGTGAGCAGCTCTCGCAGATGAACATCCTCGTTGAGGATTGGGGCGGTAAGTACCAGTGCCAGGAGGTGTCTGCAAAGCAGGGTCTTAACCTCGATAAGCTCCTTGAGAAGGTGCTTTTGGAGGCTGAGGTACTCGAGCTTAAGGCTAACCCTAACCGTAAGGCTACAGGTGCTGTCATCGAGTCAATGTTGGATAAGGGTCGTGGCTATGTAGCTACAATCATGGTACAGAATGGTACATTGCGCGTGGGTGATGTTCTTCTCTCTGGTACATACACAGGTCGCGTGAAGGCTATGTTCGACGAAAATGGTCGCAAGGTTACCGAGGCTGGCCCATCAACACCTGTGCAGGTGCTTGGTCTTAACGGTGCGCCACAGGCGGGTGATACATTCAATGTTATGGATGACGACCGCTCAGCACGTGAGATTGCAAACAAGCGTGAGCAGCTCCAGCGTATGCAGGGCATCATGACCCAGAAGCACGTGACACTCGAC
>JAFNXN010000037.1 GCA_017379015.1 Alistipes sp.
CTGATAACCTGTTCTACGCTTCTTCTTGAACACGAGGACCTTGTCGTCCTTGAGGTGCTTCAAGATCTTGCACTTAACTGAGGCGCCTTCTACTACAGGTGCACCTACCTTAACCTGACCGTCGTTGTCTACAAGCAGGACATTGTCGAAGCTCACCGACGAGTTTTCCTCGCCCTGAAGACGGTGAACATAGAGCTTTCGACCATTCTCAGCCTTGAACTGCTGACCTGCAATCTCTACTATTACGTACATTTAATCTAAAATTAGAATGTTTAGCGCGGCAAAGGTACTAATTATTTTCCTATTTACAACACTTCTCACCACTTTTTTCTCAAAACATGGCACACTTTTAGCCCATAGAACAACGTTTAATTACCAAACATCGAGCAACACGCCTGCCAGCACAGCAAATTTATTGTTGGTAGCACCTTGTATTATTCGGAAAATTTAGCTAACTTTACGTAGTCAATGATAACCATCGCAAAAACAGACTCAACCATGATAGATCAAAGCATCAGAGAGTATCTCCTCCCCGAGCAATTCAACGCTGCCGTGAGGGCTGGGGCTGCGATAATGAAGATATACAAGAATAGCGACGACTACGACATCTCGCTGAAGAGCGACCGCACGCCAATAACCGTGGCGGATCGTCACGCTCATCTAACCATCAAGGAGTCGCTAGGAAGAACGCGCATACCGATACTCTCGGAGGAGGGGCGCGAGATGCTCTACGACGAGCGTCGCAACTGGGAGCTCTTCTGGCTGGTAGACCCTCTCGACGGCACGGTGGAGTTTATCAAGGGGAACAACGAGTTTACGGTCAACATCGCCCTCATGGAGAACAACGTATGCGTAAGCTCGGTGGTCTATGTCCCCTACCACAACAAGATGTATATCGCGGTGAAGGGTCATGGGGCTTGGGTGATGTATGGCGTTGCGCCAGCCAGCGATGCACAATATAGCTACGAGGATATCAACAGTAACATGCGTCGTCTTCCACTCGCGGAGCAGGAGCACACGGCGTTTCGTGTTGCTCTCTCGCGATCGCACCAAACACCCGAGACGCACGCCCACGTCGAGACCCTACGCGAGGAGCATCCCGAGCTGGAGGTCGTTGAGCAGGGCAGCTCCTACAAGTTCTGCCTTCTGGCAGAGGGCACGGTAGACTACTACATACGCACCACAACCACCTCGGAGTGGGATACGGCGGCTGGCGAGCTGATACTCGAGGAGGCGGGTGGCACGACATACGCCTACCCTACTGGCGAGAGGCTAAGATACAACAAGGAGGTGCTTGATAATCCGTGGTTTGTAGCCCGCAGATAATTATGCAATAGAAAATAGAGGTGAGCAACAGCAGTGCTCACCTCTATTTTCTATCGCTTCTTGCTACGTAGCTTAGTAATACCCTCAATAAAACATAACGGATGTGTCGGCGCACCGGGCAGCCATAGATCCACGTGATACTTATCCAAGAACTTGCGATCTACAGCAGGGCTATCGGCATACAAGCCTCCCGAGATGGCCTCAGAGCCACACACAACCAAGATCTTAGGCTCGGCAATCGAGTTGTAACATATATCCAATGCCTCTGCCATATTGGCACTTATAGGGCCTGTTAGCACAACACCATCGGCATGACGAGGTGAGGCGGTAAAGCCAACACCATAGCGACCAAAGTCGAAGTTCACGTTGCCCGTAGCACCAAGCTCCATCTCAACCGACGCATCGCCACCTGCCGACACCTCGCGAAGCTGCAAAGCACGACCAAAATATTTCGATATCTCGGGGCGAACAGCCTCAAGGTTGAACTTAGGAGCTGTGTCACCCACCTTAACGATCAAGTCCTCACGACGCGATGCTGCCAGGCGATGCTCGTTAGTAAAACGAATGTTACGTGGCGCACACTTAGCACACTCGCCACAGAAGAGGCAGCGACCCATATCAAGGGTTAGAGGCTCGGTTGTGATAGCTCGCGTAGGACATATCGCTGCGGCACGCTCCACATCGCTTCGATCCTCGGTATCGGTAAGCAGCGGGAAGCCACGAAACTCCTCGGTGAGATTCACACTATAAAGATCTGGTATATACTGCCAGCCATGGCTGCGCAAAATCTTTGCTTTTCCAAAAATCATAGTATCAACATTTTTAATCTTTCTGCTATAGGTCGTGACCGCAGTACGATAGGTTAAAACTCTTGTTATTGATTGGGAAGTCAGAGATTCCCTCCGAGCGCACAGCAATAGCTAGTCCTAGCCAGTTATGAAGGCTTGGATCCTTGATCTTATACTTTGCAATGTTACCTTCACTATCGGTTAGTGCCACATGGCATATCTCGCCACGCCAGCCCTCAACCAACGAGAACGAGAGGTGCTCAGCGTGCAACTTAGCAAAATAATCAGGCGCAGAGAGCTTTGCCGTAGGCTTGTAGCTTGCCAGCGTATTAAGGATTACATCGGCACTCTGCAACACCTCATCGAGGCGCATCATAAGACGCGACATCACATCACCATCCTGCTTTACGATCGACTCGTGGCTATGCTCCGTAGCATAGTAGCCAGAGGGGTGCGTTGCTCGAATATCTCGTCTTAAGCCACTGGCACGCGCCGCCTGTCCAACACCGCCAATACGCTCCATCTCGCTCTTTGGAACCAATCCACACTGCTCAAAACGAGCCAACAGCGTATGATCCTCCAATATGTCGGCACGTAGCTCCTCATAACGACGACGCACATCGGTGATATTCTTAATGATAAGCTCGCGCTTCGCCTCAGTCATAGGGTGGTTGGTGCCAAGAGGTCTTATGAGGCTCTTTCCGAAACGATTGCCACACCATGCCTGCGTGGTGTTGATCACCACGGTACGCAGTGCCTCGCACGCCACCTGATAGAGCTGGAAGCCGATATCCGTTGCCAAAGCTCCTGTATCGGCAATGTGCATAGCTATACGCTCAAGCTCGATAGCTATCATACGCTCAAGCATAAGATCGCTCTCAACAGATCTATCTGCAAGCTTCTCGACAAGCTCAGCGTAAGCCGTTGCATGACCCACTGCCGTATCGCCAGCTATCGACTCGGCAATAAGCGTGCGACGTAGGCTGTTATTATCGCGTAGCATCTCGCTCTCCACACCACGATGCTGGTAGCCTAGGGCTATCTCGAGGTGCAACACCTGCTCGCCGTTGCAAATAAAACGAAAGGCTCCCGGCTCAATGATACCCGCATGGATAGGACCTACGTTCACCTCATGGAGCTCATCTCCCGCGATGGTATAGAATGGGTAGGTATCCATCGTCGAGAGCTTGTTGCGCCTATCGTGCGAGAAGCGCAACGGCTTAAGCCATGGATGGCGATCGAAGTGAACACCATAGAGCTCGTTTATCTCGCGCTCAAAGGGGTGGAACTGAGGATGCACAGCCGTAAGCGAGGCAAGACCCTCGGCATAGTAGTCGGGCACGAACGACGAGATAAGCACCTCGGATGTCTTATCGTCGAGAATGATGATATAGAACTTCAGACCTCTCTCACACTCTGTGGCAAAGTAGTGAGCCACATGATAGCGACTATCCTCCATGCGCAGCTTAAGATCGCCATAGAGCTCAACATAGTCGACTACAGGGATGTCGGCAATCGCCACCGAAGAGGCAGTATTATTTGTTATATGGTATAGTTTCATAACGCTAGTTCAGGTTTATGATTTGATCAATAGCACTCTTCAGCACCTCTGGCTGCCACAAGCCCAGTACGATGGCAATGGCAAGAAGAACCGCTGCAGAGTACGACAAGCGACGATTTACCGCCGAAAGATGTATCTCATCCTGACTCGAATGGTAGCCAAGGCGTAGGGTGCGCGACCAGATAGAGTAGATCACTACGCACATGAGCAACAACATTATCACAAGCAGCCACCAGCTACCCTCAGACACTATCTCCGAGAAGATCATAATCTCGGATAGGAAGAGTGGCGAAGGTGGGAAGGCGAGAAGAACAAGCGTGCCAAGGATAAAGCCAACTGCACCCACACGATTAATACTCATGTAGTTACCAATACGGTTAATGCTATAACTATCGTAGACATGGCGCATGATGCCAACCTGGAAGAACATCGAGCTCTTGACGAGTGTATGGCACACCACATGGAACACCGCAGCCCAAAGTGCAACACCGCCAATACCCATACCGATAGCAACAATACCCATATTCTCTACTGTAGAGTACGAAAGGAATCGTTTGTAGTTGTTCGTGCGACGCAAGAACATAGCACCCACCGCCAACGACAAGACACCTATGAGGATAAGCACGTGGCGCGCCCATACGAAGACCTCCGCCGCCGAGGCATAGAGAGTATATATGCGCATAATAGAGACAAATCCCGCATTCACCAATGCCGTAGATATGAATGCAGAGGCTGGAGCTGGCGCAGCATAGTTGGCATCGACACCTACGGTGTAGAGTGGGAATATCTCCATCTTACAGCTATATCCAACCACGATAAGCAGGAATGCAACCTTCAAGTAGAGTGGGTTACCACTCTCGATAACAGCCTTAAGCGAGGCGTAGTCGAGAGCACCATGCTCCGCAACAGTCGACAGGAGCAAGATGCCGAGGTAAGCCATAGCAATACCCGTAGAGCAGACGAAGATATACTTCCATGTAGCCTCCAACGACTGCTCAAACTCACGATGATAGATGATACCTGCCGAGCAGATTGTAGTTGCCTCGAGGAATACCCATGTCATCGCCACATTGTCCGAGTAGTAGACACACGTAATAGCCACGGCAAGCAACATTAGCAGCGTGTAGTATGCCTTATAGGAGCGTGTGGTGACCTTCTCGGCATGGAGATACGACGAGGAGTGAAGAAGCGCGAAGCCTAGCACAGCAGTCATCAATATGTGGAAGAGTATCGCCATGCTATCGGCACGAAAGATCGACAGCATGACACTATCGTGAAGCCCAAGGATGAAAATTAGGGCGATGCTTGCCACCTGCACAAGGAAGAAGAGCGACGAGACGATGTTCGATGCTCGCTCAGTACGCACCAAGAGAGGTGCTACTGCCAAAACAAGAGATACAATAATATAAATAAGCATAGCCATAGCGTTAATCTTTAATCGAGGTTAGAGCATCAGACTCATCGGTATGCATATCGTTGTCCATACGACGAAGGAACATGCCGAGGATGAGTATCGAGATAAGGATATCGAGCATGATGGCGAGGTTGATAAGCATTGGGAGCTCAACACCAATAGCCATCGAGAAGAGGAATACACCATTCTCGATAACAAGGAAGCCGACAAGATGGGCAAAGATTCTCTTACGCAACACTATGAGGATAAGACCCGATAGTAGCGCGTAGAGTGCTACGCCAAAGAATATCATGTCGGTACGATTATCTGCCATGTAGTAGGTTATAGCACAACTAGCGATGAGTGCCAAGATCGACATCACCAACGCACCAAACTGCGTCGAGGCAGAGTGAATGCGGTTGATCTTAGTCTTGTTTATGATGTGCATCAGAATCGCTGGGATAGCTATCGCCTTGAACACCAACGTCTCAACGATAATAAAGCTTAGCTCAACAGGGTGGAACGCATGAAGTCGTGCCATGGCGATACCAAATAGTAGCAATCCTTGTATAGCAAGGATGGTCGTATGGTTGCGAAAGCGATCAGCTATCGAGAGATAGATGAGCGTCAACACATATAGTATTATTAGCGAGAGTACCATAGTCGTTAGATGTCAATGTTTTGATAAAGAAGAAATCCTGTTAGAAGCACAAGTGCCGACATAGCCACGATAGTGAGAATGTAGGTGATGTTGCGCGAGAGCTTATTACGGGCACGCAACGACTCGATGCAGCCGATGGTAATACCTGTGCCAAGTATCGCTAGAGGTGTGGCAAACTCCCAGTGGAAGCAGACAACCACCGATACGGCATTTGCCGCGATGACTGCCCAGATAGCATTCTTCAACCAGCCAGCAATATTAATCATCGCGAGATCGATACCCGAGTAGTCAAGACACATAACCTCATGGATCATCGTAAGCTCAAGGTGGGTGCGAGGATCATCCACTGGCACACGTCCCGACTCGATAATCATGATGATAAGGAAGACATAGGCAAGGAGCAACATGACGATTGTTAGGTTGGTATCGGTCTCCTGCGCCGTAGCGAATATATCGGCAAACGAAGAGTAGCCGCAGAAGAGTGCCAACGTAGCAAGAGCCATCATCAACGCTGGCTCGACAAGTGCTCCGTAGAGTGCCTCACGGGCTGCTCCCATGCCCTCGAACGAGCTACCTGTGTCGAGTGCTGCAAGCACAATGGCGATACGCGACAAGGCGAGAAGATAGGCAACAAGGATTATGTCGCCATGGAACGAGAGTATAGGCTCAAGATCGGCGATCGGGATGAATAAAAAGGCAACGATAGCCGCACCGAGATAGACACACGGAGCAATGCGGAAGAGCACCGTTGTCGTGGGCGAATATACCGCACCCTTAGAGAGCATTAGACGCGCATTATAGATATGCTGGAAGAAGCGAATGCCCTTACGTCCAGCCAGTATAGCACGTGTTCGATTGATGACACCCGTAATCGAGAGCGCCACAACAATCATAAGCAGTGTGTTAAGTAGTTTAATTAGCATAGCGGTCTGAATTACAAGGTTATAGAATACCAACAAGTGTAAAGATTAGAACCACGGCAAGGAACAGAAGCGCGAAGGTAACATAGTTATTCACGCGACCCGTACGCAGACGCATGACATACATGTTGATGCGGTGCATGAGTCTTACCCACCACATGCCGAGCAACGAATCCACCTTATCCTTGTGCTGCACCTCATAGTTGTGCTGCTTAGGGAATATCTCGCCCTTGTCCACCGAACGTCCATCAACCATATTCTTAAGCAGCGGACGACCAATATTCTCCAATCCCTCAGAGAAGGACTCGCCGGTGTACTGCATACGGATGTTTGGCGCAGTGAAGCCACAACCCCACGTAGGTCCACTCTCGATCTTACGCTTAAGCTGTGCGCGACGCTTCGCGACGTAGAGAAGCGCGATAACTAGGATAAGTATTATACCGACATAGCTAAGAGCCGTGAGCGTTGGCGTAAAGGCTGCAACCGCAAACGCGCTATCACCACCAGTAACAGCCTCCGCTACAAGAGCGATAGGACGAATGGCAAGCTGTGGCAAAAGACCAATAACAAGTATTAGCATAGCGGGGATAGCCATGGCAGCAATTCGCTGATTGTCAACCTCGGTAGACTCTGCAACATGGGTCGAACGAGGCGAACCGAGGAATACCACACCGTAGAGCTTCGAGAAGGCGAGAACGACAATACCTCCGATGAGCGAGAGAGCTATGATACCACCGATGGCGTACAACACCTCGTGACCATCGCTCACGCCATTAAACATGCCGATGTAGATAAGCAACTCCGACACAAAGCCATTGAGTGGAGGAAGAGCACATATTGCCACTGTAGCAAAGAGCATAAGTATCGCCGTTACAGGCATGTGCTTTGCAAGACCACCCATCTGACTCATCGACGTAGTGTGCATACGCGAGTAGATGTTACCAGCACTGAAGAACAACATGCTCTTAAATAGCGAGTGGTTGACAACATGGAGCAAAGCACCACACATGCCACACATTCCGATAAGGTTGCTACCTGCAGCATGACCCACAGCCGCAACACCCAAGCCGATGAGTATCACACCGATATTCTCGATACTTGAGTATGCCATAAGGCGTTTGATATCGTTCTGCATCGCGGCAAGTATCACACCCCAAAGACCTGTGACGATACCTGCTAGCAGCACGATAAGACCTATTGCGTAGAGCAACTCCGTGTTATGGTCAATAGCCTGAAGGAGGCGCAACACACCGTAGATACCCGTCTTGATCATCACACCCGACATGATTGCCGATACGTGTGACGGAGCAGCTGGATGGGCCTCAGGAAGCCAGATGTGCATTGGGAATAGACCCGCCTTCATACCAAAACCGATAAAGAAGATGATGAAGAGTGGCAGTGGTTTTGCAACCTTGAAATAGCACTCTATAGCCTCGAAGTTAGCCGAGCCCGTAACACCATGCAACATCACAAATCCTGCAACGAGGAACATAAATCCGATGTGCATCATAACCAGATAGTTAAGTGCTGCACGACGCACCTCGTGACGATCTGCCTCAAAGAGGATCAGTATAAACGAAGCTATGGTCATCAGCTCCCACGAGAAGAGGAACGAAAAACCACCACTCGACACCACAACGAGCATCATCGACACCACGAGCAACACGAGTGCCGTGTAGTGTAGCGAGATGTGCGTAGGCGAGAAACGCTTCAGATAACCCTCGACATAGCCCTTCGAGTAGAGCACCGTAGCCACCGACGTAATCGAGATGATGGCAAGGAAGAGTGCCGAGACAGGATCAACCGATAGACGCTCTGCACCGAACATATCGGTCGAGAATGTTGCGAGGAGCACATCTCCCAGAAGAAGAGTTCTCACAACCAGATAGATAGCCCCGACAGCAGCTGCCGAGATGAGCGATGTTGCCACCCACACCTTAGCACGCAAGGGTGCTACAAATATGAGTACTATGGCAAGCAACGCCGCCAATAACGTGTATAAATACATAATGTTATATTATTGGGTAGTAATGAATTAGCCTTCGTTTCTACATCTTGTTAATGGTTGCCGTAATCACAGTTGCAACAACTGCGGCAGTCTCGGTGCGCAGTCGCTCCTTGCCCAGCGATATTGGCTTAAAACCATTTTGGAGTGCAAAGGTAATCTCTTCGGGCGAAAAATCACCCTCCGGACCAATTAAAATTAACACCTTGCCCCCTTTTTTTATCAAACGGCCCAAATATTCTCGCTCTCCGAACGAGGAATTGCAGTGGGCAATATACTTCTCGCCATCAAATGGCATAGCGATAACATCCCTCACCGAGCTCAGATCATGGAGCTTCGGATGGTAGGCCTTGAGCGACTGCTTGACGGCTGCCGTAACCACCTTCTCCTCTCGCTCGTGTTTGATCTGTCGGCGTTCGCTATGTTCACACTCGATTGGGTATATCTCAGATATGCCCACCTCCGTAGATTTTTCCAAAAACCACTCGAACCTATCAATGATCTTTGTGGGTGCTACTGCCATGATTAGTTGATAGTCCATCTTCTCGTATTCGGGGGTGTGCTCAACAACCTCAACGACACAGCGTTTCACGTTGGTATCCACCACCTTACAGCGATACATCGAGCCTCGACCATCGGTCAGATGAAGCTCGTCACCAGGCTCCATGCGGAGCACCCTCACACAGTGTTTCGACTCCTCCTCGGGAAGAGTATAAAAGGGCAATGTTATCTCAGGGGCATAAAATAGTTGCATAACAGCTATAATTTTGTTAACTTTGCAAAGTTAATTAAAAAAACTATAGATGAAACGCCTTTTTGTATTATTATCGCTAATGTTTGCAGTAACCATGAATTATTCATGTCAGGAGGAGGCTACTATCGTTGGTAGCAACCCACTGCTTGGCGAGTGGAGCGAGGGTAAGAACATCCCCCCATTCGACCTAATACGTGCCGAGCACTACCAGCCAGCAATGGAGATCGCCATGAAGATGCACAACGACGAGATCACCGCCATCGTGCGCTCTTCAGAGGAGCCCACCTTCGAAAACGTGATCCTCGCCCTTGACAATGCCGGCATCAAGCTTGCCGACATCAACAACGTCTTCGGCATGCTCTCATCGTCGGACCTCGACGAGACGATGCAGGAGGTGCAGAACCAGATGATGCCTCGCCTCGAGGAGCACTACAACGCCATAATGCTCAACGACTCACTCTTCATGCGTGTCAAGGCGGTCTACGACAAGCGCGCCTCACTACACCTTGGCGAGCTCGAGACACGCCTCTTGGAGAAGACATACAACAAATTTGTACGCTCGGGAGCACTTCTAGAGGGCGAGAAGAAGGAGCGATTGATGCAGATCAACTCAGAGCTCACAGCTCTCAACATTCGCTTTGGCAACAACCTCCTATCGGAGAATGCTTCGTTCTACCTAGAACTTAATGCCGACGAGGTGAAAGACCTTCCTGAGGCAATTCGCAACCAGGCTGCCGAGGCTGCAAAGGCTATGGGCAAAGAGGGCTTTGTATTTACGCTCGACAAGCCTAGCATGCTCCCATTCTTGACCAACTCAACAAACCGCGATCTTCGCCGTAAGCTCTACGACGGATACCTGATGCGCGGCAACAACGACAACGACAAGGATAACAAGGAGATCATCGAGAGGATGACCGAGCTTCGCATCGAGAAGGCTCAGCTCCTCGGCTATAAGTCTTATTCACACTACGTTACTGCCGACCAGATGGCTGGATCGCCAGAGGCCGTGTACAAGCTCCTTGACGAGGTGTGGACACCAGCTCTTGAGTCGGCAAAGGCTGAACTCGAGGAGATGAAGAAGCTCTTTGAGAAGGATCACCCAAATGAGAACTTCGAGAAGTCGGACTGGTGGTACTATGCCGAGAAGGTGCGCAAGCAGAAGTATCAGCTCGACGAGGATGCTGTGCGCCAGTACCTCTCGTTTGACAACGTTCGTAACGGTATGTTCCAGCTTGCTAACCGTCTATATGGCATCACCTTCCGTCCTATCGTAGCACCACGCTACCACAGCGAGTGCACCACATACGAGGTTATCGACATCAACGACACACACCTCGGCGTGCTCTACCTCGACCCATACCCACGTAAGACCAAGGGTGGCGGTGCATGGTGTGGCTACTTCAGCGAGCAGCGTTACGAGGATGGCAAGCGTCGCGCACCAGTGGTAGGCATCGTATGCAACTTCACACCTCCTGTTGGTGACACCCCATCGCTACTCACATTCGACGAGGCTGAGACCCTCTTCCACGAGTTTGGCCACGCCCTACACTTCCTCTTTGCCGATGTTAAGTATCGTGGCTTAGCAGATGTCGAGGGCGACTTTGTGGAGCTCCCTTCGCAGATCATGGAGAACTGGGCATTCGAGCCAGAGATCCTCAAAACATACGCAACGCACTATCGCTCAGGCGAGGTGATCCCCGAGCGTCTTATAACAAAGATTCAGCAGGCAGCACTCTTCAACCAGGGCTTTATCACCACCGAGCTTGCCGCAGCTGCACTCATCGACATGGACATCCACTCGCTTGAGAAGATGCCTGAGGAGTTCGACGTGGTGAAGTTCGAGAAGCACAACCTCGCTTCGCGTCGTGGTCTATTCCCCGAGATCGAGCCTCGCTACCGCTACACCTACTTCGCCCACATCTTCAATGGCGGATACTCGTCGGGCTACTACTTCTACCTATGGGCAGAGGTGCTCGACAAGGATGCCTTTGCAGCATTCAAAGAGTGTCGCGACATCTGCGATAAGGATCTAGCACACAGCTTCCGTCACGACCTACTCGCACAGGGTGGTCAGAAGCCTGGCATGGAGATGTATCGCAAGTTCCGCGGTGCAGCACCCGACAAGACAGCGATGCTCAAGGCACGAGGTCTCTGGAAGGAGCCAGAGCCTGTTGACAGCCTAGAGCTCGAGCGCGCAGAGAGTGAGATTGAGGTTGCCCGTCCAGAGCTAACACCTCAGCTTCCAGACAACGGCAAGCGCGCAATGCCCACAGTAAAGCGTCCTGGTGGCAAGCCCTCGCCCGGTACTATCACACCACAGAAGCCCCAGCGTGCTACACCCGTCAAGAAGTAGCTCAGGAGGCACTTTGCGAGGGTTATACACCCAGACTTACAAAGAAATGAATTAACTTATAATATTTTATTCATCGTATGAAAAAATTTGCAATTATCATGTCAGCAGTGACCTTGGGTCTTGCGGGCTGCGCTAATGTTGAGAGCGACAACCTCGCAAACAACCCTTTCCTTCAGGAGTGGGATACTCCTTACCAGACTCCACCATTCTCTAAGATCGAGCTTAAGCACTATGAGCCAGCTATCGACTACGCTATCGAGGAGAATCGCAAGGAGATTGAGGCTATCATCAACAACCCTGAGGAGCCTACATTCGAGAATACCATCGTTGCTATGGAGCAGGCTGGAGCACTCCTTGCTCGTGTAACAGGCGTATTCTTCGTACTCGACAACTGCGAGTCATCTGACGAGATGCAGCAGATCGCTCTTAACATCACCCCTAAGCTCACCGAGCTTGGCAACGACATCTCACTCAACCCAGAGCTCTTCCAGCGCGTAAAGGCTGTCTACGACAAGCGTGCAGAGCTTCAGCTCGACCAGGAGGATATGCAGCTCTTAGAGGATAGCTACAAGAGCTTCGTACGCTCAGGCGCACTTCTCGAGGGTGAGGCTAAGGAGTTGTATCGTCAGTACACAGCAGAGCTCTCACAGCTCACACTTGCATTTGGTCAGAACGCATTGGCTGCAACAAATGCCTTCACTCTTAACATCACCGATCCTGCAAAGGTTGAGGAGCTTCCCGACTTTGTAAAGGAGGGTCTTGCAGCAGAGGCTGAGGCACGTGGCGAGCAGGGTTGGACTGTAACTCTTCAGGCTCCAAGCTACTCACCATTTATCACCTACTCATCGCAGCGCGACCTTAAGGAGCAGCTCTACCGCGCATACAACACCCGTGGTATTGGTGGCGACAACGACAACCTTGAGAACATCCGCCGCATCGCTGAGCTTCGCCTAAAGATTGCTCAGCTACTTGGCTACGAGTGCTACGCAGACTACGTGCTTGAAGACCGCATGGCTGAGAACCGCGAGACTGTCAACGGCTTCCTTCAGGAGCTTTGCGACGCAACACTCGAGTATGCACACAAGGATGTTGCTGCCGTTACAGAGTTTGCTCACTCACTCGGTTTCGAGGGCGAGCTAATGCCTTGGGATTGGAGCTACTACAACGAGAAGTACAAGGAGGCAAAGTATGCTATCAACGACGAGCAGATCAAGCCATACTTCCAGCTTGAGAATGCTACTAAGGCAGTCTTCATGCTTGCAGAGAAGCTCTACGGCTTGACATTCACTCAGGTGGACAACATCGAGACATATAACCCAGAGGCTACAGTATACGAGGTTAAGGATGCTTCGGGCAAGCTTATGGCTATTCTCTATCTCGACTTCTTCCCACGTGCTTCAAAGCGTCAGGGTGCATGGATGACCGAGTTCCGTGGCGTGAGCGTAAAGGATGGCGAGGAGAAGCGTCCTTTGGTACAGCTCGTTATGAACTTCACAAAGCCTACAGCTAATACCCCATCATTGCTCACATTCGACGAGTTCACCACATTCCTACACGAGTTTGGTCACGGTCTTCACGGCATCTTGGCTAAGGGTAAGTATGAGTCGATCAACGGTACATCTGTTAAGCGCGACTTCGTAGAGCTTCCTTCACAGATCATGGAGAACTGGGCAACAGAGAAGGAGTATCTCGACCTCTGGGCTAAGCACTACCAGACAGGCGAGGCTATGCCCGCAGAGCTTATCGAGAAACTTGTGGCTGCTAAGAACTACCTCGCTGCATACTTCAACATCCGTCAGCTCTCGTTCGGTATGCTCGACATGGCATGGCACACACTCACTGAGCCATACGCTGGCGACGTTCTAGAGTTTGAGAACAAGGCTATCGCCTCTACTCAGATCCTTCCAGCTGTTGAGGGCACTGCTATGGGTGCTGCCTTCACACACATCTTCAGCGGTGGTTATGCTACTGGCTACTACGGCTACAAGTGGGCTGAGGTACTTGCTGCTGATGCCTTCTCATACTTCAAGCAGGAGGGCATCTTCTCGCAGGAGGTTGCCAACAAGTTCCGCACCGAGATCCTCGAGAAGGGCGGCCACGAGCACCCTATGGATCTCTACGTTAACTTCCGTGGTCACAAGCCACAGACTCAGGCTCTTATCGACCAGATGGGTCTTAAGTAGTAGTTTAGATCGCAGATTTAATAACTAAATCATATCAGAGAGGATAGCTCGTTTGAAGCTATCCTCTTTTTTGCTTTTAGCGACAACTTTAATACGCAAGATGACCAATATATAGAAAAAATGTATATCTTTGTAAATCTTTGTGTGTTCAACTAAAATTCAAATAGAATGAGTATGTGTCGATTTTTCAAACTATTATGCATGACACTTTGTGCTACTATGGCATTTGTTGCATGCGACAAACCTCAAGATGTGGCAGTGCCACCATCAGTAGAGCTATCGCTTATTGACGTCACCGATCATTCGGTAACATTCTCCGTAACGACAACCGCAGCTGACGAGTGCCGTTATATCTTCTACGATGGCGATGTGATAACTGCCGAGAGAGTGCTTAGCGAGGGTTATGCCATTGAGGGTTCTGCGCAAGAGCGCAAGGTAAATAACCTTGAGAGCCAGACCACCTATTACATCATTGCTGCAGCGCGCAACGCTAGCGGTGTTACGCTTTCGGAGCCTCTAGAGTTCACCACGCCAAAGCAGGAGCAGGGCACAATAGCACCTCCCGACGACCCCGATGCTCGTACGATCAATATCGTGAAGAGCACCTCGGGAAGATGGTATGAGATCTACAACTACTACGTAACACTTGTTGCCGAGAGTGGAGAGCACATCGTCTTGGATTTCTATACGCTTGATGAGACAATGTCGAGCTACCTCCCATACGGCAACTATATCATCGGCGACACTTTCAACCCCTTCACCCTTGGTGCTGAGTACTCGGGCATCTTCTTTAACCCAGGCACTGATGATGAGATAGGCTACAACTTTACCGAGGGATCATGTCTTGTAGATGTTAAAGATGGCAAGTACTGCCTAACGTTCTACCTCACATACGAGGTTGAGGGCACACCTTATAAGATCCAGGGCTACTACCACGGTCAACTATCGGGAGCATCAATCCCTAAGGGTGATGATGTTGGACAGGAGTCACTTATCGAGGTACTTGAGGTAGGCTCAACATCCTTTAAGTTTAGAATCAATGCCGAGGAGGGTCAGTATTGGCGTTGCTCGGTTGTCGAGAAGCGTGTCTACGATCAGCAAATATCTAACCCCGGTGCATGGGTGGTTAACTACGGCTTTATGCTCGAGGGAACACTGACCTTCGACTGGGTGCATGGTGAGGTTTGTGAGCATGTCCCAGGATATGTGATGAACGTAGCCTCGTCGACAGACTACCTCATCCTCGCAGCACTGATGGACTACAGCGAGGCAGGTAACGAGTATGACCTTCTAGGCGGTGTTGAGATTGCACAGCTCCGCACCGAGGCTGAGGCAGCAGGTACTGGTACCGTTGATATTGTCATCAAAGAGGTGAACGTCAACGACATAGTCTTCGACTGCACGCTCAACGAAGGTGTATGGTGCTGCTACGTCGCAATTCTTGAGACTGAGGTGCTTGATGAGATCAAAGCAGGACGATACCAGACTATTGGCTACAACAGCTACGAGGAGTGCATGTCATCGCTCATCCCAACACTTAGCTACGATTCGATGCGCCAATTTATGACATCGCAGCTAGACTACAAGTGGAACTACCTTAATTATAATACTAATTATACGATGTGCGTTAAGGTTGTCGACATGAACAACGGCGCTAACTACTTTGAATTAGAGCCTTTTACTACTAAAAAATAGCACCAACAATAGATTAGAGTGACTCCGTTGAAGCAAACTTTTTACCAATAACATTGGTATTTTTAAAAAATTATTATATATTTGTATTCGAAACGGATCTATTTTTAACCTAAAATTCTAATTCTATGAAAAAGTTTTTACTTGCATTAGCAGCTATTTTGATGGTTTCAGGTGCATTTGCACAGGAGCATAAACATGCCATTGGTCTTCGTTTGGGTAACGGTGCTGAGCTTCAGTATGAGCACCACCTTAACTCGGATAATTTCATTAAGGCAAACTTGGGTCTTTATGGCTTCGGTAACTCGTTCTTTGTAACTGGAACTTACAACTGGAACTGCTTCGACTGGAACTGGACTCCAAGCGTAGGTCGCTGGTTCCTCAACGCGGGTGTTGGTGCATCGCTCGGTGCATACGCTGGCGGTTTCCAGCTTGGTGTTGCTGGTGATGTAGCATTTGGTATTAAGTTCAAGGCTCCAATAAGCCTATCACTCGACTACCGCCCAACAATCTTCTTGCTCCACAATAGCTGGGGTCATGGTTGGGGTAACATCTGCCTCGCTTGCACTTACAACTTCTAATATTAAAGGTGCAAAGGGCTGTCGACATCTGTTAGCAGCCCTTTGCTATTTTATTAAGGCGTAGAGATACGCACATTCAATTCTAAGGACAATGAAAAAGCTAACACTCCTCCTATTTGCGCTACTATTCGCCGGCTCAACATTCGCACAGGATATTGCTGCCGGATTTCGCGTAGGTTCTGGCATTCACGCCGTTGGCGTATATAACTACAAGCAAGATGCCACTATCGAGGCACGCTTTGGTGCATCATGGAACAACGACGAGTTTATCATTCACTACGGCAACGTCAACGCCTACGAGGTCTCACGCATCATGCTCGACTTCTCACTACTTCACACTTGGCGACTCCTCAACATGGACTGGACACCAAGTCTTGGCAAGTGGTTCGTGGATGGTGGTGCGGGCGTTAATGTTGGCGGTCGTGCTAACTATGCCTACGCAGGAGTTATGGGTATGGCACGCATCGGCCTAAGCTTCTTTGAGCTACCCCTTACAGTGACATTCGACTGGTCGCCATCGTTTGGTCCGAACTTCTGGTACAACGACTTTGGCACAAAGGCTGGCTTCAATGGCATGGGCATTGCAAACCTCGGCGTGAGCTGCATCTATCGCTTCTAGACCACTGTAGCAAACTGTGTGAGGAATATAATTAGGAGGTGACTAACGCAAGATTAGTCACCTCCTAGTTTTATACGATTTGTTCCCGCACTAGAGGACACTATTGCTACAACCTCGATATGTGCCAATACAAACTTTTTAGACTACTTCGCTGAGCAAAGGATGCCACGTGTGATATTATAGCGCAAGGCAAGAAGGTAGCGCGACTGCGCGGGGGTGTGTACAAAACACAAAAGCAGCGTGGCACACCACTTCAAAAGCTCACCTAGGTAGAGCCTAAATACCCTTCCGTGCAACTTAGCTCTTAGGAGCTGGCTGCGACCCGTGTTGTAGGATAAACGACGGAAATAGCTCAAAGTGAGCTTCTCGGCAGGGATTATATGATACATCACCGCGCGAGGCACATAGTAACAGGCATAACCCCCAGCCTTGATACGCTCAAAGAGATCGCTCTCCTCGCCGCCAATAAGACTCTTGCCTGAGCGACCAAGCGTGATATCGAAGAGCCCCACACGATCAAATAGAGAACGACGCATCGCCATGTTACCACCTCCAGGTATGCGCGAAGAGGGGAAGAGCGACACCTCACTACCAAAGTCCATAGGGTTTGCAATAGGCTGCTCAGCATACTTTGACATCCAGCGAGGTCGTCCCGCGGGATACTCAGCGATGATCTTACCACCAGCTGCCATGGCATCGCTATGAGTATCGAAGAGTTCTATATAAGCCCCGACAAACTCTTCAACAATACGCTCATCATCATCTATAAAGGCTACAATATCGCCCACGGCGTGACGAATGCCAGCATTACGAGCATACGACAATCCCTGTGAAGGCTCGAATAGGTAACGGAAGTTAAACTCTGCGTGCTGCTCGATAAACTCTGCCACACGGCTACGCGTATCATCTCCGGAATTATTATCCACAATGATGCACTCCCACTCCTGCGAGGCGTGATGCTGACGTCGCACGGAGTCAAGCGTTACGAGAAGCTGCTCGGCACGATTATAGGTTGCTATGACAAGTGATAGACGTATCATAGCGCAAAGTTACCACTTTTTTCGAAAAATGGTTATCTTTGCACTATGAAATATGATATTGTTATCTTTGACCTTGACGGCACATTGCTAAACACGATAGGTGATTTGGCAGCCTCTGTAGACTATGTTATGCGCTCGCGCAACCTCCCTGAGCATACCGATGCCGAGTATCGCCAGATGGTAGGCGGTGGCATCAAGCGACTTGTAGAACGAGCACTCCCCGACGACCTTGCACACAACAGCGCATACGTCGAAGAGTGCGTGACGGAGTTTCGCCGCTACTATGTCGACAACATCGACCGCTATACCGAGCCTTACGAGGGCATGCACTCGCTACTCGTTGAGCTGCGAACGCTAGGCGTCGAGGTGGCTGTAGCATCGAACAAGTTTCAGCACGGCACCGAACGCCTTGTTGCGAAGTTCTTTGGCGACATCGACTTTGTAGCCATCGAGGGCAACCGCGAGGGAGCACCCCTCAAGCCAGACCCCGCGATAGTACATAACATACTCAGACAAACCTCCATAGATCCATCGCGCGCCATCATGGTTGGCGACTCGGGCATCGACATCCGCACCGCCAAAGCTGCAGGCATCGACTCCGTGGGCGTGGCATGGGGCTTTCGCTTTGCCGAAGAGCTTGTCGAGGCGGGAGCTAGTGTCGTGGTGGAGAACTCAGCAAAACTACGCGAGATACTCCTAGCCTAGGCACTAGCTATTAGGCATGACAATACCTCTCGACAGCATCAGCAGTTATGCGACTGTCACTCAAGATTATGAGTCGCTCAACAGCATTGTGCAACTCACGAATATTTCCGGTCCAGGGGCGATGTTCCAAAAGGTCTATCGCCTCACGATCGATGCTCTTTGTCTCAATATTATAACGCCCACATATCTCGCCTATAAAGTAGTCGACGAGCATACCTATATCTCCCTCGCGAGCACGCAGTGGAGGCACGTCAATCTCGATAACACTAAGTCGATGATATAGGTCCTCGCGGAAGTTGCCAACGGCTATCTCGTGACGAATATCCTTGTTTGTCGCCGCCACAACACGAACGTCGACCGCTATATCGTGGTCACCGCCTACGCGCGTAATCTTGTTCTCCTGGAGCGCACGTAGCACCTTAGCCTGCGCCGAGAGTGCCATATCGCCAATCTCATCCATAAAGAGCGTCCCTCCGTTGGCAAGCTCAAACTTGCCCTTACGCTGTTTTATGGCAGAGGTAAACGAACCCTTCTCGTGACCAAACAACTCACTCTCAATAAGCTCCGCCGGAATGGCGGCACAGTTAACCTCGACAAAGGGTGCTGTGCGACGCGAACTCTTCTCGTGCAACCATCGCGCAACAAGCTCCTTTCCAGTGCCATTCTCGCCTAAGACTAAGACACGCGCATCGGAGGGTGCTACACGGCTAATCATGTCGCGCACATGCTCAATAGCCTCGGAGCACCCTATGATTGGCTGAGTGGCACAACTCGCACGTCGTGACGCTGCACGCTGGGGCAATCTTGCTGGTCGCTGAGCTACACTCTCCGCGCCCGTGGGCTCAAAGCTACGAATAGTTGCAAGCAACTGATTCATATCCAAAGGCATTGTCAGATAGTCTATTGCGCCACAGCGTAACGCACCAACAGCCGACTCTATCGAGGGCGACGAGCTAACCACTATTGTGGGGACTCCGAGCTGAGCTATGTCGATATTATCTCCAGCAATGGCAATGTCTACATCTTCACACGACACCACTTCACTAGTATCGTGCAACTCAACGGTTGAGAAGTTCTCAAACCGCAGACGTTCACCAAGCGAATTGAGCATGCTTTTAGAGCGAAAGAGGAGTAAAATTTTTGTCATAGTTAACTTTTAGTTACGACTTAGTTTGTATTTGTAAATAATTTGCATTTACTTTGTAGTGCAATTCCGACATAAGGTCGGCTCGCAAGGTATGATCCTCATGGTTTGGCAACTCTTCATTGAGGATATACGAGGGATAAAGGTGATAATATTTATCCAACGGTGCAATATGCTTCTGGTAGATTGAACCGTACTGAATGAACAAATGGTTCGATTGAAACATTAACAACTCACCAAGGATGAGCCATCATCTACTCTTCAGGTAGCATTTGGTGTGGTTTGTGTTTCAATGAAGAGCTCACTCTGAAACAAACAGCATGACAATGAGAAAGAATTATAACTTCACACGCCGCAAGCTCTATCTCCCTGAGTACGGACGGCACATTCATGAGATGGTAGACTCGCTGCTCACAATCGAGGATCGCCAGGAGCGCACACGTCAGGCAAAGGCCGTGATAGCCGTAATGGGCAATCTTAACCCTATGTTGCGCGACACCGAGGAGTTCAAACATAAGCTATGGGATCACCTCTTCATCATGTCTGACTTCCAACTAGATGTTGATTCGCCATATACGCAACCTTCACGCCAAGATCTGGATATTCGCCCTGCAAAGCTACCATATCCACAGTCACGCATAACATTCAAGCACTATGGCAAATACACTCAGAAGTTTGTACGTCAGATAGTTGCAGAGGCAGCAACCAAGAGCGTCGACGAGGAGCTACTCAACGTTGCGCGCCACATGCGCGCCAAGAGCTACGAGTTCAACAACGAACATCCAAACAATGATGCTATAGCCCGCGACATTCGCATAATGTCGGCAAGCAACGTGGAGCTAAACCTTAGCGAGGTACTCAACCTACGCTGCGAATACCGCACACACCAAACGCCACAGCGCAACGTAAAGGGCAAGAAGACACAGCATGCCCCACAGCGTAAAACTCAGAAGGGAGATGCAAAAAATAGCACTCGACATAATTCACACAAATAAAACACGTTAGTAACTAAAGCACACTACTAAGTCAGTAGACAAATGATATTTAAAGAGATGAAGAGATTATTCTATTTTGCTACTATTATAGCACTCGCCGTTGCAGCCACATCATGCTCAAAATCAGCAGTAAAGAGCGTTGTACGAGGCAGATTTGTTACCGACAGAGTTGACTCAATATTCTTAGAACGCATCTCTGATGATTACGATGCCGTGACACGAGTAGGCGCCACAAGGCTAAGTGATGATGGTAGCTTTGAGTTTAAATTTGCGATGGACAATGCAACTACCCCATCGCTCTATCGCCTCAGCTTCGACTCGAACGTACGCCCCATAACACTTGTAATCGCACAGGGTGATGACATCTACATCGACTCCGTTGGCGACCTCTTCCTCAACTACGAGGTGCAGAACTCCGAGGAGTCTAAGCTCATCGAGCAGTTTAACAAGGAGTACTACGCATCAGTAGACCGCCTAGCCAACCTTAGCGAGCAGATCGCACGCGGAGGCAACAATGTGGTTCAACTCAACATGCAGGCATATATCGCGGCTAAGGATGCTATGCAGGCACAGGTGCGCTTTGTGGGTAGCCATCAGCAGAGCTTGGCGGCCTTCTACGCCTCACGTCAGCACGTTGTCGAGGAGTATGTTCCAATGCTAGAGGGCAAGGGTATCTCGACACCACATCTTCAGGCTCTAAAGCTCGGTCTTGAGGAGCGTTACCCAGAGTCTCCATATATCAAACTTCTAGAGAGTGAGATCGAGGAGGCTCAGGCCCTGGCTCTACTAGCCGAGAACGTCACCGAGACGGCATATCCAAACATCGTCCTCGATGATATGTACAAGGAGAAGCACTCGCTTAGCGACCTCGATGGCAATGTCATATTGCTCTATTTCTGGTCGGCAGAGCTACCATTGTGCAACAATATAAATGCCGAACTTAAGGAGCTCTACGAGAAGTACCATGAGGATGGTTTCGAGGTCTACCACGTATCGGTAGATGGCTCACGCGCGCTGTGGATTGAGGCGGTGCGCGCTCAGCAGCTACCATGGACCTCTCTATTTGGCGGCAACGATCCACAGCTATTCACGCTCTACAACATCGTGGAGTTGCCAATGGCATATATCATCTCACGTGACGGCACTATAGATACCTGCTCACTTGATCCAAAGACTCTCGAAAGCGAAATTAAGAGCCGCATATAACGATGATCTACTTTGCTTCGGACATACACCTTGGATCGGGCAACGCTGCGGAGGCTAAACGCTCCGAGCAAGCCTTCTGCCGCTGGCTTGACCACGTGGCAAGCGATGCCAAGGCGATATATCTACTTGGCGACATCTTCGACTTTTGGTTTGAGTATCAGAGGGTTGTACCCCAAGGCTTTGTTCGCGTTTTAGGTCGTCTTGCTGAACTACATGATCGAGGTGTGGAGATAGTCTTCTACACCGGAAACCACGACATGTGGTGCTACGACTATCTAACACGTGAGTGTGGCATACGCATTGAGCATCGCCCTGCGATAGAGAGCCTATATGGCAAGCGCATACACCTAGCACATGGCGACAATCTGAACATCAAGGGTCAACCTATGTTGCGCCTTATGAATGCCCTCTTCCACTCACGCCTTGCGCGAAAGCTCTTCAGCTGGCTGATACACCCCGACCTAGCACTTAGGTTTGGAGCGTGGTGGAGTGGCAAGTCGCGCAAGTCGCACCGCAGTGAGTGGATCACCCCGAAACACCTAGACTACCTCATAGAGTATGCCCAAAAGTGCCACTCGGAGCATGGCGATACCGATGCCTACATCTTCGGACACATGCACCTAGCACACCAGCACGAGGATGAGAACTTCCGAGTCCTCTTTCTGAGCGACTGGTCGGGCAAGAGGGCAACATACGCCTCGATGGATGCATCGGCAAACCTTGAACTCAAAACATTTGCGATAGATGAAACAATATCTTGAACTAATAGCCACCATACGCGATAATGGTGTAATACGCGGTGATCGTACAGGCACCGGTACCAAGGGAATCTTTGGTTACCAGATGCGCTTTAACCTCGCCGAGGGGTTTCCTCTGCTCACCACTAAGCGCATATTTCTTAAGGGCGTAATACACGAGCTATTGTGGTTTCTTCGCGGAGATACAAATATTAAGTATTTGGTAGACAACGGAGTACACATCTGGGACAGTGATGCCTTTCGCTACTACAACGAGCTGTGCGTAAAGCATGGAGTGCTCCCCGTTGACCTTGACACGTTCCTTGCAGCGGCGGGTGTCGAGTCACCCATCGAGGGCTACCGCTTTGGCGATCTCAACCACGTATATGGCTACCAGTGGCGTTCTTGGCCCACGACTTCGGGCGCGACGATAGATCAGATCGAGCGAGTCATCAACACCCTCAAGACTAACCCCACGTCGCGACGCATGATCGTCTCGGCATGGAATGTTGCCGATGTCGAGGATATGGCTCTTCCGCCATGCCACACGATGTTTCAATTCTTTGTTGCCGACGGCAAACTATCATGCCAGCTATATCAGCGTAGTGCCGACTGCTTCCTAGGCGTGCCCTTCAACATCGCGTCGTATGCCCTGCTTACGATGATGATTGCCAAGGAGTGCGGCTTTGAGCTTGGCGAGTTTATACATACGTTGGGCGATGCACACCTCTACCTCAACCACCTAGAGCAGGTCGATGAGCAGCTTAGTCGTGAGCCACGCACGCTTCCGAGGATGATACTCAACCCAGAGGTGAGCTCTATTTTCGACTATACATACGAGGATTTCACCCTCGAGGGCTACGACCCACACCCCACCATTAAAGCACCACTATCATTCTAAAACACTATGGTAAGCATCATTGTTGCAGTTGCCCAGAACGGCACTATTGGAGATAAGAACGCACTCTTGTGGCACATCAAGGAGGATATGCGCTTCTTCCGCACTACCACATCGGGGCACGCCGTGATCATGGGTCGCAAGACCTTTGAGTCGCTCGGGTCGAAGCCTCTGCCTAAGCGCACCAATATTGTCATCACACGCTCTGATCGTCAATTCGACGGGGCACTCACAGCGCACTCGCTCGAAGAGGCTGTGCGCCTTGCGGGTGACGACAGCGAGGTATTTGTGATTGGTGGCGCACAGATTTATGCCGAGGCTCTCGGCATGGCTGATAGGATCTACCTCACGCGTGTCTACCACTCTTACGAGGGCGACACATCATTCCCTGAGTTTGATCCAGATGAGTGGTCGCTCACATCGGAGGAGCACCACGAGCGAGGCGAGGAGTACGAATACCCCTTCGCCTTTCTATGCTACGATAGAAGAGGCTAAGACGATACTCGGCAAAAATGCCACCAATGGGTAGTACTTGACGTACGTCCCATTGGTGGCATTTTTTTAGGGGCAGGAGATTACTCCTTACTAGATTAGAGTCAATTTGTTGTTAGAAGGCGTTAGATACAACGCTCGGCGAATTTCGAGGCGATGGGCTGTACTAAAGCGTACTGCCCATTGACGAGATAATTCGTTAGCGGCAGTAGATGACGTCTTATCACAGCAAATTTTTTGTTAGGGGCCGCAATCGACCCCTTATCACAACAAATATGTTTTATCTCTTTGTCTTATATGCCGCTCGATACGACCCGCGTGCCATCTTCTGCAACTTGTTCTTTATGAGGTTGCGGCGCAAGGGCACAAGGTGGTCGGTGAAGACCTTACCCTCGATATGGTCGTACTCATGCTGGATGACACGTGCAGGCTTGCCTGTGAACTCCTCGTCGTGCTCCACGAAGTTCTCGTCGAGGTAGCGCATGCGGATGGTCACGGGGCGACGCACATTCTCATGCAGGCCGGGAAGCGACAAACAGCCCTCCTCGAAGAGCGATGTCTCCTCTGAACGCTCATAGATCTCGGCATTGATAAATACCTTGCGGTAGTCGGCAAGCGTAGGATCATCCTCGCCCCAAGGTGTGCAGTCGACGATGAAGAGGCGGATGTTCTTGCCAATCTGTGGTGCTGCAAGACCAACACCCTCAGCCTCGGCAAGCGTAGTCCACATATCGTCGATAAGCTTCTTAAGCTCAGGGTAGTCGGGGGTGATATCTACCGACTCGTTGCGCAATATCTGCGAGCCGTATATAACGATTGGGTATATCATCTTAAAAATAGTAATTAGTTCTATCTAAAATCATTCATTGAGGACATATAGTCTTGCAGGATTATCGCTGCCGACACCTTGTCTACTAGGCTCTTATCACGGCGTGCCATCTTGCCTATGCCACTCTCGCGTATCGCACGCTGGGCAATCACCGAGGTAAAACGCTCATCAAACGCCACCACCTGCTTGTCAGGGTAGGCATGGCGCAGACGACCCATGAGGGGCTGTATGAAGCGCATAGTCTCGGAGGGTGCTCCACTCATCTGTCGGGGGTGTCCCACAACGATTGTCGAGACCTCCTCACGTGCAAAGTAGTCGGCAAGGTAGCGTTCCAGCTGCTTGGTATCTACGGTCTCCAGTGGCGAGGCGATGATACCTAGCGGGTCGGTCACAGCCAACCCTGTGCGCTTGGTGCCGTAGTCTATGGCTAGGAGTCGTGGCATGCTACAAGAGAGTACCTATGAGATAACCGACACCAAAGCCAACGACGGCACATGTAGCCAACAAGGCTACTACCACCGACCACTTGCGTGTTGAAGAGCTCTTAGCTGTCATTTACTATGCCTCCTTAATCTTCTTGAAGAGCTCGCGGAACGAAACCTCCTTCTCGATCATCGCGCGAAGATCCTCAATCTTGATACGCTCCTGAGCCATTGTGTCGCGATGACGCACGGTCACCATGCCATCGTTCAACGTGTCGTGGTCGATAGTTACGCAGAAAGGTGTGCCGATAGCATCCTGACGGCGGTAACGCTTACCGATAGAGTCCTTCTCGTCGTAAGTAACGTTGTAGTCGTACTTAAGGTCGTCGATAATCTGACGAGCCACCTCTGGCAGACCATCCTTCTTCACAAGAGGCATCACAGCCACCTTGGTAGGAGCGAGGGCTGCAGGGATGCGCAATACTACGCGCTCCTCGCCATTCTCGAGCTTCTCCTCGCAGTAGGCTGCCGACATGATCTGGAGGAACATACGGTCCACGCCGATAGATGTCTCAACGACGTATGGCACATAGCTCTCGCCACGCTCAGGATCGAAGTACTGGATCTTCTTGCCCGAGAACTCCTGATGACGACCAAGGTCGAAGTCGGTACGAGAGTGAATACCCTCCACCTCCTTGAAGCCGAATGGGAAGTTGTACTCGACATCTGTTGCGGCGTTGGCGTAGTGTGCTAGCTTGTCGTGGTCGTGGAAGCGGTAGTTCTCGTTGCCGAAGCCGAGTGCGCGGTGCCAAGCCATACGTGTCTCCTTCCACTTTGACCACCACTCCATCTCTGTTCCTGGCTGCACGAAGAACTGCATCTCCATCTGCTCGAACTCTCGCATACGGAAGATAAACTGACGTGCCACGATCTCGTTACGGAACGCCTTACCGATCTGAGCGATACCGAAAGGCAGCTTCATGCGGCCTGTCTTCTGCACGTTAAGGTAGTTCACGAAGATACCCTGCGCAGTCTCAGGACGGAGATATACGGTGTTTGCGCCATCGGCTGTAGAGCCCATCTGTGTCGAGAACATAAGGTTGAACTGACGCACGTCGGTCCAGTTGCGAGTACCCGATATTGGGCACACTATCTCGCAGTCGAGGATTATCTGCTTGAGCTCGTCGAGGTTGTTGGCATTGAGTGCCTCGGCAAAGCGCGCGTGCACCTCGTCCATCTTAGCCTTGATCTCGAGCACACGTGGTGATGTTGCGAGATACTGCTCCTCGTTGAAGTTCTCCTTGAAACGCTTGCGCGCCTTCTCCACCTCCTTCGAGATCTTCTCCTCCTGCTTAGCGAGCCAATCCTCCACAAGCACATCAGCGCGGTAACGCTTCTTCGAGTCCTTGTTGTCGATGAGTGGGTCGTTGAATGCTCCTACGTGGCCCGACGCCTCCCACACACGTGGGTGCATGAATATCGCAGCGTCGATACCCACGATGTTCTCGTTGAGCTTCACCATCGAGTCCCACCAGTAACGCTTGATGTTGTTCTTGAGCTCCACGCCATTCTGACCATAGTCGTACACGGCGCCGAGACCGTCATAAATCTCGCTCGATGGGAATATAAAACCATACTCCTTGCAGTGAGCAATCAGCTTCTTAAACAATTCTTCCTGTGTCATATCTATACTGTTTTTACATTATTTTTCCAACGCCATAAACCATAGGTTTATTACAACTTGCAAAGATAGGAAAAAATTGGCAAAGGCGCACACTTTTTCATGTAATTATCACTTTGGGCAGGCTAAACCGCCGTGCCACGCCTAAGAGAAAAGATAAAGCGACAAGGCGACAGAGAGACATGAGCGATGGTCGCGGACGAGGACAGAGGGACATGAGCGACAGAGCGATGGTCGCGGACAAGGAGCGCAGTTATTAGGGAAATTAGGGAGTCTAAGGATTTTAGTGAGAGGCTTGGATAACTCCGAGATCAAACGCCAAACTCCCTAAAATCCTTAATCTCTCTAAACTCCTTAAATGCTTTCGTTTTTCACCTTCGCTACTGCCTATTAATGTGTCGCGATATGCCGCGGGCTAGTCATGAGGTCCACTGTGCGGCTCTCCGGGCCACCACCAGCCTACACCATGGTCAGTCCAATGCCAGTTACCATCATTATCACGCCAATAATCTGTATATCTGCTATCATAATAAAAATAATCTATCTCAGCAAATATACCACTGATCTCACGCGTTATCCTATTATTCTGGCAATCAAGGCCCCTCAACGCCGTGCAGCCCGAAACATGTAAGGTGGTGAGTTGATTATAATCACAACTAAGCCAGTCCAACGCCGCGCAGCCCGAAACATCTAAGGTAGTGAGTGGATTACCGCCGCACTCAAGCCACTCCAACGCATCCAATCCAGACAATGATCCTCCGCCATTAAGGTTATTGACGTCAAGCCAAAGTCCCATAACACGTCCCTCGTCATTGGTTCCGACACCATACCAATCATTAAGAGGTAGATCGGAGCACCAATTATCGTTGCGCGTCCAGTTGTCGCCACCGGTATCTTCATAGAACTTAACCAAAATATCGCGATCACTATTATCCTCGGTCTTAACAACAAAAGTTGCCTCGTCGATAATCGTGCCATCGCTTGCGTAGATACGAGCATAGAGAGTATGGCTCTGGGTTGCAGCACGCGTCGCGGTGGGCGACCAGGTAACGCTAACCATGCCCTTGTCATCACTGATAGCTACACCCTCCGAGAGCTCACCACTCTCAGTCTCGAAGACAACGGCAGCATCCTCGCATGCCCAATACTGTCCCGTAACTGGGCTATATGCCTCGACCATAAATGTAACATCGACACTCTCGCCATATTCAAGCTCCACTCCGCCCTGCGGACTTACAAGCGAAAGACGCTTGGGAGAGGTGGTAAGCGGCGTATCGTCGACAACATTAAAGACATCCGACTTCCAAACCTCCTTATCCCAAAAACCAAAGTCAAACTTTAGTCCCATGCGCATATCCATGCCACTAAAGTACTTATCGGTCCAGCCCACATAGTTTTCGCCATCGGTAGAGACTCTAAAGCCTGCCTGAACCACCTCCTTAACGTAGGGTCGAGGCTCAAGCCACGGACCGGCAAACTTATACAAGCCTATCTCAATCTGAGGATAGTAAGAGACCTTGCCGTGCATAGATGCCTCAGCCTTAAGGGTTGGATGATAGATACTCATGTGTGGTGTTGCCCCATTTATAGGCACTACACCACCACTCTTGGTCCACGACAAGCCCGTCCTTAGATCCACGCCTAGAGCAACACCTCCCGATGCCTCAACCTTACCCTTAGCACCAAGCTCAAGATACTGACCAAGGTGCGTATAGACAAGCAGATGCACAGTAACACCGCCAACCAAGAACGTAAAGACACCTGTGGGAATAACGTTATACTTCAGAATCCTATCATCCTTGCAAACAGCACTATTCTCATACTTATAGCGTAGAAGCATATCGGCACCAACAGAGCCTGTAAGCACAAAACTGAACTTCTCTAGCTCACCAACCTTATCAAATATACCATTGCCCGCAGCCTCGCCAAATGAGAAATTAAAGACACCATTCAACCCAGCATCAAAGGCACACTTATCCCACCATAGACGACCTCCATTACCACTAAATAGTGTATCTCCGTTGAAATTCGTGTGCCACGACCATAGATTGACGCTCTCTGAGTAGTCGGCACGCGTGGCTGCATCATCCTCGTTATAGACCTCGACATAGTTGCCATCGGCATCTAAATAGCCTACTGCCGAGGGGGCAATCACAGGACGACCATCAACACCCGAAGCGCGGGTATCACCCGTGGTCGACAGCGTAAAGCTAGTGTTGCGGAACAGGTTACACATATTACCCTGCGTAGTGGTCATAGTAACACTATTTCCCTCGGTCACAACAGACTCAACAACACGAATATCAAACTGATAGTCGGCAGGAAGAACAACTGCACTACCAACCTTAACATCGGGAATATTACCATCGCTATAGGTCACGGTCAACTCGCCTGTCGAGTCGTTGTATTGCGTCGCAGTGCCAGCATCGTCAAAGCCCATATCTACATAGTCGGTCTCAACCTTCGGCTCTTGAACAATGCTAATAGTTGCCTCTGCCGTGTCGCACGACACAACAAGCACAGCACGGCGCTCCTCCGAGAGCTCATTATCCAAAACAGAGATCGTAACATGCGCACCATCATCACCGCTATCGGGAGTCACACTAACCCACTCGGGAGCACCCGAAATGGTCCACTCACCGCTACTCTCGATACTCACCGAGCAGCGCGAGGCTGTACTCGAAAACGTCAACTCCGAAGAGGGAAGCACCCTAACATAGGGATCGTCATCGCCAGACGGGGAAATGACAATCTCGCAGCCGCTGAGTAGTAGCGCAGCGACAAGTGCGAAGATATGCTTTAGATAGGTAGTCATAGGTAGATTTGTTTAGCGATTTATCTAATTTTATCGTGTCCGCGGAAGGAGTAGTGAGCACCGCGCGCGATGATGACATGGTCCAGAAGGCGAATGTCGAGAAGCGCAGCGGCCGAGGCAACACGCTCGGTAAGTTCCAGATCTTGACGACTAGGCTCGGCACTGCCCGAGGGGTGGTTGTGTACCAGAACAATCTGTGTAGCAAGAAGTTCGATGGCACGCTTAAGGATAAGCTTGCAGTCGACAACAGTAGCCTGCACGCCACCCTGACTAACCCTCATACGCTCGATGACACGTCCCGACGAGGCGAGATACAACGCCCAACACTCCTCATGTTGCAGAGCCCCAACAACAGGCTCCATGAGTCGCACAACATCGGCATCGGAGCTGATGCTATCGTGGAGAGCAGCCTCGGACGACGCCACCCTAAGCCCTAGCTCAGCAGCAGCCTTAAGGCGCATGGCACGACGAAGACCAAGACCCGACGACATGCGAAGACGCTGAAGATCGGTGGTGGCAAGGCGCAACAACGAGCCATCGGCAGAAGCGAGAAGCTCCGCAGCAACAGTCAGGGCACGATCGTCAGTAGCATCATCGGAGATGATAGCCGCAACAAGCTCCACATCGCTAAGCGACTCAGCACCTCGCGAAACAAGTTTATCGGTAAGGTTTTTCATATTGCGATAGGTCAAACAGTGGTGTTGACACTTGACAATACGAAGATAAAAAAATTTAGGGAATAAAACAAATATGAGGGGATAAACCTCAACATCGCACTGCTAGCTCACAATGCGATCGAGTTTATCGAGAATGCGGGCACTATTCTCATCGTCGATAGACATGGTCTGCGACTGCGACACCGAGTAGGCGGCATTCTGCTCAGCAGCCTTCTTAGAGTCGCCCGAGCCATGACCTACGGCAATGCCGTCGATATATACCGTCGAGACAAAGCCCGAGTGCGACAAGCCCTGCGAATGGTCGCTCGTAGTGCGGAACTCAATAGCGTAGTGGCTCTTCTGACACCACTCGATAAGGCGGCTCTTGAAGTCGGTCTCGGAACGAAGCACATCGTCTATAGAGAGATACTTACCATAGATCTCATTGATAAGCAGACGATTAGCAAAGTCGTAACCCATATCGAGATATATCGCACCCATCATCGCCTCGAGAGCATCACCATAGATATGCTTCTGTGCCGTATTTCCAGCAGCATGCGAGATGACATGTTTGTCAAGCCCCAACTCAGAGGCTATACGATTGAGCGACTGACGCGATACGATCTTCGAGCGCAGCTGAGTCATAAAGCCCTCGTCACGATCGGGGAACTCGATGAAGAGATAGTCCGACGTGATGCTCTCAATAACAGCATCGCCCAGGAACTCAAGACGCTCGTTGTTAACATGACTTCCATCCTCAAGCTCAACCGAGGCAGACTTGTGGATGAGAGCCAGCTTATAGAGCTCTATATTGTGAGGGATAAACCCAAACATATCGTCGATAGCGGCATAGAACTCCCTATCAAGACCATAGTTACGACGATAATAACGCACCAACCTCTCAAACATAGCTACAAGAAAAGATGATTACTTAGCTAAACGACGGAAGATAACCGTAGAGTTATGACCTCCAAAGCCGAACGTATTGCTCAAGGCTGCACGCACCTCACGACAACGCGCCGTGCCGAGCGTAAGGTCGAGCTCAGGGTCGACCTCGGGATCAAGATTCTCCACGTTGATGGTTGGTGGGACGACACCTCGGCTAATAGCCATGATGCACGCCAAAGCCTCGATAGATGCTGCTGCACCGAGAAGGTGACCCGTCATAGATTTTGTCGACGAGATGCTAACACGCTTTAGGTCGTCGCCAAACACAGCACTAAGAGCCTTAAGCTCAGCGACATCACCAAGAGGTGTCGACGTGCCGTGAACATTTATATAGTCGATATCGGAGGGTTGCATGCCTGCATCAAGAAGCGCCTCCTCCATCGAGATTATAGCACCCGCACCCTCGGGGTGTGGGGCTGTCATGTGATGCGCGTCGGCAGACATACCGCCACCCGCGACCTCACAATAGATCTTTGCGCCTCGTCTAACAGCATGCTCATACTCCTCTAAAACAAGAGCACCTGCACCCTCGCCCATGACAAAGCCATCGCGGTCACGATCGAACGGACGCGAGGCATGCTCGGGATCATCGTTACGTGTCGAGAGTGCCTGCATAGAGCTAAAGCCACCAACACCCGTCTCGATGATAGGAGCCTCAGCACCACCCGTGACAATGAGCTCCGCTTTGCCCAGACGAATGAGATTTACGGCGTCAATAATCGCGTGGTTAGAAGAGGCACATGCCGAGGTAACGGTGTAGTTAGGACCCATGAAGCCATACTTCATGGCAATATGACCTGCCGAGAGATCGGCAATCATGCGAGGAACAAAGAATGGACTAAACCTAGGGAGATTACCCCCCTTGGCATAGTCCATACACTCATTGAAATAGGTCTCGATGCCTCCGACACCCGAGCTAAATACCACGCCACAGCGACGACGATTTACATCGTCACCAAGCTGAGCATCCTCAATAGCCTCGGTTGCTGCAATTACTGCGAACTGCGCAAAGCGGTCATACTTACGTACTTCGCGACGATCGAAGTATCGCGACCAATCATAATCTTTCACTTCGCAGGCGAAGCGCACCTTGAAGTTTGAAGCATCAAAATTAGTTATCGGTGCCGAACCAGAAACACCAGCCTCAAGATTTCGGAAGTACTCCTCAACGTTGTGACCCAATGGGTTGATAGTTCCTACACCAGTGACTACAACACGCTTTAACTCCATGGCGATAAAATATATATCCTCCCCCCGCTATGTAGTGTGTCTACTACTTGTGAGACTCGATATAGCTGATAGCGTCACCAACTGTCTGGATCTTCTCAGCGTCACCATCAGGAATCTGAAGATCGAAAGCCTTCTCGAACTCCATGATGAGCTCTACCTGATCCAAAGAGTCTGCACCAAGATGTGCTGTAAAGCTTGCTTCGGGCACTACCTCTGACTCCTTAACGCCCAACTTGTCAACGATAATCTCGACAACCTTTGACTGAATTTCTGACATAATTAATAAGTTTTAGTTAAACATTATAGTAGTAAATATCATGCTACTGTAATTTGTCTAAAAAAAATTCACTTAGACGGTGCAAAAATAACACTTTTTTATTATCTTTGACATTATCTCGAGAAAAAATTATTAACAAATTACGATAAAATTACGTTAAACGCTTATTATCCAATTAATTATGAACCTTTTACTAATTTCCAATTCCACTAATGCTGGCGAGGCTTATCTTAAATACCCCATTGCCGAGATAGCAAAGACGCTTGAAGGTGTTACCGAGGTAGTATTTATCCCATACGCTGCCGTGACATTCTCATACGACGAGTACGAGCGTAAAGTTCAGGAGCGTTTCGACGAGATAGGCATCAAGGTTCGCTCGGTGCACCACGCACTCAACAAGAGAAACTTCGTGCGCCATGCTCAGGCAATCGTGATTGGCGGAGGTAATACGTTTGCTCTGCTCAAGAAGATGCAGGAGGAGGATCTCATCGACATGATATATCGCCGTGTTAAGGCGGGTGTGCCATACGTAGGTTGGTCGGCAGGTAGCAACGTAACATGCCCCACTATCTGCACAACAAACGACATGCCTATCGTACAGCCTGAGTCGTTCCGCGCCATCGGTCTTGTACCATTCCAGATCAACCCTCACTATCTCGACGCAAACCCAGAGGGTCATGCTGGCGAAACACGCGAGCAGCGCATCAACGAGTATATCGAGGCTAACCGCAGCCGCTATGTTGTAGGTCTTCGCGAGGGTTGTATGCTTCGCGTTACCGAGGACTCAATCGAGCTAATAGGCTCACGCCCAATGCGTATCTTCAAGAAGGGCGTAGAGACATACGAGGTGCAGCCTGGCGAGAACATCGAGTTTCTTATCAAGCGCGCTAAGTAGTGAGCACACCTCAATGGGCAATAGGTAGTCGAGGTGAGGATGTCGCCTGCGAGTGGCTGCGCCAACGAGGCTTCTACATCGTTGAGCGCAACTGGAGAGTGGGACACTACGAGATTGACATCATAGCCGAGCACTACGACACTATGCACTTTGTCGAGGTCAAGACCCGCAAAGCAGGAAGCTGGCAGTCGGCATACGACAGCATCGACGAGCAGAAGATTCGCACGCTGCGTCGCGGTGCTACGGCCTATCGCGCGATGCGACACATAAGACACAACCTCCAGTTCGACCTCATAGCAATAGAGGTAGACCAGAGTGGAGGCTACTCGATAGAGTATGTAGAAAACATATTATAAAATAGGTGTGGGGAGCTTAAATATGCATCCCCACACCTATTTTTATGGTAATAATAAGGCACTGTGCCTCTACACACGTGCGCAGTTCTCACTTTTAGAAAGTTATCTCCAGATGGTCAATCTCGCCAAGCTTGTCGATCTTAAAACCCTCGGCTCCCTCGACTAGAAACATCGCTTCGTAGCTATCTGTCGCACTATAGTCGTGCTCAAGACCCTCGGCATAATCTTCGCTCGAGCCATCACCCCAATCAACCGTTCCTCGTAGTGATGATCCATACCATTGAGGTGATAGCAAGTAAGACATCGAGTGACAGAGCTTAAGAGCCATCATCTCGGGCATGCCCGTCTGCTTGATGGTAACACGGTGGCTCAACCCCTCTGCCGTGATAAGCAGCTGGGCAACACGATCGTCGTGATCGCCATTAGCCTCAACTACTAGCTCCACAATACCACCATCGGTAGATACTACGGAGATCCACGTTGCAACACACTCCGCCTCGACCTCGACATTACTCTGCACGGGGATTGAAACACGCTGAGCAGTATAATCTATATCAACCCTCTCGATATCAACTTCAAGATTTGGCTCTACAACATCAACATCGGAAGAACTGGTACAGCCAACAACAAACGCAAGTAGCGCAATAGCAATATAATAGAGTGATCTCATCGACTACATGTTTTTAAGTGTGAACGTATAACTCTTGCTCTCAACACCACCATCACGCTCCAAGTATATCGTATAGATATCATCGCGACGCAGATAGCGCGTGTCGATCTTTAGGCTTCGAGAGTTCTTCGTAACCCCCTCTTCAACCTTACTGCCGAGGAATAGCAGCGACGCACACACATCAACATCGTGGCTAATAGTCAACATCTTAGATGTCTTATCAAAGCTCAACGATGTAGTCTCACCAATGGATGGTTGCTTGAGCACTATCTCATGGCGAACGGCATCCCCATTAGGCATCATACGGTGCCACTCATCGCCCTGCTTGCTACGATAGTAGATAGATAGCCTATCACCCGACTCTATCTCCGTGTTTATAATAGCACCTACATTAAGGACGGATGTAGCATAGTAATTCTCAAGCGAGATGCTCTGAGCGTCAGAAGCCCAGCTCTTAAACTCTCCATTAATGTCGCACACACCAACACGAATATTTCCATCGAAATTCAGGATAGAGGGGTTGACAACCGAAATAGCATCAATCACAAATCTTAGACCCGGCACAAACTCAGTTGCGGGCATCGATATTCCAGGTGAGGCAACATATAACCAGTTGTCGACCTCGTCGTCACGCACAGGGTGTAATCCGAGGAAGGCCCACTGTCGTGTATCGAAGAGATAGGTGTCGAGCAGTAAGCCCTCGAGTTTAAAAAATCCATCGCTCACGCCACCCCAGCCCCAGTTCACATGAAAGTAGTCGCTATCGTCAAAGCCATCGAGCACAAAGGCATGACCCTCGAACGTTTCAGTATAACCGCTATAGAAGATGGGGCGACCAGCCTCAATCTCGCTACGCATCAACTCATTCCACCCTTCGTAACTATAGTTATCTCGCATAAAAAAGTTACACGATGGACTATATCCATAACTATAAAACAAAGAACTAGGATCGGGGAGTGCCGCGGTAGCCTCCGAGGCATAATTGGCCCTAAACGAGTGACCCAAGTCTGCCATGAGGAGGGCAACGGCATGAGCCTGCTCATCGTTATACTCACCTTCGACATATTCATCGAGCATATTATCCCAGTCGTAGGAATGGTTCAGATCGCGATCGGCAACATAAATACCCTTAGTATCAGTTGTATAGGCATACGACACACCTTGCGCTCGCAGAGGCCAGCGATGGTGATACATGATGATTGCCATAGCCGTCTGCGTACACCCGGTCAACGAGAGAGCATCGCCATCCATCGGGCAATAGATGTTGTAGGGCATATTCTGACTCCAACGTGCAGTATTTAGTAGCGTCTGATCAGAATGTTCAAAACCCCTTGACCAAAGCTCACCAACAGCCTCACTCTGCGATAGGTTGTGCATCCTCACATAGCTCACCACGCCATCAACATATCTTAGCCATGCCTCGACGTTGGGTGGCATAAGATGGTACGATGGGGCTTCATAGCGTGTTGAGTATGCCAAAACAGGGACAACACGATCATCGCCCGCCACAATAACAAAGCCTCGCCCTGACTGGGGTGCAACGACATAGAACGTTGGAGTCATGCCACCGCGCGTAGCACTAAACATCCTACTATCCCAAGCAACAGACAACTCTGCGCCTCGCGTAAGATCGCCAAAAACACCTCGCGCAACATCAAGTGCATCGGCCGGCGACACCTCTTTAGCCACCACCCCACTACAAGAGAGTAGTAGAAGGAGTGCAAAAATAATACGTCTCATAGTAAAAAATGGGGGTAATCCTTCAATCAGAAGAACTACCCCACAATCAATTTAGGTAATGATTACAAGAATGGAACAACCTCTGATGAACGAGTTGTGGTTGCCTCGGTGATGATCTCGGCTGGGATCTCACACTTCTCGTAGATGCTTGTAATCGACTTATCCTCCTGGCTATACATAGAGAGCTGGTTGCCTTCAACCATAAACTTATAGCCCGAAGCCCAGTTAGAGCCATCCTCATAAGTACCGGTTACGATGTCGCCATTAACCTTGTAAGTACCCTTAAAGAGCTCATAGTCGAGCGACCATACCTGCTGGTAGATCTCAAAAGAGCCACTCTCAAACTTTACATATACCTCAAACTCAGGGCTCTCGCCATTCCACTCAACGATATGCCACTCGCCGTCAATCTTACCAGCTTTAGAACCTCCATTGTTATCAGGCTTCTGCTCGCAACCAACCAAGGCGAGAATAGCTATAGCGAAAATTGCAAAAAACTTCTTCATATATATTGTTATACCTTAAAGCGTTAATATCTTACAACCAGCCACCAGCAATAGGTGCACCAGTACCCCCGTCAACCTTTACACCCTCACGAACGATGAACGCAAACTCCTGCTGTGCCTCCATACCGCCAGTGATCTGACCACCACCAACAGTTGAACCACCAGCTACATACCTCAAAGTTACAAGTGCACTGCCAGGCTTTGTACATGTGAGCAGAAGCTTACTACCCATAAATTTAACATCGGTAATACCAAGCTTCTCGCGCACATCCTCACCAATGGCCGATTCGAGCATCTTAACCTGAAGATTGCGATCACCAATGAAGTTGTTAATATCGAGTATCACCTGCTCGCCAAGTGGAATAGGAATACATGTAGTACCGCGCACAGCCATCATAACACGATAAGCATCAACGATACCTGTACCCATCTTTGCTCTGAAGCCATTGAGGTTCATCACGCCACCATCAAACCTTGCCTTAGTACCAGTCAACGAGGCATTGATGTCGTTAACAGATGTAAGAATAATATCCTGCAACTCAGCCAATGAAAGGACAATACCATGGTCGGCAGCATACGACACAGCAAGGGCAGCGATACCTGACACGTGAGGACATGCCATAGATGTACCCTGGCTACGACCATACTTGTTATCAGGAAGAGTAGATACCACGCAACCGCTATCAATAGAAGAAGAGCCCTTAACAAAATACTCACCACCAGGAGCTGCTACATTACAGCCTCTATCGTAACATGTGTAATAGGTAGGAAGGCCATCGGGAGCAATCGCCGTAACAGCGATATACTTGTTGTAGGCAGCAGGATAACCAGCCACAGCCTTACCATCGTTACCAGCAGCAAAGATAACGATACCACCCTCAAGGTTAGGATGACGAGGGTGCTCCACATCGTGCTTCATGAAGTACTCGAAGGCTGTCTTCTCAACACCTGTCTGACCGCTCTCAAAATGGTTGTCATTGCTAATCACACCAGCCTGGAAACCCCATGAGTTCTGCAACACACAAGCACCACGATCCTTAGCGTACTCGACAGCAGCTGCTGTGGCATTTACACCTGCAGCTTCACCACCAGAGATGATCTGACACGAGATCAAACGCACGCCATCGCCATTACCAGTACCACCAGCAACACCCGAAACACCGATACCATTGTTGTTAACCGCCGCTACAGTACCAGCTACGTGAGTACCATGACCCGAGTCACCGTTACGTGTCCAGGTGACACGACCATTCTTCACGAAGTTGAAGCCATAGATGTCGTCAACATAGCCATTGCCATCATCGTCAACGCCATCAGTACCATTAAGCTCAGCCTCGTTAGCGAGCATATTATCCTTTAGATCCTCGTGAGTATAGCAGACACCCTCGTCGAGAACTGCTACGATAACATCAGGACGACCCGCTGTCTGCTCCCACGCTGGGAAGAGGTTAATATCGGCACCCGCCTTAACACCAGGGAAGAGGCCCTCCTGACCGAGGTTGCGATAGTGCCACTGAAGAGGTAGCATTGGATCGTCGAAAGGACAATCATCGGCACGTGTCTGGGCGATCTCGGCAGGATCTACCTCAGTAACCTCGAACTTAGGTGCTACAATCTGTGTTGAGAACTGAACGCGCTCAACAACGTCGCACTTTGCAAGTCTCTGAGCAGCATCGTCGAGCTTAACATCATCAGAGAATGATACGGTATACCAGCGGTGCATATCAAGCTCGCGCTTGCTCTTGGCATTAACCTTGAGGTTAAAGACAGGCTTGATCTCCTTAGCACCCACCTCGAGGGCAAAAGCATCAAGCTCCGATACTCCCGAGCGAGTAGCACACTCCGCCATCATGAGCTGCTCGGCAGTGGCCTCATCAACAAAGATGATAAGCTCGCCTGCAACAGCAGAATCGGAGGTGTTGACAAACTTCTTAGCTGCAATACTCTCAGCTGTAACCACCTGATCAACGGTATCTGTAGCACACGATGCTGCAAACATACCTACAAGTGCAAGAAGTAGTAGTTTTGTTCTGTTCATAGATGTTATAGTTAAAAGTTATTTGTTTCGCAAGATTCCGACTAATTGACAATCTCTCAAGATGCAAATATACAAAAAAATCCTAGATTGAAACTCTTTGGTGGATAAATTATTGAGTGACCGCACCTCAGTGGCAGAGAACGGTCATTACGCAAGCATCACAACAACGAAATTGCCCCAAATGGGAAATACTCTAAAGTATCCTCCATTTGGGGCAATCTTCACGTTACCGCAGTTGCGGACCTATGATCGTGGATTATAGGAATGGCACAACGTTGATAGCACGTGTTGCTGTAGCCTCCTCCTTAACATCCTCAGGGATGACACACGCCTCGTAGACAAATGTCACTGGATTCTGCTCCTCGCTCTTAAGAGTCAAGGTCTTACCATCCTTGCTAACACCGCCGCTATAGTCGCACTTCCATGCTGTACCATCTTTATAGGTACCCGATAGCTTGTCATTTGCAACACTATACGTGCCATCGTAGTAGAGGAAATCGAGGGTATAAACCTGCTGAAAGAGGAAGAAGGTTCCCGAATCGAAGCTAATGTAGACATGGAAATCGTTAGGTACACCATTTACAGATACCAACTTCCACTCATTCTCAATAGCATCGAAACCTGAAATACTAGGTCCATTATTACCACCATCATCCTTATTATCCTTGCAACCTGTCAAGGCCAAAGCAAGCATCATAACAAGCGATAGAATCTTCAAACTTTTCATATCTCTATATTTTTACGTTATTGACCTTGATTACAACCATCCGCCATTATCGTTAGCGTCACGCACAACGAGAACAACCTCCTTCTCCATGAGCTTACCACCTGTTGTGTTACCACCGCCGACCTTATCGCCACCAGCGATATACTTAACAGTGATCACGCCGATACCTGGCTTCTTACATGTGATGTAGAGATTGTTGTTGAAGAAGTCGATCTTTGCGTCCAAATTCTTCTTAACATCCTCAGGAAGGACAAACTCCTTCGACAATGTTACATCAACGCCTGTATGGCCGAGGTAGTCACCTACGTCGAGCTTGAGCTCCTCACCAGTGATAATAGGCACACATACTGCACCGCGAAGCGACATGATAGCGAGTGTCGCATCGAGCTTACCAGTACCCATCTTACCCTTGAATGGATCAAGCGACCACTCATAAGGACGGTTTGTCTGATAGTGGAAACATGTCTTAGTACCCTTAAGGTCTACGTCGATGTTACGTACTGACGATGTAAGGATCTCATAGAGCTCTGTGTTAGTGAGCTTAATACCATTCTCAACAGCGTAAGAGAGCACAAGGGCAGCTACACCAGATACGTGAGGACATGCCATCGACGTACCACACATATAACCATAATCATCACCAAAGGGAAGACCAGTATAAGGGTCTACAGTCTCAGCTGGCACTGTTGATAGCACACCGCCATACTCTACCCATCTACCATTCACCACTGAATCGTCACCACCAGGAGCCGAAAGGTTACAGCCAAGGCCGTAACATGTGTATGTAGTAGGAAGACCATCAGCAGAATAGGCTGCTACAGAGAGCCACTCGTTGTAGGCACCAGGGTAGTTTGAAGATGGCTTACCATCGTTACCAGCAGCGAAGATGATCACACCACCAGTCATTGCCGAGCAGTTGCTCTTCGACATGAAATAGCGCATAGCGTCAAGCTCAACGCCGAATGACATAGCAAACGCACCATCAGTGAGCTGACCAACACTGTCCTGTGGAAAACCCCATGAGTTCTGAAGCACCGATGCACCCATATCTGCAGCATACATGATACCCTTAGCAGTATTAGCCAATGTAGATTGATCATCACCATCGAAGATCTGGATAGACATGATGCGAGCACCATTGCCCGAGCCATCACCACCAGCAACACCACAAACACCAAAACCATTGTTGTTAACAGCTGCAACTGTACCAGCTACGTGGGTACCATGACCTGTATCGCCCTCACGTGCCCAAGTAATATAACCATTCTGCTTTGTTGCATTAAGACCATAAATATCGTCAATGTAGCCATTGCCATCATCGTCAACGCCTTCTACACCATCTGCCTCCTTAATGTTTGTCCACATGTTAGCCTCAAGGTCGACGTGATCATACTTCACACCCTCGTCAACCACTGCAACGATAACCTCTGGGTTACCTGTGGTGAACTTCCAAGCACCAAACGCACCAATATCCTCACCCTTCTTAGCCTCGTAGAAGTACTGTCGGTTACCGATATTGTTGTAGTGCCACTGGAGCTCGAGCATAGTATCGTCGAATGGAAGCTCGTCAGAGTTGGCACGTGTAGCAAATGTCTGATCTACAGGCATAAACTTCACGTCAGGACGCTTAAGAAGAGTAGAATACTGCACACGCTCGATCTCAGGCACTGCTGAGAACTTCTCAGCCGCAGCCTCGAGGTTTTCATCGTCGTCGAAGCTAACAACGAACCAACGGTGAAGGCCCATATCACGCTTAGCCTCAGCGTCGATAATCATATTAAACACTGGCTCAACAGAGTGCGCACCAAGCTCAATAGCCAAAGCATCGAGCTGCGCGCTACCCGAGCGAGTAACAGCCTCAGGGTTTGACCATGCCTCAGCGGTAGCCTCGTCTACGTAGAGGATAAGCTCGCCAGCCTGAGCCTCCTCAGCGGTGTTGATAATCTTCTTAGCAGAACTTGCAACCTGCTGATCAGCTCCCTCGACAGTTGGATCCTGAACGCACGATGCAGCAAAGAGTGCTGCCAAAGCAAACAAAGATAATTTAACCTTATTCATAGTTATTAAAAAATTAAAAATATTCACATTCTCTCACGCTACAAATATAGATAAAATTTTCGGTATGCGAAACAATTTGACTATTTCTCGATAAAAAGTTGCATAAATGCCATAAAAGATGAACGAACCGAGAACCTCGATTGAGGGTGATTTAGGGTTGTTCGCAGCTAAGCTGCTAAGGGTAGAACGCAGCTAACGCTGCTAAAGGGTCGGGCGAGAGCTGAAGCTCTCTAAAGAGAAGTGCGCAGCTAACGCTGCTAAAGGGAAAAACACTTAGCACCTCAAGGCGTGAGCCACCCTTTAGTGCCGCAAGGCGCGAGCCACCCTTTAGTGCCGCAAGGCACGAGCCACCCTTTAGTGCCGCAAGGCACGAACTACCCTTTAGTGCCGCAAGGCACGTACTACCCTTTAGTGCCGCAAGGCACGAACTACCCTTTAGTGCCGCAAGGCGCGAACTACCCTTTAGTGCCGCAAGGCACGTACTACCCTTTAGTGCCGCAAGGCACGAGCCACCCTTTAGCAAGCTCTAAGCGCACGAAAAACAAAGACCCCGCGGACAAGCCGCGGGGTCTAATGTTATCGGGTCGGATGACCCTCTATCCTAAGCGATAATTACTTAAGAGTTGCCTGAGCAAAATCGAATGTGTAGATAGGAGTAGCCTTGATAACAGGTGCGTACTCAACTGCAACACCTGCAAGGTCAGCCTGGCTGCAAACAACAGTCTCAGCAACCTTAGATGAAGCTACAACTACAGACTTAGACATTAGACCAGCAGCTGGTGCGATCTGAGTCTCAGGAGTGAACAAGAAGTAGTTACCAAGGAACTCACCAAGAGTATCAGTTGCGAGATCGTAACCATATACTCCCATAGCGAAGTAAGTAGTAAGCTTAGAGAGCATGTTATCCTCAACCTCGAATACCATAAGAGCGGTAGGATCCTTAAAGGTATCATCCACTGAGCTCCTGTATGAATAAACCTGAGTTACCTCCTCGTTCAATGCGCCATAGATCGTACCATACTGGTTTTCATACTTCTCGTAGCCAAGCTCAACACCTGTTACAGTGAATGTAGCATTCTCCTTATCGTACTCAGCATACCACTGCGAACCATCGATATAAGAGTGAGAGAAGTAGTAGTCAGCATAGCTCTTACCAGGGACAACGCCGAATACCATCTGAGCCTGAGTAGTTGCATCCATGAATGTGTAATCACCTACGTAGAACTCACCGTCGTAAGCAGGAAGAGTGTAAGGCTCGCTCTGATAGTCGATAGTAGTACCGTAGATAGTCTCGAAACGCATCAAAACTGAGTTTACAGTACCTGCGTTAACATTCACAGTACCAACCATAGAACCCTTCTCGCGAAGTTTTGGCAACCAAGCATCAGTAGCATCAGCAGCATACTCGCTGAAGAGCTCGTCAAGAGAGATACCCTCCTTCTCAACAGCAGCGATATCACCATAGAAAATCTTCATTGATGAGATAAGCGAACCATCAGCAGTGATCTTTACACCAATGTTGAAGCAACCTGGGCGACTAGCCTCCATCTCAGCAGCCTCCTCAGGAGCTACCAACTCAGAAGGAACACCAACCTGAACATCAACAGCTACCTCAGGCATCTCGCCAGCACCGTTGAAGTAGAAAGCAGTAGCATAAGCATCCTGAACGCGTGCCTCACCCTCAGCGGTATAAGGAACAGCTACAAGAGTGTAGTTACCAGGAGCAAGCTCTACCTCCCAACGACGTGTCTCAGCGTCAGACTCGAAGATAGTCAAATCCTTGCTACCAGCAACGATGCCGTCAACAACAGCAGCTGGATCAGCAACTACATCACCTGGAACAATGGCAAACTTGTAAGAAGCAACATCAGTACCAAGAGCGAAGTTGAATACAGCCTTAGCTACAGAGCCATCTGGAGAGATGTACATACCATCGTAAGCAGCAGAGATCTCGTAGCTTACGAACTCAGTACCTGGCAAGTAGAACTGCATGAAACCAGAAGAGTTACCATACTCCTCGTACGCACCAAGAAGCTTAGTGCTATCAGATGGATCGAGCGCAACAAGAGCAACCATACTTACAGGGAACTTGATGATGCCGTTCTCCAACTTGATAGGCTCAACGAAGCTACCATCCTCATTTGTGTGAAGATAGAAACCAAGACGAGCACCTGAAGCAATCAAGTTAAGTGAGATAGGGTTAGACGATGGAATAACGTTGTTAGGATCGGTGATATCGAACTCGATAGTGTGAGGCTCATCACCCTCCTCGATAGTCATCCATGCTGGGACACCACCCCACATTGCAGCGATATTCATCTTAGAGAATAGGTTGACAACGCGGATACGGTTAGGGTTAGTTGCATGCTTCTCGATGTCAACATAAGTACCAAGACCTACGAAAGAGTCTGGCTCAGCAAATACATAGCACAAGCAGTCATCGAAGTAGATACCCTTAGTACCCTTGTCATCCCAAGCTACCCATGGCTCAGGAATAGCAAGTGTGAATACAGCATCAGAGATACCATACTGAGAAGCATTCTCCTGGTCGAGCTGCAAAGCGAACTCATAACGCTTACCAACCTCAAGATCAGCACCATTGTAACCAAATACGATAGATGCCTCATCCTTACCAGCAGCGAACTGAACGCTTACTCTCGCAGCACCATCCTCGAACTCAGAACCCTGGATAGTGAACAAACCGCACTTGTTGATATCAGCAGCAAGAACGCTGATAGAAGCAGCCTCTGAAGCATTGTTACGCTTCACCAAGATAGTAGCCTCGGTGCCATCCTCTGTGAGGTCAACACGAGAGGTGCTTGGGAAAAATACACCCATTGTCGCATCCTGCGGACCAGGTGTAAAATCTGCATGCTCATGCTGACATGAAGCGAACGAGAGAACGCCTACAACAGCTAGAAGCAGACTTAAAAACTTAATATTCTTCATAGTAAATCTCATCAATTAAATTACAACTCCTTCTGCGCCTCCAATGCGTAAGATGGATCAGGGTTATTAACTGTAATAGCCAAGTTAAGGTCGGTCTCAGAACGTGGGATACAGTAGTTCCACCATGGAACACGACCCTCAGATACGTGGCGGCTACGCTCATCATAGTTAGAACCCTTGTAAGCACAGTTAATACCACGGTCAAGACGCTTCATATCGAACATCATAATACCCTCACCCCAGAACTCAAGGCTCTTGTTGAAGATGATCTCCTCAAGAACATCAGCATCAGGAAGTACTGCATAGTAATCGTCGCAACGGTTAAGCATGAAAGCACGCAACTTATCGAAAGCAGCAGAAGCACCCTGAGTGTGATAGATAGCCTCCATCTCGATGAAGTACATCTCCTCGATACGCATCAATGGGAGCGATACAGCACCTGCAGTCATGTTATCGTTACGGTTACCCAACGCAGGACGATACTTGAAGAAGATGTAAGGAGGAAGTGCATCGAACTCACCCTGAGACATAGATGTGTAGTTAGCAAACTGAGCATAAGTAGTCTTAGGACCCTTGATCAAGAGCTTACGGAAGTCATCATCGCGGATCTTGTCGTACCAGTTGCTAGGAACACCAGGCATAGTGTGTGGGAAGTAACCAGCCAAAAGCTCAGGTGAAAGGTGAGCAGGGTTCTGGTGAAGGTTACTTACTACAGTATCAGTAGAGCAGATCAATGCCAACATCCAAGATGGAACAACAGTGTTAAAGCCGCTAGTGATGCTTGTCCACTCCTCCTTGCTCATGATTGAACCACCGTGAGCAGCGATAGCCTTCTGAGCATACTCAGCAGCCAAAGCATAGGCATCAGTACCAGAAGGGTGAACACCGTTAAGACCATCCTCAACAAATGCCTGGCCACCCAACCACATGTAAGCACGAGCATAGATACCGTAAACTACAGCAAGGTTAGGCTCAGAAGCGTTAGCACGAGCATACTCCTTCAAGCAAGCCTCAGCATCAGCAAGGTCAGCAAAGATAAAGTTGAACATCTCCTCACGAGTTCTACGTGGGTTGTTCTTAGCCATCTCCTCACCCTGCTCGCCGATGAATGACTCATCGAGGATAGGTACAGTTAGACCCTGAACACCGTCACCCAAAAGCTTATCGGTGTAAGCAGGGTTAGCTGGAGCCTCAGCATAGAGAGGGTCGTACAAACGAGCCAAATCGAGGTAGAAGTAAGCACGGTAAGCCTTAGCGATACCACGATACTTAGCAAAAGCCTCATCGTCACCTGCAATCTGAAGAATCTCGTTACAAGTACGGATCTGTGGATAGTAGCGGAACCAAGTCAAAGCACTAACAATACCAGTAGGGCCATAACCCTCACCCCACATACCGAAGTTGAAGTGGTTGTACAAAGGCTCACCCATGTTAGCAATCAACTTAGCCTCATAATCGTGCAACACACCCATAGCAAACATACCATAGTCAGAGTGTACACTTGAGCTATAGCACATAGACAACATGCTCGAGTGGATACCTGGGAGCAATGCCTGAAGGATAACCTCCGTCTCACCCTTCAACAGCTGATCCTTGGTGATAGCTGTCTCAGTAGGGAAGGTCTCCTTGATACAGCCGGTGAACGCAACGCTCGATGCGAGGACAAGGGCTGTGATCTTAAATATCTTTGATACTTTCATAATATTATCTCTTATTTATATTAGAATGTCAAATTAACACCACCTGAGATAGTACGGATTGGAGAGTACTGAGCTGTACCTGTACCACGAGGATCAAAGCCCTTACGTGCTGACCAATACCATACGTTGTCGCATGCTACGTATAGACGAAGAGCTGAGATGTTACCCTTGAACCACTTTGCAGGGAAGGTGTAACCGAAGTTGATGTTAGAAATGTTCAAGTAGTTGGTGCTAGTGAGGAAACGTGTTGATGTAGCAGCGTTGTACTGGTCACCAAACTGGAAACGAGGAATGTCAGAGTTCTTATTCTCTGGAGTCCAAGCGTTCAACAAGTCAAGGTGGTAGTTCTCACCAAGGCTGTTGCTGTGTGGAGATGACATGTAGCTAGCATAAGAACCATCGATTGTAGTACCACCAAGCTGGTAGTCAAATGCGATAGAGAGGTCGAAGCCGTAAGCGTAGAGCGATGTACCGAAACCACCGAATACAACAGGCTGAGTACACTTAGAGAGCTTTCTACTCTTGAGGTTACCATTCATCTTGTTCTCGTAGTCAGAAGTCTTGATCCACTCGTTAGAATTTGGGTCAAGGTACCACCACTGTGACTCACCAGTCTCAGGATTTACACCAGCGTAGTCGTAGATGAAGAGAGTACCAAGTGAAAGACCCTCACCGATGAATGTAGAGCCGTTGATGAAGCCCCAGTGACCGTCAACCTCCATATCCTTACTAGACTCAGGAAGGCTCAACACCTTGTTCTTAACCCAAGTAAGGTTAGCGTTCATTGACCAAACAACGTCACGAGTGCGAACGATATCACCGTTCAAAACAAGCTCGATACCAGTATTTGACATATCACCGATATTGCTCCAGTAAGAAGTGTAACCAAGTGATGGAAGAACAGGAACCTGGAACAACATGTCAGATGTGATACGGTAGAAGTAGTCAAGGCTACCAGTCAAGCGATCGTTCCACAAACCGAACTCTGCACCAATATTAATATTAGTATTAGTCTCCCAAGTTACGTTAGGATTACCCTTCTGAGCAAATACTACAGATACGTTATCGTTACCGTCGTTACCTACAGCGTAGATATCAGCATAACGGTAAGGACCGATAGCGTCGTTACCCTGTGAACCAGCAGAAGCCTTAATCTTCAACGAGCTGAATACAGGAGCGTTGAACCAAGACTCACGGCTGATAAGCCATGCAGCACCTACTGACCAGAAGTTACCCCAACGGTGCTCTGGGTGGAAACGTGAAGATGCATCACGACGATAAGATGCAGATGCGAAGATACGACCATCGTACTCGTACATAGCACGGAAGAAGTAACCCTCGTTGATGTACTCTGTCATGTAAGATGAAGAGGCCTTACCATCGATGATAGAACCGTTAAGCTCAAGGTTCTCAGTAGAGTAGATCTTAGACTTTGATGCGCTCAAAGTGTAGTAGCGAAGATCGTAAGTCTCGTGACCGAGCAATACGTCAAGAGTGTGCTCACCATTAGCGCCGAACGACTTGTTGTAGTTCAACAACTGCTGGAGGTTGTGGTTGTAAGTACGGCTGTGGATCTTGCTAAGGATACCACCTGTAGGAGCAAACTGACCATAGTATGGGTTCTGCATTGATGTGCTACGAGTCTCATCGATGGTTACCGAACCATTAAGAGTGAGCTTCAAGCCTGGAAGGATAGTGAAATCAGCAAAACCGTTAACTGAGAATGCGTTACCCTCAGAGTTAGACTGGTTCAACCAGATAGTCTGCAATGGGTTGTTGTTTGATGCGCTGTGACGCTTCATACCCCAGATAGAACCATCACCGAAGTCGTAGATAGGCCACTGTGAATCGTACTTCTTACCAGGATAGCCGTGACCTGCCTGGTTCTCCTCGTACATGATGTTACCCTCACCATCGCGGATGTAAACAGGGTAGATAGGAGCCATATCAGCTACAGCAGTAAATGGGTCGGCAACGTTACCAGAACCCTCAGAATCTGTTGAAGCACCGTCCCAGTTGAAGTTAGTGTAGCTCATGTTACCACCAATCTTCAACCACTTCTTAGCCTGGTAGTCAGAACGCAAACGAGCTGTCCAACGAGACATGTGCGAACCATCAGTAATACCAGTGTTATCCAAGTAACCGAATGATGCGAAGAAGTTAGCCTTCTCGTTAGCCGCAGCGATCGATACGTTGTACTCGTGACGGAATGAAGGATCGTACAAAGCATCCATCCAGTCATCAGGAGTTACAGTGTACTCCTCGCCATTGTAAGTGAACTTACGGCCAAGAGTAGCGTTAGGGTTCAAACGACCGTTAGAACCGATAAGAGTCTGACCCTCAGGAACTGTGAAGACGTTGTAACCAACACCCTTAACATTGCCAAACAAATCATTGATAGCCTGTGAGTGAGCAGCACCAGCATCCATACCATCAGCAAGATTTGCATTACGCAATGCAGCGTAGTGCATCTCGTAGTACTGACCTGGATCGCGAGTGTAGTCATAGAGCTGACGAGCACGTGTGTTAACACCCCACTTAGCATCGAAGTTAACGCGAGCGTCACCTGCCTTAGCACGCTTAGTGGTGATCATGATCACACCATTCGCACCACGAGCACCATAAAGTGCGTTAGAGGCAGCATCCTTCAATACGGTCATGGTCTCAACATCCGCCATGTTGATATTGTTCTTATCGCCCTCGTAAGGCACACCGTCAACAACCCACAATGGATCGTTACCAGCGTTAAGAGAACCGATACCACGGATACGGATAGATGGCTCTGAACCAAGAGAACCAGAACCCTGTGAAGTCTGAAGACCCGCAACCTTACCCTGAAGAGCGTTTGCGATGTTAGACGACTGAGTCTTTACGATGTCGTCAGACTTGATTGTAGCAGCCGAACCGGTGAACGCCTCCTTCTTAGCAACACCGAACGCCTGAACTACGACCTCCTCGATCTGCTCTGAATCAGCAACAAGAACGACATCGATTGTCGAACGACCTGAAACAGCTACAGTCTGCGCCTTGTAACCAAGGTAAGTGAATACCAAGTTACCATTGGCAGGAGCCAAGATTTCATAATAACCGGCAACGTCAGTAGATGTGCCTCGGGTAGTACCCTCAACAACAACCGCTGCTCCGATGACTGGCGAACCAGTGTCATCGATCACTGTACCGGTAACACGCTGATCTTGAGCAAATGCGCCGAAGCAGCCCAAGAGCAGAGTTGCAACCATTGATAGTACAACTTTTCTAACCATAAGCATTAGTTTTTAAATAAAAATTTTTGTATAATGTTATAAAGTTTGTTTCTTCTACCCTACACCTAAACTGCTCATTTGTCGACCTAATCGGCGCATAGGTCACACAAATGGACACAATACGGGCATAAAGTAATGCACAAAGATAGCCTAATAATTTGGATTAGCAAAAATTCGATAATTATTTTTTTCAACATTTTGTGATTTTTTCCATTAATCGCAAACTCAATAACCATATTTCAACGCCACAAACCACCCCACACACCCATAAACCAGAGATTTTATAGAATAAAAACCATAATTCAAACAGCTGAATGAATATTTATGAAATATGCATGTTTGGCGAGTGTGTATCGAAATGCGGAGCTTAAAATAAGATAACATTTATTCACATTATAGCCATATTTATACTTGTGTATTATGGCTATTACAACTATTTTTATGTCTATTTATTTTTGGTGGTCTGACATTTTATAGCCACATATATCTTTTTTTTGATCTCGACGCAACAACGTGACATTTTTTTTGTATATTTGCACCGCAAAACAGTAAAATACAGACAGGCAAAAAAGCGACAAAGTGCTCTGTTTGACTCCGAGTTTACCTCAGTAAACAAGGATTTCGAGAACAAGCATAACGACAAAGTAGCCTTGTTAGCCCGTGGGTAAAATTGTATAACAAGAGCTAATTTTAGGCTTGCGCAGTTTGAGAAACCGCAGCATACTAGGCGTATGTGAGGATTTCGAGAACAAGCATAACGACAAAGTAGCCTTGTTAGACAATTTTACAAATTATTAACCTGACACATAAATAGTGTCCCTAAATCTCAACCTATGAAGCGAATGCTTTTAATGTTCGCACTACTCTTTGCCGTGGTAGTGTCGAATGCTCAGGTTACAACATCATCAGTAAGAGGTGTGGTAACAGCAGACGGCAAAGCTATTGAGGGCGCATCTATTGCGCTACTACACAAGTCTTTGGGCAAACCATACGGTACGGCATCTGCTAGTGATGGTCACTATGCCATAAGTGGATTACGAGCTGGTGGTCCTTACGAAATCACATTCTCATATATCGGATATAAGACGGTGGTATACACCGATGTAGAGCTGCCCCTAGGTGAGGCACTGACAATCAATGTAGAGCTAAAGGAGGATACAAACCTCATCGAGGCGATCTACATCGCCCCCGACTGGCAGGAGATGCACACGCAGAACTACTCTAGCACCGTCATAGAGAAGATCCCAACAATCGACCGTTCGATATACGACCTCACGAAGCTGATGCCTACGGCTGTAAGCCCAGCGGCAGGAGGCATAATTCTTAGCGGTCAGAGCACGCGCTACAACGCCTTCACCATCGACGGCACATCGTCGGCAGACATATATGGTCTAGGCACAACAGGCATGACAGGCTCGCTGACAAAGGCAAATCCTATACCGCTAGATGCCATTGCCCGCGTGCAGATAACAACAGCTACGGTGGACCTGCGCGAGAGTGGATTTACGGGCGGCAGCATAAACGCCATAACACGCTCGGGCGACAACGAGTTTAGAGGATCTGCCTACACATATTATAATAATGAGCACTTCTGGGGTACGACACCAGGCAACGATGTCGCCAAGCGCACACACCTGATGAACCAGACAACAAACATCTATGGCATCACACTGGGCGGCCCGATCATCAAAAACCGCCTACACTTCTTCGTGGCGGGCGAGTTCAATCGCAACACCACCCCATCGACAAACCATCCAGGAGACAAGACATCAGCACTCACACTCGAGCAGGCTAAGCAGATATCGGAGCGATACAAGTTACTCACAGGCTACGATGGTGGCGGCTACGAGGCACATAACGTGCTCTCACTCACGGGCTCATTAGTGGCGCGCCTCGACTGGATGATAAATCGCGATAACAGCCTATCGGTGCGCTACAACATGCTGCATGCCGACGCCGCAGCATCGTCTAACACAGCACAGGCATTCTACTTCACAGGGGCGGAATATACCAACATCAACCGCACACACTCCGTAGTTGCGGAGCTAAACACAACAAAGAGGTGGGGATCGAACGGCCTACGCATAGGCTACACACGCCTAAAGGATGGACGTACAACACCCAAGAGCCTACCAGCCGTGATCATCAACGGTCTGGGTGAGCGCGAGAATGGCTCGGCAACGATCGGCACAAACCCCTACTCGGGACGTAACATCCTCAAGCAGGATGTCTTCATCATCAACGACGACGTGACGATAAACAGAGGTAAGCACACAATAATTTTCGGCACATCGAACGAGATATACCGTGCTGATAACCTGTATCTTGCAAACGCACGCGGCACATATACCTACGCCTCGCTCGACGACTTTATGGCGGATAATGCCACACAGTATGTCTACGGATATTTTGCCGATGGCAAGCAGAACCCTCCGATGACAACTGCACAGTTTGCCCTATATGCTCAAGATGAGGTGGCACTAACGCGCAACCTACGCCTAACCTACGGCCTACGCGCCGACATCCCCGTGATGTTTGACAAGCCAGTGGCTAACGAGGAGTTTAACAAGAGCTATTTCGCCAAATTTGGCACTATGACGGGCGATATTCCACGAGCACAGCTGCTGCTCTCACCACGAGTGGGTGTCGAGTGGACAAAGAACATCGTCACACTACGTGGTAGCGCGGGCATATACACTGGACGCATACCATTTGTATGGCTCTCGAACTGCTACCAGAATACGGGTCTTCGCTCGGTGAGCGTAACGGTAACAAACCCCGAAGAGACCCCAGCGTTTAGCCTCAACCCAGAGAGCGTAGGCATCAAGAGCAACCCATCTATTGACCTTGTAGCCAAGAACTTCCGCTTCCCTCAGGTATTCCGTGTAGCTGCGGGTGCGACAATAGACCTCTTTCCATGGAACATCTCGTTTGATGCTGACTACTCGAAGGGAATGAACAACATCGCTGTGGAAAATCTCGTTGCAGAGGATCTTGGCAAACGCCTCTACATGGGCGGCACCGATAGCTCAGCATCGGCGACATACTACAACTCTACAACCAAAGAGTACTCAGCCGTTTATCGCCTCTCGAACACCCAGAAGGGCTACTCGTGGTCAGCTACTGCACGCGTAGAATATAACTTTATGTATGAGCTTTCGGGCTTAAAGGTTATGGCAGCATACACCTACTCGCAGTCGAAGAGCATCAACGATGGCATCTCGGCGCAATCATCCTCAAACTGGGGACGCACATACACCGTCGACAGCAACACGCCAGCACTAAGCAACTCAGTCTACGAGTTCCCCCACAAGGTCGTTGCACAGCTCTCCTACTCACGCCGCTACGGGCTATTTGGCACCGACGTGATGTTGCTCTACAACGGCTACTCGGGCGAGCACTACTCGCTGACATACGCCAAGGGCAAGGTAGATATAAATGGTGACTCATACCGCGGCAACTCGCTGATCTACATCCCCACAGAGGCAGAGATGTCGACAATGCTTTGGGCAGACGACACATCGCAATCGGCGTTTAACGACTACATCAAAGAGGATAAATACCTAAGCGCACATCGTGGCATGTTTGCCGAGCGTAACTCACACTCATTGCCATTTGTACACCGTCTTGATCTTCACGTTGCTCAGGCGTTCTACTTCTCGAGGAGTAGCACACGACGCGTGGAGCTCACTCTCGACGTTCTCAACCTTGGCAACCTACTATCACGCTCGTGGGGTCTTGTGCATAGCACATCAAACTGGACTCTATCACCAGTGACGGTGGCCGAGCTTCGCGAGGTGGAGGGTGGCTATCGCCCCGTCTATAAGTTCAACGGTGCGAAATATACGATGAACGACATAGCCTCACGTTGGCACATGCAGCTAGGAGTTAAGGTGGTCTTCTAGGGGCATTTGCCTGAGGCCATAAAGATGATAAGAGAAACTTAATAAAAAGAGTATTTTATCGTTCTAAACTACATCTTTTCCCTCAACTTCTAAATAAAATGGGGATGGCTAATACACATTTTAGTCATCCCCAATTTTATTTGAGATAATATTTACGCGATTATATCCGAGAATTTGAGAAATTATTTATACCTTTGCAAGAGCCTATATATACGCTTAGGCAAAGCTATCGAAAAAAAAGAAAAGGATATATGAGACGTTTATTACTATTTACAGCAATCATTATCGGAGTTCTTGCAACCACAGGATGCGAGATGGATCTGGGCGAAGGAGCTACATTTAGCCAGGAGTGCGACCTCGCACCACAGTTTGATGCGGATGGCGGCGAGAGGGTGTACACCTTTGACACTCAGCACGCATGGCAGGTACTAACGTTAGATGAGTGGGTGAAGGTAGACCCCGAGGCGGGAAACTACAAAAACCGCAAGTTCACGCTCAGCGTAGAGCCCAACGAGCTAGGCGAGCCCCGCTCAAGCCACATCCTTGTAAAGTTTAGCAACGGTAGCTCATACCACATCCCCATCGAGCAGCAGATGCGCCTAAGATTCGACATCGAGGAGGTGAAGCACTATGTGATTGATGCTGAGGGCGGTGAGATCTCGATCGACATTGCCACCAACATGAAATACAACACAAAGGTGACATTCGGTAAGGATTGGGCACACATTGGTCAGACACGAGCAATGATGCGCGACGAGCAGTTGAACATAACCATAGATACGAACAGAGAGAATAAGAGCCGCTACGCAACAATCGATGCTACGGACGAAGATGGCACACTAATACGCCGATTCACCATCATCCAATCGGCTGAGGGCGACGCCATCAACGAGATACGCTACACCACAGATAGCGACAACCCTATAGAGCTTGCCTCTACAAAGGGCTTCGGCACCGAATTCCTAGCACATCTGCACGATGGTCGCTACGGCCGTCTGGTGTTCTACTCTACAGTAACAGCATTACCCGACGACTGCTTCAAGGGTCAGTCGGACATCTCAACAATCCTAATCCCAGAGCAAGTAGCCAGCATTGGCGACAGAGCATTTAGCGGATGTAAAGAGCTCAGCAAGATAACACTACCAAGCTCTATCGAGACAATAGGTGGATCAGTATTTGAGGGCTGCTCAATCGAGCTTATCGTCAACTGCAACATCCCTAGCTACGAGTTCGAGGCAACAAACAACCAGGGCAACACCGAGCTTACGGCGATGTCGTCAAACGACAAGCGACACTGGTTGAATGGCTCATACATCAACACTATGACCCTCAACGGCAATGTGGGAACAGCAGCTATGCTCGACTACACGCCACTTAAGAGCCTTACACTCTTGGCAGGAGCTCAGAGCCTTGGCATTGACGCCTTTGGAGGTTGTAGCTCGCTTGAGCGTGTCGAGGTTGCTAGCCTCGAGCAGTGGTGCGGCATCGACTTCAAGAACCTCACAGCCAACCCTATTGCCAACGACAACTCATACCTATATATTAACCAAGAGAGGCTCACGGCGTTGACCACACCTAGCTCGTTGTCAACAATCCGCGCATACGCCTTTGCAGGATACGACAACCTACACAGCATTGAGATCGGCAACAGCATAAAGAGCCTCGGCAGAGGATGCTTCGAGGAGTGCGAGGTGGAGAGCATCTATCTCGGCACTGCTCTCTCGGCAGTGGGTAGCTACGCCTTCAACAACTGCTCAGCAAAGAGTCTCACCATCAACTGCGACCTTCCAAAGTTCTCTAAGGATGCTAGCAGCAATGTACACTGGTTCCACGGCATAAAGACCCCTAAGGTGATCTTTGGCGAGGAGGTAACCCACATTAACGTCTTTGCGCTAAGTGGCTTACAGTCAGTTGAGAGTGTCGTTGTGGGCAACAACGTGAAGGTCATTGACCAGGGTGCTTTTGCAAATTGCACATCTATCGAGATGGTAGCACTGGGCAATAGCCTTACGACAATCGGAAAGCATGCCTTCTACGGATGCAACTGCATTGAGGGCATAACACTTCCTGAGAGCCTTAAGAGAATAGAGGGATACGCCTTTGATGGAGCTACAGCCCTTGGCACGATCACCATCCCTGGCGGTGTAGAGTATATAGGAGGCTACGCCTTCTACGGCTGCACATCGCTCGAGACGGTATATTGCAAGCCAACTACCCCACCAACACTCGACCAGGACTACATCTTCAGCGGCGCAGCCACCATCTATGTACCAAGCTCAGCATACGAGGCTTACTGCCAGGCTGAGCACTGGAGCTACTTCGCTGAGGCAATATCGGCATACAGCTTCTAGAAGCTAAGATAAGCAACACCTAGGGGGGCTAAAAAGAGAGATTCAGAGATCTTTTTAGCCCCTCTTCGTATGCCTACAATAAAGGGTATATCTTTCAATTTTTTAAAAAATTTAGTAACGCTGGTTGACTTTTCCGTTTTTATTTCGTACCTTTGTCACGATTTGTGCTAAACGAATAGATAAAGTAATAATACACAATAACTAAAAAGTAATTAAGACTATGATTTACTCACACGAAGTGCAGCAGATGTGCTGCGTGAAGAAGGGTGCTAACCACGAGTCTGCACCTATCCCCGAGGAGGGCAAATGGGTACGTGCCAAGGAGATTAAGGATATCTCTGGTCTTACTCACGGTATTGGCTGGTGTGCTCCACAGCAGGGTGCATGTAAGCTTACTCTCAACGTGAAGGATGGTATCATCGAGGAGGCATTAGTGGAGACTATCGGCTGCTCAGGTATGACACACTCAGCTGCTATGGCTTCGGAGATTCTCCCAGGCAAGACTATCCTTGAGGCGTTGAACACCGACCTTGTGTGCGACGCTATCAATACAGCTATGCGCGAGCTCTTCAAGCAGATCGTTTACGGTCGTACTCAGTCAGCATTCTCAGAGGGTGGTCTCGTTATCGGCGCATCACTCGAGGATCTTGGCAAGGGTCTTCGCTCACAGGTAGGTACAATGTTCGGTACTAACGCTAAGGGTACTCGCTACCTCGAGATGGCTGAGGGCTACTGCACACGCATGGCACTCGACGCTAACGACGAGGTTATCGGCTACGAGTTCGTACACCTTGGCAAGATGATGGACTTCATCAAGAAGGGCATTGAGCCAGCTGAGGCATTGGAGAAGGCTAAGGGCTCATACGGCCGCTTCAAGGATGCTGTTAAGTATATCGATCCCCGTCACGAGTAACGAGGGCGTTCGAGAGTTATTAACCATTAAATTTCAGGAAAATTATGGCATTATTTGAGAGCTACGAGCGCAGAATCGAGAAAATTAACGCTGTGCTTGCACAATATGGTATCAAGTCTGTAGAGGAGGCTAAGGCTATCTGCGACCAGAAGGGTATCGATCCTTACAAGATGTGTGAGGAGACTCAGCCTATCTGCTTCGAGAACGCTAAGTGGGCTTACGTTGTAGGTGCTGCTATCGCTATCAAGAAGGGTTGCACTAACGCTGCTGACGCTGCCGAGGCTATCGGTGAGGGTCTTCAGGCATTCTGTATCAACGGCTCAGTAGCCGAGGATCGTAAGGTAGGTATCGGCCACGGTAACCTCGCAGCACGTCTTCTCCGCGAGGAGACTCAGTGCTTCGC
>JAFNXN010000038.1 GCA_017379015.1 Alistipes sp.
ACACTCAGTCATTGCATACCAACGCTTTGGATGAGGCTATCGCACTTCCTACCGACTTCTCAGCTCGTATTGCTCGTAACACTCAGATCTACATCCAGGAGGAGACCAACGTATGTCGCTCTGCCGATCCATGGGCAGGCTCTTACTATGTTGAGTCACTCACTCACGAGATTGCTCACAAGGCTTGGGAGCACATCCAGGAGATCGAGCAGCTCGGTGGTATGGCTAAGGCTATCGAGACAGGTATTCCAAAGCTTCGTATCGAGGAGGCTGCTGCACGTAAGCAGGCTCGCATCGACTCTGGCGTTGAGACCATCATCGGTGTTAATGAGTACCGTCTTGAGAAGGAGGCTCCTATCGACATCCTCGCTGTAGACAACACAGCAGTTCGTGAGAGCCAGGTTAAGCGTTTGCAGGAGCTTCGTGCTAACCGTGATAACGCAGCTGTTGAGAAGGCATTGGAGGCAATCACCGAGTGCGTACGCACAGGTGAGGGCAACTTGCTTGCTTTGGCTGTTGAGGCTGCTAAGGTACGTGCATCACTCGGTGAGATCTCAGATGCTTGCGAGAAGATCGTTGGCCGTTACAAGGCAGTTATTCGTCTAAACTCAGGTGTATATTCAGCAGAGGTGAAATCAGATTCAGCATTCGAGAAGGCAAAGCAGATGTGTGCTGACTTTGCTAAGAAGGAGGGTCGTCAGCCCCGTATTATGATCGCTAAGTTGGGTCAGGATGGTCATGACCGTGGTGCTAAGGTTGTAGCTACTGGCTACGCTGACCTTGGTTTCGACGTGGATATGGGTCCATTGTTCCAGACTCCAGAGGAGGCTGCAAAGCAGGCTGTGGAGAATGACGTTCACATCGTGGGCGTATCGTCACTCGCTGCTGGTCACCTCACACTCGTTCCTCAGATTATCGCTGAGCTTAAGAAGCTTGGTCGTGAGGATATCGTAGTTGTTGTAGGTGGTGTTATCCCTGCTCAGGACTACGACCAGCTCTACAAGGATGGCGCAGCTGCTATCTTTGGTCCTGGTACTCCTGTGGCTACTGCAGCTATCAAGATGCTTGAGATCCTCGCAGAGTAATCAAGTATATATAAATAGGTGTGGGAGATGCTCTTCGTGTAGGGGCATCTCCTTTTTTTGCTCCTCCACCGGAATTTACGACTGATCCCATTAAGCCGTGTAACGCTATTTCAGGATGGGACCCCCCCCCACGCAAAAAAAACGACCCTCAAAATTGAGAGTCGTTTTAGTTTGGCTAACAGGATTAGAACCAAGAATGACAGGACCAGAATCTGTAGTGTTACCATTACACCATAGCCCAATGCTTCTGTTTGACGGTGCAAAAGTAGAACAATATTTTTGATTTGCAAAGAAAAAGTGAAAAAAAATTCATATCTTTGTTATTATTTTTGTAATAATACGTTTGAAAGTATCTAAAACTCATTGATTATGAATGGAATTAAGTCGAGATTGATTGTTATGAACTTCTTGCAGTTTGCTGTGTGGGGTTCCTATCTTACATGTGTTGGACAGTTTTTAGGCAAGGTGGGCTTGGGTGAGTATATCTCGTGGTTCTATATTGCGCAGGGTATTGTGTCGATATTCATGCCTGCTGTGATGGGTATCATCGCTGATAAGTATGTGCAGCCCCAGCGTCTTCTCGGTTTGTCGCATATCTTGGCCGCTGGCTTTATGCTTGTTGCCGCATACTTTGGCTACGAGGCTACGCAGCTTGCCGAGCTTAATAATGGCAATCCCGACTACGTGGCAAATATATGGCCTGTATTTATCCCATACGTTGTGAGTGTGGCGTTCTACATGCCTACCATTGCGCTCTCGAATACCGTTGCCTTTGGTACGCTCACACGCTCGGGTCTCGACTTCGTAAAGGCCTTTCCTCCTATCCGTACGCTTGGTACGGTGGGTTTCATCGCCTCTATGTGGTTGGTCAACAGCGTCTCGTTTGGTCTTGAGGCGTCGGCTCAGCAGACCTATATGCAGCTTGTTGTCTGCGGCGTGCTAGGTCTAGCCCTTGGCTTCTACTCGTTTACGCTCCCTGAGTGCCCTCTTAGCCAGAGCAACGAGAAGAAGAGCCTCCAGCAGCGTCTTGGTCTCGATGCCTTTGTGCTGTTCAAGTCTAAGACCATGGCTATGTTCTTCATCTTCTCGATGTTGTTGGGTGTATCGTTGCAGATTACCAATGGCTTTGCAACACCCTATATTGAGAGCTTCTCGGTAGCTTCAGAGAGCTGGTTTGCTAAGAACCCTACGATGCTTGTGTCGCTTTCGCAGGTGTCGGAGGCATTGTGCATCCTGCTCACCTCCTTCTTCCTTATCCGCTTCGGCATTAAGAAGGTTATGCTCATAGCTATGTTTGCCTGGGTATTGCGCTTCGGCTTCTTTGGTGTGGGTGACACCGAGTCTGTGCTTGGTGTAGCGTCGCTCATCCTCTCATGTATTGTCTACGGTGTGGCGTTCGACTTCTTCAACGTCTCGGGAGCTATGTTTGTGCAGCAGGAGGCTCCTGAGAGCATGCAGGGAAGTGCTCAGGGTCTGTTTATGCTTATGACTAATGGTATCGGTGCATCGGTAGGTACATATATCGCAGGTCGTGTTGTCGACCACTTCTGCACCTGGGAGGCGGGTCACCTCGTGTCACGTCCCGAGTTTGCTAACGGCTGGCAGTCTACATGGTTTATCTTTGCTGGTTATGCGCTTGTTGTGGCGGTGATGTTCATGATCCTATTCCGCTATAAGCACGACCGCGCGAAGATGGCTAACATGACACATTAATATCCCTAGCGCGTGGCACAGCAACCCTTGGCAGAGAGGCTACGTCCGCAGAGCCTCGACGACTATATAGGACAGAAGCACCTTGTGGGTGAGAGTGGAGTGTTCCGTAAGTTTATCGCTACGGGCAGCGTACCCTCGTTTATCCTGTGGGGTCCTCCGGGTGTGGGTAAGACCACACTGGCAAAGATCGTGGCACAGACCCTCGATCGTCCTTTCTACACACTCTCGGCAGTGACGTCGGGCGTTAAGGATGTGCGCGAGGTTATCGAGAAGGCTAAGAACCAGCATCTCTTTAGTGCTCGCTCGGCATTCTTGTTTATCGACGAGATCCATCGCTTTAACAAGTCGCAGCAGGACTCGCTGCTCGGTGCTGTGGAGCAGGGCATCGTCACGCTCATAGGTGCTACTACCGAGAACCCGTCGTTCGAGGTTATCTCGCCGCTGCTCAGCCGCTGTCAGGTCTATGTGCTTAAGCCTATGGACGATGGCGAGTTGCAGACGTTGCTCGATAGGGCACTCGCTACGGATGAGGAGCTTAAGGGACGCAACATCGAGGTGCGAGAGACCGAGGCACTCTTCCGCTTCTCGGGGGGTGATGCGCGTAAGTTGCTCAACATCCTCGACATCATCGTGGGTGCTTCGGATGGCGACATCATTATCGACGACGAGCGCGTGACGGAGTGTTTGCAGCAGAACATAGCCCTCTACGACAAGACGGGCGAGCAGCACTACGACGTCATATCGGCCTTCATCAAGTCGGTACGTGGCAGCGACCCTAATGCCGCTATCTACTACCTCGCTCGTATGTTGGCAGGTGGCGAGGAGCCACGCTTCATTGCACGTCGTCTGGTGATCCTCGCTTCGGAGGATGTGGGTCTGGCAAATCCCAATGCGCTGCTGCTGGCAAATGCCTGCTTCGACACGGTGCATAAGATTGGCATGCCCGAGGCGCGTATCACGCTGGCAGAGACCACGATATATCTAGCCACTAGCCCCAAGAGCAATTCGGCGTATGCGGCTATTAACAAGGCACTAGCTATGGTCGAGCACGACACCACCAACCGCCCTGTGCCTCTGCATCTGCGCAATGCCCCAACAAAGCTTATGGATAAGCTCGGCTATGGTGCCGACTACAAGTATGCCCACGACTATGCGGGTAACTTTGTGCGCCAGGAGTTTATGCCCGATTCGCTCAGTGGCACACGCTTCTATGAGCCCAACGAGCAGAATGCTCAGGAGGCGAAGATTGCCGAGCGCATGCGTGCGTTGTGGGGTGACAAGTATGATAAGTAGAGTGACATTTTGTCATGGCAGGGTGTCAATAATCTGTCGCAAGAGGCTTTGGCATAGAGATTGCCACCAACGAAGATCAAACAGAAAAATAATTTGAACAATTAAAATAGAGAACTATTATGGCAGTAAAACCACTTTCAGACCGTGTATTGGTAAAGCCCAATCCGGCAGAGGAGAAGACAGCAGGAGGTCTATTTATTCCTGACACAGCTAAGGAGAAGCCCCTTATGGGTAGGGTAGTTGCCGCAGGACCTGGCACCGCTGAGGTAAAGATGGAGGTGAAGGTTGGCGACGTTGTGATGTATGGCAAGTATGCTGGCTCGGAGCTTCAGTATGAGGGTGAGGACTACCTCGTGATGAAGCAGTCGGACATCATTGCAGTTATCGAGTAATTCTTATAACAACTTTTTGATTAATAGAAAACGATTATATGGCTAAGGAGATTAAATATAATGTGGAGGCTCGCGAGCTTCTTAAGGAGGGTGTTGATGCACTATGTAATGCTGTGAAGGTGACGCTTGGTCCTAAGGGACGTAACGTGATCATCGACAAGAAGTTCGGTGCTCCACACGTGACTAAGGATGGTGTTACTGTAGCTAAGGAGGTTGAGCTTGAGGATACCTTCGCTAATATGGGTGCTCAGATGGTTCGCGAGGTAGCGTCAAAGACTAACGATGATGCTGGTGATGGTACTACTACGGCAACGGTGCTTGCTCAGTCGCTCATCTCGGTAGGTATCAAGAACGTTACTGCGGGAGCTAATCCTATGGATCTTAAGCGCGGTATCGACGCTGCTGTTGAGAGGGTTGTGGCATCGCTCAAGGCGCAGAGCCAGGTTGTAGGCTCGGACTTCGACAAGATCGAGCAGGTGGCAACAATCTCGGCTAACAACGACTCGAAGATTGGTAAGCTCATCGCCGAGGCTATGGCGAAGGTTAACAACGAGGGTGTGATCACCGTTGAGGAGGCTAAGGGTACTGAGACTCACGTAGATGTGGTTGAGGGTATGCAGTTCGACCGTGGCTACATCTCGGCATACTTCATCACCGACACCGAGAAGATGGAGGCGCAGCTCGACAAGCCATTTATCCTTATCACCGACAAGAAGATCTCTACGATGAAGGAGATTATGGGCATCCTTGAGCCAGTGGCACAGAGTGGTCGCTCGTTGCTTATCATCGCTGAGGATGTTGACGGCGAGGCACTATCGGCATTGGTTGTAAACAAGCTTCGCGGTACGCTTAAGATCGCTGCTTGCAAGGCTCCAGGCTTTGGCGACCGTCGTAAGGAGATGCTCGAGGATATCGCAACGCTCACAGGCGCAACAGTGATCTCTACAGATAAGGGCATGAAGCTCGAGGATGCAGGTCTTGAGGCGTTGGGTACTGCCGAGAAGGTTACCCTAAACAAGGAGAATACCACTATTGTTGATGGCGCAGGTGCTAAGGAGGCTATCGCTGCACGCGTTCAGCAGATCCGTGCCTCGATCGAGAATGCTTCGTCGGACTACGACCGTGAGAAGCTTCAGGAGCGTTTGGCTAAGCTCGCTGGCGGTGTTGCTGTGCTCTACGTGGGTGCTGCTACCGAGGTTGAGATGAAGGAGAAGAAGGACCGCGTTGACGATGCGTTGGCTGCTACACGTGCTGCTGTCGAGGAGGGTATCATCCCTGGTGGTGGCGTAGCCTATATCCGTGCCGTTGAGTCGCTCGAGGGTGTTAAGGGCGAGAATGACGACCAGACTACTGGTATTCAGATTGTTAAGCGTGCTATCGAGGAGCCATTGCGCCAGATCGTTGCTAATGCAGGTGGCGAGGGCTCGGTTGTCGTTAACAAGGTTAAGGAGGGCACTGGTAACTTCGGTTACAATGCTCGTGACGACCGCTATGAGGATATGCTCGAGGCGGGTATCATCGACCCAACTAAGGTTGCTCGCGTAGCTCTTGAGAATGCTGCATCTATCGCTTCGATGTTCCTCACCACAGAGTGCGTGTTGGCCGAGAAGAAGGAGGATGGTCCTCTTCAGCCATTGGCAGGTGCTGGTGCAGGTATGGGCGGCATGATGTAATATCTTGATATAGGGGGTCGATTGCGCTCCTAACGAAAAATGCCACTGATGGGATGTACGCTTTAGTGCTACCCATTGGTGGTATTTTTGTTGAGTGTAGCACTCGGTGCTATTATCTCCTCTTTGCCACTCTTTTTTGCGGTTTTTCTTGTTTGGCTCGAAATTTTATACTAACTTTGTACCGATATAGTGGGCTGCAAAGAGCCTACGACGATGTGTAACTAATTGCTAACAACCTATGGACGATGGCTATCATTCCAAAAATAACTGCCGTATCGTATCTCAACACGATACCCTTCGTCTATGGACTAAAGCACGCTGATAACCTACGTGCCGACCTTCAGTTAGCACCTCCCGCCGATTGTGCCCTGAGCTACATCGAGGGTAGAGCCGACATAGCTCTGCTCCCCGCAGCCGTTGTGCCTGAGCTTCGCGATACTAACATAATCACCGACTACTGCATAGGTGCAGTGGGTGCGGTGCGTACCGTAGTGGTTATGTCGAACGAGCCTATTAGCTCGGTAAGGCGTCTGTGGCTAGATGCTCACTCGCGTACATCGGTGCAGCTATGTGGCTATCTTGCTAAGTATAAGTGGCATATTGAGCCCGAGTGGTTGCACATGGCGGACTACTCGCGTGTGGACAACCCCCAGAAGGGCGATGCCTTCCTACTCATTGGCGACAAGGTGTTTGGCTACGAGGGACGCTTTGCCTACTGCTACGACCTCGCTGTTGAGTGGCGCGAGATCACCTCGCTGCCCTTTGCCTTTGCTGTGTGGGTAGCACGCAAGGGTGTGCCCTACGAGGTGTGCGACGAGTTGCAGCATGCACTGACATTTGGCATTGAGCATACCTGGGAGGCTGTATCGGAGTCGCCATATATGCTCTCTGACGGCGGCATCACAGCCTACGAATATCTCACACGTAACATCGACTTCATCCTTGACGACGAGAAGCATAGAGCCCTCAAGAAGTTCTGGGATGCTGGCATACGCATAGTTCCGCGATCCTATTAAAGAAGCCGGGCGACGCTTGTAGCCTACCTGCCGGTTGGTTGGGCTGCTTGTCGAAAGTTGCACGTCTTCTTACCTCCGACCCTAGGGGCATGTATTGAGCCCCAAGAAGAGCCCGATGGGGCAAAGTTGAATAAAAAGAATAAAACTTTTTGGAGGAGATATGATCACAATCTATCTAAAGCAATACAACAAGATTATCCGAAATGCCGATACCGACCTCTTCGATGAGCTCGGCTTCGACGATATTCTCTGGATCGACCTTCTAGACCCCTCGATCAAGGAGCAGAAGGCGGTGGAGAACTTCATGGAGCTAAGCCTTCAGACACGCCAGCAGGTCGAGGAGATCGAGTCGACATCAAAATACTCTGAGACCGAGAACGCCATAATCTCGAACTCAAACTTCTTTGTGCCTCAGGGCGAGACATTTACCGTTGAGCCAGTGTCGTTCATCATCTCGAATGAGGGTGTGCTCGTATCGATGCGTAATGCCGAGTTCCGCACCTTTCGCGAGGCGGAGAAGCGACTTCAGATGAACTACCGTTCCTACTCTACGGGCTACCACATCCTTATCTCGTTGCTCGAGGTGCGCATCGACTACGATGCCGACCTTGTGGAGATGGTTAGTAAGCAGGTTGCTGCCGTGAGCAAGGAGATCTCGAGTGGCTCGAAGATCGACAAGGAGGTATTGTATCGCATCAATGCCCTGCAGGAGAACACCATGTTGTTGCGCGAGAATATCTTTGACCGTCAGCGTGTTCTATCCTCTATTCTTCGTTCGGAGCGTTTCCCTAACGATATATATCCACGTCTTCAGCTCATGCTCAAGGACGTTAACTCGCTCATCAGCCATGCCGACTTTAGCTTCCAGCGTCTCGACTATATTCAGGATGCTGCGCTGGGTCTTATCAACATCGAGCAGAACGAGATCGTCAAGATCTTCTCGGTGGCGGCGGTTGTCTTCATGCCCGCGACGCTTGTGGCGAGTATGTATGGCATGAACTTCCACTTTATGCCCGAGCTAGATTGGAAGTATGGCTATCTGTGGGCTATCGCGCTGATGCTGCTCGTCTCAGGCGTAACCTTCTGGTTCTTTAAGTTTAAGAAGTGGCTATAACTTGCTCTCATGACTACTAAGAAGCGAATAATCCTCGTGCTACTATCTGTAGTGCTACTCTCGTTGGGCTGGCTTGGTGCTAGCGGCATATCGTTGCTCGTGGCTCTTGTTCCGTTGCTCATCCTCAGCGAACATTATAGTGCCTCGACCAAGGACTTCTGGCGAATGGCTGCTTGGGGGGCTTTGACCTTCATCCTCTGGCATGCCGCCACGGTGTGGTGGGTGTGGATTGCTACGCCCATAGGACCCATAGCTGCTGGAGCCTTTGGCACCTTCTGGAACCTTGTGGCACTGATGACCTACCACTATGTGTCGAAGCGTGCGCCACGTGCCTTGGCATATACACTTCTTGTTGCGCTGTGGCTCACTACCGAGTCGCTCTACAACTCTGCCGAGGTGCTCACCTTCCCCTGGCTGCTGCTGGGTCATGGCTTCTCGAACGATATATGGGCCGTGCAGTGGTACGAGTACACGGGCATCTTCGGTGGCTCGCTCTGGGTGTTGGCAACCAACCTATCAATCTTTGAAATTCTACGCACTAGGACCAAGACGGCAAGGGTGCGCGCTGCGCTCGTCGCACTGCTCCCCATGCTCCTCTCCATTGCGCTATACTTTGGCTATACACCCTCTGAGCGACATGCTAGGGTTGCTGTGGTTCAGCCCAATGTGGCGTGCTACGACGAGGATCGTGCAAGGCAGACGACCTCAAACACCATAGATGATGTTAGAGCCCTCACGGAGGAGGTGTCGGAGGATGCTAGCTTTGTCATCCTCCCCGAGTCGGCACTCTCGTATGTCGAGGGATTTGGCACTATTGATGAGCGTTATCTGGAGTTTTATGCCGATGTCTTTGCCGATATGCAGAGCGAGAATATGCGCCGTGCAAAGCTTATCACGGGGGCATCGACGGTACGCTTTTATGGGTCAACGCCCGCGACAGATACGGCGCGTAAGCACCCTAATGGCACGTTTTATGACCTCTACAACTCGGCACTCCTCATCGACTCCCTAGGTGCAGTCGACGATATCTACCACAAGGGTAAGCTAGTCATCGGCGTTGAGGCAGTCCCCTTCCGTGAGCTATTCAGCCTCTTCGAGGTCGACCTTGGAGGTGTCTCGGGGCAGCTTGGCTGGGGTCGTGACTACACGTTGTTCGAGAACGAGGGGGTTAAGATAGGCCCTTCGATATGCTACGAGGGTATCTACGGAGAGTATTTCGCTGGCTTTGCCCGCCATGGTGCTGAGCTGATGGCTCTTATCTCGAATGATGGCTGGTGGGGCGACACCCCTGGACATAGACGCCTCTTCGACTTTGCGCGTCTGCGTGCCATAGAGACCCGACGTGCCATTGCTCGCAGTGCCAACACGGGCATCTCGGGCTTTATCTCGCCACGTGGTGAGACCCTGGGCGAGCGTCTGGAGTGGGATGAGCGTGGTGTGCTAAACGGCGAACTGGAGCTGCGCGACGAGCTTACGATCTATACACGTTATGGCGACTGGATAGCGCGCATAGCGACATACGTTTCGATACTTGGGTTGATGTACTACGTAGCCTATAGGGTGCGTCGTCGCAACCATCTCGTTGATTAACACCCCTATTAACATAATTTAAGTAAGTATGAACTATACTGAGACCCTTGACTTTCTCTTTACCGCCATGCCATCGTTTCAGCGTGTGGGAGGTGCTGCCTATAAACCAGGCTTAGAGCGTATCGCCTCGTTCTGCCAATATCTTGGAAACCCTCAGCGCAACTACTATACGATACACGTTGCTGGCACAAATGGTAAGGGGTCGGTATCTCACATGCTCGCCTCGATACTTCGTGAGGCGGGATACCGCACAGGACTCTTCACCTCACCCCACCTTGTTGACTTCCGCGAGCGTATTAGGGTCGATGGCGAGATGATCCCTAAGCAGAAGATTGTCAACTTCGTAGACAAGTATAAGGCGAAGATGCAGGAGCTCGACCTCTCGTTCTTCGAGATGACGGCAGCCATGGCATTCGACTTCTTCGACCAGAGCGACGTGGAGGTGGCAGTCATCGAGACGGGTCTTGGTGGTAGGCTCGATGCCACAAATATCATTACGCCGATACTCAGCGTGGTGACCAACATCGGTCTGGAGCACACCGAGTTCTTGGGCAGCACTATTGCCGAGATCGCCGCGGAGAAGGCTGGCATTATTAAGAAGAGTATCCCCGTGGTCCTCGGCGAACGCTCTGAGGAGTACGACGCGGTGTTTGAGCGTAGGGCCGAGGAGCTACACTCGCAGCTCATCTTTGCCGAGAGGGAGTGGACGCTACATGGCGTTGAGCACTTCGACGATGATAATCAGCACTTTAGCCTCCAGCGCGAGCGCGATGGTCGCTGCTATGAGCTCGATGTCGACTTGCTTGGCGACTACCAGAGCCGCAATATCGTCACGGTGTGTGCCGCTGCCGACTACCTTGCTGAGCATACGCCACTCACCATCTCGCGCCGTGCCCACCGTCAGGGTCTTGCCACGGCGGCAGCCTCTACGGGCCTTGTGGGTCGCTGGCAGGTGCTCTCGCGTGAGCCATTCATGGTGTGCGACACGGGCCATAATGCCCACGGCATGCGCTATGTGGTGCGCCAGCTCGAGGCGTTGGAGTGCGACAGGAAGTTCCTTGTGCTCGGCTTTGCCCGCGAGAAGGACCTCAATAAAATAATGCCTCTGCTGCCAACCGACGCCTACTATATCTTTACCCGCGCGCAGATCGACCGCGCTCGCCCAGTGGAGGATATCGCTGCTAAGGCCGAGGAGCTAGGTCTGAAGTACGAGTGCCAGCCCACGGTGACTGAGGCTGTGCGACGCGCTCGCTCGCTTGCCCATGCCGAGGATGCTATATTTATTGGTGGTAGCAACTTCGTAGTGGCTGAGATTTAGCAAAATAATTCGCGCAAACCTTTGCACGATAAAAAAAAAGTGTTACCTTTGCCGCCGAATTAATTATTGCAATATTAATTATAACAAAAAGACGAAAATGAAAAAGGGTATTCATCCAGAGAATTATCGTTTAGTGGCATTCAAGGATATGTCGAATGACCACGTGTTTTTGTGCAGGTCCGCCGTTTCGACAAAGGAGACCATCGAGGTGAACG
>JAFNXN010000039.1 GCA_017379015.1 Alistipes sp.
ATAAATTATGAGGATTATGAGACCTTCGTATATATGGCAGCAGCCTACCTGGGCGGAGTTTACTTGGGACAACGAGAAGCTGATAACGCTCCTCTCGGATGTGCGCAACCTTGAAGGTCGTGTGCTTGGTTTGATGAGCGGCCTTGGCTTCAGCGTGCAGAACACCACCTCGCTCGATGTGATGGTGGAGGATGTGTTGCGCTCTTCAGAGATCGAGGGCGAGTTGCTCAATGCCGATCGAGTGCGCTCATCGATTGCTCGTCATCTTGGAATACCGACCGAGGGTCTGCCAGAGCCTGACCACTACACTGAAGGCGTGGTGCAGGTTATGCTTGATGCGGTTAGAAATAGCAATGAGCCACTGACTCACGAGCGACTCTTCAATTGGCATGCTGCACTCTTCCCAACGGGTCGCAGTGGAATGTACCCGATAACCGTAGCCGCCTATCGCAGGGGCGCAGAGCCGATGCAGGTTGTGTCGGGCGCAATGGGTCGTGAGAAGGTACACTACGAAGCTCCCGCTTCGGAGGCTGTACCTGCAATGATGGATGAGTTCTTGACCTGGATAAATGGCAAGCAGGAGATAGACCCGATATTGAAGGCGGGAGTTGCGCACCTTTGGTTTGTTGCTATCCACCCATTTGACGATGGCAATGGTCGTTTAACCCGCACCATAACCGATATGCTCCTGGCAAAGGCCGATGGTATGCCACACCGCTTTTATAGTATGTCGGCAGAGATACTGCGTGAGCGCAAGGGATATTATGCTGCCCTCGAAAAGACCACAACGGGAACGATGGATATAACCCTCTGGCTCGAATGGTTTTTGCAGACTCTTCGCAGTGCAATACTCCGTTCCGAGACAACAGTGCAGCGCGTGGTTAAGAAGTCGTTGTTCTGGCAGCAACATCGTGAGGTGGCGATGAACGAGCGACAAGCGAAGGTTGTCAATATGCTATGGGATGGTTTCAAGGGAAAGCTAACATCTTCGAAATGGGCAAAGATAACCAAGACATCGCAGCCAACTGCACTGCGCGATATAGCCGACCTCGTTAAGAAAGGCGTATTGGTTGTGTCGGGCGAAGGCGGTAGAAGTACAAACTATCTCCTCAAGGAGGATCTCGGTAACTAAAAATTGATGTAACAAGCAAGAATGAAGCTGAATAAAAAGTGTATTTCTTCGTTATGCTCGCCCTCAAAATCCTCATTTACGCCTAGTAAACTCCGGTTTTTCGGGCTTCGCATGCCTAAAACTACATCTTTTTCTTCAACTTCTATAATATAATGGGGATGACTAATTTACTTTTTAGTTACCCGCATTTTATCTCTATTTGTCACGTATCTCACCTCGACACTACACTCACTCTTCGACATTAACTACCGAAACAAGCACGACAAACGCACAATAAATAAGTAATATGTTTGTCGTTATGATTTTTTTTACTAATTTCGCCACCAAATACTCTAACGAGTATAGATTAATTGGTGAACAAAAGATAATATAAATAATTTTTAAACCTTAAAAAGATTGACCATGAGAAAACTTTTCAACTTTTGGGCACTCATCCTATGTGCACTTGCAGTTGTTGGCTGTGAGAAACCGCAGGTAGACGATGAGGGCAAAGAGCCACTACCGACCCCAGGTGTAAAGCCTGAGATCACACTTGAGCAGGAGGCTGTAGACTTCAATAGCTTCACATTCAAGGTTACCACCACCGCTGAGGGTGAGTTGGGTTACTTGGTGCTTGCTGACGAGTTCTCAGCACCAAACATGACAGAGTGGTTTGCACACAACACCGCCGAGGTGAAGGATAGTGCATCTATCACCGTAGAGGGTCTTAAGGATAACACCTCTTACACGCTCTACACCGTACTCCGTGCAAAGGGTGATGGCGCACTAAGCTCGCCTAAGACACTCAAGTTCACCACTCCTGATGATGGCGTGGTAAGCCCTATCTCGGTTGACAACGTGACATTCGAGAGCATCACCTTCACAATCAACATCGATGGTAGCTACGTGTTCCAGTGTATCGACAAGGCATACCTAGAGTATGTTAATAAGACCCCTCAGGAGTATATTCACACTGCCGGCATTGGTATTCCATCGCAGGGTGCGCAGACTATAGAGTGGATCGAAGGTGGCATGTATGGCGTTCAGGAGATGCGCGTGCGCGACGACAGCGACTACTACATCATCGCAGCTATCACCAACGGCAGCACCATCACAGATCAGATCTTTGTGGAGCAGACTCGCACACCTAAGAAGCCTCACTCGAATGCAGGTCTAACAACTGAGATTAAGCAGACTACATCTACATCAGTGACTATCGCCACTACTCCCGATGACAACATTGTAAAGTACTATGTATATGTTAAGGACAAGGCGACTGTTGATTCAATCTTGGCTGGTTATGGCGAGACAATACTCACCAATGGTATAAAGAGCCCTAACGCATATAAGTGGGAGCTAACAACAGCAAATGAGGATACTTGGGGTGGTCTAACACCAGCTACCGACTACTACTGCTGCGTGCTCATTCAGGACAAGACGGGTGCTGAGGCACTTTCGCTCATCGATTTCCGTACAAATGATGCATCGGGTGCAGCTCCAACCATCGAGCTTTCGCTCACACAGCCCGAGAAGAATAGCCACAACACACTTAGCCTCAACATCTTCTCGAAGGATGCTGCATCGGTAAGAATCGCATTTAACACCAAGGCAGACATCTCGGCACTTCGCAATAAGGACTACGACGATGATTACATCTTGACCAACCACGGTATGGACCTTACCGGCGAGCAGGTTGAGGCAATCCGCACTACGGGTCTTAGCATCCCAATGGAGGATCTCTACCCAGAAGTTGAGTACATTGCACTTGTTAGAGTAATGAATATTGAGAACACCCCAACAATCAAGGCCTCAACAGAGGCTACCACGAAGCCTCCTGTACCAGCACGTGTTGAGTCAGACCTATTTACCAAGCTTCAGGGCGAGTGGGAGGTATCGTACGATCTTATTCAGTTCAACAAGGTGAACGTATCTATCTATGGTCAGAGGGTAACCATCGCTCAGGGTGTTGATGATACCACTGAGAAGATGTATCGCGAGCAGAACCGTCTTGTAATCCTCGAGTGGCCATTCAACGTATATGGTCCAGGTAACTACGAGCATATCCCAACAATGAAGCCAGCAGACCTTATGGAGGCAATGCCAGAGTACTGGGGCAAATACCCACAGCTTGCTTACCGCGACTACGGTCCAAAGATCTTCCTCGAGATTGCTGCTGACGGCTCGCTAAGCGTACCTTCGGAGCGTGGAGAGTACCTCTACAACTGGTCATCAGATGGTACATTCTACTTCTACGGTGCTGATCAAGCTAACGCGTTCACAGCACCCGCCACATTCCCTGTGACACTATCGGAGGATGGCAACACGATGATCATCCGTGAATCAGTACCTGTTGAGGAGTTCGGCTTCGGCGTATATCGCCCATCAGTGTTCCTCAACAACTATGATCTTAGAGCACTAGCAACATCAGACATTGTGCTTCAGCGCGTCAAATAACACAAGGAGAGTGAATAAAAAGTGTATTTTGTCGTTACGCTTGCCCTCAAAATGCTCATTTACGCTCAGTAAACTCCGCTTTTTCGGGCTTCGCAAGCCTAAAACTACATCTTTTTATTCACTCTCTTACTTAATTAAATTACAATGATGAAGAAGATATTTTTTGCAATTGTAGCACTGCTAGGCTTTGTGGCTTGCGACCAGAACGAACCAGCTATCGAGGAGAAGCTACAACTATTAGTCGATAAGAGCGAGATCGTCGCTAATGGCGAGGATAGCGCAACATTTACCGTTAAGAACGCTAATGGCGAGGTGGTGGAGAATGCCACAATCTACTATGCCGACTCTCACGAGGCACTCGAGGGCAAGAGCTTCAAGACCAAGTATGCCGGTGAGTACTCATTCTACGCTAAGTATGAGGCTGCGACGTCAGATGTTATGACCGTTGTTGCCAAGGAGGATAAGGGCGAAGAGCCAGGTCCAGGCCCAGGTCCAGGTCCTGAGCCTCAGGAGCTAAAGCTATCGCTAGAGCCTTCGACAATCTATGTTGACGAGAGCACAACATTCAAGGTTGAGCTCGATGGAAACGACGTAACTGTCGAGGCTACAATCTACCTCTCAGAGGGCAACGTAGCACTCGATGGTGCAACCTACACAGCTAGTGCCGAGGGCGTCTACTCGTTCTACGCAAAGTACGAGGAGCTACAATCTAACGCAGTGGAGCTTACCGTAAACAAGCGACCTGTAGTGGAGGAGAAGCCTATCGAGATCGAGGCATCGGTACTCACAATCAAGGCTAACGGTGTCGATTCTACAAAGCTTACCGTAACTCAGGATGGTGCAAATGTCACTAACCAGTCTACGATCTATGTCAATGGCAGCATACTTAACGGCAACCGCTTTATGACAACAACTCCTGGCGAGTACACCATCTATGCTATGAAGGGTGATCTTAAATCTAACGAGCTCACAATCACCGCTGAGGAGGTGACTAACACTGGTCTAACAACCGTGTTTGCCGAGGGTGTAACAATCTCAACAGGCTGGTACGACGTGAACAAGAAGAGCACCGCACAGCAGTCGCAGGCTGACGCCATGATGTGCTGGGCAGCATCGTCGTCGAACATCATCCAGTGGTTCCAGGATCGCTACGTAGCTGCGGGCAACACACTTCCTGCGGGCTGTCCTAACGGCACATCGAGCAGCTATGGCTACGAGCTTCAGATTATGGATGCCTTCCGCGACAACTGGGATAACCTTGCACGAGGCAACTGGACCGATGGCGGTGTTATCTGGTACTTCGAGGGTCGCGATCTATACACCACCAATGGTTATGAGAATCGTGCATACCCACGTACTGGCACAGGTGGCTACTTCAAGGCTGAGTGGGAGACAATCGTAGCTGGCATGTACCAGTATGAGGATCTCAACTGGGGCTGGCTCTACAACCCAACAACCTACATCACCGAGATCAACAACTACAACTGGCGCGGCAGTAGCGTTGCTGACCCATTGCTCAAGTTCTCGGAGTATATCGTCGAGGCATTTAGCCACGGTATGTCATCGATGGCTGTAGCTATGTCGTCAAACTTCAATGGCGCACACGCCGTGACAATCTGGGGTTACGAGATTGACAATGCCACAGGCTATGTCACTAAGCTCTACATCACCGACTCGGACGATGGCTCAACACCTATCTTGCAGACTTACACCGTTAGTCCTGAGGGTGGCAACTCGAAGGTTGTGCTAAATGGATACACAGCATACTATCCATTTGCCCTATACCCAGCATCGGGCTACGGCTCAGCCGAGTAATAGAGCTCACATAAATAAACAAGTGCCTGTCCAATATTCATTGTCGGACAGGCACTTCTCTTTTTACTCGCCAAATGGCTCAATATCAGCATCAGCAGCCTTCCACTCGGGCTTGCGCATAGCGTAGATGATAAGCGGGATGACGATGACGACGATAGCTCCTATAATGAGCACCGAGAACCAGACCGTCTTGCTACCTACAGCAATCTGCGAGGGCGGGATAAAGCTAAGCACAAAGGCAAGAAGAGAGCCTAAAAATCCCATGCCACCCAAGAACCACATAACGCCATTACCACGACTACCAAGGCGGAATGGACGCTCGAGGTTGGGTCGTCGATAGCGAAGATATATTGCCGATGAGAACATGAGCATGTACATCACAAGGTAGAGCACCACGGTAAGCTGCGAGAGGATCTGATAGAAGGACTGCACAGATGGCATCACAACAAAGAGCAGACCAAGGATGGTGACTATCACACCCTGCACAAGGAGAATGTTGCGCTGCACACCTCGCGAATTTGCCTTCTGGAAGAATGGCGGAAGGTAGCCAGCACGACCCACCGCAAAGATACCCTTAGAGGGACCCGAAACCCACGTAAGCACGCCGGCAAGCACGCCAAACACAAGGGCGATGGCGATGATAGGTCCCATCCACGACATGTGCAAGGATGAGAAGTAACGATCAAAGCCAATGAGCAGCGTCTGCGTAAGGCTGATATCCTTCTCAGGGACTACGATGCCTAGAGAGAAGGTGCCTAGGATAAAGATCAGGACGGTGACCACGGAGCCAAGGATGATGGCACGCGGATAGTTGCGTCGAGGGTTGTCCACATCCATAACATGTATACCCATCATCTCCATTCCGGCATAGAAGAGGAAGATGCTCGAGGCGAGCACTAGATTTGAGAAGTTGCTCAGATCGGGGAAGAAGCTGCGGTGCATATCGAGGTTATTATGTCCGCCTGTGGCGAGGTAGACAACAGCGAGGACGATGAGCAATGCCGCAGGGATAATAGTACCGATGATACCACCCCACTTACTCACCTTACCCACCCAGTCAAGACCTCGTAGCGCGATGATCGTAGCTATCCAATATATGGCTAGCACAACAATCAACGTGAAGAGGCGGTTGGAGGCAAGCGCAGAGTCGGCAGCAGGGTTTGTGCCGATAAAGGCGATGCTCACAGCACCAAAGGTAAGCACCGTAGGATACCAAATCGTAGACTGAAACCACTGAAGCCAGATGGCAAGAAAGCCTACACGAGGACCAAATGCCTCACCCACCCAGCGAAAGACACCTCCCTGCTTCGAGGAGAACATTGCAGCCAGCTCCGCAGCAACAAGTGCTGTGGGCACAAGAAATACGATGGCGGCAAAGAGGTAGTAGAATGCCGATTGCAGACCATAAATCGCCTCAGAGGCAAGTCCACGCAGACTGACAACCGCAGTAACATTCATTATAGCCAACGTCAACACGCTGAGTCTAAAACCGTTAGTTTGTTTTGTCTTATCCATACTCTGAAATTTAAGTTAATCAGATATGGTGTTAGCAATTATGGTGCAAAAGGAGATAATGCAGAGGTAGATATGAGGAGTAAGTATATATATAAATAGGTAACAAATGCATCACCATATAGTCTAACCTTATAGAAACATAAAATAATATAATTAAAAACCTATTGTGGATTAGAAAATATATACTATCTTTGCAGTAGAAAAAAAGGAGATAAATAAAAAATACAAACCTATAAAACTAATAAGACTATGAAAGATTTGAAAGGAACTAAGACCGAGAAGAACTTGTGGGAGGCTTTTGCAGGTGAGAGCCAGGCACGTAACAAGTATACATATTTTGCATCGAAGGCTAAGAAGGATGGCTACGTACAGATAGCTAAGATCTTCGAGGAGACAGCAGCTAACGAGAAGGAGCACGCTGAGATCTGGTTCAAGCTATTGCAGGGCATCGGCTCAACTGCTGAGAACCTTAAGTCAGCTGCCGAGGGCGAGAACTACGAGTGGACAGACATGTACGCTCAGATGGCTAAGGATGCTCGTGAGGAGGGCTTCGACCACATCGCATTCCTCTTCGACGAGGTGGGCAAGATCGAGCGTGAGCACGAGGAGCGTTACCGCAAGTTGCTTGCAAACGTTGAGGGTGGCTTGGTATTCTCACGCGATGGCGATATGATCTGGCAGTGCTCTAACTGTGGTCACATCCACGTAGGTAAGAAGGCTCCAGAGGTATGCCCAGTATGTGTTCATCCACAGGCATACTTCCAGATCAAGGCTGAGAACTACTAGTAGATAGACTCTACACCTTCTAAATAAATTGGGGATGGCTAATTTACCTTTTAGTCATCCCCTTTTAACAAAGTATTCTATGTCAACACTACTTATCATCCTTGCGCCATTTGTAGGCACTATGCTGGGCGCGTCTGTTGTACTCTTTGCTCGTAAGAGTGTCGCTGCACGACTCTCAAAGGCACTGCTTGGCTTTGCTGCGGGAGTGATGGTTGCTGCTTCGGTGTGGTCGCTGATCATACCCTCTATCGAGCTTTCTGAGCACCTTCAGAGCATAGCTTGGATGCCAGCAGCCGTGGGTATCATCCTAGGCATGCTCTTCCTGCTTGCTCTCGACAGCCTTGTGCCACACCTCCACCCTGGAGGCACTGAGCCAGAGGGTCTACACTCGTCGCTAGGAAAGAGGCAGATGTTGATGCTTGCCGTGACGCTGCACAACATACCCGAGGGCATGGCAGTGGGTGCTGTAGTTGCGGGAGCTATGGCTGGCGACAGCCTTGTGACACTCGCCTCCGCAACAGCCCTGGCTATAGGTATGGCTATTCAGAATGTTCCTGAGGGTGCTATCATCTCGCTACCGCTACGCCTCGACGGAATGTCACGACGCCGTTCGTGGATCATGGGCAGCCTATCGGGAATTATCGAGCCGATAGCCGCCATTGCGATGATTGCGCTCTACGACTTTATGGCTCCAGCACTACCCTATCTACTAGCATTCTCGGCAGGTGCTATGCTCTATGTCGTTGTCGAGGAGCTGATACCCGAGACTCAGCAGGGCAAGCACTCCGACACGGGCACTGTAGCCTTCGGCATAGGCTTTATAATAATGATGATCCTCGACGTAGCGTTAGGCTAAAAAGCCTAAGCAACAGCTACTTAACACGTATTAGGTTGATGCCGTCACGTATCGGTACAATGACATTGTCGACACGCTCATCATCCTTGACCATGCGGTTGAACTCGATGATATTCTCCGTATGCTTGTCGTTCTTGGCAACAGGCTCTGCCACCTTGCCATACCACAAGATATTGTCGGCAAGCATCACCGAGCCACTGCGCACATAACCACCATCCATCAACATACGGTAGTAGGCGGTGTACTCTCGCTTATCGCCATCGATAAAGACCATATCGTAGACCTCGCCAAGCTGAGGCACAACGTCGAGTGCTGAGCCTATATGCTGACGGATGCGATGACCATACTCCGACTCCGCAAAGTACTTAGCAGCAATATCTTCCAGCTCGTCGTCAACCTCGATGGTGTCGATAAAAGCACCATCCTCAAGACCGCGTGCAAGGCTCAGGGCAGAGTAGCCCGTAAATGTTCCTATCTCAAGAATACGCTTAGGGCGCATCATGCGAACTAGCATCTCGAGAAGCTTACCCTGAAGGTGTCCCGAGATCATGCGTGGGTTGATCACACGCAAGTATGTCTCACGCTCAAGGCGGTGCATAAGCTCCTCCTCGGGCTTGGTGTTGTCTAAGATATATTGTTCTAGCTTGTCCATTCTATCTCTATTTATATATTAACTGCGAAAGCTGCGCAAAGGAGTCGTTAGCCACATCGCATATCTCTTGGGCAGTGATGAGCATTACCTTCTTGTATGCCTCCTCGAGCGTATCTATATCCTTATATAGGAGATAGCTCTTGCCAGCTCCAAGCATATACCCCTCGTTCGACTCCATAGATATTGCCATCTGAGCGATAAACTGACGCTTAGCAACCGAGAGTCGTCTGTCGGAGAGGGGCTCGCGGCAGATGCGACGTATCTGATCGTTGATAAGCTCGACGCACTCCTGCGAGTGGCAGTGGTCCGTTGAGAAGTAGATGGCAAAGATACCACTATCGGAGTAGGGGGTATAGCTAGCCTCGACATTGTACGACAAACCGCGCTTCTCGCGTAGCTCGATGTTGAGTATTGAGTTGGCAAAGGGGCCTCCGAGGATGTTGCATAGCAGGGCTAGGGGCAGACGACGCTTATCGGCAATGCCATAGCCACGAGCACCGATGATGCCATGCGCCTGATGCGTATGTCGCTGCTGAAGGAGCGCAAAGGGCTCGTAGGCAAGGGGTGAGGTGCGCTCATAGGTGCGCCTTGTGGCGTCGAACGAGCCAAGGTAACGCTCTACGACGCTACGTGCTGTGTTGACCGAGAAGTTGCCGATAGAGGAGAAGACCATCTGGTCGGTGGTATAGGTGCGATCGACAAAGCTGTGCAGCTCATTGGTAGAGAGGCGTGCAATGGTTGACTTAGAGCCGAGGATGTTGTGTCCAAGCTCCGAGCCCTTGAAGATCAAGTCCTCGAAGTCGTCGTAGATACGCTCCGAGGGCGAATCCTTATAGGAGTTAATCTCGTCAGCGATAACTTCACGCTCCTTCTTAAGCTCTCGCTCGGGGAATGTCGAACGGAAGATAACATCAGCTATAAGCTCCACAGCGCGGCTAAAGTCGTGGCGCAGGACCGTGGCATGAAGCGTGGTATCCTCCTTAGTAGTGTAGGCGTTGAGCTCGCCACCAAGATTCTCGAGGCGACAGTTCACCTGATAGGCCTTACGACGCTCAGTGCCCTTAAACAGAGCGTGCTCCACAAGATGGGCAATGCCATACTCGCCCTTGAGCTCATCACGGCTACCAGCATTTACCACAAGGGCACAGTGCGTAACCGAGCTACGCACCTGTCGATGTATTCCACGAATGCCATTAGGCAGTATATAGGTCTCAAACTCTCTCATTGGTCAACTTACGCAAAAACTCTCCTGTATAACTCTCCGCGCACCTAGCAACATCGTCGGGAGTGCCAGCAACGACCACACGACCTCCATCAGCACCCGCCTCGGGACCAAGGTCGATGACCCAATCGGCACACTTGATAATCTCCATATTGTGCTCGACAACAACGACGCTATGACCACGCTCGATGAGGGCATCGAAGGCGGAGAGCAGACGCTTGATATCGTGGAAGTGAAGACCCGTAGTAGGCTCATCGAAGATGAAGAGCACACGCTCCGAGGAACGCTCCTTGGCAAGGAACGAGGCGAGCTTAACACGCTGCGACTCGCCTCCCGAGAGCGTAGAGGAGGATTGTCCTAGCTTGACGTAGCCAAGACCGACACGCTGAAGAGGGGTGATGCGCTCCACAATACGCCTACACGTGGCGTTAGCAGTATCCTCCTTGAAGAACTCAACAGCCTCGTCAACAGACATCTCCAGAACATCGTAGATCGACTTACCGCGATACTTAACCTCAAGGATCTCGGGCTTAAACCTACGACCAGCACACGCCTCGCACTGAAGCTCAACGTCCGCCATAAACTGCATCGACACCTTGATGACACCCTCGCCCTCGCACTCCTCGCACCTGCCACCAGGCATATTGAACGAGAACGACGTGGCAGCAATGCCCGTATGCTTGGCGTAGGGCTGCTCGGCAAAGAGGCGACGTATCTCGTCGTACGCCTTGATGTAGGTCACGGGGTTGGAGCGCGTAGACTTACCGATACTCTGCTGCGAGATCATCTCCACAGAGCTGAGAAGATGGGTATCTACCTCGATGCCATCGTGATCGCCAGGCGTGAGTGTCGTCTCGGACAACTTGCGCTTAAGGGCTGGGTAGAGCACATCGTCCACAAGGGATGACTTTCCAGAGCCCGAAACACCGGTGACGCAGGTAAACACGCCCAACGGGATCTCTATATCTATGTTTTTCAGGTTGTTATGTCTTACACCACGCAGCTTCACCGAGCCAGCAGAGGCTCTTCGTCGTTGAGGAATGTCTATCGAGCGACGACCCGATAAGTAGTCTGCGGTGAGCGTCTGAGCCTTGTCGATCTGATCCGCAGGGCCATTATAGACAACCTCGCCACCACCAATACCAGCCTCGGGACCAAGGTCCACAATCCAGTCGGCAGCACGCATCATCTCCTCCTCGTGCTCGACGACAATAACCGTATTATCGAGGTCGCGGAGCTCCTTGAGCACACCTATAAGGCGATGCGTATCGCGAGGATGCAGACCGATGCTAGGCTCATCGAGAATATACATCGAGCCAACAAGGTTGCTACCCAGCGACGTAGATAGGTTTATGCGCTGCGACTCACCACCCGAGAGTGTTGACGACAGACGGTCAAGGGTAAGGTAGTGGAGTCCCACCTCGAGCAAGTAGTTTAGGCGAGAACGTATCTCTAGAAGTAGACGCTCGGAGGCTCTCTCATCGTGCTCGTCGAGCTTCAGAGAGTCGAAAAATCTCACCAGCTCGGCAATTGTCATCTGCACAAGCTCGGCAATGTTCCGACCTCCAACACGCACATATAGGGCCTCAGGGCGTAGGCGCGAGCCACGACACTCGGGACAAAGGGTCTTGCCCACGTAGCGCGACTTAAGGGCTCGATACTGCACCTTATGGCGTTGCGAGTCTACATAATCGAAGAAGTCGTTGATGCCATAGAAATGCTCATTACCACGCCAGAGCAGCTCTCGCTCAGCATCGCTCAGCTGGTAGTAGGGCGTATGAATCGGGAAGCCAAAGCGCGACGAGCTAAGGATAAGCTCCTGCTTCCAGCGACTCATCGAGGCTCCGTTCCAACACGCCACAGCACCGTCATAGATACTCTTCGACTTATCGGGTACAACAAGGTCCTCGTCGATGCCAAGCACCTTGCCGTAGCCCTCGCAACGTGGGCATGCGCCAATAGGATTGTTGAACGAGAAGAGGTGCTCGGTAGGCTTCTCGAAGCTCATACCCTCCTCGTCGAAGTGGGTGGAGAAGCTCTCTAGAGCCTCGGCACTCTGCAAGAACATCACGCCTGAGCCATAGCCATAGGCACGTGCCACAGAGTCTGCCATGCGCGACTTAGTATCGCTATCGTGAGCCACCTTAAGACGGTCAACAACAACGAGTATCTCGTCGAGCTGCATGCTACTATCCACGCGAGGCATGAACTCCTCAACCAGCAGCGTCTCACCACGGTAGATCACGCGGTTAACACCATCCTCAATGAGTGTCAACATACGCTCGATGATGCCCTCCGACTGCTTGAGCAGCAAAGGTGCTGCGATAACCACACGCTCACCCTCGGGCAGCGCAAGGAGGTGGTCAACAACATCGTCGACCTCGTAGCAGCGGATCTCACGTCCCGTCTTGGGCGAGAAAGTGCGTCCTATGCGGGCGAAGAGGAGCTTAAGGTAGTCGTATATCTCGGTTGTGGTGCCCACCGTAGAGCGAGGGTTGCGCGAGGTAACCTTCTGCTCAATGGCAATAGCTGGGGCTATACCCTCAATAAGGTCGACATCGGGCTTCTCGACACGTCCGAGAAACTGACGAGCATACGCCGAAAGGCTCTCGACATAACGACGCTGACCCTCGGCAAAGATGGTGTCGAACGCCAGCGTAGACTTTCCCGAGCCCGACAGGCCTGTCACCACGACGAGCTTGTTGTGCGGGATCTCCACATCGACACTCTTAAGGTTATGAACCCTAGCACCCTTTATGACAATCTTTGGCTCCACAACATCAATTAAGAAATGAAAATCAGAAATAAGAATTCAGAAATCAGATAGTCTGCCTACTCTAGGCGGTCGATGGTTGCCCCCTCGACCTTCTCGAGGCGACCGATAAGCTGCTCGGACTCCGACTCGCGAATTGAGAGGGTCATGGTACACAGGTTGTCGAAGAGCTGCTCAACGATGCGGGGCTGCATATCCTTGACGATGCGCATAACATCGTTCATAGCCACATACGAGAACTCGACACGTAGCCTCACATCGACCGTGCGCTCGACAATCTCGCACTCGGCAAGCACCTGCGCCGTGGACTCCTTATATGCCGCGATAAGACCCGGCACACCGAGCTTCGTGCCACCGAAGTAGCGCACCACGACAACTAGGCAGTTGGTAACCTCCTGCGATAGTAGCTGACCCAAGATAGGCTTACCCGCCGTAGACGAGGGCTCGCCATCGTCATTGGCACGAAACTGCTCGCCATGAGCACCTAGACGCCAAGCATAGCAGTGGTGGGTAGCATCGTACCATCGCTTGCGCAACTCATCGAGATGCTCCTTGATCTCAGCCTCGCTCTCCACGGGGTAGGCGTAGGTGAGAAACTTGCTGCTCAGCTGACGATAGGTGATCTCGGCAGGTCGCGCAATGGTCTTATAGCAGTCGGTAGCCACGCTTCAGACTATTTTATAGATTTAAACATACGCTCCCAGCGGATGCCACCCTGGTAGGGGTCTACCGAGAACCATACATACGACGCCTTGCCCACAACGTGATCCTCGGGCACAAAGCCCCAGAAGCGCGAGTCGAGAGAGCCATGACGGTTGTCGCCCATCATGAAGTAGTAGTCCTGCTCGAAGGTGTACTCGTCCGACTCAACGCCATCGACAAGATAGCTATCGCCCTGACGCTCAAGGCGATGACCCTCATATACCGAGATGAGGCGTCCGTAGATGGCTACGTTGTAGTGGTCGAGCTCGATGGTCGCACCACGCTGTGGCACCCACAGTGGTCCGAAGTTGTCGAGGGTCCACCCCGTAGGCACGCTGTGAGGTATAAGCCTCTCGCCAGCAAAGCCCATCGACTTGGAGAGCTCGAAGCGCGTAGTGTCGGCGTATGTCCTAAGCTCGCTATCGCGCAGCAGCACGTTAGTCTGCCTACGTCCTGTTGCAAGGTTTAGTATGTCGTAGTAGTACTGCTTCATAGGGATCACATCCTCCTTAACATCGTCGTGGTAGACCACGCCGTCGATGATCTGCAACGTATCGCCCGCAACGCCCACGCATCGCTTGATGTAGTTCTCCTTCTTGTCGAGAGGACGCACGGCGATGGTGTATCGCTTAGCGATATTCTCGCGACGCTCAGCCTCCGTAGCTCCAAACTCAGAGCTGAGAAGCATCTGGTAGTAGCTCTCGGCAGCACGCTCGAGCACCACGGTATCGCCCTCGGGGAAGTTGAAGACAACCACATCGCCACGCTCAACGCGCTCAGCACCCTTAAGACGGCGGTAGTCGCGCTGCCAGAGTGTGGTGAACGACTGCTTGGCATCGTTGCGAGGCATGGTGTTGTGCACAAAGGGGAACGACAGCGGTGTCATAGGCACACGAGGACCGTACGACGTCTTGTTCACAAGGATATAGTCGCCAGCCATCAGCGTACTCTCCATAGAGCCTGTGGGGATGACGAACATCTGAAACCAGTAGAGCTGGATGATGGTGGCAACGACCGTAGCAAAGATGATGGCATGCACCCAGCCGTAGATCCACTCATATACTCGGCTCTGGCTCTTCATCTCCTCCCACAGGGCGTAGGCGAAGACCACGGCGAAGGTGAGTAGGAACACTCCCTCCCAGCGGAAGAGGAGCATGTGGAGAATAACACCCACAACGAGGGCGAAGATGGCTGCGCACCAGATGGCATAGAGCACACGATACCAGCCATAGCTCTTCATAAGGCGGCTATGAAGCTTGGCAGTGTGGTGACCTATATAGTAGTCGTAGATGATCGGGAGTGTGACAACAAGGCTCCACGCTGCGCCATACCACAGCGCAAAGAGCACCGCGACAAGGGCAACAAACGAGGCTACAAGCCATGGGCTGCGGACAACGCGACCCACACGAGAGAATATTTCTTTGAGCTTCTGCATAGATAATTCGAGACTTTAGGGTTTAGATAAATAGCTCCCGAGCACCTCTACAAGAGGTCGTCCATGGTGTGAACGCCCTGCTTTGTAGCGAGGTACTCACCCGCAACAACAGCACCTAGAGCCAACGCACGGCGGTTGGTGATATTGTGCTTAAGCTCGAGGCTGTCGTCCTGAGCCGTGTAGGTGATGGTGTGAATACCCGTCACCATACCCTCGCGGAAGGAGTCGATCTCCAGCTCCTCGGGCTGTCCCTTGCGGTTGTTAACCCACGATGTCTTGCGGTCAAGACCCTCTATAATGCCCTCGGCAAGGGTTATCGCAGTGCCACTAGGCGAGTCCTTCTTCCACATGTGGTGGGTCTCGGCGATGCGGACATTATACTCGGGATGGGGGTTCATAAGCTCAGCCAGACGACGGCTCACCTTGAACATGATATTCACGCCGATAGAGAAGTTCGAGGCGTAGAAGAGAGCACCGCCACACTCCTCGGCAAGAGCCTCCATAGCCTTAAGCTCGGAGAGCCAGCCAGTAGTGCCACACACCACCCTACCACCAGCCTCGAGCACCTTACGCACGTTGCCTGCTGCCGTCTCGGGCGTGGTGAACTCAAAGGCTACGTCGACACCCTCAAGGTTCTTAGCCGTAAGCTCCTCGGCATTATTCTCGTCGATGACCAACGTCACCTCATGGCCACGCTCAGCCAATATCTTCTCAATCTCACGACCCATCTTGCCGTGACCTACGATTGCACACTTCATACCAATATAGTTGATTGTAATTATTACATAATTATTGCGTGCAAAGATACTAAAAATATCCATACACGCAACAACTTTTCTGCCTTCGAGAGCTAATATTTTACGTCCGAGAGGAAGAGTCCGCATGCTGGCGCACCAGCACTCGAGCGCGAGAGGTCGCACGACTTAATAATATCTTCAAAATCGGCCACCGAGTAACGTCCCCGACCAACGTCGACAAGCGTGCCCACGATGGCGCGTATCATGTTGCGCAGAAACCTATCCGAGCGTATGGTAAAACGCAGTGTTCCGTCAGGCTCGACCGTCCACCGAGCATGGGTTATGTGACAGATATTTGTCTTGTTGTTGGAGTTGAGCTTGGCAAACGACGTAAAATCTTCATGCTCAAGAAGTTTCTCCGCCGCAATATTCATTTTGTCGACATCGAGATCTGCCGTATAGTGCCACGCTGAGAAGCGACGAAAGGGGGACTTACGTGGGGTGATGAAGTAGGTGTATTCGCGCATCACAGCATCGAAGCGCGCATGCTTCTCTGCCTCCACCTCGTAGATGCGTTTTATGGCTATGTCGGGGGGTAGCACCTTATTAAGTTTATAGCTAAGTTGCTCGCAGTCGACAGGGCTCTCCGCGTCGAAATGGGCGACATAAAATGAGGCATTCACACCCGTATCGGTACGTCCAGCACCCACAATCTCGGTGGGTGTGCCACGCAGCATCGAGAGCTTCTGCTCGATGGTACCCTGCACGGTGGGGGTGTCGGGCTGTCGCTGCCAGCCGAAGTATGCCGCACCGTCGTATTGTAGCTCAATAAAGTATCGCATAACACTTTTAATTACTCGGCAAAGATAGGAATAAAAGATGAAAGAAGCGCAGTCAAAAGAGAGAAAAGAGACGAAGCGCAGTCAAAAGAGACAACAGGGACGAGAGAGACAACAGGGAGAAGCGCGGACGACAGAGAGAAGCGCAGACAAAAGAGACAACAGAGACGAAGAGACGAGAGAGACAACAGGGAGAGGCGCGGACGACAGAGAGAAGCGCAGTCAAAAGAGACAACAGAGAGGAAAAACAACAAAAAATATGATGCTCGACTTCGTTGTCGTCTCTGTCGTCTCTCTCATCTCTTTCGTCTCTCTGTCCCCCTCTCCCTCAAGCTCCTCACTCTTCGGAGGCTCTGAACGGGGGTGTTCGGGAGCTTTTTCATTTTTTTTCTTTCAAAAACC
>JAFNXN010000040.1 GCA_017379015.1 Alistipes sp.
CGTGCCTCCTGGTCGCCACCTGCTGCGCGTACCTCGTTCAGCTCCTGAACATTGTTGCAGTTAACATGGTCAACCAAGCCACCCTTACCTGCCAAGAGCTTCTTAATCTCACCCTTCTCATACTTGCCGCTGAAGCAGAGGTCTACCAAGTCACCTGCGGGCAAAGTACCTGCGCGCTCGGGAGCGATAGGACCGTCACCATCCAATGCGTTGTTGGTGTCGATAACGCGACCCTTGCAGTGTGCCGATACAGAGATACCGCCACCCATGTGTACAACTACGAGGTTGAGATCCTCATAAGGACGACCTACCTCCTTAGCATAGCGGCGTGCGATAGCCTTCTGGTTCAAGGCGTGGAAGATAGAGCGACGAGGGCACTCCTTAAGACCGCTCACGCGAGCCATATCCTGAAGCTCGTCAACAACTACGGGGTCAGCGATGTATGCCTCAACACCTGCTACATCTGCGATGCGGCGTGCGATGAGAGCACCAAGGTTGCTGGCGTGCTGACGCTTAGGAGCCTTAAGGTCGGCCATCATAGCCTCGCCTACGCGGTATACACCACCCTCGATAGGGCGCATAAGACCGCCACGGCCGATAACTGCGTCGAGCTCCTCAATCTTGATACCATCGTTCTTGAGAGCCTCCATGATGATCTCCAAGCGCCAGTCGAGCTGATCTGCAACACTCTCAAAGCGTGCGATCTCCTCAGCTGAGTGGCTCAACTTTACGGTCTGCACCTGCTCCATATCGTGGAACAACGCTACCTTAGTAGATGTTGAACCAGGATTGATGGTTAGAATTTTGTATGCCATAATTAGTGTTAATTCGGTTTGTTAATTAAAACTATTTTGCTGACAAGCAAGCCAAAGCGATAGAGTAGAGCTTAGTCTTAGTTGAGTCGCCGCGTGATGTCAATACGCAAGGAGCAGTAGGACCTGCAACCATAGCTGCGAGCTCAGCGCCACCAAACTTAGAGCAAGCCTTGAAGAATACATTACCAGACTCGAGGTTGGGGAACAACATACAGTCTGCGTCACCTGCAACGGGACCAGTAAGCTTCTTAATCTTAACAGACTCCTCGTCGATAGCTACATCGAGTGCCAAAGGACCCTGGAACAATGCGTTGCCAAGCTCACCTGCCTGACCGAGGTCAGAGAGCTCCTTAGCCTCTACTGAGCTAACTACCTTAGGAAGCAACTGCTCGCTGGGTGCCAACAACGCTACCTTAGGCTGCTCGATACCGAGGTTGTTTGCAGTTGCGATGAGGTACTTTGCAATCTGCTTCTTCTGCTCGAGGTTGGGGCAAGGAAGAACCGCTACATCGCTGACAACCAAAAGCTTGTGGTATGCGGGAACCTCCAATACTGTAACATGGCTCAAAACAGTGCCTGCGGGCAACAAACCCCACTCCTTGTTCAAGATACCGCGCATGTACTTATCAGTAGGTACAACACCCTTCATCAAAACATCGTACTCACCGTTGTGAACAGCCTTAACTGCGATCTCAACAGCCTTAACATCCTCGCTCTCGGGGATGATAGTGTACTGGTTGATGTCAACGCCCTCAGCCTCGCAAGACTTCTTAATCTCCTCGGGGTCACCAACCAAAGTTACCTCTGCCAAGCCAGCCTTGATAGCCATATCGGTAGCACCGATAGAGTGTGTATCCTGACCGTATGCAACAATCATCTTCTTCTTACCGCGTGCCACAGCTGCAGCAACGAGCTCATCCAAATGCTTAATCATAGTTTTAGATTTTTATTTTGTTTATGTTTAATGTCTAATTAATGTCGCAAATTATTTTACAAGGCGGAATGTATCCTTAGCGATTACAAGCTCCTCATCTGTGCAGATTACGGCAGCCTTAACGCGAGAACCCTCCTTCGAAATCTCGTAGTCTGTACCACGCTTACCGTTGTTGCGCACAGCGTCGAACTCGAGACCCATGAACTCCATGTTCTTGAGGACATACTCACGAACCTCAGGTGAGTTCTCGCCAACACCACCAGTGAAGATTACGAGGTCTACACCACCCATCTCAGCAGCGTACTCACCTACGAACTTCTTGATGCGGTTGCCATACATGTCGCGAGCGATGATTGCGCGCTCGTTGCCCTGGTCGTATGCAGCGTCGATGTCACGCATATCGCTTGAGATGCCTGTAAGACCCTGAACACCAGACTTCTTGTTGAGCATGGTGTCGAGCTCTGCCAATGTCATACCCTCCTTCTGTGCAACATAAGTAGCAGCGCTAACATCCATAGAACCTGCGCGTGTACCCATCACAAGACCATCGAGGGGTGAGAAGCCCATTGATGTATCGAACGACTTGCCGTTCTTGATAGCTGTTACAGAGGCACCGTTACCGATGTGGCAAGTGATGATCTTTGAGTTCTCGAAGTCGAGGCCGAACATCTCTGCACCTACGCGAGCAACGAACTTGTGGCTTGTGCCGTGGAAACCATACTTACGAACGCGATACTTCTCGTAGTACTCATAAGGAATAGCGTACAAGTAGTTGATAGCGGGGATAGTGTGGTGGAACGATGTGTCGAACACGGCTACCTGCTTGATGCCAGGAAGAACCTTCTCCATTGAGAGGATACCCTCGAGGTTTGCGGGGTTGTGCAAGGGAGCGATAGAGTACAACGACTCGATCTTTGCCTTAACCTCATCGTCTACCAAGCAGCTGTCTGTGAAGAACTCACCACCGTGTGCTACGCGGTGACCAGCAGCCTTAAGCTCGTCGAG
>JAFNXN010000041.1 GCA_017379015.1 Alistipes sp.
AATATCCAAGCACTTTTTCTTGAAATAGATAAAAAAGTGTGCAAATAGAGTTGTTATCAGATCTTTTTTGCGCTTAAAAAGAATTGATAAGTGAGAAATTTAGATATTTATAACAACAATAAATATCGCTTTATGGCTCGAAGTTGCAGCGCAACATCACGGGTTCTGCTTGACGCTCTTTGATGCGACCTATCATGATGTCGAGATACCTCTGTATGTCATCGCGAAGACGTTTGTAGAGTGGGCTATCGGTGTAGTTCTCGTTGTCGAGCAGCACATCGCGTATCGAGCGCAGCGTATTTGTGTAGTTCTGCATCTCATTTTTGAGTGCTATGCCCTCGATGCTCGATTGGTCGATTTTGGCTATCGACAGTTGGCGTAGCTTTTCGCATACTGCCGTGAGCACCACCATCACCACGTTGTCCATCAGGGTGTGTCCGTGCATGAACATGTAGCAGTTATCCTCCTCAACGCCACGCTCTTTGAGCTTTGTGCCAAACGCGTTCACCGCCTTCGCTATCTCGGGGTTGTCGTGGCATAGTGCGGCGTGGCGGCGTGCGACATTTTGTTCGAGCCATGCTAGCGTGTTTTCGCCATTATGTCGAATATCGACGTAGCCCAGACGCACCGAGGCGCGGAACTCAGCAAGCGTAAACACACTCTCGTTGGAGAGCTGTGCCGAGTAGACATACCATAGGAATAGTGGATATATCGCGCGCGAGTAGTCGGCAAAGAAGCGTTCAAAGTCGAATATGCGCGTGTCGTTTTTCGTCGCCTTGACACATACGTTGCGTAGCGATGGGGCGTAGCATAAGTAGTTTTCCGTGGCGTAGACGTAGGTGTGAAACATGTTATCTGCAGCAAGCACCTCGCGCGACTGCTCTGTTGCTCCGTCGAACAGATAGTCGAAGTCGGAGTCTACGCAGAGTATAACATTCTCAGGGTCAGTCTTTCCGATCATCGACATCAGCACCTTCTTGCCTTTGGGCAGGTTCTCGCGGTTGGGCACCGATATTTCGAAGCGCAGATATGGGTTTCGGAAGTGGTCGAATATGCTGCGCCAGAATGCAACATCCTCATACCCCTCGACATACACATGCACCAGGTGGCGATCATCCTCCGGAGGTAGTATCTCGGGGAGCCTATCAGGGTTGTAGGCCGTGAGATCGCGCTGCTTTCTATTTCGTTTATTCGGTTTCATTGATGTAAAGTTACGAAATTTTTTTATATCTTTGTATTTAGATAGACTTTTTTAACCATCATTACACTATTTATATCTATTATAACTATGGCTAACGACTGGAAAGATCGTCTTGGCGTGGTATTCTCTACCAATCCCGACTACCAATTTCAGACCTCTGACGACGAGGCTGAGGCAACTCTTCCGCCCGAGAAGCAGAACCTACGTGTATGGCTCGACAGGCTCAAGGGTGGGCGTGTGGCAACCGTTGTTCGCGGCTTTGTGGGCAGCGACGACGACCTTGCCTCGCTAGGCAAGGATCTTAAGAAGAGCTGTGGTGTTGGTGGCACAGCCAAGGATGGCGAGATCATCATCCAGGGCGACCACCGCGACCGTGTTGTGGAGCTGCTCACCAAGGCTGGCTACCGCTGCAAGAGGGCAGGAGGATAGTGATTGCCCCCTCGTTAGCGACCGTCGCTCTGTTGCCTTCTTTTTTCTTCGTCATTCCGAGCGAGCTTTAGCGAGCGTGGGAATCTCATGGTCAGCGCGCTTTGGAGGAGATTGCCACGAGCCTTGCGGCTCTCGCAATGACGAACAGAGGTGGAGATTGCCACAGCTTGTGCCAAGCCTCGCAATGACAAGCAGGACACAACTATGTTACAGTAACACCGAACCCAAACTATAATACTATGACTACCTATCTAAAGCATATCTTCGCACTTGTCGCTGCGCTAGTATTCGCCGGCTGCGACTTGTTGGGCGACTTGGATTTTTTGCCTGGTAAGCCTGATGGTGGCGATGATGCGCCCACCGAGGAGGCATTTCGCAGTGTCAGGGGCGACTTTGATGGTTTCGACGAGCTGGTCTATAACGACGATACTATTATCTGTTATCGTGAGTCGGATGCTGGTCTTCCCGAGGCTATGTTTATCTTCACCAATGATGGCGGTGAGGAGGTTGCCGAGATGGTCTATTTCGATGGCGACGGCATCCCTGTCTACTTCAATGTCAATGGCGAGAGCATATATGTTGAGAACATCCGTGGCGAGTTGTGCGACTTGGTTATCCTGAGTGACGATGGCACGTTTAGCACCATCCCCGATGTTGCTACGGGCTTCGACATAGCCAACTATTGGTCGGAGCATCCTGCTACGCGCGCTGATGGCTCAAATGTAGCCAATGGTGTTAATATGGCGAATCGAGTTCTTGGTGCGCGCTACTTTGCCCAGGGTAGCTTCGGCATGGGTCTTAGTGCTTATAGCATGTTGTTGGGATGTGCTATGCTTGTGCCGGGGTGTAATGTTGTTGTTGGTGCTACGTTGATGATTGGTAGTGCAGTAGGCTTTGTGGCTAGCTCTATGCAGATTGCGCGAGCTACCGATCTTCTTGTTAGCGATGGCTCGCATACCGATGGAGCCTATATCGCTACTGCCGAGGTGTTGGGCATCATTAGCAATGTTATCGGCACTCCTGTTGTTGCGGCGGCTAACACACTCATTGATAGTGGTTTTAATGCAGTGTACGACGAGTTGGATCGTCGTGCTCAGGAGCTGGAGCGTCTTAAGCAGTCACGTTCGGTGCAGAGTCTTACGCTCACCACAGGCTCTGCCGATGTCGATTATTGCAATCGCTCGGCGCGCCTCACAGGCTCGCTCAGCTCAACGCTGTCGTCTGACGACCGTGTGGGCATCCTGCTTTCGGAGGACCCCTCGGGGCTTCATGTTGTCGATTGCTACGATACTGGGGCTTCGGCAGGAGAG